>JAGRCP010000084.1:56233-80375 GCA_020433455.1 Caldilineaceae bacterium | reverse complement strand
CTGGGTAATCGGCGGGTAGATTCTTCGCTGGGGGTTAGGGACGCCCGGTTGTTTCGGGTTGACCCGCTCAGAATGACAGAGTGTCTTGTCCTGTCATTCTGAGCGGGTCGCCACAGCAGCGTCATGATAGCAGAAGGCCGGCGAAGAATCCTGCACTACGGGGTGAGTCGGTGCATGTCCCGGGGGAAGAGGGTCGTCAGCCGCAGATTACTTTCGCCCAGCAGCTGCATGAGCAGGCGCTCCAGACCGATGGCGAAACCGCCGTGGGGCGGCATACCGAAGCGGAAAGCCTCCAGATATGCGGCGAACGGCTCAGTCGGCTGACTGGAGCGGGCCAACGCGTCCAGATAGTCGCCATAGCAATGCAGGCGTTGACCGCCGGTTACCAGCTCCATCCCCCGAAAGAGCAGGTCGAAAGAGTTGGAGTAGGCGGGCCGAGCCGGATCCGGATGGGTATAAAATGGGCGTTTCTCCATGGGATAACCGGTGATGAAAAGAAAGTCGCTGGCATATTCCCTGCGCGCCCATTCTCCCAGCCGCCGCTCATCTTCAGGCGCCAGGTCCGGTTCGCCCCGCACGTCCTCGCCAAACTCGGCAAAGAGTAGCTCCTGGGCGTCGGCAAAGTGAAGGTGCGGGATCGTTTCCGGCGCCTGGGGCAGTACAGCCCCGGTCAGAGCCAGCTCCGCCGCATATTGCGTCTCCAGCGTTTGGAAAATATGGTATAACGCATCCTGCAACAGCGCCATGACCGTAAAGTGATCCTCGATGAAGCCGAATTCCGCGTCCAGGCTCACATATTCATTGATGTGGCGGGCCGTAGCGTGGGGCTCGGCCCGAAAGACGGGCCCCACTTCGTAAACCCGCTCGAAAACGCCCACCATGATCTGTTTGTAGAATTGGGGGCTTTGGGCAAGATAGGCCGTCGCGTCGAAGTAGTCTACCGGGAAGACGTTTGCGCCGCTTTCCGTGGCCGATGCGACCAGCTTGGGCGTCTGAATTTCGGTAAAGCCCCGGCCATTTAGATACGTGCGAAATCCGGCCATGACGCCCGCGGCCAGGCGAAAAACCGCGCGCCGTTTGGGGTGCCGGTTTACCGTCACAGCGTGGTCCAGCAGCGTTGTGAGCCCCGCCTTCACCTCGCGCTTGCTGATGAGGACGGGCAGGGGTTCCATGACCGGCGTGATGACCGTAACCCGAGGCGCCAACAGCTCAAAGCCGCCGGGAACCTGGGGATTGGCCGTGACTACGCCTTCCAGACTGATGACGCTTTCAGACTGAAGATTGGCTTCCGTGAGGTCGGCGAGGTCAGCTGCATTCTCGGTGACGGCCTGGACCGTGCCCCAGCCGTCGCGCAGGATGATAAAGTTGATGCCGCCCAGCCGCCGCAGCGCGTGCAGCCAACCGGTCAGGCGAACTCGTTCGCCTGGGTGATGGGCCAGCTCCGTCGTGCGCAGCGTGGCCATATGTGGAGAAGCGGATAATGCTTGCATGGGATTCTTCCTTGCTTGTTTTACAGAGTAGCCGTGGCGCACGGCGGCGCCTGCTCCTCATGTGCAAGCGCCCGCGCCGTCATCCTTCAGATCGTCGTTATCATCATCGTCATCGTCGGGCATGACGACTCCTCCTTCCCGTTATAGAAAAATAAAAAGCCCTCGTCCTCTCAGGAGGACGAGGGCTTGCGCCGCATCGTGGTGCCACCACCTTTCGTTCCGCCGCAGCGAAGCGACAGAACCTTTCCCAACTCGGCGCGGCCATATAGCCGCGCTTAAGCTGTGGCGCTGTAACGGGCGCAACCCGGAAGTCGGCTATTGCATAGAGCATGCTTGTTCACCGATCGGCTCGAGGGTGTCGCGGTTGGAGATTGACGTCCGGTCTTTCACCGTCTACCGGCTCGCTATGCGTCGTTCAATCCAACAGCCTGTCCCTGTCAGGGCCTTTACTTGATAGGCTTGCAGTTTAGCACATGGATATGAACGCGCAAAGCCGAGCGCGGGGAGATCCGACGTTATGGGTTCGCCCCATCTTTTTTGTTCCCGCCCGGCGGGTCGGGCTTTCCCAATCCTTTTTGACAAAGCTGCTCACTATGTTATACTCGCTCCCGCAGCCCGCAGCGGCGCGCACAACGTAATTATGGATAGGTACAACAACGCATTTCCCCGTCTGTAATAAGCCCGCTCTGTTTTTTGTTAGGTTTTGTTAACATTTCCCTGATGGGTGGTTTTTAACCGTCCCCTGACTGCAAAAACGTCCTCAGGCGTTGAGTTGAAGTTGCCCCAGCGGCTTCCTGCTGTCGGGCGCTGGTTTCGGCCTTTGCGCCTACGAATTGTCGGCAAAACTTAGTCCATCTTAAGCCCTGTTCTTTCTGTATTACCAAGGAGTGAATACTTATGAGCAAAGCAAGCCGCATTCACCCGGCCGTCTTAAACGCGGCCGGCGATCATCGTGAAGGCAAGATGAACCGGCGCGAATTCCTGCGCTTCGCGACCCTGTTGGGCGCGTCCGTGCCTGTGGCGTATGCCTTGGCCGGCTGCGGAGCCGCCCCAGCCGCTGAAGCGCCTGCGGCCGGAGCTCCTGCCGGGTCTGATACCGGGGCCGAAGCGGCCTCCGGCGCAGTCAAGCGCGGCGGAACCTGGACTGCATCCATGCAGCTCCAATTGTTGGATCATCCCGCTCGCCTGTCGTGGGTGGAAGGGGCCAACATCGTCCGCCAGATGAACGAATATCTCACCGAGACGGGCCCGGACAACATCACCCGCCCGCTCCTTCTGGACCGCTGGGAGGCCAGCGACGACGTCAAGACATGGGACCTTTATCTTAAGCAGGGCATCAAGTTTAATAACGGCGATGATCTGACCGCGGATGACGTTATCTTTACCATGGGCGAATGGCTCAACCCGGACGTCGGCTCCTCCATGCTCGGCCTGCTCGGATCGTTGGGCAGCATCGACAATGTAGAGAAGGTGGATGATTATCATATTCGTCTGAATCTGGAGACGCCCGATATCGCTATTCCTGAATCCCTCTTCCACTACCCGGCGGTGATTCTCCACCGGGATTTTGAGGGCGATATCGTCAAGCAGCCCATCGGCACCGGCCCGTTCATGTTAGAAGAGTATGCCGAGGGTGAGCGCGCTCGCTTTACCCGCCGGGAAGATTACTGGCAGAACGGCGAGGACGGCGATCCGTTGCCTTATCTGGATGAGTTGATCTTTGTCTCCACCGATAAGGACGCGGGCGTGGCCGCGCTCCAGTCCGGTCAGGTTGATACCATGTACGATCCCCGCCCGTCCGACTTCCAGGCCCTGCAGGGCATGCCTGACCTCACAATCCGCCCGGTGAGCACGGCTCAGTGTCTCGTCCTGCGCATGCGGGTGGATTTGGAACCGTGGGATGACAACCGGGTGCGCACGGCGCTCAAGATGTGCCAGGATCGGGCGAAGATTCTCCAGCTTGCCTATTTCGGCGAAGGCGATCTTTCGATTGACGCGCACTTTGCGCCCATTCATCCGGCTTATGCAGAAAAGCCCATCCCTGCTTACGATCCCGACGGCGCACGCGCTTTGCTGGAGGAATACGCAGCTGAGAAGGGCATTGAATTGCCCCTGAAAGTGACGCTGGCAACCAAGAACGATCAGAACGAACCGGAGTTGGCCCAGGCCCTCAAGGAGTTGGCCGAGCCGGCCGGCTTCGACATTACCCTGGACATCACCGAACCGGGCGGCTACTGGGACCGCTGGACCGAGGTGGATCTGGGCATTACCTCGTGGACCCATCGCCCGTTAGGCGTGATGATTGCGGCGTTGGCCTATACCAAGGAATCCATCGGCGCCTGGAACGAGACCCGCTGGTACGATGATGACTTTACTGAGCTGTTGAACCAGGCCCAGTCTACGCTGGACGTGGACGCTCGCCGCGAGCTCTATTCTCAGATGGAGGACATCATGCAGGAGCGGGGGCCCATCGGCAACAGCTTCTGGAAGAACGTCTGGAATATCACCCGCTCCGAATTTCAGAACGTGGTGGCCCATCCCACGGCCTACTTCCTGATGGCAGACGTGTGGAAAGACGCATAGTATAACAAATACTGCGTACTGCGAACGGCCGGCAGGGTAAATTCTCATCCGTTTTGGCGAGTATTGCCCTGCCGGAGCCAATGATGCAGTACGCAGTATTATCTCCCCGTCCCCGCCTGCTCTTTCTTTATCCCAATACTCTTCGGAGATTCGTCTATGGCCCGTTTTATCGTACGCAGCCTGATTTCCGCTGTCCTGACTATGCTGATTGTGTCGGCAGCCCTCTTCTTTTTCCTGGAAGTGGGATCAGGCGACGTGACGGTGAAGATTTTGGGCATCGAATCCACGCCGGAGCAGCGCGCCTCTTATCGCACGCAGCTTGGACTGAATGCACCGGCGTGGCAGCGCTATCTCGATTGGCTGGCCGGCAGCGATTGGCGGGCTGAGCGCGCCGTAGGATTGCCCTTAGTCACCGTGCGCAACGAATCTACCGATGAGGCTGAATGGTGGGCGGAGCGGGACGGCGAGCTGGTGCGCTGGACCATGCGTGACGGCGAACTCTATCAGCTCACGCGTCAAGCCGACGGTTCGTCAGTAGAAAGCCCAGCCGACGTTGCATGGCAGGAAGGCGAAAACGGCGCTTCCTATTTCTGGGGCGTGGACGCCGATAACAACGCGGTCATGTGGATGCGCGGCGCGGGCGAAACCGTCTGGGTGCGCACCAAGGCCGGCTTTCGCAAGGAGGGCGACGGCCCCCGGGAATATATCCCTTTGCGCAAGGGGCTGCTGCGCTTTGATGCCGGCAAGTCTCTGCAAACCGGCCGCCCCGTCTCCGTGACCCTTTGGCCCCGGGTGCGCAATACCCTTATTCTGGCCGGATTGGCTTTTCTCATCGTTATGCCTCTGGCCGTCTTCCTGGGCGTCATAGCGGGCATCAACGAAGGCACGTGGATCGACCGGGTGATCTCCATCGGCGGTCTGGCCTTGACGGCAACGCCTGAATTCGTCACGGGCATCTTCCTCATCCTCATCTTCGGCGTTTGGTGGCGCGTCTTTCCGGCCGTCGCCATCTTCACAAGCCCCAATGCTATTTTTGAGAAGCCCATGCTCCTGGTTCTGCCGGTCATGACCCTGACGGCGGTGGAATTGGGCTACGTGGCGCGCATGACCCGAGCCAGCATGGTAGAGGTTATGGAGGCGCCCTACATTCGCACGGCGGCTATCAAGGGCATGCCCCGCCGCCGCATTGTTATGCGCCATGCGCTGCGCAATGCCCTGCTCGCACCCATCACCATCATCATGCTCCACGTCAACTGGCTCATCGGCGGCGTGGTGGTGGTCGAGGCTATTTTCGGCTATCCCGGCCTGGGCAGCTACATCTACAGCGCCGCCATTTTCGGCGATCCCAACGCGGTGGAAGCCGCGGCCATGCTCCTGGTCATCATTGCCGTGGCCACCCGCCTCATCGGCGATGCGGCGTACATGCTGCTGAACCCGAGAATTCGCTATTCGTAGAACGTAACGATTTGATTTTTGAGCTTGAAAGAATCTCATTTATGACTGTCGCACCGCAAACAATCGACGTTCCGCCTTCTCCGTCGCGCTGGAGCCGGGCCTGGGATAATTTGTCCCTGGTTTTTGCTTCGCGTATTGCCACGGTAGGGTTGGTTATCGTCCTCCTTTGGCTGGTTCTGGGCATCGTTTCGCTTTTCTGGACGCCCTATCCGCCCAACTCCAGCCTGTTTACCCAGAACCTCATGCCCAATAGTACCAACTGGCTGGGCACGGATCATTTGGGCCGGGATATCCTTTCGCGCCTCATGGCGGGCACGCAGGTGGTCCTGCTCAAGACGCGCCTGCCCGGCGAGAACGGCTGGGTAATTCCCGGCGGCGTAGCCGTCTGGGGGGTCATCGGCGCCCTTTTCTTCGGCTCCGTTTTGGGGCTGAACGCCGGCTATCGGGGCGGCTGGTGGGATCAGATCATCATGCAGGTGCTGGATGCTCTGGTCGCGTTTCCGGCCATCGTCCTCTACCTGGTCATTATTACGGCCTTTGAACAGGGCGATCTGGTCGTGGTTTTCGCCATTACCGTGACGGGGACGCCCGGCATTGCCCGGCTGGTGCGCAGCCTCGCGCTGGACATCAAAACCCGGGACTATATCCGCGCCGCGGAGACCCGGGGCGAATCGCCTTCCTACATTATGTTCCGGGAAATCCTGCCCAATGCCAGAGGTCCGGTCCTGGTGGATGCTACCCTGCGCGTTGGATACGCCATTTTCGCCATCGGCACCCTGGGCTTTTTGGGGATTGGCCTGCCGCCCCCAGACCCGGATTGGGGCAGCATGGTCAACGACGCCCGCCGCTTTATCTTTGTCTTTTCCTGGGGCGTCATTCCGCCCTCCGTCGCCATCGCCTCGCTGGTCATCGGTCTGAACCTCTTCGCCGACGGCATGCGGGAAGAGTTGGGGCGGTATCAGAAATGATGAGAAATTAGGAATGGGGAACAAGAAATGAGGGCAGGCGCCAATGTGCGATGCATGATTTCTCATTCCTCTTTTCTTATTTCTCATCAACCTATCTATTCGCCTGGACATTTTCATGACCCAACCTTCTGCACCAATTTTGAAAGTCGAAAATCTGGCTGTTGCGTACAAGGTGCGCGGCGGCGAGATTGAGGCTGTACAAAATGTTTCCTTCGATATCCATCGCGGCGATTCCCACGGCATCGTGGGCGAGTCCGGCTGCGGCAAGAGCACCGTGGCCTGGGCCATCGTCAATTTTTTGGGCGCCAACGGCTACGTCAAGCGGGGCAGCATCAAATTCCTGGGCCAGGATCTGGTGGGCAAAAGCCCGGAAGAGCTGCGCCGGCTGCGCGGCGACCAGATCGCCATGGTCTTTCAGGACCCCATGCAGGCCCTGAATCCTTCCATGCGTCTGGGCGATCAGATGAAGGAAGTGCTCACCGTTCATCGGGGCATCAGCGAGAGCGAAGCCGAAGATCGCTGCGTGGATATGTTGCAACGGGTCTACATGCCCGATGCCGCCAACGTCATGCGCCGCTATCCCCATCAGATTTCCGGCGGCCAGCAGCAGCGGGTGGTCATCGCCATGGCCCTGCTCAACAATCCCGCACTGCTCATCATGGACGAACCGACCACTGCGCTGGACGTAACCGTTGAGGCCGCGGTGCTGGACCTCATCGCCGAGTTGCGCCGGGAATTCGATACGGCCATCATGTACATCACCCACAACTTGGGCGTCGTGGCCCGGGTCTGTAGCCAGGTCGGGGTCATGTACGCGGGTGAGATGGTGGAGCGGGCGTCCGTGGAGCGCATCTTCGCCCAGCCCCAACACCCCTACACCCAGGGCCTTATCCGCTGTATTCCCACTCTGGGCGAGGACAAGGCGTCCAGCGCGCTCTACCCCATTCCCGGTCGCGTACCGCCGCCTAACGCCCGCCCAGCGGGCTGCATCTATGCGCCCCGCTGCGACTATGCCCAGCAGCGCTGTCGGGATGAGCGTCCCGCCCTGCGTCTGCTGGCGGACGGCGTACAGGTGCGCTGTCACTTCACCGAGGAGATCGACCCCGGCCAGTGGACGCCGCCCGAGGAAGTTGAGGAGATGGTTGAAACGGTAAACGGGCAGGCGGATGCCGCAACGCCCGCATCAACGAACAACGGTAAGCCGATTCTGGAATTGCATGATCTGCGCAAATATTACCCGGTGACGGGCGGCTCCCTCAGGGATGTGCTGGGATTGGGCGAGAAGCGCTTTGTTAAGGCTGTGGAGGGCGCGACCTTTAGCGTGCCCAAAGGCTCAACCCTGGGCATTGTGGGCGAATCGGGCTGCGGCAAGAGCACCCTGATCAAGACCATTATCGGCTTGGAGGACTCAACCAGCGGTCAGGCCCGCTTCATGAGCTTTGACATCACCGAGGGCCTGTCCGAGCGCAATATGGCCCTCATCAAAGAGCTGCAGATGGTCTTCCAGAATCCGGATTCCACCATGAATCCTTCTTATACCGTGGGGCAGCAGATCGGACGCCCCATGGTGCGCTTCGGGACCGTGCCGCGCAGCCAGGTGCGCGATGAGGTGATCAAGCTGCTGCAATCCATGCGCCTGGGCGCGAATTACTATGACCGCCTGCCGCGCCAGTTGAGCGGCGGCGAGAAGCAGCGAGTGGGCATTGCCCGGGCACTGGCCAGCCGTCCTGACCTGATTCTCTGTGACGAGCCGGTCAGTGCGTTGGATGTTTCGGTTCAGGCCGCGATTCTCAACTTGTTGCTGGATGTGCAGCGCGAACAAAATACGACCATGCTCTTCATCGCCCACGATCTGAGCGTGGTGCGCTTTTTCTCCGACAATGTGGCGGTCATGTACCTGGGACAAATTATGGAGATCGGTCCGGCCGACGCCATCTATCGACCGCCCTATCATCCCTATACCGAAGCGCTGCTCTCGGCCGTGCCCATTCCCGATCCCACGGTCAAACAGAAGCAGATTCGCCTGGAGGGCTCCGTACCCAGCGCAGTTGATCCGCCGTCCGGCTGTCGCTTCCACACCCGCTGTCCCCGGCGCAAGCTCCTGCCCGACGACGGGGCCATCTGCACGCGGGAGACGCCGCCCTGGCAAGAAGCGGGCGATGGTCACCGCATCTTCTGTCACTTGCCGCTGGAAACGCTGGCGAGTTTTGATCCGGTAGTGGAGTCGCTGGCAACTCACTGATCGCCGTCGCTTTTACTCAACCTCTGTAACTATAGGGCCCCGTGGGGAATATCTACGAGAAGTACGCCGCTCCCGGGGGGGGGAAACCTCCCGGAGGCTGTACAGCAACCAACCTTTTCATTCACGAGGGAATCGCCATGCTCGTCAAAGATTGTATGACTCGTCATCCGGTGGTGGTTTCACCGGATCTCTCCGCCGCCGAAGCGGAGCGGATCATGGTAGAGAATCACATTCGCCACCTGCCCGTGGTGGAAGACGGCAAGCGCCTGATCGGCCTGATCACCCGCGAGCGCTTGCGACTCAAGGCCGAAGATATCGGCAGTTATGACGTCTGGGAGATCACCCGCAACCTCGCACGCCTAAAGGTGCGTTCCGTGATGATTCCCCTCAAGCAGGTATGGACGGTTACGCCGAATCGCAGCATTGAACGCACCGCCTCTTTGATGACCGAGCACAAGATCGGCTGCCTGCCCGTGGTGGAGGAAGGCAATGTGGTCGTGGGCATCGTCACCCAGGTGGATCTTCTGGAAAGCTTCCAGATCATGCTGGGCCTGCCGGCCAAGGGCGTACGCGTGACCGTGCGCATGTCGGATCAACCGGGCGAATTTGCCAAGCTCATGCGCGTCATGGCCGAGCAAAAGTGGGGCGTTATGGGCATCGGCTCTTTCCCCGATCGGCGGCATGAGGGCTTCTACTTTGCCGTGCTGAAGCTCGTGGGGGCTGATGAAGCAGCCGTGGCAACCGTGTTGAATGACATCCCCGGGCAGGAAGTGGTTGACATCCGAACCGTGGTATAATCCTCGCAGGCAAGATTCCGTTTTTTAGACCCATATTCCACCGATCTTTTATCGGGAGGCAACCATGACGGCTACCGATTTTCTGGCCCTGGTGGTGCGCGAGGAGGAAGATGGCGCGTTTGTGCGCACCGTGGAAACGCGTACCATTGATGAACTGCCTGAAGGAGACGTGCTGATCCGCGTCGCCTATTCTTCGCTCAACTACAAGGATGCTCTTTCGGCCACGGGCAACCGGGGCGTTACCCGGACCTATCCCCACACGCCGGGCATTGATGCCGCGGGCACGGTCGCGGAGAGCAGTGCGGAGGACCTTGCTCCCGGGGACGAGGTTGTGGTCATCGGCTACGACCTGGGCATGAACACCGCCGGCGGCTATGGTCAATATATCCGCGTGCCGGCCGATTGGGTAGTCAAGCTGCCCGCCGGCCTGTCGCTGCACGAAAGCATGGTCTACGGCACAGCGGGCTTTACCGCGGCCATGTCCGTTTGGCGCCTGCTGGAGGCGGGCGTCGCGCCGGAGCAGGGCCCCGTGCTGGTGACGGGGGCCACGGGCGGCGTAGGCAGCGTGGCTGTTGCGCTCCTGGCCCGGGAAAATTTTGAAGTGGTCGCGGCCACGGGCAAAGCCGATCAGGCCGATTTCCTGCGCGAACTGGGTGCGACCGACGTGGTCGATCGCGAGTCCGTCACCGACACGTCCCGGCCCATGCAGCGTACCCGCTGGGCCGGCGTTGTGGATACCGTAGGCGGCGACATGCTGGCTACCGCGCTGGCGACCGTCAATTATGGCGGCTCCGTGACGGCATGCGGCCTTGTGGGGGGCTACAAGCTCAATACCACCGTCTACCCCTTCATCCTGCGCGGCGTGAGCCTGCTGGGCATCGACTCGGGCCACTGTTCCATCGCATTTCGCCGGGAAATATGGAACAAATTGGCGGGTGATTGGAAGCTCCCGCTGCTGGATAGGCTGACCCGCACCGTTTCCTTAGCCCAACTCAACCCCGAAATTGACCGCATCCTGCAAGGCGGTCAGGTCGGGCGCGTCGTCGTAGATATGTCGTAGTTGGTATGAGGTAGCGTATCTATTTTTGAAGCGAGCATACCCATGCGCACACGCCGGGCCTCCCTCATTCACAATCCCAATGCGGGCATGACCGAGTCGCGGGATAATATTGACCAATTTCTGAAGTTTTGGCGCAGCAGGGGCTGGGACATTACCCCCACGCCCACCCGGCATGCGGGGCACGCCACGGAACTGGCCAGAGAAGCCGCTGAACGCGGCGATCGCCTGCTCTTCGCTGCGGGCGGCGACGGAACCCTTAACGAAGTGGCCAATGGCCTGGCCAAAAGCGAGACGATTCTGGCTCCTCTCCCCTTCGGTACAGCCAACGTGCTGGCCAAAGAAATCGGCATTCCCATGCCCAATCTCCTGGACGGCGCCTGGCTGCTCAAGGTCTCGCGTCTGCTGGCGGATGGGCGGGTTCACTCTATGGACCTGGGCCTCTGCAATGATGAGCGTTACTGGCTTCTCTGGGCCAGCGCGGGCATGGACGCATTCCTGATCGAACAGTCTGAACCTCGTCCTCGTTGGATCAAGCGACTGGGCATGGCCGGTTATGCAGCGCAGATATCTCTCAGCTTGCCGCGTGCGTCCAGCATGCGGGCCAGAATCCAGGTTGATGATGAGTACATGGAAGGCGAATATCTGGTCGTCAATATCAGCAATTCCCGGCGCTATGCCGGCGGCGCCCTCGAATTGAATCCGTTCGGCGTGCTGGATGACGGCCAGTTTGAAGTCTATGCGTTTGAAGGTGGAAACCTGGTTGATGTGGTCGAGCAGACCATCAAAGTCAGCATGAAAAATCATTATTCTGATGCCCGGGTTCAGGTTGTTACGGGACGCAGCGTACGGATCGAAACCGAAAACCCGGTTCCCTTTCATTTGGATGCCGAGCCCGGCGGCCATACGCCCCTCACCTGTACGCTGGCGCCCGGGGCGTTGCGCATTCTTGCGCCTGCGGATGCGCCGGCAAAGCTCTTTAAGCAGCCCGGCCAGGCGCTGAACGAGGAGCCGGCGTAACGACTGCGGTCTGCCGGCCGCTGATGCAATATGAGCAATTCCTCCCAGTCCGCCTATAGCCAGGCCCTGCGCTATTTTCACAATGCCCGCAATCAGGCCGCCCTGGAGCGTATCGTGGGGCGTCTGCGCGGCGAACCGACCGAGTTGCTTTCCTTTGAAGAAGTGCGTCTGGGCCTGAAGGGCGACGTAGCCGCCAAGGCGGAACTGCGCTCAATTCCCCTCAAATCGATCATCGGCAGCGTCGGCCGCTACCACGACTTCACCCGCTCCTTTCTGCCGCGCAAGGCCCAGAGCAGCGAACGCTGGGCCAAAATCGAGCTGCTCTTTGATGCGGGGAACGTGCCGCCGATTTACGTCTATCAAGTGGGCGAAGCCTATTTTGTGGTTGACGGCAATCACCGGGTGTCGGTGGCCCGGGACCGCAGAATGACCCACCTGGACGCGTATGTGACCCGAGTTGAAACCCGGGTTCCCCTTAGCCCCGATGACGCGATTGACGATCTCCTGATTAAATCCGAATATGCCGATTTCCTGGTAGCGACTGAATTAGACCGCAATCGTTCCGGCGTAGCGTTCCCCGTGACTTCGCCCGGCCGCTATGCTGATTTTCTCTACGAAATCAAGCGTTATCAGGCCGCTTTGGAAGAAGAGCGCGGTGAGACGATTACCCTCGCCGATGCAGCGGCTCTCTGGTATGACAGCGTTTACGTGCCGGTGATTGATGAGATTAAGGAGAGCGATTTGCTGCGCTCCTTCCCCGGCCGTACGGCCACGGACCTCTATGCCTGGCTGATTCGCTATTGGGACGAGATAGAAGACGTGTTGGGCTGGCGGCCGGATGTAACCCTGACGCTGGCTCATTTCCAAGCCGACCATAGTGAGAACCCTACCCAGGCCATGGCCCGGGCCGGACGGCGTCTGCGCGGTCATTTTTTACCCGGTATTTTGGCTGCGGGGCCCCGTCCGGGCCATTGGCGCGATGCCCGGGAACGGACGCGGCGTCGGGATCGCCTCTTCGCCGATATCCTTGTGGGGATTGACGGCGCCGAGCGCGGCTGGGCCGCGGCGGAGCAGGCTTGGCTCATTGCCGGATATGAGCAGGGGCGGGTCCATGGGCTGCACGTGGCCCCGCCCGACGCCGCGCCCGGCGCAATTCGGACCGTGGAGGAGGAGTTTGACCGCCGCCGGATTGAGGCCGGCATTCCTGGACGCCTGAGCGTAGAGACCGGCAGCGTGGAGGAGCAGCTGATTCAGCGCGCGCGTTGGTTTGACCTGATGGTGCTGCCCCTGACCCACCCGCCCGGTGAGCAGGGACTGTCACGCCTGGGCAATGGTCTGCGCGCCATTCTCCACCGGGGGTCCAGTCCGGTGCTGGTTGTGCCCGATCGGGCGATTGCGCCGACCCACGCGCTTTTGGCTTATGACGGCAGCCGTAAGGCGCAGGAGGCGCTCTTCGTCGCCGCCTACCTGGCGGATCGCCACGGATTGCGCCTGACGTTGACGGGCATTGTCGGCGTGCGGGGGGTGACCACCAACACGCTCTATGAAGCGGTCGATTATCTGCTGGGCGCGGGCGTGCAGCACGCCGTGGTGACGCTGGGCGCGGCATCCGATAGCGCGTCATCCGTAGGCGCGGCCATTTATCATGCGCTGGACGCCAGCCAGGCCGATTTGCTCATCATGGGTGGCTATGGGCGCGGGCCGTTGCTCGAAGCGGTTCAGGGCAGCGCGGTAGATGAACTGTTGCGCAAAATCATGGAAACGCCGATTTTGTTTTGTCGCTGAGGTTACTGTACAACCTCCGGATGGGCGTCTACGAGTGAGGTTCAAGCGTTGTTCGTCTCTCTGTTGTCCCCGCCTGGATCGTCTCTTTCCAGGCGGGCATAAATCTGATCAATGATCACATCAATCTCCACGTTTGAATCCGTTTCGATCACATCTTGTTCCACTGGTTCGCCGGCTGCCTCTTGCACGGAAAGCGCGGCAAGCTGTTGCCGGCAGCGATGTTGGGCCTGCGACATGCTGTTGGGGTGTTCGGCCACATAGCGCCACAGCCGTTGTGCCACCTCCAACTGACCGGTTGCCGCGAGGAGATCGCCGGCGGTTGCCAGCGCCTCCAACGCATCCGGCTTGCTGCCGATTTCCCGGGCCAACAGAAGGGACTCAGCCAGGATCGAGCCGGCCTCAGCGTACGCGCCGGCCTCCACCAGCGTGAGCCCAAGACCGTTGAGATTGGCCGACGTCCAGCGGCGCACTCCGATGGCACGGGAGATTTTCAGACTTTCAGTGTAATAGCGCTGGGCCTGCTTATGCTCTCCCAATGCGCGGGAAACGCTTCCCAGATTGCTCAGGGCGACAGCGATAAGGAGCTGTTCGCCGCATTGCAAGGAAAGCTGATAACTCTCGCGATAGAAGGTCAGCGCCTGGTCGTGATCTCCCGCCCGGGCATAGTTGGAGCCCAAATTGTTCAGCGCATTGGCAACGCCGCGCAGATAGCCCGCGTCACGGGCCGCGGCCAGAAATTCCTCGTAAAAGGGACGAGCCTGGGCGTATTTTCCCTGGTTGCTGTAGGCAATGCCCAGGGCATTGAGCGCCCGCGTCGAGGCTGCCTCATCACCGATCATGCGAAACGTTTCCAGGCTTTCCCGCAATTCAACCTCTGCGGCAGCATAGTCACCCATGCGAACATGTGCGCTGCCGCAGAGCCACAGCGCTTCCGCGGCGGTGTGCGCCAGGTTGGCTGCACGGAGTGGCGGCTGCACGTTCCTGCACAGATCAAGCACCTGTTCAAACTCGCTCAGCGCGAAGAGTTGTTCAGCCAGATAGACCCGGAGCGCAGCCGTCAGGCCGTTGGCCGGGATCGGTTCGTCCGTAATCGACGCGTCGGCCGCTGCGGAAAGCGCGCCACGAAAGAGGTCGCAGCCTTCCTCAAAGCGGGAACGTCGCTGCAGGAAGCAGCCCAGCATGGGAGCGGCTGCCAGCAACAGATCAAGCGCATCAGCCGTCGGCCCCGCGCGTCTCACTTCATCGACGAGCCACTCCCAGGCGGCGATCACATTGTCCAACTCGCTCTCTATGCGCGCCAGGGCTTCGCCTTCTTCGCTTCGCCAGCGGGCCGTCGCCAACTTCTGCAACATGCCGGCAAAGTAGCGAGCATGGACGCCGCAGGCAGCCCGACGTGCGGCTCCGGTTAATTCCTCCTGGCCGAACTGACGCAGCAGTTCATGAATCAAATAGCGCCCTCCTGGTCCGGTCGGCGCTCCGCTCTCCCGGGCTGCGCGTTGGATCATGCTCTTGTCCACAAGCCGGGCCAGCATTAACTGGGTTGCGCCGGCGACTTCACCCGCGGCTTCGCGGGTAAAGCCGCCGCGGAAGATCGCCAGGCGGGCAAAGACCGCGCGCTCCTGATCGGTGAGACGACGGCTGGAATAGCGATAGACGGCGCGCAGGCTCCGGTGACGCTGGGGGACATCCTGCAGTTCGGTCACCAGAAAATCCAGATTCGCCTGGATTTGATCGGCAATTGCGCCTGCGGAGAGGAGGCGGATCCAGCCCGCAGCCAGCTCAATCCCCAAGGGCATTCCCTGGACAAGCCGGCAGATGCGGACCACATCATCCATGACCGGTTCCGGTTGAAAACCGGGGTTGATGCGCCGAGCGCGCTGGGAGAAAAGCTGAACCGAACCGAAACTGAGGCGCGTCCCTCCCGGGTCCTCGGACGCCATATTGCTCTCCATGCCTGGAACAGCCAGACCCGCGACCTCAAACAGCCATTCTGCATACAGCTTCAACCGCTCGCGTGAGGTGATAAGCGCTTTGAGGCCCGGCGCGGCCGCAAGAAGTTCTGAGACGATGGGCGCTTCGCCCGCCAATTGTTCGAAGTTGTCCAGGATCAGCAGCATTTGCTGGGATTGCAGTGCGCTGGTGAGTTGGGTCTGAGGAGGATCGGAGCCGGCGAATTGCAGATCGATGGCCGCCGCAATTGCCCCGATTAGGAGCGCACGGCTCTCAATGGTGGCCAGCGCCACAAAGTAGACGCCGTCGGGGAAGGGATGCGGAACCGATTCGCTCCAGGACCCTGACGGGTCAACATAGTCAGCGGCAATCTGGCGGGCCAATCGCGTCTTCCCCATGCCGCCCGCGCCGATCAGGGTCAGCAGGCGGCATTCGTCGTCGGCCAGCCGGTCGCGGAGGGCCTGAAGTTCGGTTTCCCGGCCTATGACCTGCCCCATGGGCGTGCTCAAATTGTTGGGCACAGGCGGCGGTGTGTGCAGTATGGCTTCGGGGTGGGCGTTGTATGTTCCGGCGCGAATCTGGGCAGCGAGCGCGGCGGTTGCCGACGACGGCGGTACGCCCAATTCCTGATCCAGCCGGCGTGCGAACTCGTCAAATTGCTGAAGCGCAGCCGCATTCTGTCCCCGGCCCGCCAGAAGGCGCATGAGCGAGCGCTGAATATCTTCCCGCAGGGGATCAAGTTGCAACAGGCGGCGCGCGTGGCCGATAGCGGAGGCTGTATTCCCGGCGCTGCCTGCCTTCTCCGTCAGCTCTGCCAGCGCGCCGACCATTTGATGCCGAAAATCTTCGCGTTGGAAGAAGTGCCACTCCTCGAAGTTGACGCTGTCTCGCAGTGAAAAGCCGGCCAGGAAGTCGTCTCGGTAGAGCGCCGTTGCTGCGGCCGCGCCCGGTCGGCCATCAGGCAACGCCCGGGTGGCTAGAAGAGAACGGAAGCGGTGAACGTCGCTGGATATAATGCGTTCCTCTTCCGTGCGCTCGCGGGTCTCGTCCGGGTCCAATAAGCTTATCTGCTGCCTGTCCATGACCAGCCAGCCGTCGCCCAGGGCCGTTTTGATGATGCTGAGCGTATAGCGCAACGCACCGCGTGCCCGCTTATTATCCGACTCAGGCCAGAGAAGCAGCATCAATTCAGACCGGGTGTGCCGGTCGTCCATCACGGCCAGATACGCCAGCAGGGCAACGGCCTTACGCGACTCGAAGGTGACCGGCGTGTCATCCAGCAGAATGTGGGGCGGGCCAAGAAAGTTGAGAGAAAGCGTCGGCATGATGAGTCGATGATTAGGCTTGCTTCCGCCGGGGTTTACTGACGACTGGTACTGCCCGGCGCAAATAGATTAGCAGATTGGCGGACGGGTAGGTCGGACATTCCTGTCCGACAGATCGGGGGGATGCAGGGCCGCGGCATGAATCTTCGGCGACCAATGTCGGGCCGAAGAAGTGATGTCGCCGGACTTGGATAAATTGTACTGGAAAGATGCGCGCAGTTCAATGCTGCCACAGGCGAAGGCCCGATTCCCGGAATGCGCCAGGATGCGTGCAAAAGCGGCGTTTTCAGCATCTGCTAACGCTTTCCTAACGCATTCCCGTCTATCCTGCCCCTTAACTTGGGAGAGGCAAACTGCCAGTATGCCTGCCTGAGAGAAACGGGGTCGATTCTCGCCACAGCAAAAGCGCCGGCGAACCGCTGCAGCGAAAGTGATAAATTCATGACGAAGCGGATGATCCAGCCGCATCTGTTCACAGTCCGTATTTGGCTCGAAGAGTCAGACCGCGATCAATTTGATTGCCGCGGCCACCTTCAACACGGGGTGGACGGCAGCGTACGCCATTTTCAAGGCTGGTCAGCTCTGATCGATCTCATAACTGAGGCGCTCCATGAAGCAAGCCGGGCATCGTCCGGCGTTACCGGCGCGATGCGGCAAGCATCACCCCCCGAAATTGAGGCGGAACCATCTCAATTTGATATCGACTGATAACTGATATTTACCCAAAGGAGAAAGGCGATTATGTCCAAACAGACGACGTTTGTGCTTGTTATGGTTGGGATAGTGTTGACCGTGGGGTTGACATTGCTCGGTGCAAGTCGGCTGCTGGCCGATCCGCTGGCATCAGGCAACATTCCTGAATTGATGAGCTACCAGGGGTACGCCACCGACGCGGGCGGCAATGCGCTGGACGGCAGCTACGACATGACATTCAAAATCTACGACAGCAGCAGTGGCGGAACCAAGTATTGGGAAGAGAGCCACAGCGGCGTCAGCGTCAACGGCGGCTACTTTGCGGTGATGCTGGGCAGCAACGGCGCGCCCCTCAGTTACAGCGCGTTTGAGGGGGAAAGCCGTTATGTTGAAGTGACGATCGGGGCTGACTCCCCCTTGTCTCGTCAGCGGATCGGCGCGGTTCCCTATGCGCTTCAGGCCTATAAGGCGCGCACGGCGGTAGAAGCCACATACGCCATGACGGCCACCGTTGCCCTCAATGGCTCCGGCGGCTACGAGCACGTGATCGTGGTAGCCAAAAGCGGCGGCGATTACACCTCGGTCGCCGATGCCCTCAACAGCATCGCCGGCCCCTCCTCCAGCAGTCGCTATCTGGTCTACGTTGCACCGGGCACGTATACCGAATCGAATCTGGTTGAGGTTAAGGAATATGTCCATCTCCAAGGCGCCGGCCCCAACATAACCTCTATCGTCTCCGCCCGTTCCGACAGCAGCAGCAGTTCCTCGGCCGCGACCGCTGTGCTGCGCGACAAGGGGCGGATTAGCGATCTGGCCATCTACAATGACGCAACGTCCGACACGGCCATCGGCATTTACATGGGCGGCGATGCGACGCGCGGGGCAATTCTGGACAACGTGGTCATCAAGGCTCGGGGCAACGGCGGCAGCGCCCACTACGCCGTTTACCTCAACGACGCTGAGCCGACCATCAAGCGCAGTTGGCTGTCGGCCACCGGCGCTGCCGGCACAACTTCCAACATCGGCTTGGGCAGCCGAAACGAGAACGGCGGCTTTCCCCAAGCGCTTATCCGGAACAGCGTCATTCTGGGCGGCATTGACGATAATAACTCCTGTACAATCCAGGTTGGAATCGGCATGAAGTTGACCGAATCGTCACCCGCCGTAGAGCACAGCTATATCTGCGGCGGCCGGCGCGCGGTTCTGCTGGAGACCAATGGCTTCCCGACGATTGAGCACTCCACCGCCCGGGTGAGCAGCACCTTCGGTGCGTATCTGGTGGAGACTACCGCCGGCGGCATCGTCTCATTCGGGGCGTCGAAATTACAGTACTTCGACAGCGGGCAAACCGGCTTGAACACCGGCGCGGGCAGCCGGCCACGCTGCGCCGCCGCGTATGACTACGGCGTCTTTTCTGAACTCAACAGCGGCTGCGAGATTCCATAACCATCAGGGGGAAAAATGAAGACCCAATTGAAACGCACAGGAGTGCTGAGCGTTGCGGTCGTTCTCCTGTTGTTGCTTCTGGCAGGCGTGTTGCTGGCCGCAGGCGAAACCATTGCCCGCTACAATCCGGGCGGCGTCAGTGGCGGCGGCTCCGTCGGCAACGGCACGACGACAGTCCGCAGCGCATTCGGCCAGCCGGTCGTCGGCGTGGTCGGCAATGCGAACACGACCCTTTGCAGCGGCATCGCCTGCGGCATGGGCGTCATGAGTGATGAGTCCATTAGCGGTTTGCTGGCGGAGAACGACGGTCCGACCGTGCTGGGCAATGCCACCGGCTTCAGCGCGTCCGTGATCGATGGGACGAGCGTCAGCTATGCCTGGGATTACGGCGACGGCACGACCGGCAGCGGTCCTAACCCAAGCCACGTCTACAGCGCAGTGGGCGGTTACAGCGTGACGGTCACCGCGTCCAACGGCACAGACGTGGAGACGGCCCAGACCATCGTTGAGGTGAGCAACGCGGTTGTAGAAGCGGGCAATTTCGAATTTACGCCAAAAGATATCACCATTCCCCAGGGCGGCCGCGTGACCTGGGTCCGCACGGACGGGACGCATAACGTCAGGGCCGATGACGACAGCTTCACCTCCGGCGCTCCCAGCGATGCATGGGAAACCTACAGCCGCACCTTTGATGCGCAAGGAACGTACCCGTACTATTGCGAGCTGCACGGCGGACCCGGCGGTTCCGGCATGAGCGGCGTGGTGGAAGTGATGCCCGGCAGCAGCGGCTCCGGTTCCGCGAAGATCTACCTGCCGGTTGTGACGCGTGGCGAATAGAGAAAACAAATATGAAACCAGGGTTTTTGTCGCGCACTCGTCAGCTTGCCCAATCAACCTACAAGTAAGGAGTTGATCTGATGAACGTCGAACTACAACGTACTTGTCGTTGGCGTATGCGATGGATGGTCTTGCTGATACCGGCATTGCTTTTTGTCGTCCGGCCTCAGGCGGTCGCAGCCCAGTTTGTCGGGTGGGATCCCGGGCAGGCCGATCTATATGAAACCGGCGCGATCATGATCAAATTCAGGGACACGACTCCCATGCGTCTGCGCAATGGCCTGCCGGTCAACGTGGCAGCCGAGGTCCAGTCGGCGGACATCGACGTGATCCATGCGCTTGCGGCCGGCGGGAGTTGGGCGCGGGGGCATGATGTCAGCGAAGCCGCGTTGGACGAACTGCGGGCCCAGGGCTGGATGCGCACCGGCCGACAACCGCCCGATCTCAACAACTATTACCGCTTGAATCTGCCGGCGGGGATGAACATTCCCGCCGCGCTGGCGCAATTCAGCGTCCTGCCGGGGGTGGAGTGGGTCGGCCCGATTCCCAAGCCTGTCGGGACGCCCGATGTGCCCAATCTGGTTTCGCCCGGCGGCATCACCGGTGATATAGCCGCAGATCGCTATCAGAAATATCTCGACTCGGCTCCAGTGGGCATCGACGCTCGCTGGGCCTGGTATGGGCTTAACGGCAGCGGCGATGACGTACAGATCTGCGATCTGGAAAAGAATCTGAACAGAAATCACAGCGACCTGAGCACGGTCAAGGTCCTCAGCCCCGGTCCGAATCCGGTCAATGATGACAATCACGGCACGGCTGTCCTAGGCATACTGGGCGGCGTCAGTAACGGCTTCGGCGTCACCGGCATTGCCCATGACGCATCGCTCCTTTTTGCGGCCACCACCAGCACCCAGGGCTTCAGCCTGGAAAGCGCCATCACGCGCTGCGCCACCAATCTGGGGCCGGGGGACATCATCGTCATCGAAGCCCAAACCGTGGGCCCCAACACCAAAGATCCGGATGACCGGGCCTGGTCATCGGAAGGTCTGGTCCCTGTGGAATGGTACAAACCGGCCTACGATGCCATCGTGAGCGCGACCGCGGCTGGGCGCGTCGTTGTGGAAGCCGGGGCTAATGGCGCTGAAGACCTGGACAGCGCCGATTACCAGACGGGCAACGGCGGTCACCATCCTTTCAAAGCGGGGAACGACTCGGGCGCGATCCTGGTGGGTGCGGGCAATTCGCCCTACAGCGGCGAAAGTGTGCGCTCTCCCAGTTGGTTCACGAACACCGGCGCGACCTTGGACGTTCAGGGGTGGGGCGACGGCATCGTCACCACGGGTTACGGCGACCTCCATCCTGGCGACGCGGATCCGAACGACAAAAACCTCTGGTATCGGGAATCATTCGGCGGTACGTCGGGCGCAACGCCTATTGTTGCGGGCGCGGCCGCGGTGCTCCAGTCCGAATACCGGGCCGTCAACGGAACATCCGCTGACGCGGCCCAACTGCGCACCCTGCTTCGTTCCACGGGTACGGCCCAGACCGGAACCGGGAACATCGGCCCGCTGCCGAATTTGAAAGCCGCCCTGCTTCAACTCTATGACGATGCCGGCGTACTGCCTGCCGTCTCGCCGCCGGTCTTGACGCCTGCGTCCGGCACGTACAATATGCCCATCCAGGTAACCATCGGTTATGGCGCAGGCCAGAGCGGCAGCAACACCAACATCCGCTACACGCTCAACGGCGATGACCCGACGGCAGAGTCGTACATCTTTATCCCTGAGCAGGGCGATACGCTCTATCTCAACTACGGCGTCACGCTGAAAGCCCGCGCGTTTGTGCGTGATAATAATCTGGACCGCACTTTTGAGAGCCCGGTTGCTATAGCCGCCTACGTCAGCAGCACGCCCAAAGTGGCAACGCCGATCATCGCGCCCGGGGAAGGCAGCTACAATCAAGGCGCACAATTCACCCTCTCCACCACTACGCCCGGCGCGACCATTCGCTACCGGACCGACGGCCGCGCGCCCAGCTTCTTTTACCCGGGCACTGAGTACACCGGACCCATCGCCTTGAGTGCCGGCGAATATGAAATCACCGCCCGAGGCTACAAGGACGGTTATTACAAGAGCGACACGGCTTATTCCGGCCCCATTAACATCAACGCCATTCAACTCCCGACGCCTACCATCTACCCTAACAGCGGCAACTTCAACGGTCAGGTGACCGTCTACATGGGTTCCACCGTACTGGGAGCGGAGATTCGCTACACCCTGGACGGTTCCGAACCCACAACGTCCTCTCTCCGCTTCGAGGAGCCCATTTCACTTACGCCCGACGGCGACGGGGGAACGGTTACCGTCAAGGCGCGCGTCTTTCTTGCACCCTACACGCCCAGTGCCATAGAGGAAGCGACCTTTAATATTTTGGCTGTGGTCGATCCGCCCCAGATCAGCGCACACCAGGAGAATGACGAGGATTTCGCTACCGTGAGCATGACCGCCCAATCGGGCGTCACCATCCGCTATACCACTAACGGCGCGGAGCCGACGAGTTATTCCACGGTCTATGTCGGGCCATTTACGCTAACGCCAGGCGTCTATACCGTTAAGGCCAAGGGCTTCAGCGGCGTCGCCACGCCGAGCAACACGATCGCCGTCAATGTCGCGGTAGCCAATAACACGGAACTGATCACCGATCCGGTTCTCAGCCCGTTCAGCACGCGCAATTATGTAGAGCCCTTCACCGTGACCATGCAGACGAACACACCCGGCGCGATCATCCGCTACACCTTCTCTACCGACGGATCGATTGCACCCGACCCCACCGCGCCAGGGCAGGCCGGAGCCGAAACTTATACCCAGCCCCTGCGCATCGAAACCAATGGCCAGTACCGCTATAAGGCCCGGGCGTACAAGGACAACGGCGCAGGCGGCTTCAACAGCAGCAACGTCGCCGCCACCGGTACATTCGAATTAAGCGATCCATTGGGCGCGGCCACTGTACCGGCCATCAACCCGCCCGGCGGGCTCTTCACCGATACGGTCGAGGTTACCTTCAGCGGAGCCCAATTTGAGACCTTCTGGTACACGCTGGACGGCTCCGAACCGGTAGCAGGACCACCGGCTGAGCCGCCTACGCAGCAAGGGAACAGTTTTACAAAGGTTGCGTTGGAAGAGCCGACCACAGTGCGCGTCAAGGCCTACCGTCCCTTCTTCAGCGCCAGCGATGACGCGCTGGCCGAGTTCCGCTTTACCTGTGCCGCGCCGACGGCAACAGCAGGCGGCACGTATGCAGCGCGCGTCACGCTGGCCGTAGCGAGCGCAACGCCTGACGCCCAGATTCGGTATACGCTGGACGGCAGCGAACCGACCGAGTCATCGGCGCTCTATACCGCTCCGTTTGACATTACCCAAACGACGACGCTCAAGGTCAGGTGCTTCCGTAGTGCATTCGAACCCAGCGCCGCCATCACCGAACTCTACGTGATTGAACCTGCACCGGAAGCGCCGCAAATAACCGAGCAGCCGGAAGACCAGACCGTTGACGCGGGCGAGCCCATCATCCTCTCCGTTGGCATAAGCGGGACGTTGAGCGACACGGTTGCTTTCCAGTGGCGCTTCAACGGCCGGGATCTGGCCGGTGAAGTGGAGCCGAGCCTGGAGATTCCCAGCGCGCAGCCGGGTAACGCCGGCGAATACCAGGTCGTCATCCAGGCGCCGGGCGGCGACGTGACCAGTCAATCCGCGACTGTGCGCATCAACGAAGTTGCGATCAGCGGTTTGACTGCCGAAGCTGACGGACCGACCATCTTGGGCGATCCGACGAACTTCTCGGCCGCGATCGCGGCCGGCGGCGACGTCAGCTATAGTTGGGACTTCGGCGACGGTAACAGCGGCAGCGGTGCAAACCCGAACCACACCTACGCAGCCGTGGGCGAGTACAGCGTCAGCGTGACCGCAGCCAACAGCATTAACAGCCTCACGGTTGAGCTGACGGTTCAGGTCGTTGCCGAGGCTCAAGCGATTAGCGGATTGGCAACCGCATCGACCAGCCCCGTCTCATTAGGCGAGGCAATGACCTTCCTTGCCGCCACGGACGCGGGTACCAGCGTGGTGTGCACCTGGGATTTTGGCGATGGGAATTCGGCTACCGGCTCCCGGGTAACGCACATCTATGGCGCGCCGGGGATCTATGGCGTGACGGTCACTGCTTCCAACAGCCTGGGCACGGTACAGGAAACCCTGACTGTTGAAGTGAGAAACGCTGACGTTCCTCGCTTACCCGTCTATTTGCCATATGTGGCGCGCTAGTAAATTCCGGCGGAGATGGGGAAAGATTCGTCTGTCATAAACGGGCGGGAAATAAAAAAATGAGGGTCGACTGCGTCCCCCGATCACATCCCGAGAGGAAGGTGGGATATGAGATGAGCCTTAGCCCACGCAGTCGACCCTTTCAAGAATTATAACGGAAATAACATATAAGTCAAAT
>JAGRCP010000084.1:0-56062 GCA_020433455.1 Caldilineaceae bacterium | reverse complement strand
CGGACCGTGTGGACGCCGCCGCATGCGATGAGCGCGCAGGGCAGGCGCAGCGCTGCAACTTCCTGTAGCGTAGCCAGCATGAGGGGGAAGACGGATGGGCTATAGAAGCGTCCTTCCACCGACTGATCGTCTTGTGTGCGGATTGCGCTGCCCGTGGGCGGCTGTCCCACTACAATTGCCGCTGCACCCGCCCCGACGGTGAGCGGCGCGATCTGTACGGCCCTGGCCTGCGGCAGCTTCACCCAAACCGGGAGATCGCCTGCCCGCACCGCACTCTGAACCAGTTGCTCCATGTGCGCCTCATCGCCATGTTCCGGCAGCAGCAGCTCGATGCCGCTGACGCCGGGCGCTTCGTGGAGACGGCGGGCGACGCGGCCTGCATACTCGGGTTGGGTGTCGGCAATCTGGACAATGACCGGGCAGCCCAGACCGGACCAAAGCCTGGCGAAACGCTTGATCGCTGTTTTGACGCCCCGATTTTGCTTTTCCCCGGCCAGCACCATACCTCCTTCTACCGCGGCGTAGCGGGGCGGCGCACTGCCTGCCACGCTGTGGGCCGTAACCGGTCCCGCTACCACGCCGCCCAGCGCGCTGAAATCGATGCCGGGATGGGCGGCTTCGCCATACCCCACCGTTCCGCCCGCCAGCAGGATGGGGTTCTCTACCGGCAGGCCCATTTTGTGATAGGGTGCGAGTTCGATCATGGTTGAAGATTAAAGACTGAAGATTGGGGGCCAGTCCGATGTCTGGGGGTAGGATCGGCTTGGCCGCTTTGTTCCTCAACCTTTGCGCTTTTGGGTTTGGGAGATTTCATGTGATAAGGCGCGTCCCTTGCGGGCGCCTGCCGGCTCTTTTTTACAAGCGTAATTTTTCGCGTAGCAGGAGATAGACCGCGTCGGTCTCCTTATCGCCGATGAGCGTGCCGCCGGCAAAGGACTGGGTGACGCCGGAAAGGCGGCGCGGTTCAGGCGCTGTAGCGAAGCCCAATGCGGCCTGGCGCTGGGGCTCGGCCCAGAGGCTGCCGAATGCGTCCCGGGGCTGGTAGAGATCGCCCGCGGGCGGCGGAAAATCGCCCGTGAGCGGCGGATCGCCTGGTCGCCAATCGCTGACCGTTCGCTCCCATTCCTGGTTGAGATTGTAGTAGACGATAATCACCGGATCGCCCTGGACCTGAAACATAAAGCCCTGCTCAAAGCGGAGAAAATCGGCGGTAACCGCGTTGGCTTCCGCTGTCGGGCAGGTAAATCCCTGTGCGATCCCCGCTTCCAATCCGCCCAAATAGGGAACAAAGAACGGATCGATAACAGCCGGACAGTTGAAAATTTGCGGTTCCGGCGTGGAGGTTGCCGTCGGCGCAGGCGTAGGCGACGGGATAGGGGTGTCGGTTGGCGCGGCTGCCGGTGCGGTAGCGGGTGCGGCTTCCTCTGTGGGTGTGGCCGACGGCGTGTCGGCGGGCGTGGCCGTCGCGGTTGTTGCTGTTGCGGCTGTTGTTGCCGTCGCGTTTTCTGTTATCACAGCGATAGGTATGAGCACGGTTGCGGTGGGAAGCGCCGTGCTCGGCGCCAGCGTAATCGGGGGCGGCGCTCCGCCCGGCGACCAGACGCCCGTACGCACCACCAGCCCGGCCAAGCCCAGGCCCATGATGAGCGCGCCCGCCAGCAGAGCAATGCCCAGCCACGGGATGCCGTGGCCCGGGGCTTCAGGCCGAGGCGCGCTCTTCCCGGCTGACGTGAACGTCGTCCGACCCGCGGCCTGATCGGGGGGCGCGGGAACGATGACGCTACTGCCCGCGGTCGCGCCGCTGGGGGACGGCGCAGCAGGTAATCCCGCCATGGTCATGGTGGCCGTTGCCGTGGACGGCGGAAACCCCGGCGCGGCAGGCGCAAAATTCAGGCCCAGGTCCGTCTCGCCGATGAGTAAATCCAGCTCCTGACGCATGGCTTCTGCATTGGGATAGCGTTCTACCGGGCGCTTGGCCATACTCTGGCGTAGGATATCGACGGCTACGGGCGGCAGCCTGCGCAGGATGGTATCGGGAATGCGCAGGGGCTCGTAGACGTGAGCGTGAAGAATCTGGGTTGTCGTCCCGCTGAAGGGCAATTGCCCCACCACGCAGCGATAAAAGACCACGCCCAGGGAATAGAGATCGGCGCGACCGTCCAACCGCCGGCTGCCTTCGCACTGCTCCGGGGCCATGTAGGCCGGCGTGCCGACCGTGTTGCCTTGTCCCGTCAGCTCCGGCGAATCCAGGGCCAGGGCAACGCCGAAGTCGGTGAGCATGGGGATGACCGGCGCGTCCAGACCGTCTATGCGCACCGCGCCGAGCGTCTCTTCATTTACCGGCTTGAGGAGAATGTTATCCGGCTTGACGTCGCGGTGAATCACGCCCGCCCGATGGGCTGCGGCCAGAGCATCGGCAATCGGGCGCAGAAGACGCGCGCTTTCATCGGGACGGAGGCGGCCGCGCTGGGCCAGAAGATCGCCCAGCGTTTGGCCGGGGATCAATTCCATGGCGATGTAGGCCGGCGCATCCTGGGTCGGCGCGCCTACCTGCAACGTGCGCACAATGTTGGGGTGGCGCAATCCGCCCGCGGTGATGGCCTCCCGGCGGAATCGCTCCAGGGCCGCGGCATCGGCCGACGGCGGAAGCAGCTTCAGGGCTACGTCTTTGCGGTCAACCTGATCGACGGCGCGGTAGACCTGGGCCACGCCGCCGCTGCCCAATCGTTCGCCGATGAGATAGCGTCCGATGCGGCGGCCGGTCATGCCGTCGATCGTATTGCCGGCGGCGGAAGGGATGGCGTCGCTCATCTTACGGCGCCCACTTCAGACTGGTCTCTTCCCACGACCCGATTTGTCCCTGCACCGGCGCAATTATTACCGGATCGCCGCCCTCTAGCGGCATGACCCAAATCCTCCAACTGCCGCTGCGATCGCTCAGAAAGGCCAGCATGGAACTGTTGGGGCTAACCGTGGGCAGCACATCATTAGCCGGATGATTGGTCATGCGTTCGGTGTCGCCGGCGACGGTATCGCGCCGATAAATTTCCCAATTCCCGTCCCGATCCTTGCTGGTAAAGACGATATACTGACCGCCGGGCGACCACTGGGGACGGCGATCGCTTTCCACCGTCGTCAGGCGTTGGGGCGCGGCCCCCTCATCGTCAACCATCCAGAGTCCCGGTCTGTTGCCCGTGTCATCCACGCCGTTGTAGATGACGCTGTTAAACATGGGATGCCAGGCGACATCGCGTCCATCGCCCACATGTCTGGCTTCACTGCCGCCGTCGGTGCGCATGATGTAGATTCTGGCGCTGCCGTCGCCTACGCGCTGGCTGGCAAAGACGAGCCGATCGCCTTCCGGGGACCAGCTGGGCGGGCTGGCCGCGCCGTCCTCCGTAAAGCCGGGGTAGCGCGTGCCCCGGGCGCCCGGCGCGAGACCCTGATCCAGGGGGAAATCATACAGTCCTTGCTCATTGATGCGGGTGCTGTAGATGACCAGCCGATCGCCTTGGGGTGAGGGCATGCCGAAGATTGCGTCTTCCGCCAGCAGGGCCGGATTCAGGCCGGAACTCTCCGGCGCGGTCATATCGATGGCGAAAATGCGGTCCCTGTCTTCGCTGCGGCTGTTGTAGATGAGCGTACCCGCGAACTGAGGCGCGTCGCCGTTTTCCGCGACCGCGATCTGCTCATGCGCACAGCGCGCCTCCATTGCGGCGAGTTGGACCACCAATTCGCTGGTAGACTCCAGGCTGTTGGCGGTGCTGAGCTGCTCGAAGGCCGCGCACTCTTCGCCGCGCGCCGTCAGGGTTGCGGCATAAGCGAGATGCGCCTGCGCCAGATTGGACCGGGCTTCGAGCCGGTCGGCGAGTTCGGCCCCTTCATACGTTTTGGCGGCCTGGAGCAGCGCCTGGATTTGCTCGGCGTCCGGCTCGAGGGTGAGCGCGGCTTCAAAGTAGGCGATCGCCTGATCAAAGAGGTTGCGGCGATTCATGATCGTCCCGCTTCCTACGTACATATCAAAGATCGTCGCCTGCAGATCGTCAGCGTTGAAGCTCTCTTCGTCCCGATCGGCGTAGGCCTCATCCACCGCGGCCCAGAATTCTGCATTGGGGTCATCCCGGAAAAAGGCGCGAATCAGGGCGGCTTCGCTTTCCAAATTGGCGGGACTGCGCGCGTTGAAGCGCGGGTCGGCGCGTAGCAGGAAGCGTATCGAGTCGTGGACCACTTCCCAATCCCGGGCGATATATGCCTGCCTGATATCGTTCCATGTCCCCGGAATGATCATCGCAGGCTCGGGGATGACTGCCGGCGCAAGCTGATGCTCGTCCGCTCCGTCCGCCTGGGGCGCTGCGGTTGCTTCCGGACCGGGGAGGATGGTCTCGGTTATGGTCGCTGCCGACGCAAGGGCCGCATTTTGCCCCGGCGCGCTTGTGGGCGCGTCTGTTTGGGCAATCTCGTCCTGGCGCGGCGTACGCAGCAGGGGGATGCTGACGGCCATCACAATCAGCATGGCGGCCGCGACAATGCCCGCGGCCAGCAGCGGCGCGGGCAGGCTGCCCCGGGAAGACGCAGGCACCTCGCGGGAGGGAGGCGCACCGACCCCGCCGGATGCACTCACCGTGCGTCGCTTGACCGCGGGCACCAGCACGCTGTAGGAATCGCTTTGGGGCCGGGTCGCGGGCAGGGAGGACATGGTGCGCGTGACTTCGTCGGGCGTGACGCCGGTGGCCCGACGCATGGCCGCGTAGCGCCCGGTAATCTGCCCCAGGTCCGCGGCCATTTCCTCAGCCGACCCATAGCGATCCTGGGGCGCTTTGGCCAGGGAGCGCCGCAAAATGTTGATCACATTGACCGGCAATTCCACCAGTACCGTGTCGGGAATCGTCAAGGGCCTGTAGACGTGGGCATAGAGCACCTGGGTGGCGCTGCCGCCGAACGGGGCGCGCCCCACCAGCATGCGATAGAGCACCGCGCCCAGTGAATAGAGGTCGGCCCGCCCGTCCGCTTCCCGCTCCCCTTCACACTGTTCCGGGGCCATGTAGGCGGGCGTGCCGATGGTGCGGCCCGCGCTGGTCAGTTCCGGCGCATCCAGTGCACGCGCGATGCCGAAGTCGGTAAGCAGCGGAATGACCGGGTCTTCCAGCGCGGCAACCTGGACGGCTCCCGGCGTATCGGGCGCAACGCTTTGGAGGAGAATGTTGCTGGGCTTGACGTCCCGATGGACGATATTGTGCTGGTGGGCGTAGGCCAGCGCGGCGGCAATGGGCGCAAGGATGCCGGACGCTTCCAACACGCTTAGCTGGGGCGTCCGCTCCAGCAGTGCGCCCAGGCTGACGCCGTCCACCAACTCCATGACGATGTAGGCGACGTCATCATCGGCAAGCTGGCCCACATCCAGCGTCTTGATGATATGGGGGTGATCCAGTTCCAGAGCCGTACGCGCTTCGTGCCGGAAGCGCGCCCGGGTGACGCCGTCCGCTCCGGGCAGCAGCAGCTTGATGGCTACGGCGCGGCCGCTCTCTACGTGCTCGGCGCGGTAGACGGTAGAATGTGCGCCGCCGCCCAGCCGCTCGCCGACCCGATAGCCGCCGATTACCTGACCGGTAAGGCGATCCGGAGCAGCGGGTGCGGGCGTGGAATCACTATCAGATGAAGAAGACATTTGCCTGCGATCAATATCCGGACGAAAGCGGGATTACTTTGCCGCCCCGCGATGAAGCTGGTATAGTTTTGCGTTAGCAGCTGTAACCCCATGAACCTACTGCGCATTGTATGCGATAAGGTTTGGACGAACAAGAACCCATGGGAAGGGCAAAAGGCGTCATGAGTCGATCTCCCAAATTGATCTGTCTGAGCGGTCCCCAGGCGGGGCATGAATATCCGCTGACCGAAGATTTTATTACCGTTGGTCGCTCGCTGGAGAGCGCCATTCGGCTGGAGGACCAGTTCGCCTCCCGCAATCATGCCGAACTGCACCGGGTGGAGGAAGCCTACCGGGTCGCGGACCTGGGCAGCAAGAACGGCGTCTACGTCAACGGCGAACGGCTTGCGCCGGGCGCTACGGCCTGGCTTCAGGACGGTACTGAAGTCCGTTTCGCCTCCACCCTTTATCGTTTTCAGGATCCGTCGGCGACCCTTACCGCGCCCTCTCTGATCGCCATCCGCGAGCCGGCGCTGCGCGTGGACGTCACCACGCGTCAGGTTTATGTGGACGGCCGGCTTTTGGATCCGCCCCTGAGCGTCAAGCAGTTCGATCTCCTCTGGTATCTTTTTCAGAACCGGGGCCGGGTGGTGAGCAAGGATGAAATCGCCCAGGCTGTTTGGCCCGAGGCCCAAGGCGACGTCTACGATGCCAATATTGACCGGATGGTGAGCCGCGTGCGGGCGCGCATCGAGCCGGAGAGCAGCGAGGAGCCCCGCTTCATTTTCACTGTGCGCGGATATGGCTATACGCTCGAAACGGCCGAATAGCCGGATGGCAGAAACGGATGCTTTGTGACCGGTGACAGAAGCGACGCCCAACGCCCCCGTTTTAACCTGGAGACCATGTCGGGCGTTTATCCCGGCGTGCGCACGCCGCGCTTTCAGCGCCTGCGCCTAACGCAGTCGGCTGCACCTGCATCTGCGCCGGTGTGGGCCCCGTTGCTCTGGTATGACGACCCGCCCGCCTGTGTGTTGACGCTGCCCGACAGCGGCTCGCTGGAAGTCGCGGGAGAAGCCTCCATGGTGCGTCTGGCGGATCCGGGTCTTACCGTCCACGGCAAGTTGCAGACCGCGTTGGCGGAGATTGGCTATACGTTGCGGGCTTGCGGCGTTTGCGTTCACTGGCAGCCCCAGGACGCGCGTACGGAAGATGATCTGGCGCTGGGTCGCTGCACCTTTTTATCTCCGGACCAGATTGTGCCCGCCAGTCTGGAGCCGCTCCTGGACCAATCTGCGCTGGCCCCGGATTGTCCCCACTTCGTTTCCCGGGAGGGCGCGCCTGACGCGCCGCTTCCCCATGGAGAAGCCGGGCCGGTGACGTCGCCCCTGCGCCGGGCTGCCGCGGTCTACAAGGAGCGGGAGCAGGCGGACCGTACGTTTTGGGGCCGCTTGCGGCGAGTCGCCCGGAAAGCCGGCTTGTCCGTCGGGCAGACTGAGGCTGACGGCCTCTTCGCCTGGGCCGATAGCCTCATGGAGCGGAGCGGCGTCGGCGCGGGCACGGAGCCTTGCTTCGCCTGCCGCGGGCGTATGGCCAATTTGGGCGCGCTCACCGTGGCCTCGCCCGAAGATGACAAGCAGACCTACAGCGTCTGGCGCTGTCGCCTGTGCGCTGCAACCTATTTTAATCGCTGGATCGACAGCTGGGAGCGGCTGGATAATCTGCAAACCGATGAGACTTACTGGCGGGTTGCACCGGCCGAAGCGGTTACGCTCCTGGCGCGTATGGCCGAGGTGGTCGGCGGCGAGCATCCGGCCGGCCGCCACGAACGCACGGCCGAGCGGGCCTGGTTTGAAGCCTTTGTCGCCCGCCGTCCCATCCTCAGTCATCAGATAAAGCTGGGGCGATAATAAACGTAACGAAAAATAAGAATCAGAAACGCGTAAGCGTGCTTGACGTTATTTCTCATCACTCGTTTCTAATTTCTAATTTCTCATTCGATCGAGACAAATCACCTTATGACCGACGCTATTCACCCGCCCCAAAACGCTCCGGACGAACTCGCTGCGGCGCTGCGCGTCGAGACGCGCCCCCAACGCCTCATCGCGGCGCGCTATGCTGAACTGCCCGCGCCCGCCATGGGCCCCATGCAGGAAGTTGCTCTGGATGTGGGGATTACGGCTTATCACGGCACGCTGGAGCTGGCCGGGCTGGTTTTTAAGGGCTATCACGAGCATCAGCTTCTCTTTGAGCAGCGTTGGCCGGCTCGGGTGATCCAGGCCCGTACCGGGGAAGAGAACCTGGTCATGGAGGCGGGAACGGGAATCGCCGTGCGCGGGCTCCACTTCATGCTCCACGCATATGAACCCTTGACCATGCTGGAAGTTACCGCCGTGGCCAAGCCGGCTGACGGCGGGGAGACCGTTCAGGGGCTGGCGCATGTCCCCGTCATCCACCATGAGCAGCAGACCGACCTTTATTTTCCCCTGCGCGGCGCCTGGTGGACCATCCAGGCCGGCGATTGGAGCGACCTCCACAAAATGGAGGCGTTCAGCCAGGCTTATGCCTTGGATTTCGTCAAGCTGGGGCCGGATAATCGCTATTTTTCCAATGACGGCCATGCGCTGGAAGATCATTACAGCTGGAATCAGCCCGTCTACGCCACAGCGGGCGGCAAGATTGCCCACATCCGCTACGACATGCCGGACCTTGCGCCGGGCCTTGCGCCGGATTTGCGCATCTTTCAGCAAGACCCCCGGCGGCTCCTGGGCAACGCGGTGGCCATTAGTCATGCCAATGGTGAATTCAGCTATTACGGTCATCTGCGCCAGGCAAGCCTGGAAGTCCACGAAGGCCAAATGGTAAAGCGGGGCGCGTTGCTGGGGTATGTGGGCAACAGCGGTCAGTCGCCGGGCCCCCATCTTCATTTCCACCTTCAGGAGGGACCCTATCCCTTCCTGGATCAGGGCCTGCCCGTGAAGTTTAGCAATTTCGGGGTGGCGGATCAATTTTTTACCCGGCCCATGGTCATCCCCACCCGCACCATCGTTTTCGGACCGGAGGAACCGGCATGAGCAAGCGTAATAAGCGCGAGGCGCCCGATTTGTTAACCGAAGTCGATGATATCCTCTACGATGAGCTGGCAGCCCTGACCGGACAGCGGATTGTTCACGCGGTCTTGTGGGAGGATTCCCTGGCGAATGAGCTGCCGGCTGACGGCGGCGCACCGGCGGGCGACGCCTTCTTTGACCTGGATCTCTACCTGGAAGAGGGCGTCTACTTTGAGCTATATGGCGTCGTCCTTTTTCCCAACCCAGAGGACGATCCTATTACCGAGGCTGATGAGGCGTCTCACGGCTTGCTGACCCTGGTGAATGAGCAGGGCCTGCTGAGCGATGTGGCCGTGGATGAGGACGATAACCTGGTGCTGGTCCTGGGCAATGATGCGGCCGCGCGGCTCTATCTGGTGACGGGCGGCTGGCTCGTTGAGGAGTGGGAAGAGCTGCCGGACGAATAGCAGACCCTTTTCGCTCCTTTGCGATTTGCCCAAAGCATGATATAAATTGAACCAATCTGAAGCGCATTCTTTTAAACAATTATCAGCCTGCTACCGCATGTGAAGGAGCAATCGGAATGATTCCGCTTACTGCAGCCGTTGCCGTAAAAGAAGAAACCAATCCGTGGATAAGTGCCCTCTACGCGGGCGTCTTTACCGCGGTGGCCGCCGCGATTACTGTCTTTGCCTTTGTCCAGACGCAAAACTGGATTGTGGGGGTTCTCGTCCATCTGCTCACGGGCGCCGCTGCGGTGTTGGGCTATCAGATGGCCCGGGGACGCATGGGCAGTAGTTGGAGTGCGGTGCTGGGCGGCCTTATCGGCGGCATTCCCATCATCTTTTTCCTGCTCTGGCCCATCCTCGTGGGCGCGCTGGACAAGAGCCAATCCATCGGCCGCCTCTTGCTGGGCAGCATCCTGGGCGCAATCATCGGCGTAGCCGTCTTTTTGCTGCTGGGCAGCTTCATGGGGCAGAACCCGGCCTGGGTAGGAACCGGCTTTACCTTCCTCATGGCCTTCTGGGCGGGCACGGTAGGAGCCTTCGCCGCGTCGTAATCGCATTGCTGTATCGTTTGAGCCAATCGAAAAGCCGCCCTATTATGTGGGCGGCTTTTTGTTTTATACACCGTTTTATGCGTTATGTCTTATGCGTTATTGGGCCTCGCTGTTATAAATCACCGGCATTTGTCCCTTCCACGCGCCCCACTTCTCCGGATTCGTGATGAGTTCCGCCATAAAGTGAGCGACGTTGATGCGACTCGTCTTGCCCGGGTCGAAGAGTGCGCTGCGGATAGGCGAGGGGTATTCATCATATGGCGTCACGTGCTTATCGTCGGTCAAAGAATCCGGCCTGACCGCCGCCCATTCGATTACCGCGTGATCCTGACCGATTTCTGTGCGCAGAAACTCGGCTGCATCTTCGTTATCCGCCTGGGGTGGCAGCAACAAGCGCATGAGGCCGATTGCCGCCTTTTGCGCCAATGAAATCTCTTCGTTGAGATCCCGATTGCGGTTGCCGACCGTGTTCATGAGAACGAACTTCACGCGCGTTTCCGGTTGGTTAGCTATGGCGGCGTTACAAAGTCGTCGGGTCGCATCCGTAACGAGCCTGCGGGGTTGACCATAGACGCCTTTGAAGGTCAGATTATGTCCCAGGCATGAAGCGATTGCGTCGCAGCCTCTGACCTGGTCCGCCAACTCCTTGTCGTCGAGATCGAGCAGCGTTGCGCGGGCGATTGTGAGATTTCCGCGGTCGGTGAAGCTTTCAGGCAGATTGCTCTGAGGCCGAACAATGATTCTAACGGCTATGCCTCGATCAAGCAGTTGTTCTACCAGCAGCCGGCCGGTCGCTCCGCTGGCTCCTGCAACTAAAACATCCATGCTCGCTCTCTTTCTCTTTGGCGCTTTAGGCCGGTGAAAGGTGATCCTGGTTGTTGCTGCCATGCGTGCCCTATCCGCTCAGCAGCATGGCGATCGCGCCTACCGCCGCGGCCGCAAAGATGAGGAGCATGAGCAAGAAGAGCGCGGCCCGAAAAAAGAGGTTGCGCCGCTTGATGCTCTCCTCCCGCGCCTTGTCGCGCTGCTTGGCCCGCTCGGTCATGGCTTTGGTCCGGGCCGCGGTCGCGCCCTGGGCCTTTTTGTAGACCTCGCGGGTTTTCAGGGTGAGCCAAACGCCCAGCCCGCCAATCACCATGCCAATGGCGAGCAGGAAGAGATCGTTAAGGTTCATAGCCGCCAAATCATAGCGGAGAGAGGGGCAAAGGGCAATAGGCGGCCCCGCGGCCTTGGTTTTCAGGAATCTACTCGGCCCGGCTCAGCAAGAGGCCCTCCTTATTTGCCGCCCCGTGCGGCCCTGTAGGCGTCCAGTGTTCGTTCCCGGGCGGCTTTGTGATCGACCATGCGCAGGGGATAATCCCGGCCCAGAATGCAGCCCACATGCTTCTGCTCGGCTTCACTCAACTTCCACGGTGTGTGGATGACCTTGTCGGGTACGTTACTTAGCTCTGGGACCCAGCGCCGTACGTAGGCGCCGTCCGGGTCATGCTTTTCCCCTTGGGAGACGGGGTTGAAGATGCGGAAGTAAGGCGCTGCGTCGGTGCCCGTGCCCGCGCTCCACTGCCAGCCGCCGTTGTTGGCCGCAGGATCCCCGTCTATTAACTGCTGCATGAACCATCTTTCGCCCCAGCGCCAATCGATGAGCAGATCCTTGACCAGGAAGGAAGCTACGGCCATGCGCGCCCGATTGTGCATCCATCCGCTCGCCTTCAGCTGGCGCATGGCCGCGTCGATAAAGGGGTAGCCCGTGCGCCCCGCGCACCAGGCCACAAAGTCGTCCGGATCGTTGCGCCAGGCTACATCGTCGTACTCATGCCGAAAATTGCGGCTCCGCACGCGGGGGAAATGGTAGAGGATTGTCATATAAAAATCGCGCCAGATCAGCTCGCTGAGCCATGTGGCCGCGCCTTCGCGTTGGGCCTGGGTAGACGTGTTTTCCAGCGCCAGGTAGGCGGCCGCGGCTGCGGTTCGAGATGAGACCATGCCCAGGCGCAGGTAGGGTGAAAGCTGAGACGTGCCGTCCAGATCGGGGCGGTCACGCGCGGTTGCGTAGGCGTAAATGGGCGCGTCGGGGCCGGCGGTAAAGGCCCGCAAACGGGCGTCCGCCTCTGCCTCGCCGGGTCGAATGGGTGCGTTTTCCGGTTGGTCGTCCGGGAAAGGCAGGGGGACGCCCGCCAGTTCCAATGCCGGCGGGAGGGACGTCGGCGGCGGCAGGAGATCGGCCGGCGTGATGCGGGGCTGCTCTCGCCAACGACGGCTGTAGGGCGTGAAGACCACATAAGGCGAGCCATCCTTCTTGCTCACGCTCTCCACCGGGCGGATGGCCGCGCCCTCAACCAAGGTCAGAGGAACCCGTGCATCTGCCAGCAGCGCCGTGTCACGCCGGCGCGCATAGGGCGAGTAGTCCCGCTCGGCCAGGACGGCGCTTGCGTTTGCCTCGACGCATAGTGCAGGCAGCACGTCTCCCGGATTGCCCCGACGGACCAGAAGGCGACTCCCCAAGGCTTGCAGTCGGGCATCCAGCTCCCTCAAGCCAGCGAAAAGGAAGGCTGCCCGCCGAGGGCTATGATAGGGCGAGTTGAGCAGCCCGGGATCAAGGATGAAGAGGGGCTGGAGAAAGCCGTCGCCTGCGGCTTGGCGCGCGGCTTCCAGGGCTCGATTGTCTCCCATACGCACGTCACGCCGGATCCACCAGATTACGCCCATGATTTACGCCCCAATGCTTTCGATGGCCCGCTTGACGATGGACGCGCTGCGGTGAAGTTGGCCATTCTCCTCGTCATTCAGCCCCTGGGGGAAGGTGGCGATGACGCCGTCGCCGCCCACGAGATGAACCTGGGCTACGGTTACATCCTCAACGCCTGCCACTTTCGCCTTGGGCGTACAGACGGTGAGAATCGCGCGCCGGTCATTGAGGATGACCTGGACGATGTTGGCCAGAGCGCTGCCAATGCCGTAGTAAGTTGCGCCCTTCCCTTTGATGATGCTATAGGCTGCATTGCGTACCTGCCGATCAATCGCCGCGCGTTCGGCCGCGCCGAATTCGATGGCCTGCTGATGGCAATATTCATCCAGACTCAGGCCGCCGATGGTGACCTGAGACCAGGTCAACACTTCCGAATCACCGTGCTCGCCCACGACATAGGCGTGGCAGTGGCGGGCGTCTACACCTAGTTTCCGCCCCAGAAGCGTGCGGAAACGGGCTGTGTCTAGCGTTGTGCCTGAGCCCACGACCCGCGAGGACGGTACGCCGAACTCAGCCGCATAGCGTGCGGTCAGGTGGGTCGTCACGTCTACCGGATTGGTGGCCACCACCAGTACGGCTTCGGGCGCGTACTTCAGTACGCTGGGCACTACCTGGCGAAAGACCTTGGCATTGCGTTCCAGAAGTTGTAAACGCGTTTCATCGGGTTTCTGATTTACGCCAGCGGTGATAACTACCACGCGACAGCCCGTCAAGTCAGCGTATTCGCCTGCGTGGACATTGATGGGATGGGCGAAGGGCACGGCATGGCGAATGTCGTCGGCTTCGGCTTCGGCCCGGGCCTGGTTGAGATCGACCAGGATGATCTCCCGCCCTACGCCGCGCATGACCATGGCGTACGCCGCGGTCGCGCCCACAAAGCCACTGCCTACGATGCCGATCTTGCCGGGTTTAGTTGTCATAAAAATTGCGTCTCCTGTAAAATATTGGGATCTGTCAGCGTCAGCTTTAGCCACGTATGTCTCATATTTCGTGCAGCACGCCATCCGCCACGCGCAGGCCGCCCAAGGCAACGGCCGCCGTGGATTGGCCGGGGAAGATGCTGTCGCCCGCCATCCACAATCCCGGCATGATGCGCGGTCCCCAGGCCCGAAAAAGGTTGGTCTGGGGAAATCCGCCCACCCAGCCCCACCCGCGTCGGGTAAAGCGGCGAAAGGTGACGGGCGTGCCCGGCTTGATAAGGTTGGTCGCGTCGCGCAGGCCGGGCACAGCGCGTGCCGCAGCCTGGTAAACCCGTTCCGTATACGCTGCCTTACGCGCTTGATAGCCGGCCGGATCATGCTCAAAGAGAGTCCACCAGGGCGCAAGCTCTGTGTGGGTGCTCATGGTGAGGGCGCGACGCCCCGGCGGCGCGCGGCCCGTATCCCACCCAGGACTAAAGGAGAGAAAGACGCTGTTGCCTTCGCCCAGGGGAGTATCCACGATGATTTGGTAGTGGAGGGGCGCATCCGCGGGCAGGACGCCTGTATCCACGCCCGCGTAGACCATGAACGCGCCCCAGCCGTCCCGGGGCATCTCTGGCAGACGCGCCAGGCGCGACGGCATTTCGTTGCCCAACAATTGGGCGATATTCCACGGCGGCAGATTGGCAATGACCAGATCTGCGCGTATTTCTTCGCCTCGCTTGGTGATGACTGCTCTGGGGCGGCCTGCTTGCATGTTGATCTGCGTTACGGTCTGGCGATAGCTTACCCGCCCTCCGTTTTCTTCAACGGCCGCGGCCAGGGTCTCGGCAATCGTTCCCATGCCGCCGGTCATGTGCATAATCCCTCGGCGGGGCAGGTCCAGCGCGGCCGCGCCGTAAAGCGCGTTGGCCCGGTGGCTGGTCGTCTGGGCGGCAATCAGAAGCTGCCCGTCTACGAATTGGCGCAGCGCAGGCGATGCATTGCCCAACCGACGGGCCACAGGCTGGACTGCATCGGCCATGAGTTGGGAGCGTAAATGGGTCGGGAAATCCTGGCCCAGCCAGCCCAGGCCGTTGCCCAGGAGGCGGACCAATTCGCCCGGCGTTTGGGGCGGCCAGGTGGGCGTACGTAAGGCCAGCGTCCAGAGGGCGTCGGCTGTGCGCTCCTGCCACTGCCAGAACGCTTCGCTCGCCGGGCCGAAGGCTCGACGTCGCTCGACCCAGCGCGCCTGGCTGCCGTAGCGGGTGATGACGGAACCGTCGGGCAGATAGACGTCCATGGCGGGATCGGCCGGCTGGCCCGGCCAGGCGTCAATGCCCGTCGCGCGGGCAACCCGATCCATGGGGCCGCCGGGGTAGAAGCCGCCGGCCAGGGTTGCGCCCGCGTCAAACCGATAGCCCTGATGGTAGAACGTTCCCGCGCAGCCGCCGGGATAAACATGGGCTTCCAGTACTGTCACCGGCAGGCCGGCGCGAGTCAGTGCGGCTGCCGCGGTCAACCCGCCGACGCCCGCTCCGATGACGACAATGTGAGGCTGCGACATGGGGATCAGATTGGATAGCGGGCCAAAAGACGGCGCGTCTTCCAGCCGCGATAGGCAAAGAGAAGGGGAAGATTCAGGCGCATGAACCAGCCCACGGCGCGCCAGAGGGGCTGGCGCGCGTATTCGATCTCAATGGCGTCCTGCACCCGGGTGCGGAACGGGCTGACGGCTTCAAAACGGTGGGTGTGTTCCCAGCGACGGAAGGGCCCGCTGACCTGGCGATCCGTAAATTGGGTGTCGCTGACCTGTTCGATGCGTGCCTGCCAACGGATGGGTAAGGGGCCGACTTGCAGCGTAAAGTCCATCTCGTCGCCTTCGCCCAATAGGTCCGGCGCGGCATGAAGCTGCACCATCACCGGCGGCGGCGTGAGCGCACCCATGGAGGCCGAATAACGATGAAAATCGCGCACCTGGCGCAGGGGCGCATCAACCATGAACTCGTGGCAAAATGCGGGCATAAATACTCTGGATCAGCCGGATTTCGTACGGTCGTTAAGCAGAAAACCCGAACCTATTCTTCCGTCGCTAATTCATCCAGCGCAGCCGCGATGTGGGGATACGTAAATTCAAAGCCCATTTCCTCCAGCTTGGCGGGCACGGCTTTCTGACCGTCCAGGACGACGGTAGACATTTCGCCCAGAAGCGCTTTCAGGGCAAAAGCCGGGGCAGGCAAAAATGCAGGGCGATGCATGCTTTCGCCCAGCGCGTCGGCCATTGTGTGGTTGCGTACGGGATCGGGCGCCGCGAGGTTGAAGGGGCCGGCGGCATCTTCGTTGTCCAGCAGAAATTGGATCGCGCGCACCTCGTCATCGATATGAATCCAGGGCATCCACTGCTCGCCGTCACCTAATTTCCCTCCGACAAAAAATTTGAAGGGTAACTTTAAGCGGGGGAAAGCGCCGCCCGCGTTGGTCAGCACGATGCCCGTGCGGATAATGGGACGCCGCACGCCCATATGCTCGGCCGGGGCAGTGGACAGTTCCCAGTCAGAGCAGAGCTTGGCCAGAAAGTCATTGCCCGCTGCATGCTCTTCCGTAATGGGCTGGGCGCTCTCACTCGTGCCGTAATAGCCCACGGCTGAGCCCTGGATGAGCACTTTCGGTTTTTGCCCGGCGTTGCGGATCGCCTCCATGACGGCTTTGCCCGCCTTGATCCGGCTGGAGCGGATCAGCTTTTTGCGCGCGCTGCTCCAGCGCTTGTCGGCCAGGCCCGCGCCGGCCAGGTTGATGATAGCGTCGGCGCCGTCAGCCAGTTCACCCCATCCTTCGCTGGTCTCCGCATCCCAGCGGTGTACGTAGACGCCGTCGGGCATGCTCTGAACCTCAATGGGGTTGCGGCTCAACACGCTCACCTCATGGCCGCCAGCGGCGAGGGCTGCGCTGAGGGGGCGGCCGATCGTGCCGGCGCCGCCGGTAATGATGATGCGCATGGCTCATTCCTCCCTTGGATGGGGTTGGTGGGACGTTCATACAATTGCGCGTACAGGCACATCATACCATCATCGCCCACTGTCTGAAACTATTTTTGGCTGCTGCAAGCGTAGCAGACATTTTTAAGTATGCAAAGTGTTTGTTGATACTTTTTAGATGGTAATTATAATCTTTTTGTGCTAAAATGGATGAAATCTACCTTGACAGCGCCATATTGCGCCTCTACACTCATGCTGTTTTTGCTTACTTCTCCACCCATGTTGACACGCCAATCACACCATCATGCCCGTCCGTAGTCGCAAACGGAGATTCAGACTCATGCAATTGGAAACATACGCTTGGGAGACGCCCCTGCTTTCGCTGGCGCGGGAGGCATACTTGTCGCACCCGAATGAGCAGGCGCACTATTTTGATGCGGCGTTGCTGGATCGGGCTTATGACCATTGCGCGTCCATCACCGCGATATATAGCCGATCGTTCCATCTGGCATCCGGTCTGCTGCCGCGGGAGAAGCGGCGCGCCGCACGCGCCCTCTATGCTTTCTGCCGGGTAAGCGATGACATTGTGGATGGCGGCACGGGAGATGCCCGGGCCGAGTTGGCCGCGTGGCGCGGCCGCACCGCAACGCCCGAACCGCCCGAGGATGACCTGGTGGCCGTGGCGTGGACCGATGCGCGCCTTTGCTATGCTGTCCCCCAGCGCTATGCGGAACAGCTGCTGGACGGCGTGGCGGCCGACCTGGTCACGCACCGCTACGCGACGTTTGCCGAACTGGCTCAGTACAGCTATGGCGTGGCGTCTACGGTGGGGCTCATGTCCATGCACATCATCGGCTATCAGGATCGCAGCGCCATACCTTATGCTATCAAGCTGGGCGTTGCTTTGCAGGTAACCAATATCCTGCGCGATGTGGCCGAGGATTGGGCCCGGGGCCGACTCTATCTGCCGCTGGATGATCTGGCGCGCTTTGATTTGACTGAGGAGGACATTGCGGCGGGGTTGGTCACGCCCGCCTGGCGCGACTTTATGCGCTTTCAGATTGAACGCAACCGCCGCCTGTACGCCGAGGCCATGCCCGGCATCGCCCTGCTGGATCCCAGCGGCCGTTTTGCCATTCGTGCCGCGGCCGAACTCTATCGGGCCATCCTCGACGATATCGAGGCCCACGATTACGATGTCTTTTCGCGTCGGGCCTGTATCGGCAAATGGAGCAAGCTGGGACGCCTGCCCGGCATTTGGCGGCGCAGCAGAATGTAATGCGTGATATCGCCGTAACGGGAGGATCGGAATAACCCTGCCCCATTGCTGCGGCGTGACCAATTACGCATTACGACGTACGCATTCCTTTAAATTGCGCCGATCCGCCTCAATTCTTCGATGTCGCCCTTCGTATAGTCAAGGAGATTGCTCAGCACCGCTTCCGTCTGTTCGCCCAGAAGAGGCGGCGGGGAGGTGATGGCCGCGGGCGTCAGGCTCAGCTTTGGGACGGGGCCCAGCTGGGTGATGGCGCCGGTGACGGGATGCTCTACCGTCTGCACCATCTGCCGGGCCAGTGCCTGGGGATGGGCCAGCGCGGCGGGGATGTCGTTGACGGGGTTGCAGGGGACGTTGGCCTCATGCAGCAGGGCCAGCCAGGTCTCTGTGCTTTTTTGCCCAAATATCTCCTCCAGCAGGGGAACCAGCTCTTCCCGGTGCGCTACCCGCGCGGGATTGGCGGCGTAGCGGGGATCGTCCGCCCATTCGGCTTTTTCCAGCGCGGCGGCGAGATTACGGAACTGGCGATCATTGCCGACGGCCAGCATGAGCCAGCCGTCGGTCGTGGCAAACGCCTGGTAGGGCACAATGGAGGCGTGACCATTGCCGTAGCGTCCCGGCGCCTGGCCGGAGACGAAGTAGGCCGTGGCCACATTCGCCAGCCAGCTCAACTGGACGTCGAAGAGCGCGATGTCGATCTGCTGACCCTCGCCCGTGGCCCGGGCATGGTGCAGCGCGCCGAGAATGGCGATGGCCGCGTGGAGACCGGTGGTGATGTCGGCAATGGCTACGCCGACTTTGTAGGGCGTTCCGTCCGCGCCGGACGGGCCGGTGATGCTCATGATGCCGCCCAGGGCCTGGATGGCCGTATCGTAGCCCGGATGGTCCTTGTAGGGCCCGGTCTGGCCGTAACCGGTAATCGAGCAGTAGACGAGACGCGGATTCACTTTGCCCAGCGATGCGAAGTCGATTCCCAGCTTTGCGGCCGTGCCCGCCCGAAAATTCTCGATCACCACGTCGGCTTTGGCGGCAAGCTCCAGCAGCACGGCGCGTCCCCGGGACGATTTCAGGTCCAGGGTGATGCTCTCTTTGTTGCGATTGGCGCAAAAGAAGTAGGCGCTCTCGCCGTTTTCCGTGAAGGGCGGGCCCCAGCGCCGGGTATCATCGCCCAGGCCGGGCTGTTCTACTTTAATCACCCGCGCGCCCATGTCGCCCAGCATCATGCTGGCGTAGGGCCCGGCCAGCACCCTGGAAAGATCGAGCACCATCACATCGCTCAGTGCGCTATCCATGTGTACCCTCCTTTTTGCATCGAAAGTCTGCGTCAATCCGCTTGATTTCCCCAATTGTCTCTCCATAGGGGAACTGAAAAGCTCTTTTTACGGTTTGATGATCGTATCACAATCCCAAAAAGGAGCCCCATTATGTGCAGATACAATGACCGCTACGCCCCGCGCCCTGTCCTGAGCGCAGCGTTGTTGGTCGTCATGACGGTCTTTGCCGGCGGCTGTAGTCGCTCCGACGCGACGACGATCTCGCCTGCCGCCGAGGCGACCATTCAGGCCCTTACCGCGGAGAATCAGCGACTGGCGGATGAGGTTGCGGCCCTGCGCGCGGCCGCTCCCGAGGCCGGCGGCGATCTAGTGGGCAGTATGGCCCAGGCCGCGAGCGGGAATGTCGGGCCGGAGGAGGCGGCTGTTGACGAATCCGTAAGCGAGGATGGAGCCGTTTCTCCCCTGGATACTGAAGCGGATGCGGCGGCCGCGCCGACGGCTACGCTTGAGCCATTGCCTACGCCCACGCCTCTGCCTACCTTTGTCCCGCAACCTATGACCGGCGAGCCGCCTGCGGGCCTTTATGCGCCGGCCGCGCGCTTTGCAAACCTCTGGCGTGCAGATGAGGATCACCAGCAGGCAGTGGGATGGGGCCGGGAGGCGGAGGAGACGTCTGTCTCTGTAGTGGTGCAGCCTTTCGAGCACGGCTTGATGATTTGGCGCGAAGACAGCAGCCAGATTTACGCGTTGTGGGAAGGCGCGGACGGTCAACATTGGCGCGTCGTGGATGATACCTTTGCCGAAGGCGAGCCTGAGCTGGACCCGGCCCTCTCGCCGCCCGGCGGCTTGCTTCAGCCCGAGCGGGGCTTCGGCAAGGTCTGGCGTCAGGATCCCGGGTTGCGCGACGCTTTGGGCTGGGCCCTGGTGCGGGAATCTCCGGACCAGGCGTTCATCCAGCCGTTTGAACGGGGCCTTATGTTCAACCTGGGTGCGCGGGTCTATCTGATTGGCCAGACACCCGGGGGAGAGACGATTTGGTTTAGCGAATGAGGCGGCGTTGTTGCGGAGCGGTAGGGGAGGGCCTCCGTGCCCTCCCGTTGGGTCCTACGCGATTGCATTACCGGGGACCGCACCGGGGTCAAACCCCGGTGCTATAAAACGACGCCCCATGAATGGGGCTTGTACGCGTAGTCGGCGGGATTGCATTACCGGGGACCGCACCGGGGTCAAACNNTCAAACCCCGGTGCTATAGAACGACACCCCATGAATGGGGCTTATACGCGTAGTCGTTGGGATGCCCAAGCCCGGTTTAGCGGGCGCTGTTTTGTAGCCCGGCCGTTTGACGGCCGGGCGGACGCCGCGGGTAGCGCGAGAAAAAACCTGATGGTAGAATGATCCCAATTCACTTTCCATCGTCATTCCCTGCTCCGAGCCGCCATGCCTTCAAACCCTGCTTCCGGCAACGCCTACCATTCCGATCTGCATTCTCTGGATGACTATCTTAATTTTGACGACTTCCGCCCTGCGCTGGAAGGCATCATCCGCCACGGGCAGACGCCGCTGACCGTGGGCGTCTTCGGCGCGTGGGGTGTGGGCAAGACGAGCCTCCTGTCCATGATGCGCCAACGGATTGAGGCAGCGGGGCTTGCCGGCGTGCGCACGGTCTGGTTTACGGCCTGGAAATATGACCGCCAGGACGCACTCTGGCGCGCCTTTATCCTCAGCGTGCTGGATGCACTCTACCCGCGTGAAGAAGGCGAGGGGCCGCGCGAGTCACGCAAACGGATTGACTACGATAAATTAAGCCATGAGCAAAAAGCGCAGGTCGATCACCTGGAACGCCTGCAGGAGAGCGTCTACCGCCCCGTGGACTGGGAGGAGATGGGCAAGCTGACGGTGGACTGGCTCACGCTCCTGCGCGAAAAGAGCGATACAGCCTTGGAAATTGCAGATGCCTTGCTGCCGGTGCCGGGCGTTATCAAGCCTTTGGTCCAGTTTCTCAGGGGGGAGAAAGACCCGGACAGCAAGGCCATCCGTCGGGAGGTCCACGAATATCACCGGGATCAACTGCTGGGCATGGAGCAGTTCGAGCGCGGCTTTCGGCAGGCGATTGAAATGGTGCTGGGCGAGGAAGGGCGTCTTATCGTCTTTGTGGATGACCTGGACCGCTGCCTGCCCGAGAAGGCGCTGGAGGTATTGGAGGCCATCAAGCTCTTCCTGGAAGTGCCGGGTACGGTCTTTGTCCTGGGCATGGATCGGGAGGTGATTAAGCGGGGTCTCAACGCCCGCTACGGCGCGCTTTTCCACAGCGTACAGGAGGAGAGCGCGCTGCCCATTACCGGCGACACCTATCTCCAGAAGATCGTTCAGATTCCCTTCCAGTTGCCGCCCCTGGGCGTGGAGGATGTGGAAGGCTTTATCGGCAAGATTGAGGAGAAGTTTCCCGCCGAAATCAGGCTGGACGACATCACCCGCGCCGTTTTTGCTCGGGGCATTCATCCCAGCCCGCGCCAGATCAAGCGCGGCCTCAATATTTTTCGCCTGCTCCAGGCGATTGCCCGGGCGCGTATGGACCGGGAGGCCCTGGCCCGGGACGCGATTGCCTGGCCCCTGCTGGCCAAGACCATCATTATCCAGGCCCAATACCCTGACCTCTATCGCCAATGGCGGCGCTTTCCCACCTTGGTGCTGCGTTTGGAAGAAGCCTATGCCGCCCAACCCACGGACGAGGAGGCGCTGATTTACGGGCGCTCTTCGACGTCCGTCGCGCCGGAGCAGGACGCCGGCGGCCTGCTCCGGCCCTACCTTGAGAACCGGTTTGCCTATAGCCTCCTGGAGCAGATGTTGCGCTATCCCGAGGAAGAGCCGAGTGATGCGCCAAGCCTGCGCGCCCGCTTTGCCGGCCTGAAGCGGGAAGAGATTTATCGCTATATCAGCCTGGCCGGTACGGTGGAGGTCGAGGTGGATCTGCCCGAAGCGCCCGCCGATTTGTTGGCCGCGATGCTCAGCGGCGATCGCGCGCGGGTGCTGGACGCAGTGGCCGAAGTGGAGGATCAGGCGCCGGCGGCCAATGCACCCTTGCGGCAAAGCATGGTCCAATCTCTGCTGCCTGTCTTAACGGATACGGAGCGGTCGCCCGTGGTGCGGGCGGGAGCCGGCCAGGCTCTGGCCCGCCTGGGCGATCTCCGCAAGGGGGTGGGGCTGAACGCCGATGGCCTGCCCGACATGGACTGGGTAAAGGTTCCCCAGGCGGATGCGCAAGGACGCACAGAGTTCATCTACCAAGACGGCGAGCTCCGTACTGAGTCGACCTTCTGGATGGCCCGCTATCTCGTTACCTATGGTCAGTTTCAAGCCTTTGTGGACGCGGACGACGGCCTACGTAATTCGCAATGGTGGGACGGCCTGGCCCGGACGGACAATGATGATTTGGCGGAGCAACGATTCAAGTACGACAACCACCCGCGGGATAATGTTACCTGGTATCAGGCCGTGGCCTTCTGTCGTTGGCTTACCGCCCAGGCCCGCACCCATGTAGACCTCCTGCCGCTCGAAGTGCAGGATGGCGAATGGGTGATCACCCTGCCTACCGAATGGCAGTGGGAGAAGGCGGCTCGGGGCCATGATGGTCGCCTCTACCCGTGGGGCGACGAGTACCTTTCCGGCTATGCCAACATAGACGAGACGTTCAATAGTGCTGGACCCTATAACTTGCAAAGTACGACGCCTGTGGGCATTCGCCCTACGGCATTCTGGACCTGAGCGGCAACGTGTGGGAATGGTGCCGCAATGAGTACGAAAATCCTGAAAATATTCAGGACGGCGGTTCGGCTATACGCGTCGTCCGCGGCGGGTCATGGCTCTACGGCTCTGTCGATGCGTCCGCCCGCCGCCGCGGCTGGAACGTTCCGAGCCATCGGGGCTTCAACAGGGGTTGTCGGGTTGTGTTGTGTGTTGGTCCGTCCCTATTCCTAAGCTCTGCTCTCTGATCCTCGGCGCTCTGACGGGGGGGTCCCCCCACCGTTTTTTTGCCACATCAGAATGACGGGCATGGTAGAGGCGGGCCCCCGTGCCCGCCCGTTGCGTCGGGTGTTCCGTGTCTGGTTTCGTCGCGGGGGGTCGGACCGGCACGGAGGCCGGTCCCTACGATGGGACGTCGGTAGCGGGCCCCCGTGCCCGCCCGTTGCGGCGGGTGTTCCGTGTCTGGTCTGTGCCGGGGAGCTGCAGGCAGCCGGTCGTTTCTTATTCCTGATTTCTAATTTCTGATTCCCTCCCCCCATTCAATGCATCGATCACCGCGGCGTGAATCGTGCCGCCTGTGGCCACGATGCCCGTGTCGCCCGCGGGATCGGCCAGCAGGGGATCGTTACCGTACCAGTCGGTGATGGTCCCGCCCGCGCCCTGAATGATGGGAATCAGCGCCATAAGGTCCCAGGGATTCATGATGGGATCAGTCATGATGTCGGCCCCGCCCGTGGCGACCAGGTAATAGCCGTGGCAGTCGCCCCAGTTGTTGTAGCGGCTCACCCGGCGGCTGAGCGCGGTGAAGGCCGGCCCGTTGCGGTAATTTTCTACGTTCCAGTGCAGGGTGTTGAGGAGCACGGCCCCTTCCAGGCGGTCGCAGGCGCGTACGTGCACGGGCCGGTCGTTGAGCCACGCGCCCGCGCCGTCGCCCAGGAGGAAGTCGTTCAGAAGCGGCTGGTTGATGACGCCCAGAATGGGGCGTCCGTCGTGAAGGAGCGCAATGAGGGTGCCGAAAAGATAGCTGCCGGCCACAAAGTTTTTGGTCCCGTCAATGGGGTCCAGTACCCACTGGTAGGCCGCGTCGGGCTGGTGGTGACCGAACTCCTCGCCGAAGACGCCGTGGTCGGGGAATTCCCGATCGATGAGCACGCGCATGGTTTCCTCGGCCTGACGGTCGGCAATGGTGACGGGCGTGGCGTCGGCTTTGGTCTCCACCGTGTAGTCGGCCCGGAAGTAGCGTCGGATGACGGCGCCGCTTTCCTGCGCCAGGAGCCGGGCGAAGGTCGTGAATTCCGCCAGGTCGTCTTGGACAGGCTGAGCGCCCGATTGTAGCAGGCTGCTCACGCCGTTTGCTCCTGGGACGCGATATCAGATGCCGTATCAGATACAGTGTCAAAGTATTGGGCGATTTTTTCCGCCTCTTCCGCGGTCACCAAATCGGTGACGTGATACCAGAATGCAGACGGCAGCCGATCGCCATAGAATTCACGATACTGGTTATGAGCCCGTCGCAGGTTCACCCGCGCGTTGGGGAGATTCCTCCGCAACAGCCAGCCCACGCCGATGAGCGCATGAACCTGCCAGGGGACATTGCTTTCATCGGCCAGGGCTGCGAGCAAGATATCCAGTCCCATACCGTCTGCGCCGTTCAGATAATAATCAGCCAGAATATACTCGCTGATGCTCTCTTCATCACTGTCAGAGATGTCCGACTCAAGTAGATCTTCCCAACGGGCCTGGGCTCCCGCCTCGTTGCCGAGTCGGCGCAGGGCCAGGCCGTGCCAGAAGCCGGCGCGGATGGGGTGCTGTTGGTCCCGCTTGATGTAGGGCAGGGCGCGTTCTGCTTCCCCGGCACGAATGAACTCAGTGTAGAGCCGGCTAAAGTCCCGGTAGGCAGGATCCTGGATCGCCTTCTGAAAGAGTTCCTCCGCCCGATCAAACTCTTTTTCCAGCAGCGCCAGTTCCACGCCTACTTGGGCCGCATAGGCTTCGTCCCGCTGACGCGCCTCCCGACTTACGTCCCGATCTGCAATCACCTGGTCGAGGGTTGCCAGGGTGGCTGCTGCATCATCGGGGCGCTCCATGCGCAGCTGAACTACTGCCGTGTGTCTAAGCGCATCAATCTCATCGTATTCTTCCCAATCGTGATACCGGCGCATATATTCAAATGTCTGGTCGTATTTTTGCGCTCGCACCAGCAGGTTGATCTGATAAACCATCCAGACGCCCCGGTCATCCTCCGGCAGTTCGTCGATCAGGCGATCGGCGACCGCGATTGAATCGGCATACTGTCCGGCCCAGGTCAGTATTCTCTGATACCCGTAACCTGCCTGCACAAAAATATCCTGCAAGCGTCCGTCCGCAGCCTGGCGTATCTTTGCGGGCATTTTGCCCAGCCGGATGAAAAGGCTCTCGTAAAGGGGCAGAGCCGCGGGGTTGTAATCCTCCGCCAGCCGCTGCGCCTCCTCCAATTTACTCTCCCAACTGCCCTTGATGGCGGGAGCGTTGTCCGGTTGCGTTGTCATAGGGCCTCCAAGGTGGTTAAGGCGTAATGAGGAATGAGAAATGAGAAACCGGCTGTTCGGTGCGTAGATCGGGACATTCTGACAGATACGCAACCGATCACTCATCACTCATTTCTCATTATCTTCTACGTGTCAATCTCGCGCCGTACCGTGGAGAGCAGGGTATCCGCGCGCAGTTCGGGCAGGTTGTAGCAGACGCCGCCCAGGGCATCGGCCAGCTTCTGGGCCAGCCCCCGGTCAAACGCGGCGTGCTCCATGTTGATGACGATGGCCCGCATGGCCGCGTCCTGGTGGAAGAGATCGGCAATGCGATTGGCTTCTTCCTGCGCGGGCATGCCCGTCATGCTGACGTTGCCCGCGCCGTCGGTGAGCAGAATAAGGAGCGGGCGAATCTCAGGGTCTCGGCGCTTGGCTCCCTCAATGACCTGCCAGGAGAGAAAGAGGCCGCTGCTCAGGGGCGTTTTGCCGCCTACGGGCAGATTGGCCAGCGCCTTTTGGGCCAGATCCACGCTGCTGGTCGGCGGCAGGACCAAGCGCGCCTTGTCGCGTTGGAAGACCACCAGCCCCACCTGATCCCGACGCTGGTAGGCGTCTACCAGCAGGCTGAAAATCGCGCCCTTGGTCGCCTCCATGCGCTCGCTTGCGGCCATGGACCAGCTTGCATCCACCGCAAAGAGGATGAGATTGCCCGTGCGCCGCACCCGCACCTTGCGCTGCAGATCACCCGTGCGCAACTGGAGCGCCAGGTTATTTTTGCGCGTCTCCATGCGGCTGCGCTGATAGGGCGCGGCCGCGCGCAGGGTCGCGTCGAATGCGATATCGTCCCGCTTTTCTCCCGCAGGGCGCGCCTTGATGTAGCGGCCGCGTTTGCGATCCGTGCGCGTGTAGGAGCGCTTGCCCGCGCGCTCCCGGGTCATTTTATCCAGAGGAGAATCCAGCCGCTTGGTCTCGAACGTGTCGCCGATCTCAACCGGTTTACGTGCACCTTTGTTGTCTCCGGGCGATGAACTCTGCTGAGGCGAGGCGTCGGGTTGGGCCGTGCCGCCCTCGCCCGCCTCTGCACTGTCGCTTAGCTCCGATTCATCGCCCTCTAGACTTTTTTTTCATCGGTCGAAGCGCTGCCCTCGGCTTCCGAGTCTGTGTCGTCATCTTCGCCCATGGCTTCTTCAGCCTCGGTACGCGCGCGGCGCATATTGCTTTCGAGCTGTTCGGGACTCATGACCGAATCCTGGAAGGGCTGCTTCTTCATGCGGTGGGGCAGAGCCAATTCCGCGGCCAGGAGGATGTCCCGATCGTTGATGGCGAGACGTCCCTCATAGGCCGCGTGGGCCCGGGCCGTCTTGAGGATGACGATGTCGGCCCGATGGCCGTCCACGTTAAAGCTCGCGGTCAGGGAAGCGATGGTATAGAGGTCCTTATCCGTATAGGTGACCAGGGGATAGCGTTTGCGTGCGGCCATGATGCGGGCGCTCAAATCGTCTTCGGCCGCCTCGTAGGCAGCGGTGAAATCGTCGGGATCCTGTTCGAAGAAGACGCGCCGGCGCAGAATTTCCACCCGGTCCCGGGCGTCAGTCAACCCCACTACGTCCACGGAATGGGCGAAGCGGTCCAGGAGCTGGGGCCGGAGATCGCCTTCTTCGGGATTCATGGAACCCACGAGCACGAACCGGGCCGGATGCTGGAAGCTGATGCCTTCCCGCTCCACCACGTTAACGCCCATGGCCGCGCTGTCCAGCAGCAGATCGACCACGTGATCGTCCAGCAGGTTCACTTCATCCACGTAGAGCACGCCCCGGTTGGCCGCGGCCAATATCCCCGGCTCGAAATGACGTTCGCCGTGCTGGATGGCCTTCTCGATGTCCAGCGTACCCACCACCCGATCCTCGGTTGCGCTGACGGGCAAATCCACAAAGGGCGTGGGGCGCATCTCCCGGGGGAGGACTTCGCCCCGGGCCACCCGCTCGCGACATTCGTCGCAATAGACGTCAGGCCGGTCGGGATTGCAGCCGAAGCGGCAGCCTTCCACGACTTCAATAGCGGGGAGAAGAGCGGCCAGCGCGCGGGCGGCCGTTGACTTGGCTGTGCCGCGCTCGCCGCGGATAAGAACGCCGCCGATCAGGGGGTTAATGGCGTTGAGGATAAGCGCGCGGGTCATGCGTTCCTGGCCAACCAGCGCGGTAAAGGGATAGGTTAATCGCATAAGTGAGGTTCCTTCCAACTCGTTCGTTGGTCTTGATCGTCCGAAGCTCGATTATAAACGAGAGTGACGCGGGCGCATAAACTGGGGGTTGTCATGGATTTATCGGCAATTGGTCAGTTTGGGAACTGACGTTGGTGATACACTATTAAGTAGTAAAGCAAATGGTAAATCCCCGCGGAGATAAGCCGATAGTTCCTCCCGGAGGGTGAAGCCCCCGGTTCCCGCCGCGGTATTTACGCTGTAATGGAATAGCGATCTGGAAAAGTCGAACCGCGTTTTTTGCGTGGCGCGCAACTTTTTTATCAACCCTGCGTAATAATGGTTGTCGAGTCGGCGTATCTGCCCATTGCAGCCCGAACGACGGCGCAGACAACAGGCGCGACAACCAGACAAACAGTAAAGGCATTGTTCGATGAACGAACAGGAAGAGCGTTGGGTGGAGAAGGCCCGAAGCGGCGATAAGGTCGCCTTCGGTCATCTGGTGGAGGCCTATCAGCGCCCGGTCTATAACTTGACGTATCGCATGCTCGGCAACCCTGAAGAAGCCGAGGACGCGGCCCAGGAGGCGTTCCTGCGCGCCTATGCGCGCCTGGGTCAATATGACCCTCAGCGCAAGTTTAGTACGTGGCTCTTTTCCATCGCCAATCATCACTGCATTGATCGCCTGCGCAAGCGACGGGCGACATTCATTTCGATTGACGATAATCCGGTGCTCCAAAACCTGGAAGGCGACGCGCCCCGGCCGGAGCCGACCGCGGTGACCATGGAGCGCAATCGGGAAGTGCAGATGCTTATTGCCCGGATGGATCCCGACTATCGCACGCCGCTGATTTTACGGTATTGGGAAGAATACAGCTACGAAGAGATTGCCCAGACCATGGACATCACCGTCTCTGCGGTCAAGAGTCGCCTCTTCCGCGCTCGCAAGCAGATGGCGCAACTGGTGAACGAACATGAAGCGGCCACTACTCCGCCGGCATCGGGACGCGGCTCCCAGGCCGTGCTACAGTTCAGCCGCATCCGGGATGAAGAACCGCGTATGCTGCGCACGGCCCTGGCCGGCATTTGACGCGCAGAGGCACGCAGAGGTATGTAAGTAGCAGATGAGTAAGCAGAGAAGCACCTGAGGATAATCATGATGACGGATAATTTCCCCGAGCAATTCAATCGGCATGAGACTTCTGCAGAGACGCCTACGGAAGCGATAGAGAATGAGTTTACGTTGCTCATGTCCCTGGCGCTGGACGATCTCCTGGACGATGAGGAGAGCGCTCGGTTCCGGCGCTATCTGCACGTCTATCCGACGCTGGCCGCGGAGTGGCAAAGTTGGCAGAAGCTGGATGACATGTTCCGGGCGACACCGTCCGCCATGCCGCCCGCCGGCTTTGCGGCAGACACGCAGGTCCGCCTCATCCAGTATGAGCGTCGTCGGCGTCTAATGTGGGGGCTGGGATTCGGCGTGATTCTGCTGGCGCTCTGGGTGGGACTCATGGCCGGAGCCGTTTCCTTCGGCGCCTTTGTGGTCATCGAGCGGGCCGAATGGCTGAGTAACTTTATTCACTTCAGCACCCGCGCCGCGGCGGGGATTCAAAGTTGGTGGGTCGTTACCGCGGGCGCGGCCGATATGCTGCTTTCCACCGAACAGGCGCGGCTTTTTATGGCGGGCTATCTGGCTGCCGGTCTGGCTATGCTGGCCGGCTGGGTGCTCCTGCTGCGGCGTACGACCAAGGCCGAGCCCGTTTTTATCCGCACGGCGTAAATTGATCAAACTTTGGGGATTCATGGGGTAGATAATGAGAAATACGTAATGAGTAATGCGTAAGGCGCAACCCGATTACGTATTACATATTTCTCATTTCTTATTATGATATCCGCCCGAACCATTTTGAACACAGGATATTGAGTGCGCATATGATTCAGCGCAAGGTGACAACTTCAATTCGTCTATGGCTGCTGCTCTGCTTGTTCGGCGGCATTGCGCTCCTCTGGCCGGGGCCTGCGGCCAAGGCGGGAGATGGTCCGCCGGCCGTGGCCGCGGCGCCGGCTGATGAGGCCCAGGTTTTCGGCGACGATCTGGATGTCGAAGCCGGAACTGTGCTGACGGAAGACGTCATCGTCTACTCGGGCGACGTGCGGGTGCGGGAGGACGGCGTCATCCGCGGCGATCTGGTCGTCTACAGCGGCGATATCGATGTGGAAGAGGGCGGCCTGGTGGAGGGCGATATCCTCACCTTCAGCGGGGATGTTTCTCTCAGCGGCCGCGTTACCGGCGATATCGCCTCGTGGAGCGGCGATGTGAGGCTGGACAGCACTGCCTGGGTCGGCGGCGATATCAGCCTGCTCAGCGGCGATTTACGCAAGGATGACGCGGCCCAAATTGCGGGCAGCGTGGCCCACGGGCCGAATTTTGACTTTGCGTTCGGCAAGTTTCCCTTCGGCTTTACCCAGAAAGACAGCGCCGTAAGCCCGGACTCCCCCACAACGCCGGATGATGCTGAAGCCGCGGTGGTTGCGGCCGAGGCGGAACGGGCCCAGGCGGAAGCATACGCCCAATCCCACTCCTCTGGTCGGGGCGGCTTTTTTGGCGCAGTGGGCCGCTCTATCGGCCGCTTCTTCGGCATGATTATGCTGGCTCTGGTCAGCGGCGCGGCGGTCGCCTTCATGAAGGCCGTCAAGCCTGATTGGGCGGATGAGGTCGAGCGGAGCGTGCAGCAGGAGACGGCCATGAGCCTGGTTACGGGCGTCGCGGCGAATGTGGGGCTGCCGCTCCTGGGGCTGATTTTGGTGATTACGATTTGCCTCTGGCCCATTCCCTTCCTGGCCCTGCTTTTGATCAACCTGGTGGGGTGGACGGGGATCGGCCAGATGGCCGGGCGCAAGCTGAGCCGGCGCTTTAACCTCTCGCTCCAGCCGCCGGCTACCGCGGGGCTGGGCATGGCCGGGATTTTCGTTGTCGCGGCCCCATTCTGGGCGCTGGGCGGTTGCTTTCAGGGCATTGTGTGGCTGGTGCTCTCGGTGTTGGGCGCGATTGGCTCCGGCGCTTTTGCCTTGCTCTGGATTCGGCGCTGGCAGAATGGGGAAGTTCAATTCTCGCGCCATAACGACGGATCGCCGGGCCCGGGTGGGGCAACCGCTCCCTCCTCTGCGCCGTCAGAGGCGGAATCAGGTCCTCCCACACCTCCTTCCGAGGTGACGCCGGTGGTGAGGGACATCCCACCCGTGCAGCCGTCTGAGGCGGTTGTACAGGAGATAGGGGAGATCAAGGTGGGCGGAGTTGACGAACCCGCGGTCGAGGAGCCGACGATAGAGATTACCTTTGAGGCAGGCCCGCCGCCCGCGGATGATTTGACCGCGATTGCCGATATCGGCCCCGTTTTCGAGCAGCGCCTTAAGGCTGCGGGCATTCGCACCTATGCCGACCTTGCGGCCGCCGCGCCCGAGCAGATCGCCGATCTCCTGGGCTGGACGCCCGAGCAAGTCACGCTCAGCGGCATGCGGGAGCAGGCGCGAGCGCTGATAAGCTAGAAATGTTGAAATAGAAACAGGAAAGAGGAAGCAGGAATGTTGCCGACCTTAGGCCGTTCCTGCTTCCTCTTTCTTCAGCAATTCCTTCGGATGCTATTGGACGACTGGTCCGCCTAATGTGACGATGGGCAGGAAGACGCCTAATTCGATATTGTTTCCACATTCGACGACCTCTGCATTGATGGCATACCCCGGCCATCCGCCCTCGCTGAACCACTCATAATCGCTGCCATCCGCGTTATACGCGCGCATATCCAGGCGGATGATTGCACTTCCCTTTTCTGCGTTATCGGGAACCATAATCGTGACGGCCGTTGTCGCTGAGTCGCCGGCATCCGTGGCTGGTACATAATTGATGTTATCGGGGAGCTCTCGGGGCAGCGTTTCCGTCGACCATGTCGGCTGATAGCTGAGATCGAAGGCCTCCGGCCCCCAGTTGTATACGCCTGTGTTTTGCACGGTCGCGATGAGGGTAGTCGGCCCATTGTCACATAGCCGAATTGTATCGGTGGGCGTGTTGAGCTGTGCAATACGCAATGGAACCCAGCGGCGCGTAGGCGTGAGGATGGCGTTGCCGCTGTTTGCGTCTCGGATGTGGATGCCCGTGTAGTAGTGGGTCAAGCTTTGGAAAGCATCATCCCAGCGGACGGACCAGAAATCGTCTGCCTCTGTTGGCACCCATGATTGGTAGCCATAGCTCCAGCGGCGACTTCCTCTTGATGACAGGCCTTGGCCGTTTCCACTCAATATTCCTTCCGCGGCACTGATTGGGTCTGCAACGCTCTGCAAATAGTTAATATCGCTTACGAGCGTCGGCAATCCTTCTACCGTTGGGTCTGGAGAATCTGCACCGTATTGTGCGTCGATTGGGTATGATGTGTTGCTTTCAGTCAGGTAAAAACGTCGCAGAGTCCCATTGCGAACATCTTCCTTTTGACTTTCATCCAGCAAAACCTCATAACTGAAAGGGATGTAGGCGTGATAACGAGTTGAATTATCAATAACGCCGACATATTCATCTCTATGATAGGTGAAAGTACGCGACGCAATCGCCTGAGCCTCAATAGCCGCAAGAGGAACGTTGCCGTTGTCAGGCAATGAACTTCCCCCTTTCAGGTAAACGCCGAGTTCGGTTGTTACAAGATCCCACAGATAGGGATATGCATAGTACGCATTGTCCGACCCACTGATGTCGTCGATACCGATGGTGATTGTGCTCGATGGGAACGGGTAGGCATAAGCTATATTACTTTGATCCATTGTACAACCGTACAGCTGAGAGCCAAGGAAGCATGGAATGTCATCAAAAGCAGCACCACCACGATCTCGATCTAACGCATACATAGAGAGAGTAATCGTTTGAGGAGGGCTATACTGTGCAAAGACATCTGTGGGTCTCAGAAGTAGGCAACTCACTCCCCCGAATAATATTAAAGCCATCAAGATTCTCGGATGCGACATTATTCATTCACCTTTCCTCAAGGGTTGACAGTAACCTGGCTGACACAGATGCGATCTGTTATTCCATTGCCGAAGAAGTCTCTCCTCTCATTCATACATTGAAACGCCACAGAGCTTCCATCCGGTGACCATTTGAGCATCCCCCCCATTCCAAGAGTCGTTTTGTAATCGGGCATAACCCGAATAAATTCACCACTGTGGATGTTTAACAGGTAGTTCCCTACCGTACTAAGGTTCCCAACAGAATCGTCCGTAAGCCCGTTCATCAAAATCGTTTGGCTGTCCGGCCCCCAGGAAAAATGAGATACAGTAGTATCGAGTGTATACGGTGCTGCATTGCCCGTATAGGTGTCAAGGATCAATAATTGATTATATGGTCCTTCCATGCTTTCGTATGGTGGCAAACTCCGTTGTTTGAAGAGCAGATATCGTCCACTGGGCGACCACTCTGCCTCGCTTATATATTGATTGCGCTCTACGAGACTCGTCATATTGATCTCACAGCCGCTCTCCGTGGATAGATTGTAAAGAAAAATCCACGTCCCATCCTCAAAGAGAACTTGATTTCCTCCGGGTTGCCAGTGGGGTGAAAAAGGCCATAATCGATTGTAATACCCTGACTTTTGATATCGCCATTGAGCCAGATCAATCGGCACCGCTTTGAGAACCTGCGTTTCTTGGCTCCATATCAAGGGTTGCGTTCCAGACGGCAGTGCCATGAAAAGTATTTCTTTCCCGTCTGGAGAAATGTCGTGAACGGTACTAACAGAAGTGTTTCCATTATCCGATAATCTCCACTCCCGAGGAGGATCGAAAGAGCGAACCCAATAACCTGGCTCATTCACGAACTGATTCTCAAGTATAAGCGACCCTAATGCCGCCCATGCCACTGTGTTTTGTATCGGTATCCATTTCGGCTGAACTAAGTAGCTTCGTGGTTCAACAACCTCTTCAGTTTCACCTGTTCTGATATTCACTAATATTACAGATGCTTGCTGATCTATGATCAAATCTTTGGTCACCATCAGTGTCTCATTATCTGGCAACCATTGTTGAATCTCGATCAATCCATTGGTCTCTGTCATCACTACCCGAGGCTCGGAGAATGAATACGCATCCAGCGGAATCACCGGCTCGTCGGGAATCCCGCCCGGCGGCGGGGAAAAGACGCATTCGGGGACGACCGGCTCGCCGGGCAGGACCACACCGCCCTCAGGCGTAGGGGTGGGCGTGGGCAGGGGACTGAAGGGCGGCGGCGTTTTGTCGCATCCGGCTCCGTCAAAGGCCACATCAAAGGTGGTGCGGGCGTTGCCTGCTTTGAGCTGCACCTGAATCGAATCATCCGCATCAAAGCCGGAGACGGTCACGACAAAATAGTCGCTCGCGCCCTGGCTGAAGCCGTCAAACTCGGTTTCGTACTTGATGCTCGCAAAGCCGGGGTTGCCTCGGTCATTCGTCCACTCGACCGCATATTCGCCCAGCGTTGTGGTCGTCGTGATGCCGTCTGCCGGCGCGACGGGCGTCCAGTCACCCAGACCGAAGGCGGCGTAGCTGATATCCTTCTTATTGTCGTTGGTCACTCGATAGGTGATAGTCGTCGTGCCGTCGTCGTTGGTCACGTAGCCCCAAACGTCCAGCGTGAAGCCGCCTGTGGTTTGGGTGTAGCAAGGCCCGGTCGGCACGGGCAGCGGAGACTGGAACGCGCCGGTTGCGTTGGGCGATATCCACAGCATGGTCAGGATGAGGAGCAGGGCCAGGCCGGCCAATGTCGGACCGATCAGCTTGCGGGAGGGAAAGGATTGCATGGTTCTTCTCCTGGGGTCAGAGAATCAGGGACAACGCTTGAATCTTGTCCAGGACGTACCCGTCTTCACGGGTTACGCCTCACAATTCATCGTTCCGTACCAGTGTAGCATACCCCCCCCCCGTGTTTGGCAAGGGGATTCTCGATTTTGTAGGGCAAACGTTGAGTAAATGAAAGGATCAGGATTAAATCTAACAGGAAAAGAGAAACGTTATCCACCTCGGATCGTTTCTCTTTTCTTATTTCTTATTTCTGGCCAGCTCTTTCGCCAACAACCGATTAATCAGACTCAGCAGCGGGCCCTGCTGTTCAAAGCCGCTTTCGCTGTAGCTGCTCATGCCCACGTAGATGCGGCTGCGGGTGCGGCGGATGAGGCCCAGCAGCAGGCGGCGCATGGCATCCTGGCGGGTCTGGAACTCGTAGAAGTCATTCCACACTTCGTGGCGGGGCCAACCCGGCGCGAGGACGTAGGGGTGGGTCAGGGGCTGATAGAGACGTTCCCACCAGCCGGATGATCCCACGTCCAGCCAGAATTGCACGCTCACCGGCCGGTTGCGCATGAGAAAGGTGTAGGCGGGGGCCAGGAAGACGGCGTCGTCCGGCTCCTGCCAGCCGGGCACGTAGAGCGCGCTCAGCGCGCCGCTGTCAAAGAGACGCACGTACTCCCGACCCAGCGCGGCCGCGCCGCCTTCCAGTTGGGCATCGGCCAGGGCCCAGCGAAACTTGCGCGCCGACTCCACCAATTGCTTGGCGACCCGGGGGCCGCTCGTCGCATTGTGCAGGCCGAAGCCGGGCTGGCTCAGCACCTCGCCGAAGAAGCGGGCGAAAAATTGATCCAGTGGGGTAAGGTCCCCTTCGGCCCGGTAAGCGTAGATCCAATCCCGTAGGCGTGCGTAGCGTTCGCCGGCGCGGAAGGTAATGCGCTCCTGCAAGGCCGTCTCTAACTTGTCAAAGGGGCCCAGCTCGATGGTCCGCCGCCGCGGCGGATAGACGACCCGCCCGAGCAAGTGGCCGCGAACAGGGTCCAGCCCTTCTATGCTCAAGGTCAACGCCGCGGTCACGTCGGCCTCGGCCGGGCGGATGCCCCAATCGGGGTGGGCCAGCACGGCCAGGGTGATGAGGGTGCGGGCTGCGGGTTCGTCTTCCAGCGCACGGCTGGGGCGATGGGTGGTCAGCTTGATGGCGTGGCGCGCCAGCCCCGTCTCCAGGCTGAAGCGCAGGGCGTCGCTCACGAAGGGGGCAAGAAGCGCAATCTCGCCCGGCGGGATGCCCTCGTCCTGCACCAGGCGCCGGCTCTCCTCCACCGCCCAGTCGATCATCTGGGGATAAAAACGAAATTCCTGCTGGGGCAGCGTCATAGCCGCCAGGGGATCACCGGCCTGGGGAGCGCGGCCTTTGGGCCCGCTGCGGGTTTCCCATTCCACCAAATCGTGGAAGGCGCGCACCTGCTCATCCATGATGTGTTGCCCGTCCAGCGCCGCGACCTCGCCGCCGGTTGCGTCAGCCCACATCGTCAGCATCTCCTGCGCGCCGGCCGGATCCGCGCCCAGAAAAACCCGGAACCCGCTCTCATCATCCATGAGCAGCAGCGCGCTTTCCAGCGACGGCAGCCAGGCGCTGACCAAATCGTGCGCGGTGCGCGTATCTTCTTCTACGTTATCGAAGATCAGGTGGCGATGGCTGCGGAAAAGGTGGGCGCGGCTCCATTCATTGGTCAGTACCTGCTGGTTGAAGAGGGTGACCTGGAGGCTGAAATCCAGCAGCGCCTCCTCCAGACAGAGGGCGCGGAATTCCCGGCTGATGGACTGGGCCGCGCGCAGGGCGTTGAGCCGGGCCGTGCGCTGCTCGCCCAGGGGAACGGCCAGTTCCAGCCGGGCATAGGTTTCGTCAATGGTGAAACGGTTGAGCGCGGCTTTATTCAGATTATCCAGCACCTGGCTGATGACCCGATTGCGGGCCACGCGGATGCCGTCGAATGCACCCTGGGCGACGGCTTCATCCACCAGTCGGCCCATATGATACTGGCTGGTCTCCAAGGTGAGAAAGGTCGGTTCCTGTTCGGGTCTGGCAAAGCCTGCATCCCGCGCAATGACGGGCCAATAGAGTTCCACCGCGTGGCGCACCAGGCTGGCCACGGTGGTGATCAGGGGCGGCGAGCCGGGCGGCAATGCTGCGCTGCGCAGGGCGACGTGATAGGGCCGGGCGAGGCTGCGCTGGGGCGTCAGGATAATGATGTCGTCGCCCCGCACCCGCTCTTGTTCCAGCAGCCAGCGGGCCCGCTCCAGGGCCAGGGCGGTTTTGCCCGCGCCGAAGGGCCCGTGGAGAAAGAGTTTTGTCGCGCTGCGAATGGCGGGTAAAATGGGTGATTCTAATCGGTTGGTCATGTTACTCACGAAGATGGAACGTAAATTGTGCGGATGCGGCGGATGTGCGCTGATTCTAAATGAATCCGCTTTGATCGGCCCAATCTGCTGAATCCGCGTTCCGTCCGCACAACAGGAGATTGAGATGGAGCGCTATGAGATTCCCCTTGTGCCCGGGCCGGTGTCGATCCCCCCGGCGGTGCTGGCGGCTTACGCCGTGGACTACGGCAGCGCAGATATGGAAGATGAATTTTTCGGGCTGTACGCAAGCTGTGAGGCGGGCTTGCAGCGCCTGCTCGCGACGGAGAACGCGGTCACCATCCAGAGCGGCGAGGGGATGTTGGCCCTTTGGGGGGCGCTCAAAAGCGTATTGCGACCGGGCGACCGGGTGCTGGCCCTTTCCACCGGGCTTTTCGGCACGGGCATCGGCGAGATGGCCCAACGCTGCGGCGCCCAGGCGGAGATCGTGGATTTCGGTCATGACGGCGTCATCGACGCGGATGTTGTCCAGGACGCGGCCCGGCGCATCCGTCCCCGCCTCATTACCGCGGTCCACTGCGAGACGCCCAGCGGCGTCCTCAATCCGCTGGCGGCCGTGGGCGCAATTTGTCGGGAAGTTGACGCGCTCTTTTACGTGGATTTTGTGGCCAGCGCGGGGGGCGCGCCCGTGCCGGTGGATGCGTGGCACATCGATCTGGGCCTGTTAGGCAGCCAGAAAGCCCTGAGCCTCATGCCCGACCTTTCCATGATCAGCGTGAGCGAACGGGCGTGGGCCGCTGCGGCCGAGACCGATTATCCCGGCTATGATGCGCTGCAGCCGTGGCGTACGGCTCTGGCCGATCGGTACTTCCCCTATACGCCGAACTGGCACGCCCTGGCCGGCCTGCGCGTCGCGCTGGATGCGCTTTTTGATGAGGGGCTGGATGCGGTTTATCAGCGCCACACTGAAGCGGCCGCCCTCTGCCGCACGCGCCTGCATGAGCTAAACGTGCGCCTCTTCCCCCGGGATGAAGCCTACTCCTCGCCCACCGTGACCACGGCCTACGTGCCTGACGGCTGGACCTGGTCCGACCTGGACGCGGCCTTACGCAGCCGGGGCATGGTCGTGGGCGGCAACTACGGTCCCCTGGCCGAACGCACCTTCCGCATCGGCCATATGGGCTACCAGGCCGACGTGGATTTGGTGGCCCGGGGCATGGACGTGTTGGCGGGGGTGATTGGGTGACTTGATGACTTGTTGATTGGGGAGATTGGAGAGATTAGGAGATTGGGTAATGTGGAAACCAATCTCCCAATCTCCAATCTCTTAATCTCTTAATCTCCACCTCCCCTACTGCGCCAGCTCATACGTAATCTGCACCTGCATGGTCAGACTCAGTTCGCCGGCCGCGATGGGGCCGCCGCCTCCGCCCATGCTGTCATAGGCCGCGGAGCGGGCGAAGTTGCCGCCGAAGTAACCGCCGCCCTGGCCGATGACCTCGCTGATGGAGACTACGCCGCCCACCGACGCGCCGGTCAGCATGGCCAGCTCATCCGCTTTGGCCTTGGCATTCTCCACGGCCTTGGCCCGGGCGTCGGCCTCTACGGTGGTCGGATCATCCAGGCTGAAGGTGACGCCGTAGATGTTGTTGGCGCCGGCATCAATGGTGGCCTCCAGCACGTCGGTCACGCTCTCCAGATTGCGCACGGTCACGTTCACCATATTGTTAACGCGATAGCGATCCGGCATGGTCCCGTCCTCGCCCATCATGGGGTCTCCCCCCATGCGCTCGGCCCAGATGCTGTAGCCGCTGGTCTGGATATCCTTCTCGGCAATGCCCTGATCGGCCAGCGCGGTCAGCACCGCATCCATGATCTTCCGGGCCTCTGCGCTGGCCTCCTGCACCGAGGGTTGTATCACCTCCACGCCCACGCTGAGCTGGGCGATGTCCGGGCTGATTGTGACCGTGCCCTCGCCCACGACGGTCACCGTGCGGGCGGGAACCGCGGGGGCGGGGATGGTGGCCTGGGCCTGCACGCCGGCAGGGCTAAGCTGGGCGAAGGCAAAGAGGGCCAGCAGGGTCAGCAGCGCGCTGCCAATCAACCACATTCGTTTAACTTGCATAACAGGTCTCCTTGTATTGTGTTGTCGGTTAGGGAAGGCGGCTCATCCGCCGTCTTTATCATAAAACGAGTGGTAGGGCGGAATGTTCCCGCGTTTGGACGCGGGCGCTGCCTTTGACAAGCGGCTTCATATTGTTTATGATTGCCGTTATTCTCTGCGTATCAGCGCAGCATGCGCCATGAATCAGTATGAAAGGAGGCAGTCGGATGGCAAAGCGACAAGTTCGATCCCGTCAGCAGGGCATCGTCGCACGTCCGCATCTTGCCTGCCTTTCGTTTACGGCAGCGTAAGCCGTTTACGCTTACACAGATGATTCGGCCGCGGGGCATATGCCCCGCGGCTTTTTTGTTGGAGGATAATCTCCCAATCTCTTAATCATCGTAGATGAATGAGGTTCGAGATTGGGAGATTCTGCTGCTACAGCCACGGGATGGATTCGTCTGCCCCGTGATGTCATATGGCGTTCGGTAAGAGTCGCGGGCAGACGCCCGCGGCTTTTTTGATCCTGAAACCCATTGTTTATGAGATGAGGATTTTCATGCACGTTCGCCGTAAGAAGTTTTTTTCATACTACCGGCCCTACACGGGGCTGCTGTTGGCCGATCTTTTCTGCGCGGTGATGGTGTCGGTCGCACTGTTGCTCATCCCCCTCTGCGCGCGCTCCGTCACCAAAACCGTGCTGGCCGGCGTCACGGCCGATACGATCAGCCAGATTTACGCCATGGGTCTGGTCATGCTGGGGTTGGTGGCGCTCCATGCCGCGTGCCATTTTTTCGTGGACTACCAGGGCCACATGATGGGCGCAAAGATGGAGCGGGACATGCGCGACGAACTTTTCGCCCACTACCAGACTCTCTCCTTTGGCTTCTTTGATGAGCAGAAGACGGGTCAGTTGATGACGCGCCTCACCCATGACACCTTCAATATGTCGGAACTCTATCACCATGGGCCGGAAGATATTGTGATCTCACTGCTCAACTTCGTCGGGGCCTTCATCATCATGCTGACCATTGACCGGGATTTGGCGCTGATAATCTTTGCCTTTCTGCCGGTAATGGCCGTCTATGCCGTCTATTTTAACCGGAAGATGCGGCGGGCTATGCGATTGTGCAGAGACAGGATCGGGATTATGAATGCCCAGGTTGAGGACTCTCTCAACGGTATCCGCGTCGTTAAATCCTTTGGCAACGAGCCGCTTGAGCAGCGCAAGTTCGCCTACGAAAATGAAGCTTTCCTGGAGAGCCGCCGCCGGGATTATCTGAGCGAAGCCTATTTCTATGAAGGTATGCAGACGTTTATGCAGCTTATGCCCATCGCCGTCATCGTCTTCGGCGCCGCGGCGATTTCCCGCACCAGTCTGGATCCGGCGGACATGATTGCCTTTCTTCTCTATGTCGCCATCCTCACCGAACCCATCCAGCGCTTCAGCAACTTCACGCGTCTCTATCAGGAAGGGATCACCGGCTTCGAGCGCTTCATGGAGATGTTGGAGGTCCAGCCCGGGATCCGGAATGCGCCGAATGCACTGGTTCCGTCTGCTGCGCGCGGCGCCATCCGCCTGTGCGATGTAACCTTCCGCTATCAGGCGAACGGTCCGGCCGTATTGCGCAACGTCTCGCTGGACATTGCGCCCGGCGAATACGTGGCGCTGGTGGGCGCATCGGGCGTGGGGAAGAGCACGCTGTGTGCGCTCATTCCCCGCTTCTACGACGTAACCGACGGCTGCGTCCTGTTTGACGGGGTGGATGTGCGCTGCCTGGACGTACACGCGCTGCGCCGCGGGATTGGCGTGGTGCAGCAGGAAGTCTATCTTTTCGCCGGAACGGTGGCGGAGAATATTGCCTACGGCCGCCCGGACGCGCCCCGGGACGCAATCATTGCTGCGGCTCGGCGCGCCAATGCCCACGACTTCATCACGGCCCTGCCTGACGGCTATGCAACGGAAATTGGCCAGCGGGGCATCAAGCTGTCGGGCGGTCAGCGCCAGCGGTTGAGCATTGCCCGGGTCTTTCTCAAGAATCCGCCGGTGCTCATTCTGGATGAGGCCACCAGCGCGCTGGATAACCACAGCGAGCGCAAGGTGCAACAGTCGCTGGAGGACTTGGCCCAGGGCCGCACAACCATCGTCATCGCCCACCGCCTGGAGACGGTGCGCAACGCACGCCGCATCGTCGTACTGGACGCGGAGGGCATTGTCGAAGAGGGAACGTTTGCCGAGTTGCTGGCGCAGAACGGGGCATTCGCCCGGCTCTACGCAACGGAAGCGCGGATTTGAGTAGAGGAGGGGATTGGAGATTAAGAGATTGGGAGATTGTGCAATGCGACGCCAATCTCTCAATCTCCTAATCTTCCCAATCAACAAGTCACCCAATCAACCATGCAACAAATCAACCAACCCCGCCACAATCTCTTCCGGCGTCTGGGGCAGGGCGGCATCGTTGAAGTGGAGTACGCTGAGCAAGGGCATGTCCATAAGGAACCCCATGACGTCCATGCCGATGCCGCCTTCCGCCTCATCCGAAATGCCGAAGGAGCCGGCAATGCCGTCCTGGATCAGGACGATGGTCTCTGCGATGACAGCCTTGCCTTTGTCATCATCCAGCCACTCCTGCAGGGTGGATTCTTCATGCAGCAGGCTGGGCAGGTCGAGGCTTGATTTCAGACTAACGGTCAGCTGCTCGTTGATGTCCGCGGCCGATGCGCCAATCAGCAGATCAAACTCGCCGTCTTCTGTGATCCACTGTTGATGGTCGGGATGGTAATAAGCGAAGGCCCGGAAGTCCAGGGGGATTTCCACCGTCTTCGTCTCGCCCGGCTCTAGTGCGACCTTGGCAAAGCCCTTGAGTTCCTTCTCCGGCCGGTGGAGCGTTGACTTTTGATCGTGTACGTAGACCTGGACGATCTCCTGGCCTGCTTGCTTGCCGGTGTTGGTCACGTCTACGGAGACGATGACGCCGTCCGCATCGGTGAACTCCGTGGCGGAGACGGCCGGGTTCGTGTAGGCAAAGGTCGTGTAGCTCAGACCGTGGCCAAAGGGGAAGAGGACGGGTATCTGCTTGGCGTCATAATAGCGATAGCCGATATAAAGTCCCTCACCGTAGTGGACCGTGCCCCGGTCGCCGGGGAAGTTGATGTAGGCCGGCGTATCTTCCAGCTTGAGGGGGAAACTCTCGGCCAGCTTGGCCGACGGATTGACCGCGCCGGTGAGGACATCGGCCACCGCGCTGCCTCCGGCCTGGCCCATGAAGCCCGCCTGGATGATTCCGGCCGTATCGTCAACCCACGCCCGCATGTCCACGGCCGAACTGGTGTTGAGGACGACCACGCATTGAGATTGGGCCTTGGTCACCGCACCGATGAGAGCTTCCTGCTGGGCGGTGAGCAGGAGATTGGCCCGATCATAGCCTTCCGACTCCACCGACGCGGGCAGGGCGATAAAGATGACCGCTACATCCGCGGCGGCCGCTGCATCCGCCGCCGCAGCAATGAGCGCCTGGTCCTGGGAGAGGTCCGCGGCATACCCTTCGCTGTAGGTGATTTCGCTGTCGGGCAGGACGGCTTTGAGCGCATCCAGGGGGGCATCCACCCGGGTGGGGTTGATGTGGCTGCTGCCGCCGCCCTGGAAGTGGGCGTGCTGCGCGGCGCGGCCGATAACGGCTACGCGGCGGGGATTGCTCAGGGGCAGAACCTCTTCATTTTTGAGCAAGACCATGCTCTCGGCCGCGACCTTGCGGGCCAGGGCGTGATGGGCGTCCTGGTCAAAGCTGCCGCCCTTGGCCGTTGCCTGGGCCTGCATGATGATCGTGAGAATGCGCCGCACCGCTTCATCCAGTACGGCTTCGTCCATCTCGCCGCCCTCTACCGCATCAATGACCGCCTGGGTGCGGCTCGGCTTGGGACCGGGCATCTCCAGGTCCAGCCCGGCTTTCAGCGCCGCGACCCGATCATGGACCGCGCCCCAGTCCGACACGACCAGCCCTTCAAAGCCCCACTCGTCCTTGAGAATGTCGGTGAGCAGATAGTGCTGTTCGGAGCCGTAGAAGCCGTTGATTTTGTTGTACGAGCACATGACCGTCCACGGCCGGCTCTCTTTGACTGCCGTCTCAAACGCGGCCAGGTAAATCTCCCGCAGCGTACGCTCGTCTATTTCAGCGTTTATGCTGAAGCGCTGGTACTCCTGATTGTTGGCGGCAAAGTGCTTGAGGGACGTGCCCACGCCTCCGCCCTGGATGCCGTTGATGAGCGCGGCGGCCAGCTTGCCCGCCAGATAGGGGTCTTCGGAGAAGTATTCAAAATTGCGGCCGCAAAGGGGCGTGCGCTTCATGTTGACGCCCGGCCCCAGCAGCACATCCACCTCCAGCGCGACGGCCTCTTCGGCCAGGGCGCGTCCCATTTCTTCCAGGAGTCCGGGGTTCCACGTCGCGGCCAGGGATGCAGCCGAGGGGAAGCAGGTGGCCGGCAGGCTTTGGGACCCCATCTCTTCCAGATTGCCCACGCGGCGCACGCCGTGCGGGCCGTCGGTGACGATCATCTCCGGCACATCGGCATGGGCGACGGGCGTGGTGGCCCACGGCCCGGCTCCTGTGCAGAGCGCGGCTTTTTCTTCCAACGTCATCTTGCTGATCATGGCTTGAACGGTAGATTGTTGGTCAGTCATGGCAACCCTCATTAGGTGATGGAATGATAGGTGACAACGATTCGTTTTCGGTTTTTCTGCGTTTGAATGGGGTAGTTTGGCAGAAAAAGATTATACCACATGCCTGTGCCTGCTGTGTTCAGTTATCGGCAACACGCCCGCGCCTGACGCTCTCCAATGGCCTTATGCCGATGCACCGGAGTAGGCGCGCAGGCCGTAGCGCCAGAAAAGACGCGCGACGATGAGCATGAACGCGGCCAGCGCCAGCGCGCCCAGCATAAGTCCCGGCTCCAGGCGACCGGTAAAAGCCTGCGCAGGCACGGTGGTAGCGAAGGCCACGGGCACGAGAAAGGTGAGCATCATGCGCAGCCAGCCGGGATAGATGGTGATGGGCCAACGTCCTGCTTCGTAAAGGCTGGTAAAGATGACCTGAATGTTGTCTACGCGCACGAACCAAAAAGCGAAGGTGCTCAGAATCAGCCAGAAGCTGTAGACGATGAGGCCGCCTGCCAGGAGGGTCACGCCGAAGATAAAAGCCTGCTGCAGGCCGACGCGTTCGCCCATGCGCTGCAGGGCCAGGCCCAGCAACCCTATGCCTATCACCAGATCCATGAGCTGCCAAATCTCAACTTTTTGCACGCTGATGAGCCATTGGGCGTCGGCCGGCTTAACCAGGGTAAAGTCCAGCGTTCCTTTCCGCACATCTTCCATGAATTGAGTCATAGACGGCCGGATGATCACCCGGATCAGCGCGCCGATGATGTAGTAAACGCCCAGCAGCGCTATCATCTCCGCCGGGGTCCAACCGCCCAGATTGTCGGTTTGGCCGAAGACCACGGCCAGCGCACCCAGGGCGACGGCTGCGCTCAGCAGGCTCTGAATCAGGTTGATCCAGAAGTTGATGCGGTACTCCATTTCAGTGAGGAGACCCACGCGCAGGTAGCTGCGGAAAATCTGCCAGAGATGCACGTCAGCCTCCAAACGCCGCATAGCGGCGAATGCCCGCCCGATAAACGAGGTTGAGCAGGAGAAGACCCGCCGCCATCCAGCCCAGCTGCACGCCGAAGCCTATGAGCGCCTGTCCGGGCGTCAAGCGTCCCAAGGCCAGTTCCACAGGGAAGGCCATCACCCAGCGAAAGGGCAGAAAGTCGGCAATGCGCTGGAACCACGGGGGAAAAAGGGTCAACGGAGCCAATCGCCCTGAGAAAAAGAGCATGGCCACAAAATAGGCCTGGTTGATGGCCTGGACCCGGGTTGTCCAAAATGCGCTCATGGCCAGCGACCAGTCCAGGAAGAAGCGGGTCAGAAAAGCCAGGATTAAGGCGACCGGCAAGACGAGCAGGGCCCAGCCTTCCACGTTCCACGTCGGTCGGAAGAGCCATGCCAGCCCAATCGCTACGGGAACGTAGAGCGTAAGGGTGAAGAGCTTGTAAGCCCAATTGTCGGCCATATCGCTGTGGATGGGGTGAACGGGCTTGAGCAGCAGGCTCGAAAATTCGCCCGAACGGATGCGGTAGTCATACTCCCACATGATCCACGAAAAGGTGAAGTGATTGACCAGCATCATGGTCAGGTAATACGCGGCAAAACCGCCCACATCGTAGCCGCCTACGCTGCCGCCCTGCTGCAAGGCTACCGTGCGCCAGACCACCAGATAGACCAGCGGCTCCATAATTGCGCCCAACAGCCAGATAAACATGGCCGCGCGATATTGAAACTGAACCGCCAGCGACGTGCGGAAATAGCCTTTGTAGACGCTTAACAGGTGCGACATGGTGGTAGAGTAACCTGGAAGTGAAGAGTGAGGATTAAAGATTGAAGATTAAAGATTGAAGATTGGGGGGGGGGAGAGCGTTGGCGAGGGGCAATCCACCCAATCTTTAATCTTCACTCTTCAATCCTCAACTTCTCCTGAAAAACCTGCTCGATCACGTCCTCAATCGGCGGGTCCTGAACGGTAAGATCGGCTACGTCGAACTGGGCCAGAAGACGACCGGTCACCGCAGCGGTCTCGCCTTTGGGGATGCGCAGGCTCACCATGCCGTCCGTACGCGCGATGACCTCGCCGAATTGGCTCCAATCCGCGCCGGCGCCTTTGGGCACTTCCACCTCCACCGTTTTGAAGGGCGAGAAGCGCGCGGCCAGTCCGGCCAAATCGCCGTCATAGAGAAGCGTGCCGTGGTGGATAACCACCACCCGCTTGCAGAGAGCCTCCACGTCGGCCATGTAGTGACTGGTAAGGAGGATGGTAGCGTTTGTGCGCCGGTTGTACTCGGCCAGAAAGCCGCGGATGCGCCGCTGCATGGTTACGTCCAGGCCGATAGTGGGTTCGTCCAGAAAGAGGACCTGGGGTTGATGGAGCAGAGCGCCGGCGATCTCACACTTCATGCGTTCACCCAGCGAAAGATTGCGCACCGGCTTGTGGAGGAGAGGGTCCAGTTCCAGCAGATCGGTGAGGAGCGCAACCGTGGCGGCATACTGTCCGTCGGGAATTTGGTAGATGGCCCGATTCAGCTCGAACGAGTCGATAACGGGGATATCCCACACGAGCTGATTACGCTGGCCCATGACCAGGGTCATACGCCGGAGATACTCTTTTTCCCGCCGCCACGGCTGAAAGCCCAACACCCGGGCATCGCCGCCCGTGGGATGGAGCAAGCCGGCCAGCATTTTGAGGGTGGTCGTTTTACCTGCGCCATTGGGGCCGAGAAAGCCGATAATCTCGCCCGGCGCTACGTCAAAGGAGATGCCGTCCACCGCGTGAATTTCGCGACTTTGGCGGCGAATCAGGCTGCGCAGGGCCGCGCCTACGCCCGGCGGGCGTTCGCTCACGGTGTAGGTTTTACGAAGATTGCGGACGGTAATCAGCGGGTCGGCGGACATGACGAAATCGGTATGGTCGGATTAAGCGACAAAGAAGTGATTGTAGACCAACCCTGCTTCTTCCGCCAAAGCGGATGCCCCGACGCTTCGCCCGAATCGATTTCCGACCTTACAGGCCTATGCTGCGCAGGTAGCTGCGGTTGCGTTGCGCGCTCTCCCCGGGCGAGCCCATGCCGGGCAGAACATCTTGTTCCACCACGACCCAGCCGTGGTAATTCATGGTGTTCAGCTTAGCCAGAACGGCCGGAAAATCCACGTCGCCCTGGCCCAGCTCGCAGAAGAGGCCGTGACCGACCGCGGTAACTGCGTCCCACATTCCCTCTCTGGCCTGGGCTGCCACGACAGGATCGTGGTCCTTGAAATGAACGTGCCAGATGCGGGTGGCGTGGCGGTCCAGCCCCGCAAGGGGATCGCCGCCGCCGTAGCGGTAATGTCCGGTGTCAAAGCAGAGACCCAGTACGTCGGCATCGGTCATGTCCAGCAGCCGCGCCGTCTCTTCCGGCGTCTCGATCCACGTACCGATGTGGTGGTGGAAGACCGTGCGCAAGCCGGTTTCCCGCATGACCGCCCGGGCCACCCGATTGGCTCCCTGGGTAAAGATCTGCCACTCTGTTTCGCTCATGGCCTGCTCCGGCGTGATGCGGCCAGCGTACCGGGTGCGCATGGGGTCCGTGTAGGGATCATTGCCCAGTACGATCAGGTTGTCCGGTCCGCCGACCGCGGCCAACTGGCGGGCCGTGCGTACAGCGTCGGCTTCGCTCGCGTCATGGCCGGCGGGATCGTGGAGCCTTACGCTGACCCATGAAGCCAGCAGCTTCAGACCCCGCGTATCCAGTTCGGTGCGCAGCGCTATCGGGTCCGTGGGCATGAAGCCCCAGTCGCCCAACTCAGTTCCGGCAAAGCCGGCGGCGGCCATCTCATCCAGCACTTTGGCATAGCCGCTGCGCTTGCCGCCAATATTTTCGATCACGCCCCATGAACAGGGCGCATTCCCCAGCTGAATAGTTGCCTTGCCCACAGTTGGTCCTTTTTTGTGGTTCGCAGTGCGAAAAGGGAAATCTTCTCACTTTATCCGTTGGCCGCGGCATAGAGAGCGGCCATGGGCGGGATGTCTACATCAACCGGTTTGCCCGTTTTCGCCGATTCGATACAGGCGTCGGCCAGGAGCATGGACACGTAACCATCCCATGCCGTGGGGCCAATGGGAACGCCCGTCTGCAGGGCGCGAATCCACGCCCGCACTTCATGAATGTAGGCCGTATCGAAGCGTTGCAGCCAATCTTCCTCCACCCATTGTCCCCGCTGATTGTTGTAAGAGACCACAGGGCTGCGAAGCGAGTTCGTCTCTGCCGCACCGTTCTCCCCCGTCACCCGCACATCGACTTCATAGCCGTAACCCGCCTCTGCGTTGCATTCGATCTGCCCTACGGCCCCGCTCCGGTACTGAAGCTGAATCAGGATCAGGCGCGCGGTTTCGGGGCTATGGCCGGCATAGGGGACGTAGCTCACGTAGACCCGTGTCACTTCGTCGCTCATCATCCAGCGGGCCGAGTGGAGATCGTGGATTACCGAGTTGGTGATGACCTCCTCCGCCATGCGGGGTGCATGGGGGAGGCTGTTGATGTGGATGCCCCGGAAAGCCACGGCCTTACCCAGCGCGCCGCTCGCTATGAGTTCCTTGACCCGGAGATGGGCCGGGTCAAACTGGCGCATGAGCCCCACCTGGATCAGGCGACGCCCGCCGGTGATTTCGGTTTCTACAATTCGCCGGGCTTCTTCCGCGTCAGCGGCCAGGGGCTTTTCGCACAGGACCGGCTTGCCCGCGGCAAGGCAAGCCGCGGTCAGTTCGGCGTGAAAGCGATCCGGCGCGGCGATGACGACGGCATCTACAGCCGGGTGCCGGATGAGGGCCCGGGCGTCACTGAACGTATGGCTCGCGCCGCACGCCGCGGCCACTTCCGCCATGCGCGCCGCGTCCACATCCATGAGGGCAACCACCTGGCTGCCGGTTACTTCATCGGTCAGGTTGCGCACGTGGCGGCCGCCCATGCCGCCCGTGCCGATGACGCCGACGCGAATCGGGCCGGAGGAAGAAAGCCGGTTACTCATAGCGGATTCCTTCCACAACATCCCACGTCTCCATGGGCGGCGGGACCGGCGGCGGGCCCGCGCCCGCTACCGACTGGTCAAAATCGACGATGCTGCCGGTCATCATGCCGGACTCGTCCGAGGCCAGGAACGCGATGGTCCGGGCCACTTCCGCCGGCTTGAGCAGGCGGCCAAAGGGCCGCGTCTCCTCTGCTGCCGCCAGCCAATCGGGATCGTCCGTGTGGTAGCGGCGCTGGATGATTTCCTCGCCCGGCGTGTCCATCCACCCCAGGTTGAGCGCGTTGACGCGGATGCGCCGCCGCATCACTGAATAGGCGACATTTTTAGTCAGAACGTTCAGCGCAGCTTTGGACGCGGCATAGACCGAGAGCATGGGCACGCTGCCGTACGCTGAGATGCTGGAGACGTTGACGATGGCGCCTTTGACGTTGTCGCGCTGCATGAGTTTGACAGACTCCTGCATGAGGAAGAAGGGTGCGCGCACATTCACGGCCATCATGCGGTCGAAGAGATCGGGCGATGCGTCCCAGATGGTTCCTCGCTCGGTGAGGGCCGCACAGTTGACCAGGATGTCCAGCTTGCCGAAATGCTCATCGGCTGCGCCAATGATGCGGCGGCACGCTTCAGCGTCGGTCAGGTCTGCCTGAATGAAGACGGCCCGGCAGCCGTCGGCGGCGAGATCGGCTGCAACGGCTTCACCCCGGCTTCGGTTGCGTCCGGTGATGATGATCTCCCGGCAGCCGCGTGCGGCAAAAAGCCGTGCAGTCGCTTCGCCCAATCCCTGGGTGCTGCCGGTAATGACGGAGGTTTTCCCGGCCAATGAATGGAGGTTTGTCATTGGGCTTGTTCCAGTTGTGATAATTCATGGCTGAGCGCGTCCAGCTCATCGCTGCCCGACATCATGCGCATCATCTCTTCCCGGCTTAGCTCCGCCTTGGTATACGTCCCGATTGCGCGGCCGCGTTTGAGGATCGTAAAGCGATCGCCCACCGCGTGGGCATGATGGGGATTGTGGGTAATAAAGATAACGCCGAGCCCCCGGGCCCGGGCCTGGGCCACATAGCGCAGCACCACGCCCGCCTGCTTGACGCCCAGCGCGGCCGTGGGCTCGTCCAGAATAAGCACTTTTGCGCCGAAATAGACGGCCCGGGCAATGGCGACGGATTGACGCTCCCCGCCGGAGAGGGTGCCTACCGGCTGGGACGGATCCCGGATATCGATGCCCATTTTGGCCATTTCTTCCCGGGCCGTTGTCGCGGCAAAATCGATGTCGAAGCGTCTAAAAACGCCCCGGCCCTTTACGGGTTCGGACCCCAGAAAAAAATTGCGGGCAATGCTCATGAGGGGAATCATAGCCAAATCCTGATAGACCGTAGCGATGCCGTGCTCCAATGCCTCCCGGGGGGAGTTGAAATCCACGGCCTGCCCTTCCACCAGGTACTCGCCCGTATCGGGCCTGTACACGCCGGAAAGGATCTTGATCAAGGTGGATTTGCCCGCGCCGTTATCGCCCAGCAGGCATAAAACTTCGTGCGCGTTCACGTGCATGGACACTTCGTTGAGGGCAATGACGCTGCCGAAGAATTTGGAGATGCTGCGCACCGCCAGCAGGGGCGCCGATTGCGGCTTGGATTGGGACGTGGCTTGCGACATGGAGTCCTCCCTTCTTATTGGCGTTTTTCGGCGCGTCGGCGGATAAACTGATTGACCAACACCGCCACAATGAGCATGGCGCCCAGGAAAACCTGAAACCAGTCGGCATCGATGCCCGCGTAGACGATGCCCTGACGCACCATGCCGAAAATCAGCGCGCCCAACGCCGCGCCCACAGCCGACCCGTAGCCGCCGGTGAGCAGGTTCCCGCCGATGACCGCGGCGATAATAGCAATAAATTCCTGTTGCGTTCCGCGCAGCGTATCCACCGACTTGACCGTGACCAGCTGAATCACGGCAACCAGCCAGGCAGCCGCGGCCGTCGTCATAAAGAGGAGGATTTTTACCCGGGCAACGGGCACGCCTACGTTACGGGCGGCGTCGGCATTCCCGCCCACGCCGAATATCCAGTTGCCGAAGCGGGTGCGCAGGAGAATCCAGGTGGCCAGAACGGTGATGGCCAGCCACCAAAGAATCGAAACGGAGAAATGCGCGCCGCCCAGGGTAATGGAGCCGCCGAAGAGGAAATGCAGCGGCCCGTAGCCGGACACTTCATCCAGGCTTCCAATTTGGGTGCGTCCGGTGGCCAGACGGGTAAAGGCAATGGTCAAGCCGCGCAAAATGAAGAGGCTGCCCAGGGTGATAATAAAGGACGGGAGCCCGGTGCGAATGACCAGCAGGCCGTTGATGAGCCCCACCAGGAGCGCGAAGAGCAGCGCAACGAGCGCCGCCGCCCAGAGGGGGATGCCGTAGACGACCGCCAGGATAGCGCTCATGACGCCCGCTGCGCCGATCATGGAGCCGATGGAGAGGTCGAACTCGCCGCCAATCATGAGCAGGGCGATGGCCACGGCCAAAATACCCAAATAGGACGAGACTTCCAGATAGGAGGCGACGCCCAGCGGCGTGAGAAACCCTCGATCGCCGGCCAAAAAGGCGAAGATGAGCCACACCAGGACGGCTCCGCCCAGAGCGCCCAGCTCCGGGCGGCTTATCAATCGTCTGATCCATCCGACCCGGGCAACGCGCTCATCGCCGGGCGGGGAGAGGTTATCGGACATAATCATTTCTTTCGATATGATTGCTTTTTCTGAACTCTGTAGTTTACGAACTCAGCCCTTCACGATGTGTCATGCTGAGTATCTGGCGTCGGCGCGCCGACACAAAAAATGGAAGGACTAACGGTTTTGTCCTTCGAAGGACCAAAGGGACATAGAAAAATCCGTCAGGTTGATACGCTGAGCTGTGACCCTTGCGGTCGCCCGTTGCGTTTTGCCGCATTGCCGGACTGGAGTCCGGCGCTCTCAGGGTTCGTGTAGAGATTGGGGAGACTAAGCGATCGGACGCCCGCTCCCCAATCTCCCCAATCTCTCAACCCCCTGCCCGCTCCACCTTACCGCGTACCGGCCGCGGCCAGATCGATCACCTGGGCCGCGTTATCCTGGGTCACAAAGCCGGGCCCGGTCATGATGATGGGGTTGGCGACCGTATTCAGGTTTTCGTTGAAGAGCGTCAGCAGCACAATGGGCAGATAGCCTTGCTCGTATTGCTGTTGGTCAATGGCAAAGAGCATGTTGCCGTCACGTACGGCCTCCAGCACTTCCGGACTGAGGTCGAAAGTGGCCAGCATGATCTCGCCCATTTGGCCCATTTCCTCCAGCGCGGCCATGGCCGGAGCCGCACCCGTGGGGCCCAGGGTCAGGACGGAGTCAACCTCCGGATCGCTCTGCAGCGCGGCGGCGATGCGCTGTTGAGAATCGACGGGGTCGGCCAGCTCGACGGCCAGCACGCTGACCGAGCCGCCCGCTTCGGCCATGGCATCGCTAAAGCCTTGGCAGCGCAGGTCCAATCCGATATTGCCTACTTCCTGGTTGACGCAGATGGCCTTGGTCGCTCCGGCCGCGGCCATGCGCTCGCCGCCGCCGTAGCCCGCCTCATACTCGGTTTGACCTACGTGGTTCATGATGCCCAGCTCATCGGCCACGTCGCTGCCCGAGTTCATGGAGATGACGGGGATACCCGCGTCCACCGCGGCCCGGATGCTGTCGCCCAACGCGCTGGCGTCGGGGATGGAAACCACGAGCCCGTCAGGGCTGCTGGCTACCGCGGCATCAATGAGCTGCTTCATGGCGACCATGTCAAAGGTTTGGGGCGCCTGGTACTCTACCGTGACGCGCATATCCTTGGCCGCAGCGTCCACGCCGTTCTTCACGACGGACCAGAAGGGGTCCGAAGCCTGGCCGTGGCTGACGACGACGAAGCGCAGGTCCCGCATCTCCTGGGCAGCCGGCGCACTTTCGCCTTCTGCCGCGGTGGGCGCGGGCGGCGCGGCGCAGGCCGCAAAAATCATGGCCGCTAATACAAAAAACGTGAGCGTCGCGACAAACATCTTGGACTGTTTCATTGCTTCCTCCTTTGGGTTGGGCCTACTCGAACAAACACAGGATATATGACAGCAGTCGGAAAATGACCGCCTATCCACTAAAATTTCCGCTCCCACGACTGGAGCCAGCGCTCCACCACCACCTTGGTCTGAGTGAAGAACTCGACCGCGTGCGCGCCCTGGGCGTGAAGCGTGCCGAAAAAGCTGTTTTTCCAGCCGCTGAAGGGGAAGAAGGCCATGGGCGCGGCCACGCCGATGTTGATGCCGATATTGCCCGCGTTGGCCTCATAGCGGAACTTGCGCGCGGCCGCGCCGCTGCCGGTGAAGACGCAGGCCATGTTGCCGTACTCGCCGCCGTTAACCAGCGCAATGGCGTCCTCCACCGTCGCGACGCGCATGACGCCCAGCACCGGGCCGAATATCTCCGTCCTGGCGATGGTTCCGCCGGGCGGGATATCGCTGATGATGGTGGGGCGCAGGAAGTAGCCCTCTTCGTAGCCTTGGATAGTGGGGTTGCGCCCGTCCAGCACCATCTCGCCGCCCTCCTGCATGCCCTGGTCGATGAGACCCTGAATGCGCGTCTTGCTCTGGGGCGAGATCACCGGGCCCATGTGTACGCCCGTTTCCAGGCCGTTGCCCACCACGCGTGAGGCTGCGCCTTCGGCCAACGCGGGTACGAAGATTTCCTCCGCGCCGCCTACGGCCACGGCCAGGGAAGCGGCCAGGCAGCGCTGGCCGGCATTGCCGAAGGCGCTGTCAATGACGATCTGGGTGGTCAACTCCACATCCGCATCGGGCAGCAGAATGAGGGGATTTTTTGCTCCGCCCTGGGCCTGAACGCGCTTGCCGCTTGCCGCGGCCCGGGCGTAGACGTGACGGGCCACCGGCGTGGAGCCGACGAAGGTCACGGCCGAGATGATCGGGTGATCCAGGACCGCGTTGACCGTCTCGGCGCCGCCGTTAACCAGGTTGACCACGCCGGGCGGAAAGCCGATCTCATCCAGCAGGCGGAAGGCTTTTTGCAGGGTAATGGGGCAGCGCTCCGACGGCTTAACGATGACCGTATTGCCGCAGGCCAGGGCATAGGGGAGATACCAGAAGGGGATCATGCCCGGGAAATTGAAGGGGCAGATGATGGCCGCCACGCCCACGGGCTGGCGAATCATGTATTCGTCTACGCCCCGGGCCACGTCCTCGGAGAAATCGCCCAGCATCATGCTGGGGATGCCGCATGCCACTTCTACATTCTCGATGGCCCGACGCATTTCGCCCCGCGCGTCATCCAGCGTCTTGCCGTTCTCCAGGGTGATGGCCCGGGCCAACTCCTCAAAGTTTTCCTCCATGCGCGCTTTGAGCTTGAAGAGGTATTGGATGCGCGCCGTGGCCGGCGTGCGTCGCCAATCAGGGAAGGCCGCCAGGGCCGCTTGCGCGGCTTCGTCCACCTCCCCGGGCGGGGAGAGGGGCGTTTGGGCCAGCGTCTCGGTTGTCGCCGGGTTGACGACGGCTTGAAACGCCGTCGCGGCGGATTCCCGCCACTGGCCGTTGATGTAATTCAGAAGTCTTTCGTGCATGATGATTCCTTTTTGTGGCAGGAGATGGGGAGACAGAGATTACGGGATTATGAGATTGGGAGATTGGGAGATTGGGAGATTGGCGCTGTAACGGCCGTCCTCGTGCCAATCTCATAATCTCCAATTCCGTAATTTCCCAATCTCTAATCTCCCAATCTTCAATCTCCCAATCTTCAATCTTTACTCTTTACTCTTTAATCTTCTAACCCCGCTCCATCATCCCAAAAACAGACGCTCTTGCGCCCGCATTTCTTCGTATTCCTCGCGTGCGGCGCGTACGCTGTCCCGTTCGCTGACTTCGGGCACGGGCACATCCCACCAGCTTTCGTAGCCGGGCACGCTGTGGAGCCGATCGTTGCGGATCACGATGACTGTGGTGCGCGTGGCGGCTTTGGCCGCGGCGATGGCGTCCACGTATTCGTTCCGGGTGGCGCATTCGATGACGTCCGCACCCAGACTGCGGGCGTTCATGGCAAAGTCTACGCGCACGGGCGTCACGTCGTCGCCCGCTGAATCGCCGGGCAGCACGCCGTTGCGCGGCTCGGCGTAGCGGGTGCCGAAACCGTCCAGCCCCAGGAAGCGGCTAAGAGAGCCGATGCTCTTGTAGCCTCCGTTGTCCCACAGCAGCACGATGAGCTTGACGCCTTCCTGCACGGCCGTCACCAGTTCCGACGAGAGCATGAGCCACGAGCCGTCGCCCACGATGACGAAGACCTCCCGGTCGGGCGCGGCCAGCTTGGCCCCCAAACCACCGGCAATCTCGTAGCCCATGCAGCTATAGCCATAGTCCATGTGGAAGTTCTTGGGGTGGGCCGCGCGCCAGAGCTTGTGGAGATCGCCGGGCATGGAGCCGGCCGCATTCACCAGAATCGCGTCCCCGCCCGCGTCATTGAGCACTCCGATGAGCTCGCCCTGGCTGGGCAGGGGCTCCAGGCGGATGTCGTAGATGCGTTGGACTTCTTCATCCCACTGGTCGTGGAGGCGCCGGGCCCGGGCCCGGTAGTCATCAGCTACCCGATAGCCGTTGAGCAGATCGGTCAACTCCGTCAGCGCTTCCCGCGCGTCGCCGATAACGGGCAGGCCGTGATGCTTGCCCGCGTCAAACGGGGTGACGTTGAGGTTGATGAAGCGTACGTCGGGATGCTGCCAGGCGGTTTTGGAGGCCGTGGTGAAGTCGCTGTAGCGGGTGCCGATGCCGATGACCAGATCGGCATCCCGCGCGATGCGGTTGGCGGCCAGCGTGCCCGTCGCGCCGATCGCGCCCAGGTTGAGGGGATGATCCCACGGCAGGCTGCCCTTGCCCGCCATGGTTTCGCCTACGGGGATGCCCGTGGCGTCGACGAAGGCCGCCAGTGCATCCGTGGCCTCGGAATAGATGACGCCGCCGCCCGCCACGATCATGGGACGCTGGGCCTGGCGGATCAACTCGGCCGCCTGTTGCAGAACGCCCGCGTCGGGACGGTTGCGGGGGACGATCCAGGTCCGCTGGTTGAAGAAGGCGACGGGATAATCAAATGCCTCGGCCTGGACGTCCTGAGGCAGGGCCAGGGTGACCGCGCCGGTTTCGCCGGGGCTGGTGAGGACGCGCAGGGCTTCGGGCAGGGCGGTGAGGAGCTGGTCGCAGCGGTTGATGCGATCCCAATATCGGCTCACCGGCCTGAAGCAGTCATTGACGGAAAAATCCTGGCTGTGGGCGGATTCCAGCTGCTGGAGCACGGGGGCGACGTTGCGCCGGGCGAAGATGTCGCCGGGCAGCAAGAGTACCGGCAGCCGGTTGATGGTCGCGCCGGCCGCGCCGGTGATCATGTTGGTCGCGCCAGGGCCGATGGACGTGACGCAGGCGAAGGTTTGCAGGCGATTTTTGACTTTGGCATAGGCCGCCGCGGCATGGACCGCGCCCTGCTCGTTGCGCACCTGATAATAGCGAAAATCGGGATTGGCCAGCAGCGCCTCGCCCACGCCCGCCACACAACCATGGCCAAAGATGCCGAACGCACCGGCAAAGAAGGGTTGCCGCACGCCGTCCCGCGCCACGTACTGCTCTTTGAGGAAGCGCACCAGCGCCTGGGCCATGGTTAAACGGACAGTGGTCATGGGTGATCCTTGTGGGTGGGGGAAGTAAAAAATGGAGAGTGAGGATTAAGGATTAAGGATTAATACTACAACGAGACTTTGG
>JAGRCP010000083.1 GCA_020433455.1 Caldilineaceae bacterium | reverse complement strand
GACCAAAGTCTCGTTGTAGTATTATACAGGCGAAAGGTAATGACGCTGAGAAAACGTTCTTGGCTGAGGGCCATGATGCGACCAAAATCAAGATCGTGAGTCAGCACGATACGTTCTTCGAGACGAGCCTTCACAATAATTGCTTCATCTTCCAGACGCTGAAGACCCTCTTCGCGCAGATGAACGGCATCGTGACCGCCGCGGCGAAGGAACTCTGCTGTACTTTGTGCAATTCCCATATCCAGCAAAAATTTCATGCGACAGGCTGCGGCTGATAGATTGTTTCATCGGTGGTCCAAGCCGCGTAGTGCAGTGCGGCTCGAATATCCTCTGATTCCAGATCAGGATACTCGGCTATAATTTCATCCGCGCTCATGTCGTTCGCCACCAAACCGACGATCAGCGAAACCGGAATCCGCATTCCCCTGATACAGGCTTTGCCGCCGAGAATATTCGGATTAAACGTAATTCGGTCAAAACGAGACATGCGATTTCCTCCGCTATCCTGTAGTATAGAGAATCCCGGCGGAAATAAGCTGACAGCTCCTGCCAGAGGTAGAACCGTCAAATTTCCTCCGTGGTATTCACGCCGAACTGTAATAGCCTGTCTGTTGCATTATACTACAAAATTTGCGCGCTCAGTTTGTGAATAAATTGCGGTCCGGAATTCGTCAACAAATTATAAAAAATACTCATGTCCCTTCTTACTCTTTCTAATCTCTCCCGCTCTTTCGGCGATATCGATATCTTTGTGGGGCTGAGCGGCTCCATTCCCAACGACGCCAAGATTGGCCTGGTCGGTCCTAACGGCATCGGCAAGACGACGCTGCTGCGCATTCTCGCCGGGCTGGACGCGCCGACGACAGGCCAGGTGACGGCCGCGTCGGGCACGCGTATCGGCTATCTGCGTCAGGAGGCTATGGAGGCCTTTGCTGAGCGGGACAACACCGTCCACGGCGAGATGCTCACCGTCTTCAGCGGCCTGCGCGAGCAGGAAGACGCCCTGCGCAGGCTGGAGCAGCGCATGGCCCACGACGGCGCCACGGAGGCTCTACTGGCCGAATACAGCCGCATACAAGAACGTTTTGAACGTGCGGGCGGCTATGATTACGAAGTGCGCATCAAGCAGATCCTGCAGGGGCTGGGCTTCAGCGACGCGCGCTGGAACCTGCCCCTGAGCCAACTCAGCGGCGGCCAGAAAACCCGGGCTCTCCTGGCGCGCCTGTTGCTGGAGCGGCCGGACCTGCTCATCCTCGATGAGCCGACCAATCATCTGGACGTAGAAACCATCGAATGGCTGGAGAATCTTTTGCGCACGTGGGAGGGCGCGCTCCTTATCGTCAGTCATGACCGCTATTTCCTGGACAAGGTCGTCAACCGCATCTGGGAGATGAGCCGCACCGGCATGGAGGAATATCGGGGCAATTACAGCGCCTATTTGCTCCAGCGGCAGGAACGCTGGGCGCGCCGGGATGCCGAGTTCCAGGCCATCCGCGAGAAGTTCCTCCGAGAACTGGATTACGTCAAGCGCAATATCGCACGGGACAGCACCACCAATATGGCCAAGGGGCGGCTCAAGCGGCTGATCCGGGAAGTGCGGGTGGTGCAGGCGGGCGGCTTACAGGCCCTCAATACCAAGAGCTGGTCCCGGGTCATGGACGAGATCGACATCTCCAGCGCCAAGTGGAACGTGGCCGACGTGGAGGGCGCGATCAAGGGGCTGCAAAGCCCCATTATCCGCCCGCCGGAACTCAACATGCGCCTCAAGACGGAACAGCGCAGCGGCATGATTGTGCTGCGCACCACGCCTCTGCGCATCGGCTATCCGGGGACGCCCCTCTTTACCAGCGAGCCGATTGAGCTGCATCGGGGCGAATGCGCCGCGCTCATCGGCTCCAACGGCACGGGCAAAACGACCTTTTTGCGCACGCTCATGGAGGACATCGAGCCGCTGGATGGAACGGTGCGCTTCGGCGCCAGCCTCAAACTGGGTTACTTCGCTCAGGCCCATGATGCGCTCAACCCGGAAAACACGGTGCTGGATGAACTCCTTAACCATAAGCATATGCTTCTCGGCCCGGCCCGCAGCTATTTGGCCCAATACCTTTTTCGGGGCGATGACGTCTACAAGCTGGTGGGCAGCCTGAGCGGCGGCGAGCGGGCGCGTCTCGCTCTGGGCATTCTGGCCCTGGAAGAAGCCAACTTCCTGCTGCTGGACGAGCCGACAAATCACCTGGACATTCCCGCCCAGGAAATTCTCCAGGAAGTGTTAGAGCATTTTCCGGGCACGATTCTTCTGGTCTCCCATGACCGCTATCTTATCGATGGTCTGGCCTCCCAGATATGGACGCTGAACGCGGGAGAAATGCACGTCTTTACCGGCGGTTACAGCGCCTACATCGCCGCGCGGGATCGGGCCAGAGAGAAGGCCCAGACCGCGGTAACCATGGAGCGGCGCGAGGAAAAGGAAGACCGGCGAAGCGCCCGCGCGCGGCAAAATGCCGAACGCAAGCGTCAACGCGCGCTGGAAGAGATGGAAAGTGAAATTCACCGACTGGAAGAAGAAGCGGCCCGGCTGGAGCAGGCTATGGCCGATGCCGGTCACGCCCAGGACCTGGATGAGATGCAGCGTCTGTCAAAGCGCTATGACGCCGCCCATGCAGCGCTGGAAGCAAAGATGGAAGCCTGGACGGAGCTGGCCGCCGCAGAGCCCGCCGTCTGATAATTCAGGCGCTGCCCTCTTGTATTTCATTGGTTCTTTCAGAACTTATGCAGCCCGTTTTCCGAAAGGTAACGCGTGATGCGTGACGGTACGCTCCGTTACGCATCACGCGTTAAATATTCAGAAGGCCGGCAGAGCCATTTTATCCCAGCACCACTTCGCGCCCCGTCTCCGCCGAGCGCTGGATGGCGTCTACAATCTTGACGGAGAGAAGCGCCTGGTCCGTGGTGATGATGTGTGCGGAAGCGTCGCCGTTGAGATAGTCCACGAAGTTCGAGATGAGCGGACGATAGGTGCCGCCATCGCCATTGGGCAAGGGCACGGCAATATCGACGGGCGCGCCGTTAAGATCCTCGTATAACTTTAATCCCTCATCCGCGTCAATGCGCGCGCCGCCCTCCGTGCCGTAGAGTTCAGTAAAAATCTGATCCGCGCCGTGGCTGGCCCAGGCGACCTGGAATTGCAGGACGCGATCGTCAGCAAAACGGATGGTGGCCCAGGTCAGATCATCCACATTGAACTGCTTAGCGGCATCCGTCACTTTGTTGATGTCGCTGCCCCAGCCGCCCAACCCCAATCCCCGGGGACCGAACGCGCTGAAGGAAGATGCGCTCACCGTCACCGGATCGGGGAAATCCATGAGAAACAGGGCGCAATCCAGGGCATGAACGCCCAGATCCAGCAGTACGCCGCCGCCGGAGAGTTCCTTACGCGTGAACCAGCTCCCAAAGCCGGGAATGCCGGTGCGGCGGTGCATAACCGCACGTGCAGCGTAAATGTGGCCGAAGAAGCCCTCGTCAGCCTGATGACGTGCGGCCAATGATCCGGGCGCATAGCGGTAGTGCGTGCCGACAGTGAGCACCCGGTCGTTGGCCTTTGCCGTTTCTACGATATCCACGGCATCTGCATAGGTAAGCGCCATGGGTTTCTCCAGCAGGACATTGGCGCCGCTCTCCAGTGCGGTTTTGGCCATGGGCTGGTGGAAGATGTTGGGCGTGGCCACCACCACAATATTTGGTTGCTGCTCTGCCAACATCTTCTCATAATCTTCGTAGACGTGAGGCACGCCCCGAGCTGCGGCCAGTTCTTCCGCCCGGGCGCGGTTGAGGTCGGCAATGGCCACAACTTCCACGCCGTCCAGCCGCTGAAATTCAGGTATATGTGCGTAATTCACGATGAATCCTGCGCCGATTACGCCTACCCGCCATTTGGTGTCGCTCATTTTGATACTCGTTTCGTGTTGATTGGTTTATATTTAACGATTGGGGATCAGAAATTGCTGATCCGACAGCTGCAATTAGAGCGTGGGAGATTATGAGATTATAGGTCACAGAATCCCCGATCTCTTAATCTCTCCACTCCTCATCTCTCCACATCGTCCTCAAACAAAATTGCGTGAACGAACTTGGGGCCATGTACGCCCAAGGTCAGGTTCATTTCGATATCGGCGGATTTGCTGGGCCCGGTAATGAGGGTGACGTTGGCATTGGCGCGCAAGACGGAAGTCAGCGTGCCTGCATTGCGCTCAGCGGCCAGCCAATCTTCTATGGCGGGGTAGAGGCGGCTAAAGGGAATCAGCGCAATGTGGCGCAGGGGCAAGAGGCTGGCTGCGCGGCTGGTCTTCGGACCGGCGACCATAAGCATGGAGCCGGTGCCGGCAAACGCAGCCTGGACGCCGGTCACGCCATAGCGGATAAAGCGTACGGCATCCCGCTCTTCGGAACTGTAAAGCGCAGCGGGCGCAATCACCTCGATACCCAAATCAGCCAGGGCGTCGGCTATGCCCGGCACGGGCAGCGCTTCGTCCGCCCAGCCCAGCACCTGATCCTCCTGGCCGGTTTGGGGCTTGGGGCCGCGATAAGCAGCCCGCTCTTCCTCGCGCCAGGTAAGGAGGCGATTGATGAGGGCCAGACGCGCTTCGGTTGGCGTGCCCACAATCTCGTACGTGCCGTGGAGCGCCGTCAGTTCAGCGCCGAAGCGCTCGGCCAGTTCCCAAAGCGTACCGCTTGCCGCGGTCACGGTCATGCGCTCATCGCTGGTCAACGGCGGCGTGTTCCCGAGCGGAAAGGGCAGATCGGGGCGGCGCAGTTCGCTACGGAGTCGGTTGAGGATGGTTTCGCGTGTAGTCATGGTCGTGATTGGGAGGTTGGAGATTATCGCAAGGATTGAAGATTGAAGATTGGGCGACAGTGATTTTAGGATGCAAGCAGGATTGATTGAAACTGAAGGGCGGATAAACCAATCTTCAATCTTCAATTTTTGATCTTTGGCCTTCGTTTCCGATGCGCTTTCTCCGCTCTTGCCGTTCCCGCCACTGGCGGCGAAAGCTCTTTTTGGCAAAGGGCGGGAAATCGCGGCTTTGGGTCCAGGCGGAAAAGGGCGGCGGCATAAAGGTGATGTTGCCGCCGCTCATGCCGGCCAGGAGGTTGCTGCCCGTGCGCGCGAAAGAGGCGGCCGCGGCATAGCGGCCTGGGCTTTTCATCGTATCGGCGAAGGCGCGTATGGCCTGACGATCAAACCAGGCCGTATCTCCCTCTGCAACCTGGTCCGCCCGTTCATTCAGCAGCAGGCGCGGCAGATCGATCTTGACCGGGCAAGCGTCCCGACATGCGCCGCACAGGGAACTGGCGTGGGGCAGCTTGTCGGCATCGGTCACGTCGGTGTTGAGGAGCGGACTGATGACGGCGCCGATGGGCCCGCTGTAGGTGCTGCCGTAGGCGTGGCCGCCAATCTCCCGGTAAACGGGACAGGCGTTGAGGCAAGCGCCGCACCGCACGCACATGAGCGCCTCGCCATAGCCCCGGGCCAGCATATTGAGCCGCCCGTTGTCCATCAGTACCACGTGGAATTCTTCCGGTCCGTCGGGGTGATCCGCCCGGCGCGGCCCGCTGGTCATGGAGAGGTAGACGCTGCACTGCTGCCCCGTAGCGCTGCGGCAAAGGGCCTGATACTGAAGAAACGCATCCTCCACCGTGGGCACAAGCTTCTCAATCCCCATAACCGCGATATAGACCCGGGGCATGCTGGAGACCATGCGTCCGTTGCCTTCGTTAGTGACGATGCAGATCGTCCCCGTTTCGGCGATAGCAAAATTACAGCCGCTGATGCCCAGATCAGCGCTGAGGAATTCGCGCCGCAATATCTGGCGCGCGGCCCCGGTCATGGCTGACGGATCCATGGTAGGCGGCATATCCAGCTCCCGCTGAAAGACCTGGCTGATATCCTCGATACGTTTGTGGATAACCGGCGCGATGATGTGGCTGGGCGGCTCATCGGCAAGCTGGATGATGTATTCGCCCAGGTCCGTCTCCACGACTTTGATGCCCGCCTGCTGCAAGACGCCGTTGAGGTGAATCTCCTCGCTGGTCATGGACTTGGCCTTGACCGCCTTCTGAACATTGGCCTGCCGCGCGATGTCCAGAATGATGCGGTCGGCTTCCTCGCCGTCCGCCGCCCAGTGGACATGCGCGCCATTGGCCGTGAGGTTGCTCTCCAGCGTCTCCAGGAGATCGGGCAGATTGCGCAGCACATAGCTCTTCATTTTGCGAACCTGGGTGCGCAGCCGCTCGCCGTCAATCGCGGCCATGGCGTCGGCGCGCTGAGTCTTCATGCGGCTTGTGGCCCGATCCAGGGCAATCCGCAGATGCTTGTCGTGGAGGGCGGTGTCGACTCGCTCTTTATAGGGGGCGTGAATATCTACGCTCATTTTTCCTCCCGCGCGTCCTGCCAGCGGCGAGACGGTTCCGGCGCGGCGACATCCGCCCGGCTTGTGCCCGGGCTGTCCGCCACATCAACCTGATTATTGAGCACCTGGGCGATGTGTACGACCCGACAGCGCTGCTGCTGCCGGCTAAGCAGGCCGTTGATGTGGGTCATGCAGCTTACGTCGCAAAGGGTGGCGACATCGGCTCCGCTCTTGATGATGTTGGCCGCCTTCCGCTCCCCCATGGCTGTGCTGATGGGCCCGTTTTTAATGGCGAAAAGGCCGCCGAAGCCGCAGCATTCGTCCGCTCCGTCCAGGGGAACCAGTTCCGCCCCTGCCACATTTTCCAGCAACGCGCGGGGCTGGCGATCCACGCCCAGCTCGCGCAGGAGATGGCAAGAAGCGTGATAGGTGAGCTTGCCGTCAAAGCGGCTCTTAACGTCGGTTACGCCCAGCACATCCACCAGGAACTCGGTCAGCTCGAACGTGGCAGCGGCCAGATTGGCGGCCCGATAGCGGTACTCGACCGCGCTTTCGCTTTCAAAGAGTACGTCGTAAAAATGAGTGACCATGGTGACGCAACTGCCCGACGGCGCGACCACCGCATCTACCTGGCCGCTGATGACCAGGGGCTCGAAGATGTCCACGAAGCGTCGGGCCAGGACGCGGGCTTCATCCCGGAAGCCGGCATTGAATGCAGGCTGGCCGCAGCAAGTCTGCGCTTCGGGGAAGACGACCTCAATGCCCTGCTTCTCCAGCAACTCCACCGTGGCCATCCCGACTTCGGGATAAAGCATATCCACCATGCAGGTGACGAAGAGGGCCACCCGCCGGGGCGGATTGGGGAAGGTTTTTTTTGCGGTCATGAAAGGTCCTTAATGATCGAAGATTGAAGAGCAAAGATTAAAGATTAAAGATTGGACGCCGGAACTACTGTCTGCCAAGCTGGTTCTCAAGCTGCAAAGGGACGCTCAACCCAATCTTCAATCTTCAATCTTCAAATTTATAATCTCCGTCTGCATGGGCAAGGTCGTCACCTCCAGCCGATCTTCGTGCACGAAGCAGTTGATCTCGCTGCGGATGCCCAACCCCTTGGGCGCGGGCGAATCATCAAAATTGAAGTCGGGCAGATAGATGCCCGGCTCGATGGTAACGAGCACGCCCGGAACGAGTCGGCGGCGGTCCTGGGTTTCCAGGTTGTCCAGGTTGACGCCGGTGAAATGGACCTCGCTGCCCAGGCTGTGGCCCGTACGGTGGAAGAAGGCGTCGCCATACCCCGCCTCAGCGATGACGGCGCGGCAGGCGTCGTCAACTTCGTAGCCGTAGACCGCCTCGCCCGCGGCCAAACGCTCTTCCACAAAGGCGACGGCCCGATCCCGGGCCGCGGCCACGGCGGCAAAGATCCCGGCCGCTTTGGGCGGCACGCGTTCGCCGCAAAAGGCCGTCCACGTGATGTCGGCAAAGCAAGCGTCCGGCCCGTTGGTCTCCCGGGCAAAGAGGTCGATGAGGACCATGTCCCCGACCTGAATAGGGGCCGTGCGCTCAGCCGTAGGCGCGTAATGGGGATTGGCGGCGTTGCCGTTTACCGCTACCAGCGGCGGATGGTCCGTCTCCAGTCCGCGTTCGGCGAACTCGGCCATGATGAATTGCTGCACGTCATATTCGGTAACGCTGAGGCCGGCGCTCAGTTGCTCGGCCAGCCAGGCGAAGGCCGCGTCCTTTACCGCCAGGCAATGAACCGCGGCCCGACGCTGGCCGGCAATCTGTGTCGGGCTCAGCCGGGCCTGAACCGCCTGAACCAGGTCTGCGCTGCTTACGATCTCGGCGTTTGTCGCGGCCTCAATAAATTCTTTCATGCCCGCATCCAGCTTGCTCACGTAGGGGATGGCGCAGGCGGGGCTATATTCCATGGCGATGCGGGGACGATGACCCGCCACGGCCAGCAGGCGGGGCAGTTGCTCCTGCAAATCCCGCCACCCCACATAGCGACGCTTATCCTCGCCTAATGCAGGGTCGGTATCCGTAAAGGCAGCGGCCTCAATGGCGTGGATAAGAAATGTCGGGGCGCCCTGGGCCGGAATCCAGAGAAACCAGCGTCGGGTTCCGCTTGTCTGGATGCCTGCAACGTGGAGAGCGACGGGGTTCTGGCCGCGGAAATCATAGAGAAGCCAGCCGTCCAGATCGTGATCGAGCAGGTACTGTTGGATTGTACTTACTTCAGTGGTCATTAGCGTGGTTTCTACCGGAATTTTTGGAATGGGAGCGGGATTGGTTCGCGTACGATATTTGTGCATTATGGCACGAATCAGGGCTTGCGTCCAACGGACGGTTGATGGTATAATCAGAACAAATGTTTCGCAATTAACCGGGCGAATGGAATGCTCCTTGCGGCCACGTTGACAGACGGAATCAGCCTCTGTACAATCAAGGCCTATTTACCTTCCATTCTTCCCCCGAAAGGAGAGGCGCTATGTATCAGCAAATTACGATTGTGGGCAATCTGGGCAGCGATCCGGAGATGCGCTATACCGCCAGCGGCGTGCCCGTCACCAGCTTTAGCGTGGCGGTCAATAAGCGCTGGACCGGTCAAGACGGCCAACGGCAGGAAAAGACCACCTGGTTCCGCGTCACCGCCTGGCGTCAACTGGGCGAACTGGCCAGCCAGTACCTGACCAAAGGCCGCCAGGTTATGGTCGTCGGTGAAATCAATGACCCCGATGTCTGGACCGACCGCGAGGGAAATCACCGCGCGTCGTTGGAAATTACGGCTCGGGATATTCGTTTCCTCAGCGGCGGTGACACCATGGGCTCGTCGGGCGGCGGCGCCCCCAGCGCCCCTTCCGGCGGCGGTGATGACGCGCCGGCCAGCGATGAGGATATTCCGTTCTAGCGAACGGTGTATTCAGCGGATAAAAAGGGGAACGACAAAATTGTTGTTCCCCTTTTTCGCGCCATCTGATTTGGCCTTGCCCAACCGCGCCTCTATAATCCAGGCGTGCATCACGCATCACCTACCACCCATCAGGAGCCCCCATGTCCGCTGACAACCTAACCGCCATTGTTGACGACATCCGCCAGGAGATGACCACCGTTAACGATCTGCGTGACGATACCCTCAACCGCAGCCGCATGTTGATCCGTTCGTGCGCCCAATGCATCCGCGCCGTCCATCGCCACGATTGGGAAGAAGCCCAGGCGCTGCTAGCCCAGGCTCGGGCTGAAGCCCAGGAGATGGTGGAAGCCTTAGTCGATCATCCCGAACTCTATCACACCGGCTATACCCAGGACGCGCTCAAAGAGTTGGTCGAAGCCCATCTGGTCTACGGCGTCGTGCATAACGAGCCGCCGCCCACGCCCGCTGAATTGCTGGTTACGGGCGCGACCTATCTCAGCGGCATGAGCGAGGCGGCCACCGAAATGCGCCGGTTCGTGCTGGACCTCATGCGGCGGGACGAAGTCGAAGCGGCCGAACCCTATCTCGCCTTCATGGACGACGTCTATTCCCAGCTCATCACGGTGGACTTCCCCGACGCCATCACCTACGGCCTGCGGCGCAAGACCGATGTCCTGCGCAACGTGCTGGAGCGCACCCGCGGCGACCTCACCCTGGGGCTGCGGCAGGACCGCATGCGGGATATGCTCCACGCGCTGGAAACGCGCCTGGACGAAGCGAGCGAAGGTCTCTAATGCGATTCGGCGTGAATACCACGGCAGCAATAGCGCTTGCTTCCAGTCGGACAGGGCAATTGGATAACCAGCGCACTATTCCCGCCGGGATTCACTAATGGCCAAGGATCGCTCGCTGGTGCGGGCCGGCGACCTGGGGGCATGGCAATTCTGTCACCGTTCCTGGTGGCTGGCCAATGTGGAGAAAATCCCCCATGAACGGCCCGAGGTCTTTGACCGGGGCAATGCCGCGCACGCCGCGCATGGTCGCAGCGTCCGGCGCATGGGCGATCTGCGCACAGCGGCGTTCATCCTGATTGGGTGCGCCCTGCTGCTTTTGCTCCTGGCGTTTTTGCTTCAGGCCTGGTAGGGCGACAAACGATAATTTATCACGCATGCGTCCCCAACATGACAGCACCCTCAGCTTGCGTGTATAATCTCTCCTCCAAACTCTATTCCCCACAATCCCAGCCACTCTGTGAAGGAGAGCAACCTCATGGCTATGCGCGCAGATTATATTTGGATGAACGGTGAAATCATCCCCTGGGATCAGGCCCAGGTTCACGTTTTTACCCACGCCCTGCACTACGGCAGCAGCGTATTCGAGGGGATTCGCGCTTATGAAACGCCCGCCGGGCCGGCTATCTTTCGCGGGCGTGAACATTACGAACGCCTGCTTTTCAGTTGCAAAGTTGCGCGCATTCCCGTGGAGCAAACCGTTGATGAGTGGATGGAGATTACCGCGGCCGTGATCCGGGCCAACCAGCAGCGCAGCGCCTATGTTCGGCCCTTGGTCTTTCGCGGCTATAACACGCTGGGCGTAGACGGTCGCGGCTGTCCTGTGGACGCGATTGTGGCAACCATTCCCTGGGGAACCTATCTGGGCGCGGAGGCGCTGGAGCAGGGCGTGGATGTCCAGGTGAGCAGTTGGCGGCGCATGGCGACCAATATGCTCAGCCCCATGGCCAAGATCGGCGGCCAATACGTGAGCAGTCAGAACATCGTCATGGAAGCCAAGGATAACGGCTTCAATGAAGGCATCGCGCTGGACAGCAACGGCCACGTCAGCGAAGGCAGCGGCGAGAATATTTTCTTCGTGCTCAAAGGCCGGATCATCACGCCGCCCCTCTCTAGCTCCATTCTGGGCGGCATCACTCGGGACTGCGCCATCATCATCGCGCGGGATCTGGGCTATGAGATCACCGAGCAGTCCGTCTCGCGCGAGATGCTCTACATGGCCGACGAAATCTTTTTCACCGGCACTGCGGCGGAGATTACGCCCGTGCGTTCGGTAGATCGCCTGCCCGTAGGCAGCGGTTCGCGCGGGCCGGTTACCCAGGCCATCCAGGAAAGGTTCTTCGGCATTGTCAAGGGCGAGGCGGAAGATCAGTGGGGCTGGCTGACGCCGGTTGATCTGGGATAGACGCGCCGTTCGCGTATGGCGCGTGCATCGCGTAAAGACGTTGCATTACCTGTACCCTGTAGAGACGTTGCAATGCAACGTCTCTACACGCGCCCAGGCCACCCTAAAAAATCAGCGGCAACCCCACGATCACCAGGATAATCCACGCAGCGTAGGCCCATATGCCCCGCCCAAATGCGTGTCGCACGGCATCCGGCCAATTCCCTTCCTCCGAACGCAGCAAACCCGCCAGCACGCCGACTAAAACCCCCAGGTTTATTACGTCCCAGCCGATAAATGTCAGGCGATTGGGCGTCCAATCGCCCTGCCAGGTGCGGTAGCCGATGGCAGCCAGGGCGTAGACGCCCACGATAATCGACAGCACGGCCAGGGCAAGCATGCCCCGGCGCAGCCAGCGGGCGGTGACGGGCGTGAGGAACTGGGTCGCGGCAGGCGTCGCGCCGGCCATCAACGCGATCACGGCGAAAAGCATGGCCGTGTAGACGATGAGCACGTCCCGGTTGCGAAAGGGCGCGCCGAAGTTGAAAGGGATGAAGGCAACGTAGATGAGCAGCACCAGCAGCGTTAGCGGCAATAAGCCGCGCATGAGCAGTGCGATGAGCTTGCTCATGCCGTCGCCGAAGGGTTGCGCGGCGGGTGCGACCGTCGGATCGTAAATCATGGCCACGGCCAACACAGGAATCGTGCCGCCCACGCCCAGGATCAGCGCACGCATGGCCGGATCTGGAAGCTGGACATTGAGCGCTTCGAAGAGACCGACGGTAATCGCTGTAAACAGGCCGACTGCAATGGCAAACAGGCCGCTGACAATGACGATTTCCAGCGTTTTGAGCAGAAAAGCAAAACGATTGTTGTCGTCGTTATGATTGCGCAGCACGGCCAGGCCAATGCCCCCAACCGCAAGCAGGGGAAGATGCAGCGCCATCAACGTACCGTATTGCTCCCCGAGAAGGGAGTCGGGCGCGCCCTGCTTCAGACGACCGGATATGAAAAGAGTGTAGCCCAGCAGGCCCGCGATCCCGATGCCCGTTAGTCCGATTGTGAGCCAGTCCGGCCGACCGGCTACGGCCAGGAAAATAAGGACAGCCAGCGCACTGGCCGGGGCCCACATAAGAAAAAAGTCGGGTATAGCGGCCTGGGTTTCGGTGAGGCCCGTGGAGAGCAGCCAAAGAACAAGTCCGTTAAGGAGTGCGATCGGCACGGCCCAGCCCCAGGCGATAGCCCGGGCTGGACTCTCCTCCCCTAAAGCGTAATGCAGCCTGGCATGCCAGGCTGCCAGCAGCCCGTTCTCAGGTGCGTCGGCATACCCTGCGTCCATTGCCTCCATAAAAGCGACCGTCTCGCCGCTGCGCACCGCGGCCTGATAGCGCTCTTCCAACGCCAGGGCGTCATCTGCGCCGGCATGGATCAAAGTGACGTCTGTCATCATTTTTTCTCCATTGGAAATTTGCTTGCTCAAATCGACCAGTTCTATGCTATAATCGGTCCACTATGGGTAGTAAAAGAGCAATCGTCTTTGTCACGAACCGCATACCCGTTATGAACGCCATGACAACCGGGACCGCCGTTGGCGGCATGGTTGGTCTTAGATAGCCCGCGCACGTCATCTATACCGACCGACGCGGGCCAAAATCGAACGTGAAACGCACTGCGGCGACGAAAAGTTCGCCGTCCCTTATTGTGCGCTTCGCGTTTTTTATTTGCAAGCGGATAGAACGCAGATTGGGCTGACTTGTCCGATTAAACTGCGTGCAAGTTGAAAACCGCCGGGAATTACCAGCATAAAATGAAAGAGAGAGCGAGCATGGCGGAGAGATACAATCCTGCAGAAATTGAATCTAAATGGCAGGTCGCCTGGGACGAGGCGGGCCTATATGACACGGTGGAAGATCCGGAACGCCCCAAATGGTACGCATTGACCATGCTGCCCTATCCGTCAGGCGATCTGCACACCGGACACTGGTACGCCTTTACGCCCAGCGACGCGGCCGCGCGCTGGCGGCGCATGAACGGCTACAATGTCTTCTTCCCGCCCGGCTTTGATGCCTTTGGCCTGCCCGCAGAAAATGCGGCCATCAAGCACGGCGTACACCCGAAGAAGTGGACCTACGCCAATATTGAGCGCATGCGCAAGCAGATGAAGCGCATGGGCGCGATGTGGAATTGGGACCATGAGGCCGTTACCTGCGACCCTGAATTTTACAAGTGGACCCAGTGGTTCTTCCGCAGGTTTTACGATGCAGACCTGGCCTACCGGGAAAAGGCCCCCGTGGATTTCTGTCCTACCTGCAATACGACCCTGGCCCGAGAGCAGGTCTGGGACGGTAACTGCGAGCGCTGCGGCACGCCGGTGATCAAAAAGGACCTGGAGCAGTGGAAGTTCCGCATCACCGATTACGCTGATGAGTTGTTGGCCGACATGGACGAAATTGACTGGCCTGAACGGGTCAAAGTCATGCAGACCAACTGGATCGGGCGCAGTACCGGCGCGCGGGTCACCTTTATGACTGAAGAGGGCGACCCCATGGATATCTTCACCACCCGGCCCGATACGCTGTGGGGCGCGACCTT
>JAGRCP010000082.1:64046-81324 GCA_020433455.1 Caldilineaceae bacterium | reverse complement strand
TTCTCGCCGGCGGCTCTTTTTGTTTGCGCGTAATCATTCCTGCTTTCGATTGGGTTATCCCTTGACCGCACCTGCCGTGAGGCCGGCCACAATGCGGCGCTGGAAGATAAAGACCAGCACGATGAGAGGGATACTCGAGAGCACGCCCGCCGCCATAATCTCGCCGAAAGGAACTTGGCGCGAGAACTGGGACGGGAAGTTGGCGATAATCACGGGCAGGGTACGGGACGCCGGTTCGACTGACGTAAAAGTCAGTGCGAAGAGGTACTCGTTCCAGGCTCCGATGAAGGCCAGGAGGCCGGTGGTGGCCAAAGCGGGGGCCGTCAGCGGCAGGAGAATCATGTAAAAGGTCTGGAAAGGCGAAGCGCCGTCCACCTGTGCGGACTGCATAATCTCCAGCGGCAGCTCCCGGAAAAATGCCGTGAGCACCCAGGCCGTAAAGGGCAGGGAGAAGAGCAGGTAGGTGACGATGAGGCTGGGAATCGCGCTCCAGCCCAGGTTGTTGATAATGGCGTAAAGGCCGGTGAGCACCGCAATCTGCGGGAACATAGTCATGGCCAGGATAATGTAGAGCGTCGCCGTCTTCCCCCTGTAGCGCAGCTTACCCAAGGCAAAACCGGCAAATGCGCCGATGGCTAAAGCCAGAATTGTCACCGTCACGGCGACGATGGCGCTGTTGACAATCGCGCGCAGGAAGGCTTGATTGCCAAGCACGGCCCTGTAGTTACGCAGGGTAAAGTCAATGTTTCCCTGGGTATCCCGGGGCACAAAGGTAGCCGGCATCATCTGGAGTTGGTTTTCCGTCTTGAACGAAGAGACGATCGCCCAATAGAAGGGAAAGAGCATCCAGATGGCGCAAATAATGATCAGCACCCACAACATGATACGGCCGAGGCGCTGTTTATTTTCGATACTCATTCTGAATCTACCCCCAGTGTACGCATATATATGATCGCAAAGGCGGAAAGCAGCAGGAAGATAAGAATACTGCTTGCCGACGAGTAACCCATGGCGCGATTTTGAATCAGCTCATAATAAGTAAAGCTGGCCATGGAGTAGCGAGCCTGACCCAGGACAATCTGGAAGAGGTCAAAGACGCGCAGCGTATCCAACGTGCGGAAAACCAGGGCCACGGCAATGGTTCCCTTAAGGAGAGGTAGCGTAAGCGAGAAAAACTGACGAGCAGGGCCGGCCCCGTCTACGTCGGCCGCTTCATAGATATCCTTGGGAATCAACTGCAAGCCGGCCAAAACCAGCAGGGCCATAAAAGGCGTCGTCTTCCAGACGTCAATGGCAATCATGGAGGGTAACTGAAGCTTTGGATTGGTCAGGAACGCAATCTCGCCGCTGCCCAAATTCAGGCCGGATAAGAGACTGTTGAAGAAACCGGTACGATTAGGTTGCAGCATGTACGACCACATAATGGACGAAACCGCGGTCGGTATAGCCCACGGCACCAGAATAATGGCGCGCATAAGACCCTGTCCCCGAAAGTTCGCATTGATAATGAGCGCAACCGCTATCCCCAAAACCAGCTCCAGCGTAACCGCTATCAGGGTAAATATCACCGTATCCCAGACCGCACGCAGGAAATCCGGATCGGTCGCCGCCAGCACATAGTGGTTGGACCCCAACGAAAATTCAGCCAGCGGGCGGAAACGTATGGGCTCCCGGGGCAGAATACGATTAGGATTCTCATATTCCGGCTGTCCCGTATCCGGATCGATGACCACATTCCCCGCGTCATCGGTTACTTTCGGGATTTCCTTAATTGTCATGCTGAGCAATTGCCGGTAATTTTCGAACCTTACATTTTGCACTTCTTCACCGCTGGCGAACACTTTATCGGTGAAGCTATTAACCAGCACCGACCCCAGAGGGTAGACGGCAATTGCAAACAGGATGACAAATGTGGGCAACAGCAAGAGATATGCCAGACGCTGTTCACGTTTGGCCAGTTCGCTCACGCCGCCACTGCCTTTGGCCATAGCTGCTCTCCTTTGATGCTAAACTGCCTAGAATATAAAAGCGCGGTTTATAGCTTAACGCCCCTACCCGGACGTAAATTGCGCATTTCATTCCAGCGTGGGTTTAGATTAGTGGTGATTGAGGGCTTCAGGACCTCGCAGACGGCCTCAATATCCGTCTTCTTTCCGCAACGCGTTATACGGGCTAACCGGCAAAATCGTACATGGGGAGAAAAAACAGCGCCGGTTGAAGAAAGGGGAGATATCGCTGATTCCGCAATATCTCCCCCCGGTAATACACTTACGTCTCAGTCAAGCGATGAGCCTCAGAAAGAGTGAAACTCGACGCAGGACCCGCTCATTTACGGAGCGCCGACCTCATAGCCAAGCAGGTCTTCCAGGTCCAACGAAACGTTGATCACCGCATCCTCACCGCTCTGCTCGCCGGTCAGGACCCTGGAGACGTTGGAGAAGAAGGTGGTGGACACTTCGTTGTAGTTGGGGGCCGTAGCAGTCGACGGACGAGCCACGGCGTTAGTGAAGACGTCCAGCAGGTTGGGCATGAAGGGCACAACCTCGGCGATATCGGCGTCCTCGTACAGGGCCGGAATCGTGGGCAGCAGCGAGATGTTGATGGCTCGCTCCTTCTGGGATTCCTCAGAGGCCAACCACAGGGCCAGCGTCGCCGCGGCGTCAGGGTTGTCACTATACTTGGAGACGGCTAACTGCCAGCCGCCCAAGGTCGCCGCACTCTGGCCTTCGGAAGCGCCAGGCAGAGCGGAGACGTCTACCATGCCCTGGATGGGGCTGTCGTCGGCCTGGGCCAGGCTATAAGCGTAGGGCCAGTTGCGCATGAAGGCGGCGTTGCCGCTCTGGAAGACGGAACGGCTTTCCTCTTCCATGAAGCCGGTCACGCCCGGAGGGCTGATGGTGCCGACCCAACCGGCCGCCCGATCCAACACGCTGGCGGCAGTTTCATTGTCGATGGTGATCATCTTGTCGGGGCTGACGATGGTGCCGGCACCGGCCGAGTAGACCCACTCCAGAGCATTACAGGTCAGACCCTCGTAGGCCTGGCCCTGCCAGACAAAGCCCCAGAAATCCGGGTTGCCTTCTCCACGCTCGCCGTCCTGAATGGTCTGGGCCATTTCTTCCAGCTCGTCCCACGTGGCGGGCGGATTGTCGTAGCCATACTTTTCCAGCAGGTCGGTGCGGTAGTAGAGCAGACCGCCGTCAGTGAACCAGGGCAGACCGACCAGCGCGCCGTCTACCGTGTTGTTGGTCACAATAGCCGGGAAGTGGTCGCCGGTCACATCAGCTGCACCGTACTCATTGAGGTCAACCAGATGCTCTGCCAGGTCGCCGGGCCAGATGACGTCAATCTGCAGGACATCCAGGTCAGCGCTCTGCGCCTCGAAGGATTGCAGATACAGGCCATAGCGATCCGTCGCGGAAGTCGGACCCTCAATGAACTCGACGGTAATGTCAGGGTACTCCTCCATGAAGCGCTCCAGCTGCTGCTTGGTGAAGTCAGCCTCAGCGCCGGGGCCGGCGCCCAGGAGCGTCACGGTGCCGGAAGCGGTTGAACCGCTCTCTTCTGCGGCAGCCGCTTCTTCATCCGGGGCTTCGGTGGCGGCTGCTTCTTCAGCCGGGGCTTCTTCCTCGGCCGGGGCTTCTTCCTCGGCCGGAGCTTCTTCCTCGGCCGGAGCAGCTTCTTCAGCAGCCGGGGCTTCAGTGGCAGCTGCTTCTTCAGCCGGGGCATTGTTGCCGCCGCCGCAGGCAGCCAGCGCCATGGCAAAGACCACAAGCAGGCTCAGCAGAACCAAATAGCGTTGTTTCATGCGTTCTTTCTCCTTGAATTGTGATGCAATTGTTAACACAAATGTACAACTACAAACGCAGGGCGTATCGTACCAAAATGCTGCATCAGGTTAATATTAATGTGTCGGCAAAAGCCGGCGCGCCATACGCAAACGTGCGCAAGTCTTCACCAGCACATAACCAACAACGCATTATCTACAACACAGCAAAGCAGAACGATACAAGATGTATGTGAAGCCAGGATAGGCGGTCACGCGGAAAGATTGGCAACCAAATCAGGCAGGTTGTTCAAAGTGAGTTGAACAGACAGGGGCTTGCCTTAAGCGGCGGCCCGAAGCGCATCAAGCAAATTTATATGCACCAAAGCAAATAAAGATATTTAACAGCGGCCCGGCCTGGAGACAAACACTGGAGACAAGCAGATGTAAGACTCTCAGACTACGTTGAGGAGCATGCCGTTTGCAAATGTATTTACGCAACAGACAATTTTAACGCAACAGAGAAAAATAAATTTTTAAACGATGGATTTCCGGGTTAGTTGAGTTTTTTTAGAAAATCATGTAAAATTTTACATCCCCATCGTAACAAAGATTTTATTTGCTGTCAATTCAAAAAAATTTCACAAAAAACGAAATGATGTATGCCTGCTACGATTGAAGACGTTGCCAAACTTGCCGGCGTTTCGACCGCTACCGTCAGCCGCGCGTTGCGGGGCTTACCCAATGTCATACCATCAACCCAGGAACGGGTCTTCCATGCCGCTCAGGAGTTGGGCTACGTCATTCCAACGCACCTGTCGCGCCAGGTGCTGGGGCGCAAGGTAATCGGCCTGGTCGCGCCATTGGTCGACCAGTGGTTTTACAGCAAGCTGTTGACCGCAATGGAGCTGGAACTGCTCAACCTGGGTTACGATGCCGTCAGCTACCACATTGATGGGGCGGATAATCAAACCGATCTGTTGCGCCAACTGATCGAGCAAAAATTGGTGGACGGACTGATTATCAACAGCATCCGCTTATCGGATGGCGATGTTGCGTTGCTGGATGCCGAAATCACCGGCGACCAAAAGCTGGCAGTGGTCACAGTAGAGTCGGCGCAGCCGGAATTTGACAGCGTAAGCATTGACAATATGGCTGCGGCGCAGACGGCCACTCGTCATCTGCTTGACCTGGGCCACCGCCGGATCGGCTTTGTAAGCGGCGTCCTGACGGTTATTCAGTATGCGATTCCTCTGGAACGACAGCGGGGATATGAGCATGCGCTGGCAGAGGCGGGGGTTCGCTGCTGTCCGGAATTGATTGTAAACGGGAATTTTTCATTTCGAGGCGGAGCAGAAGCAATGAGGAAGCTCTTCGGACAGGAAGAGCCGCCTACAGCCGTTTTTGCTATCTCCGATGAGATGGCAATCGGCGGAATCACCGCGCTGCATGAGATGGGGCTGAAAGTGCCGGAGGACGTATCGGTGGTGGGCTTTGACGATCACAGCGCGGCCTGGTGCGCGGGACTTACCACCGTGCAACAACCCATCCCCAGCTATGGCGTCGAGGCGGCGCGCCTGGTAGTCAGCCGGCTGGAGAGTCAGCGGCCGCTCCCCCCCCGCCACATCAGCTTTACGCCGGAACTGATTATACGTAACACAACTGCACACCGGGGAATTTAAGTCCGACGGCAGGCGCCGTAGCTAAACGGCATTACGCTCCTCGCCAAAGCGGCTTACCCGCGCGCCATGCGCGGCGAGACGCGTGCAGACATCATCATCCACATCGCCCAGAAGCGTAATGCGCGCCGCACCCCGGGCGTCTTCCACGCTCCGCCCCACGACAGGAGCCGTCTCCGCCACAAAGTGCAGGAGCGCTTCAATATCCTGATGGGCGCCGGGGTTGCGCCCAATAAAGAGATAGTGGCCGTTGCCCGCCCGTTCCCCGGGGGCAAGAGGCTCAGGCAAATCGCGCAGGAGATGGGGCGAAACGGGCTTATCCTGCCGACGGAAGGTAATCCAAAGCGACTCCAGGCCGGTCAGGTCTACCGTGGCCACAGTTTCCACATCATGGGGACGCACCATATAGCGCCCCGGCTCCAGCGGCTTAAACTCGGCCACAGTCGCGCCCAGGTCAGGATCCCGCCCGGTACGCTCTACCAGCTCGTCGCCCTCTGCCTGCCAGAGGCTCACAGGATGGTTCGTGAGGTTCTCCACTTCAACCCGCACCGCACTATAACCGGGCATGGAACCGGCGTGGCTAATATCGGCCTCCCAGGCAGGCTGGAGGGGCGAAAAGAGGGCCTCCTTGGCGCGGACGCCGTCCAACCTGATGGGCTCCAACGCGTAGCCGCCTTCAACTTCCAGCGCATAGGCGCCCGCGGGCAAATGCTCGAAGCGAAAATTGCCCGCCTCGTCAACCGTGCGGGTAAAGCGATTGCCGACCGTATCGATTAGGCGCACGCTGCGCCCTGCTCCGTCGGGAACAAACCCGGCCAGAATGCTCCCGCCGGTCTCCGAACCTACGCGCAGGGCCGATTGGGGCAGGACCAAATCCACATGGACCGCGTTGCTGCCGTCCAGCGCAATATCGGCCTCCCGCACATCCGCTTCGCCGTCGGCCCCTTCAATCAGCACGGTATACAAGCCCGGCGGCAAATCGCTGAAGACAAACTTGCCGTCATCATCCACGGTTGCAGTACGCTTGCCCCCCGCCTCGTCCAGCAGCACGATGAGCACCTCGGCCCCGCCGGCAAATCCGCCGACGACATGTCCCGTTATGCGGGAGCGTGAGGGAGGAGCGGCTTCCTCTTCGGCATGAAAAACGAAATCCACCAGCGGAATCTGTTTCTGGTCAACCCGCACGCGGGCCTCAATAATGGCCGTCTCTTCCTCCCCTACGGGCAAGTCCCGCGCGACGACCAGATAGCTGCCCTTTTCCAGGGGGGCGAAGCGGCAGGCATTGGGGCCGACGTCAGGCGCGCTGCCCGTCAGCGCAACCGCGCTCTCCCAAGTTGCGTTCATCACCTGGACGGGCACGCCGTTGTGCCCCGACACGCGGCAATGGATGGCATTCGCGGGCTCGCTTCCCCGGGGGCGGACGGTGCGCACCACATAGCCCCAGCCGGGCTGGCGGAGTGCAATAGAGAGTTCATTGGCGCCGTCCAGGAGCAGCTCGGCACTGTGCGCGCCGGCCGGATGCACCCGCGCGGTATAACGTCCTGCCGGCAGGTCCACAAAGCGAAATGAGCCGTCATCCTGGGCCAGGGTAACCCATTCTTCACCGTCATCGGCCCGGACCAGCAGCACAATTGCGCCTGCACCGCCGGCCACGGAACCGGTGATCACGCTGTTGCCCGTGCCGCCCTGATCTTCGCTCAAATCAAAATTGACGACCGCACTGTTCTGAGCCGGCGTCAGCTCGACGGTATGCATGGAGGGAACGCCCTCTACGCGCACGGTATAGCGTCCGGGAGGCAAATCCCCGAAGCGGTAGCGGCGGTGCTTGTCCAGCTTGGTCCGCTGAAGTTCCCGGCCATCCTGGGCCAAAACCACGGACTGACCGTCTTCGCCGTGGAGGACCAGGCCATGCAGCGAGGCGGCTGCGCCCACCCTGCCGGCGGAACGCCAACGACGCACCATCTTGGGCTCGGCTTGAAGCGCATAGACCACGGGCAAGGCCCCGCCGGGGCGGCGGTCGCTATACCAGGCATAGCTCTCCCACCAATTACCGGCGCTGCCCAGTTGGGCATTCGCCAACAGCCAAAAGGCGGTGCAGAAGTAATAGTCGGGAGCAGGCTGAAAACGCGTGCTGGAACCCATCATGATTCGACAGGCTTCCAGCGTCTGGGCCATATGCAAATCGAGCGTGGTGGCGGGATAACGGGCGTCGGTATCTTCCCCCGTCAAATAGCCGCCTTCCGTAGAGAGGATAGGGATGGAGCGGCCCAGGTGACGACGATTCAGCTCGTCAAAATATTCATAAGCCAGCCAGCACGCGTGATCATCCGCCAGGGTGGCTCCGGGGTTGCTTCGACTCATGCGCAGGCGATTGACCTCGGCCAGGGAACGGCCGCGCCAGGCGCTTTCACCCCACTCTTCTTCGGCCACCGTACGAAAAAAGCGTGCGGTGTAGGCGGCGCCTTCCTGGTTGCCGATGTCGTAGGGAAAATCCAGGGGACGGTTGCCGGCATAGTTATGCACGGCTTGCCAGACAGGACCGTCAAAAAGGTCCCGGCGTCCGGCGTTCACGATTCTGCCCGTTAAATCCCAGCGGCTGCCGTTAGAGACTGCGGGAATGGACGGCATGCCCCCCTTCTCCAGAATCAGCTCCAGGTTGGCGATTGTGGTTTCGGTGACCAGTTCCAGTCCATCAGCAGGCACGCGGCCGCTGCGCCAATTCTCGTCCCGATCCGGTTCGTGATTAAACTCGAAGTAGCGTACGCCGGCGCGGATGAGGGATTCCACATGCACCAGTTCCTTCACGCCCAGGCGGGTAGGATTCGGCGTGGGTTGATAGATGCGCACCACGGGCATAATGCCTTCGCTCAGCAACAGTTCGGCGAAATCCATGGCCCCGTCATGATTGTAAATTTTGACCCACTTAACGCCCAGCGCCTTCAGGCGCGGCAGCCAGGTCTCGCGGATTTTGGCAATTCCTACGGCAGTGGCGTAGCCGGCCGCCCAGTGGACGCCGATACCGGTATCGTTGTCAGGTCGAGGATATTCGTGAAGTTCCATAAGCGCTGCATTGTGAGTGCGTGTTGGCGACACGCCGGCTGGGTCGGGAGGTCCCTGGTGAATCCCGGCGGGAATTCGCATGCGGATTTTGCCGGAGAGAGAGCCGTCGAATTTCCGCCGTTGCATTCACGCCGAACTGTAACAGGCCGCCGACAATTGGGCCATTATAGCAGCATTCGCGTTCAAGGCGAAGGCGGCCGTCTCTGGGGCATGCATTTCCGTACGGGGACAAGACATTTGGAAGCCGGCAAGTAAAAATTTAATCCGGTTTATCCGCAATGCAGCGACTCTTGCGGCTGCCCGCTGCATTACACTTTGAAATTGCGCTCTTCCCTTATTCATTGTTTGCTCTGGGCACTTAAATACGGTATCGTACGAGACTGGACGACGTAAAACCTTTGTGACTGAAAACCTTGTATCCGTACTGAACAATTCCGCCCGCAAGCGAGCGAGGGATAGTAATGCAAGTTGCCCAACAGATCGCCGAGCGCCTCCTGGAGAATGTACGCCAGGTCATCGTCGGCAAAGATCAGGAAATCCGCATGACGCTGGTGGCGCTGCTCTGCGAAGGCCACCTTTTAATAGAAGACGTCCCCGGGGTAGGCAAAACCATGTTGGCCCGGGCTCTTGCGACCAGTACCGGCTGCGGCTTTAGCCGCGTCCAGTTCACGCCCGATATGCTCCCCAGCGACGTAACGGGCGTGAGCATCTTTAACCAGAAAACCATGGAGTTTGAGTTCCGCCCCGGCCCCATCATGGATCAGATCGTGCTGGCCGACGAGATCAACCGCGCCACGCCCAAGACCCAATCCGCGCTGCTGGAGGCCATGGAAGAGCGCCAGATCACGGTGGACGGCGTTACCCACAACATGGCTCGCCCCTTTCTGGTGCTGGCTACCCAGAACCCCATCGAATACGAAGGCACCTTTCCCCTGCCCGAAGCGCAGGTAGATCGCTTCATGATGCGCATTCATCTCGGCTACCCCAGTCGGGCCAACGAAATTGATGTGCTCAACCGGCAGTCAAATCACCATCCCATTGAAGCGTTGGGCCAGGTTGTGGCCGTGGATGAGTTGATCGCGGCCCAGCGGGCAGTGCGAGAGATCTACGTGGACGATCTTGTGAAGAGCTATATCGTCGAGTTGGTCAGCAGCACGCGGGATCATCCCGATATTTATCTGGGCGCCAGCCCCCGGGGCAGCATCGCCCTCTTCAAGGCGACCCGCGCGTGGGCGGCCATCGAGGGACGCGACTTTGTCCTGCCCGATGACGTCAAGCTCCTGGCAGGTGCAACGCTGGCCCATCGCCTCATCGTCAGCCCCTCGGCGCGCATCAAAAACGTTTCCGCACAACAGATCATCGAAGAAGCCCTGCGGCAGACGCCCGTGCCCGGCGCGCGGGCCAGACTCAGCTAACTTGCACGCGCCCGGCGCGGAATGCATCTCATGTCCTCACGCCTCATCTTTCTTCTGGCCGGCGTCCTGGCCACCTGGATTCTATCCATTGCCACGGGCAGACAGCTCTGGTACAACATGGCCTATCTGCTGAGCGCCATTTTGGCCCTCAGCTTTATCTGGGCCCAGCTGAGCATCCGCTCGTTGACTGTACGGCGTCAGGCCCGTAACCGGCGCACCCAGGTAGGCCAGTTTGCCGAAGAACACATGGAGCTCACCAACCGCAGCCGCGTCCCCAAATTGTGGATCGAGGTCGAGGATTACTCCACCCTGCCCTGGCATGACGTCAGTCGCGTGGTCAGCATGTTGCGGAGCGGACGCAGCTTTAGCTGGCAGATCCGCACGCTTTGCATGCAGCGCGGCCGGTATCGCCTGGGCCCCATCACCGTACGCAGCGGCGATCCCCTGGGGATATTTGAAGTAAAGCAGCACATGCCCAGCAGTTCATATCTTCTGGTCTTTCCGTCCACGGTCGAACTGCCCTTCTTCGAGCCCTCCATTTCCGAAATGTCGGGCGGGGAGACCCACCAGCGCCGCACCTACCAGGTGACCACCAACGCGGCAGGCGTGCGCGACTACCTGCCCGGCGACAGCCTCAACCGCATCCACTGGGCGACTACCGCCCGGCTCAACCGGCTCATGACCAAAGAATTTGAGCTGGACCCCACCTCAAACATCTGGATCTATCTGGATCTCTTTGCCGGAGTGGAAGTAAAGATGGCGTGGCAGCAGCCGTCGCCCGAGGTGGGTATTTTCGCGCTGGACGGCCAGTTCCGGCGCAACAATCTCGAATTGCCGCCCAACACCACCGAGTACGGCGTGACCGCGGCGGCCAGCCTGGCTCGCTATTTCCTCCTGCGCAATCGAGCGGTGGGCATGAGCAGCCAGGGCCGCACCCGGGAATTTCTCCAGGCGGATCGGGGCGAGCGTCAGATCAACAAAATTTTGGAGGCGTTGGCCGTGGTCGAGGCCAGGGGGACGCTGCCTTTTTCCCAGTTGGTGGCAACCGACGGCATGCGTCTCAACCGGAATGACACGGTGGTCGCCATCAGCGCGGATCCGGCGACAGAGTGGGGAGAAGCCCTGCAAGACCTGCAGCGTCGGGGCGTCAATAGCATAGCGGTCATTGTGGACGGTCGCAGCTTCGGTCGCGCCGTCAGCTATACGCCCCTACTTACAGCGCTGGAAACGGCCAACATTGCCACCTACATCCTCCATCGCGACGAGCCGATTTCAGACGCGCTCAGCGATCCCTACAGCGAACAGCGCGTGGGCCGGGCCGTCTCAGCCCTGCGCCAGGAATGGTGAGACAAAAAATCCGGCTGAGCGATCAATCAGAACAGCTCTCCTTCGTCATCCTCCCCGTCGTCCTCATCCTTCAGGAGCACCTCGCGTCCCTGGCCGCCGCCCAGGTCGGGACCAACAATTCCCCGAGCCTCCAGGTCGCTCATGAGGCGAGCGGCTTTGGGATACCCCAGGCGCAACTTGCGCTGTAGCATGCTGGTGCTGCACGTCTTCATGCCGCGCAGCACGTCCATTGCCTCCAGCACCAGCTCATCCTCATCGTCCATGCGATCCAGCAGACCGTTCCATGGCGCCACCGCGGCCGGCGTTACGTCGCTCTCGGCATTCTTCCAAAAGCGCACGACGCGCTCGATTTCATTGTCGCTCACAAAACAGCCCTGGACGCGGAAAAGCTTAGGCGAATCAGGCCGCATGAGCAGCATATCGCCGCGCCCCAGCAGGCGCTCGGCGCCCGGCTGGTCCAAAATGACCCGGCTGTCAATTTGGCTGGTTACGGAAAAGGCGATGCGCGTCGGGAAATTGGCCTTAATCAGCCCGGTGACCACATCCGTACTGGGACGCTGGGTGGCCAAAATGAGGTGAATCCCCGTGGCTCGGGCCATTTGCGCCAAGCGACAGATTTGGCGCTCCACATCCTCCGCCGCGGTCATCATGAGATCGGCCAACTCATCCACAATCAGAACGATGTAAGGCAGGGGCTCCATGGCTTTACGCCGCCGGGCCAGGGCGTTATAGGCGTCCAGATTGCGCACACCCGCTTCCCGAAAAAGCTGATAGCGGTCGTCCATCTGCAAAAGCAGCCAGGTCAAGGCGCCCATGACCTGATCCATGTCGGTAATAACCTTGCCCATGAGGTGGTCGATGCCGTTGTAGCCGGGCAGCTCCACCATCTTGGGATCCACCATAACAAAGCGCAGGCTCTCGGGTCCGTGCTGCATGAGCAGGCCGACAATAATCGTGTTGATGCAAACCGACTTGCCCGCGCCCGTCTGACCGGCAATCAGCATATGGGGAGCTTTGGCCAGGTCCATGACAACGGGCCGGCCGGCCGTATCCCGCCCCAAAGGCAGCACCAAATCACCGCCCGCCTGGCGCATGGTCCCGCTCTCCAGGATGCCCCGAATGCCCACCAGCGTCTTGTCGGGATTGGGCACTTCGATGCCCACATAAGCCTGACCGGGCACGGGCGCTTCGATGCGCACCGCGGGCGCGGCCAGGGCCAGGGCCAGATCATCCTGCAGGTTGACGATGCGGCGCACGCTCACCTTGCGCTTGGAGCCGGCCCGCTCGATGTAGAGGGGCTCCACGCCAAATTGGGTGACGGTGGGACCGCTTTCCACATGCACCACCCGTGCGGGAACGTTAAAATCCTCCAGCGTGGATTCGATGAGCTGACCCAACGCGCGCACGTCAGCTGAGCCCTTGCTGGTCGCCTCCGCGGTGAGGAGATCCGTGGGCGGCAGGGCTTCCTGGCTGCGCACCGGCGCGCTGGATTTTTTGGTTGTTTTGCGCTTGGGGGCGCGCTTTTGAGCCGCTGCAGCAGCGGTCGGCCGGTCGTTCGTACCGGCCGTCCCCGACGAATTGCCGCGCTCCGTCCGCGCCTCGCTCCGGGCGGCAGGAGACGCAGGCTGAGCCGAGACAAAATTCTCCGTCTCGGGCAGCGCCTCGCGCATGCGCCGGCCGCGTCCCCGCTCCAGGAGGCGCCCGCCCGTCTCATCCCATACGGCGGCAAGCGTCGGCAGACTATACCAGATTCGCCGGGCAAAATAGACGGCGGGCGTAAAGCGCAGGAGCATCCACAGGCCGACGCCGCCCGTCAGAAACAGGAGAAAAAAGCTGGGCCATCGTCCCAGAACCGACATGAGAAGACTGCCTAGCGCCCACCCCAGCAGCCCGCCGTCCTCACCGGCAACGGGTTGACGCCAGGTAACGCTCGTGTTGTTGGCCAAAAAAGTCAGACTCTGAAGGCTCAGCAGGAGGAGTTCCGCGCCCACCAGCGCTTCCGCGCTCCAAAAGCCGGCCCGCTCGCCCAGCATGAGCACTGCGCCCGCCACAATCAGCGCCAGGGCAAACCAGGGCGCGGTCCAGCCCATCATGCGAGTGAGCCAGGCGACGTTGGCAGCGCCGCCCATGAGCAGACTCAGCAGCGCGGCGGCCCCCAACACGACAAGGAGCATGCCCGCCATTTCCCGGCTGATGGAATCGCGCAACTCCAGCCAGAGAGCTTCGAGATTGGGAGATGAGGGTCGCTTGGATCGAGGCATGGTGGGAATAAAGATTGAAGATTGAAGATTGGAAAGATTTCAGGCTCGGACTTTCATATCGTCAGCGGATGCTTCTGCCGGCGCCGGGCTCACGTCGGACGTCCAGACGATGCTGTTATCCTGTTCCATTTCGCTGAGAACGCGCGCTACCTGGCCGATGGCCACGCGTTGCTTGCGATAGAGATCGCTTTCACTCATGGCCAGGCGGTCGGCGATCTCCCGAACCTTGCGCCCTTGAATAAAGCGCATTTCCAGAATATTGTAAAGCAGCCATTCCGGCGCGCTGAGGTCAGGCTTGCCGTCAGGCCGCATGCGCTCAATGGCCTGACCCAGCACCAACCGCAGCGCTTTGGTGGGATCATCGTCAGCCTGCTCCATAAAATCATTGACCAGCCGCAATTGCACCAGGGGGCTTTTGGTCAGCTTGGGACCGCCCCAATAATGACTCAGCGCATCCTTCACCCACGATTCAAATTCGGGGCTGTGAATGGGGCTGGGATTAAGGAGCGCCGCGGCCAGGTCCTCGTCGCTGTCGGTGGAAACATAGGGCACCACGCCCCGCAATTCCTGAATGCGATCGATATCAGGAATGAGGGCCTGGAGGCTGACAAAAACGCTCTGCTGAAGCTTGCGATCGGCCAACGCACGGGCAATGCGATCGATCATTTTGTCCAGTACGTCCAACTCATCATACGTGAAGAAGGGCGTTTCCGTACGCGCCTTGACGCCCAACATGCCCAGCAGACGCTGCTCGCCTGCGCCGTTGACCTCCAGCAGGGGCCAGATCCAGTACCCGGCGTGGGTGACCGGCTGGGACGTATCGCCCCGGCGCAGGGCGCGATTCAGGGCATCGCTCCAGCCGGTAACGGCCCGGACCTCATCGCGCACGTTATGGGGGCCGACAACTTCCTCCAGCATCAGCTCAGGCCCGACTACCGCCGCGGCAAAACCGGCGGGTACGCGCAACAGTTCGCAGAGCGCGGCCAGGCTGTTCTCCAGGAACTGGCGCAGATCCGTTGTGGTCAGAAGGCGCCGATCCACTTCCCGCAGCCAGGCAATTTCGCTCCTGTCTTCCCGGTAGACAAGGCGATCAATCAAGCCCTTGCTCACGCTGAGCAAAAGCTGGCTCAGCACAATGACGCCGGTAATCACGCTGAAAAGGACGACGTCGCTGGGCAGGCCCAACCCTGCGGCCATGAGGGGGACAATCTGGATTGCGGCGATGACCAGGATCGCGACAAAGGGGCCGCGCATAAAGTAGCGCACCAGGCGATAGCGCACCACCCGATCCGGCGTCAGCACGCCAAAGTAGGCCACGGTATAGGCCATCATCACGATCAAAACGCCCACGGCCATGTTCACCAGCAGGGAGATCAGCAGCACCCAGGCGCTGGAATGTTCGCCCACGCTAAACGCGCTGAGGGTGATGAGGTAGGGAAAGATGCCGATGCCCGGCGCGGGAAAGCTGATAAGCAGATAAGTCATGCGCTTGCGGCTGCTCTCGGTCAGACAACGCGCGCGGGCTTTCCAGAGATTACGATACGCCAACAGGGCGCTCGCCATAAAAAAGACGACGAAGAGCCAAAAAAGCGGCCCTGCCTCCAGATAGCTGATGGGCGGCACAAACCGCAATGCCCCAACAATCTGACGGCCAAAGAGTGCGCTCACCGCGCTAATTACGGAGAGAAGGACAATCCCGCCGCCAATCCAGCGGCGCGGGCCCAGACGATAGTTGGTAGTCTGCAGAACGGCCAGGGAAAAGAGATAGTAGCCCGCAGGCAGCATGGCAATCCCCAGCCACTGGAAGCGCAGCCAGCGCTCAGCGGGCCCCGCGCGCACCACCTGGTCCAACGCAACGTCGCTGGCATACGTAGCCATGACGCAGGCCAGGATAATGGCAAACGCCCGGGCAACCTGGGTGCGAAAATTGTAGGTAAAGGTATAGGCCAAAAGCGAAAAGGCCAAAATCACAATGGCCGAAGCAGTCAGTACGTTAATAAAGGCCAACACGTGCGTAAAGGTCAGATTCGCCATAATGTCCGCTCGTCAACCAACCCAATCCATTTCCTCATCGATTACTACCCAAATTTTGTGGCGCTTCTCCAGATGAAGCTGAAAACCGCCGCCCACCACGGGCGAACGACGAATGTTGATCTGCACGTCAGCGGCCTTGAGCGAGGCGAATTCCACCGGCTCCATTTCAATGACGGGGCCGGCGGCGGGCGGCGGCGGCTCGCCGGGCATGAGCCAATGGACATCGCCGGCAAAGCCCAAATCGCCCTGCACCTCAGCCGGATGGGAACGAATGCGCAGGACCGCCGGGTTCCCGTCTGCATCGGGCTCCATGCGGCGCAGAATGCCCAGCTTGTGGATCAGCACCGTACGCCGAATGCGCAGGGCGTCCGGTTCCTGGGTATCAGCGCTGCGATAGTAACGGGCCAGCGCATAGGTGGGGCCGAAAGCATTCTGCCGACTGAGAAGCGCCAACAGCTCCTCGCGCACAATGCCCCAGCGATAGCGCCACTCTTTGGCATCGACCCGATCGCCGTATTCCAGCAATTCCAAGGTCGATTCAGCGCCCAGCCGGCTCACGATGGCTAAGGGCGGCAGATAGCTCGGGTCTTCCTTGAGCCGCGCCAAGGTCGCTTCAGGCGTCGATTCCACCTCATCCGGCCGGGTAAAGGTGCGCCGGGTGCTCAGGGAAAAGAAAACGCCCAAAATCACCGCGCCGGCCAGCAGGCCCACCAAAATCCACGCGACCGCATCCATGGAGTCCACGATCCGCGCCGCGGACGGAACCTGATCCAACTGTAGCGCCCGCTGAAGGGCCTCCCATAACTCCTGCATAACAGACTTTTCTCCCAGGGCGCAACGGATTTACCGGAGACGCCAGGCCATCATTTCTCCGCTCGCCCGCCGCCCTTCATGCAGGGCCGAACCAGGCGACGCGCCAGGAACATTTTACCATAGCTAATCGACGGCTGGGGATTGATGCGGGCAGAGATTATGGCCGATTCAACGAGGCTGAATGCGTGGAATTGTCATAACCGGGCGGCAAGCGTATAATCTTGCCCATCCACATCGATACACCCTCCGCGATGAACTGCCAAGGAGCGCCCCACATTATGAACCGCTTGCTGACCAGCCTGATCTTGCTCATTGTCCTTATCTCACTCGCAGCCTGCGGCGCCCGCAATGAACCCGAGCCAACCGCGACGCCCCTGCCCCCTACGGCCACACCCGAACCCCAGCCGACGACCGCGCCCGAACCGACCGAAGTCATGACGGAGCCGGCCAACATTCTGGATATCGTGGCCGCGGCAGGCGACTTTACGACGCTGCTCAATCTGGTTGAGCAGGGCGACTTGACCGAGAAGTTGAGCAGCGACGGGCCGTTCACGCTCTTTGCCCCCACGGATACGGCCTTTGCCGCCTTACCCGACGGGGCATTGGCTGACCCGAACACGGCCCAGGACGTACTGCTCTATCACGTGGTCGCGGGCAAATTTATGGCCGGGGACTTGACCGACGGCACTCAACTGGTAACCCTGTTGGGCGATGAGCTGCCGGTAACGGTACAGGGCGATGAGATTGCCGTAGGCGGTTCGCCTATCGTCTTATCCGATCTCGAAGCCGAAAACGGCGTCGTTCACGTACTGGAGACCGTCCTTCTGCCGCCGTCGCAGGCGGTTGCATCCGGCGCAGACAGCGGGGCCCAAACAGCTGCAACCGACGCCAAGGACGCGGCGG
>JAGRCP010000082.1:0-63914 GCA_020433455.1 Caldilineaceae bacterium | reverse complement strand
AGGCGGTCGCGGCCGACGCTGGGGCTGCGGTTGAAGATGCAGCCCAAAGCGCGACCGACGCGGTTCAGAATGCCGCGACCGACGCCAAGGACGCGGCGGAAGGCGCAGCCGACAAGGCCCAGGAGGTTGCCGCCGACGCCGTGAGCGAAATCGAAGCGACGGCCCAAAGCGCGGCCGACGCGGTTCAGAATGCCGCGACCGACGCCAAGGACGCGGCGGAAGGCGCAGCTGACAAGGCCCAGGAGATTGCCGCCGACGCCGTGAGCGAAATCGAAGCGACGGCCCAAAGCGCGGCCGACGCTGTCCAGGGCATGGGAACAGACGCGGGAGCCACAGCGGAAAATGCCGCCGACCAGGCGAGCGATGAGTTCACGTTTGAAGGCCCCAGCCTTACCGACGCGGCCGCAGAGAGCGGCGATTTCATCACGTTCCTCGCGGCCGTGAATGCCGCGGGCATGTCCGATGCGCTCAGCACCCAAGGCCCGTTCACCGTCTTTGCGCCGACTCAGGCGGCTTTTGACGCCCTGCCCGCCAGCGTACGCAATGCGCTGCTGGGCGAGAAGAGCCGGGCTTTGCCCGCCTTGCTCAGCTATCACGTCGTGCCCGGCCTGTACACGCTTGACGATCTGGCGGCTCTGGACGGCCAAAGCCTGGCCACCGCCGGCGATGAGTCGCTCAGCGTGACGGTGGCGGATAACGGCACGGTTTATGTGGATGAGGTTGCCGTCGCCGCTGACCCGACGGAGAGCGGAAACGGGCTCATCTACGCCATTGATCGGGTGCTGATCCCGGTTGCCCAACCAACGAGTCGGTAGCGTTCTGTTCTTTGCCATTCCGAGTACCTGGCTAACAAAAACAAGATCGAGAAACCGGGCGTCCGGCAGGAGCCCGGTTTCTCTTGTCCGGCCGGAGCGAGCCATCACCTATTCACGGATCACGTATCCGACCGCCACCCACACAAACGCCAAACATGCCTTATTCGTCCGCATCTCTTCCCGCCCAGCCGTTAACCGCCCAACCCCTGTTGATCTTTGTGGGCGTCACCGGCGTGGGCAAGAGCACAACCATTGATGAGCTGCGCGCCCGGGAGCCAACTCTGCGCCTGCTGCCCAATCGCAGAGCCCTGACGGACCAACTCATTATCAGCACGCTACAGGAGGCGGACGGCAGTCCGGTTACGCCCGTAACGGACCGCAGCGAACGATTCGCCTACACCCGCCGCTACCGGGAACAATATCCCGGCGGCATGGCCTACGCCCTCAGCCGTTTGACTGTGGAGGAGGACGACCCGGGCCTCCTCGTCTTCGATGGCCTGCGCGGCGCAAACGAAGTGCGTCACGCAGCCAATCTCCTGCCCCGGGCCTGCTTCGTGATGCTGGATGCGCCGGACTGGGTGCGGGTCATGCGCCTTATGGGGCGCGGGGATGCGTTTGATCAAATCGCGCTCCGGCGTAGCGGTACAGCTTTTCGCCCTGCGGAAACCCACGATCTCTTCACGCCGGAAGAAGCGTACAAGGTGGAGCAGATGGTGGCAGACGATCCCCAGGCCCAGACGAACCTGCCGGCCAAGCTGGAAATCGTGCGCGCCGAACGACGCAATTACGATCCGGGCGCCACCCGCTGCGCCCTGAACGAAGCAGCGAAAGACCGCGCGCTCATCATCGACACGGTCCAACATACGCCGGCGGAAGCCGCCCAGGTCATCCTGCAGGCCCTGGAGCAGTGGAAAGTGCATCAGCCATGATCGCCCCCGCACTATATCCGCCCCATGAACTGCCCGATGACGACAGGCTCACCGTTGCCCGGGTGGAGACGACAGTCTTTCGCCTGCCCATGTACGGCGCGCTGCGCTGGGGCAAAAGCAGCGCACTGAATGAGGCCCGCCACGTTCTGGTGGAAGTCGAACTGAGCGACGGCGCAACGGGCATGGCCGAGGCCCCGCCCCGCCCTACCATTTACGGCGAAACCGCCGAGACCATTTGCGCCATCATCCGCACGGAGCTGGCCCCGCGTCTTCTGGGCGCATCACCGGCAGCGGGCCGGCCGCGCCTGGCCGAAATCGCCAATAACCACGTGGCCCGGGGCGCGCTGGATATTGCGCTGCACAACGCCGTCGCCCAAAGTCGCGGCATCACGCCGGCGGAGCACATGGGCGCAACGCGCGACCGGATCAAAGCATCCTACATCCTCGGATTAGGCCAGGAGGACGCCGTTCTGGCCGAAGCCCAGCGCGTCTATCAGCAAGGCGTGCGCGTCTTCAAAGTAAAGGTGGGGCGGGATTGGGAGGACGATCTGCGTCGCATCCGGCGCTTGCAGGCGGAACTGCCGTCCGATCTGGCCCTCTATGCCGACGCCAACCAGTGTCTCGCCCCCGGGGATGCGGCCCGCCGATTGGCAATCCTCCAGGATTTGGGGCTCCTTTACTGTGAAGAACCGCTGCCGGTGGAGCAGGTCCATGCCCGGGCCGCCCTGCGCAGGGAGTCGCGCTTGCCCATCATCGGCGACGACAGTTGCTTTACGCCCCGGGATTTGCAGCGGGAATTGGCATTGGACACATTCGACATTCTCAATATCAAAACGCCGCGCACAGGCTACAGCGACTCTCTGGCCATGGCGGCCGCCGCCGTGGCCGCGGGCAAGAGCATCATGGTCGGCTCGCAGGCGGCGGCCGGGCTGGGAGCCGCCCAGGCCACCCTCTTCGCCGCCCGCCCCGAAAGCACGCACCCGGCCGAAATCAGTTTTTTTCTCAAACTCAAGGAGGACATCATCGACCGCCCCATTCCCATTATCGACGGCTGGGTAAAGCTGAAGGACGCAGCCGCGATCCGCGTTGACCGCGCCCGCCTGCGCGAACAAGGAGTCTCCCATGAGTGACCAGACGTCGCTTCCGCACCTGCGCGCTGTCCGCTACGTCGTTCCCCTGCGCGAGGGGGGCTCATTGCCCGCCGTGGTGGAGGCGGATGACGGTCAATTGTACGTCATGAAATTTCATGGGGCGGGTCAGGGCGTCAAGGCCCTCATCGCTGAAGTAATTTCTGGCCGAATCGGTCAAGCGTTGGGGCTGTCCGTCCCGGAGCTGGTCCTGCTGGAGATGGGAACGGAGCTGGGCCGCTCGGAGCCGAATCCGGAGATTCGGGAATTGCTGCGCGCCAGTACGGGGCTCAATTTCGGCATGCGCTATCTGCCCGGCGCATTGGCCTACACGCCCATGGCCCCGCCCCTGCCCGACGCCCGACTGGCTTCATCCATCGTCTGGTTTGACGCCTACATCACCAACGTGGACCGCACCGCACGCAACGTCAACATGCTCATCGCCCAGGGTCGCCACTGGCTCATCGATCACGGCGCCAGCCTCATCTTCCACCACGGCTGGGACGACTACATGGCGCGCAGCACAACGCCGTTCCCCTTTATTCGCCAACACGTACTGCTGCCCCTGGCGACTGATCTGAGCGGCGTAGACGGAGCATTACGCGCCCGGCTCACCGATGACGTGCTGGCGGCAATCGCCGCGGACGTGCCGGATGCGTGGCTGAAAGATGAGGACCAATTTGCGTCGCCGGCAGAGGTGCGTAATGCGTATGCGGCGTATCTGCGCGCGCGGCGCGACGGCGCAGACGCCTTTGTGGAGGAGGCGCGTCATGCCCATGAGCAGCTATGACTACGCCTGCCTGCGCCTTGTCCCCCGGGTGGAACGCGAAGAGTTTCTGAACGTGGGCTTGATTTTGTTTTGCCGCACCCGGCGCTTTTTGGACGCACGCATCGAGTTGGACCCCATGCGTCTGCGCGCCCTGGGCCCCGGCATCACCGAAGAAGAGATCGCCCAAATCCGCACGCACCTGGACTTGATCCCCCGCATTTGCGCGGGCGAGGGCCCCATCGGGGCTCTGGGTCAAGCCGAAGCCTTTCACTGGCTCGTCGCGCCCCACAACACCATGATTCAAGCCTCACCCGTCCATTCGGGCCTGTGTGACGATCCGGCCGTAGAGCTGGCGCGCCTGGCCGGGGTAATGGGAATTGGGAGCGGCAGGGACAATTCTGAAGACAGGCGTCAATAATCCCGCTTACGCTTCGCGCTGCAACATGCCTTCGGCCAATCCGTAAAGCGCAGATTGCCGGGCGTTATCGCCCAGCCCACGCGCAAGCGCTATGACGCCCTCTTCGTGCAGGCGCAACAACTCGCCTTCAGCATAAGCCCGGGCGCCCGCTTCATCCAGCAGCGCCATCACGTCCGGCACGTCCTGAGGCGACGGCGGCTCAACAAAAAATTCGTGCAGGTGCGGGCCGGCATGGGGATGATTGAGAGCATAGAGGAGAGGCAAGCTCTTCTTGCGCCGCAGAATATCGTTGCCCGCGGCCTTGCCCGTCATCGCCGGATCCCCCCAAATGCCCAAAATATCGTCCTGAATCTGAAACGTCAGCCCGATGGAACGCCCGAATTGGCGCAGATCTTCCACCTGCTCAAGCGAGGCGCCGCCGATACGCGCGCCGATCGCCAAGGCCGCCCCGATGAGGGCCGCGGTCTTGCCGCTGATCATGCGCAAATATTCCTCCACGGTGACGTCATCCCGCGCCTCAAAGCGCATATCCAGGTACTGCCCCTCAGTCAGCTCAAGGCACGTCGTGGTGAAGTGCGCTAACACATCCAGCACGACGCGCTCATCCACGCCGATCCCGCGCAGACGCTGGAGCACGCGGAAGGAGAGCGCGAACATGCCGTCGCCGGCATTGATGGCCTGGGGCACGCCCCAGACCGCCCAGACTGTCGCCCGGTGGCGGCGGGTTTCGTCGCCGTCTTCTACGTCATCGTGGATGAGAGAAAAGTTGTGGAGCAGTTCGATGGCCGCGGCGGCCGGCAGCGCGTCAAAAGGATCGCCCCCCGCCTCGGCGCAGGCCAGCAGGCAGAGCATGGGGCGCAGACGCTTGCCCGCAGGCAGACGTTCCGGCTCCAGCGCCGCGTTGCGCCACCCCAGATGATAGCCCATCATGCCGTAGAACGGCTCCAGCGCCGGCTCGGAACAGTCCAGCGTACGGCGCATCTCCTCCTCCAGGCGAGGCAGCCAGGTTCCAATAAAAGCCTGGAGCGTCTCCTTGGTCATGCTTACTCCTTTTGGTGATGAGAAATGAGAAATCAGGAATGAGTAATGCGTAATTCGTGACCCGTCCTGAATATAGTTGACATGAGAAGCCTCAACCAGTCACAAATCAACCAATCAACTCACGCTGACCAGGATGCCGGGCCTGCGCAGGTCAGCGGGGGTGCGCGACGCGGTGCAGAACATGGCAATGCGCAGCTCGTCGGTCAGGAGCGCCATCTCCTCCGCCACGGCGTCGGCCGACTCCACGGCGGCGCGCAGAAAAGGCGATGCCAGACCCGCCAAATCCGCGCCCAAAGCCAGGCACTTGGCGATGTCCTGACCGGTGCGAATGCCGCCGCTGGCGAAGAGGCGCACGTCCGGCCGATTTACTTCCTCGCGTACGGCGCGCACGGCCGCCAGGCTCTCGGCCGTGGGAATGCCCCAATCGGCAAATGCAGCGGCCAAACGTCGCAGGCGTTCAGTCGGCGCGCGGTGCATCTCCACCTGACTCCACGAGGTGCCGCCCGCGCCGGCCACGTCAATGGCCTGCACGCCGGCATCAATCAAGCGACGGGCAAGCGGCCCGCTGATGCCCCAGCCCACCTCCTTGACCACCACGGGCGCATCAAGCCGCGTGCATACCTCCTCGATGCGCGTCAGCAGGTTTCGCCAATCAACGTCTCCCTCGGGCTGGAGCGCTTCCTGCAGCGGATTGAGGTGCAAAATCAGCGCATCGGCTTCGATCATCTCCATCGCGCGGCGGCACTCATCGACCGTATAGCCATAGTTGAACTGCACCGCCCCCAGATTAGCCATGAGGAGAATATCCGGCGCAACATGGCGCACGCGGAAGGTATCGCTGGTTGCGTCCTGCTCAAGCCCCGCGCGCTGGCTGCCCACGCCCATGGCCACTCGCTGAGCCTGGGCCGCGACAGCCAAATTATGGTTGATGCGTCGGGCTTCCTCCGCGCCGCCGGTCATGGAGCTGATGAGCAGGGGCGTCTTCAGACGACGCCCGAAGAGTTCTACATCAGTGCGGATATCATCCAGATGGAGTTCAGGCAGGGCCTGATGCTCAAAACGAAAGCGCTCCAAACCGGTGGTCGTGCGGGGAAATGTCACATCTTCTTCCAGATTGATGCGGATATGATCGACTTTGCGCTGATCAATGGTCACAATCACATACCTTCCAAAACAGACCCTGACAACAAATTTAGACGCGCCCTTTTTCCATCCCGTGCGTCTAAGCCTAAAGAAGAAAAATTTGGCGGGTGCAAAAGGCGCTTGACTATTATGCCCGAATATGTGGTAAAATCAGTAGCAGAGCACCCCAGCGTGCACCCACACGCGCCTAATCGCCCGATCATCGCCGGCCTTTGTATTTTATGGATTGACAGAGCCGAAAAACCATGGCATGATTGTTATGTTCAGTAGACGCTTTCTATAGCGTCTATCGATGCCCCCCCACATAGAACATAAGCTGCATCCATCCAGGCAGCTTAGTCAGCACCCCTCACGAGACATAGCCGTTTTCGGCGGCATCAGAGCGCGTTTGCCTCTCACGATATGCGTACATGCCTTGCGGCAGGCGTCGCGTCTCTGGTCCAAAATGGCGTAAATACCGCGGCGGAAATCAGGGCCTTCTACTTTGGCTGGAAGCTGTCGGCTTACTTTCCGTCGGGACTTACTATCATTCGCGTTGTTACCTGCGCGCCGGGTTTTCAGGCGCATGCTGTTGCAACCGGTTCGGGGCAGTGGCAGGCAGGACGCTTTCTGCGTCCGTGTGGGTTCAAATTGACGAAGCGGGAACGGCAGTTGATTCGTTCTCCCGGCAAGCGCTACCTGCCCGGCTTTGTCAACGCACATATGACCTCCGCCTACACTCCTGGCACTCCCCCGCATATCCGGTAACCGGCAAAACAGGCCGGTAGAGAAGAAAGGAGTCGCAAAACAATGTGATTTCAAACAACGAAATGCCCCATTGAGAGCACGGTTCGTCGGCGCCCACCGTCGGGCCGAGTCGGGTTGTACTGTAGAGCACGGCAGCCGGTTCGTCTGCCGGCTCATACTCAAACTGTTTTTTCTTCTGCACATGTTTACCTTCCAAAAAAGGAGAGAGCGAATGTCTCGTAACATGAACGGCGGAAGCCTGTTTTCCGGACAGCGTCGTTGGATGCTGACGCTCGTCGTTTTACTGGCGATGCTGATTCCGGCAGCAGCCGTTTTTGCCGCACCGCCCGGCGACGCGGGGACCACCCCGCCGCCTGATGACGGTGTCAGCGTTCCCAGCAATATCTGCGTAGAGGTCGCGGTCATCGACTGGAAAGAAGACCCCCTGGAAGAAGGCTGGACGGTCTATCCTACCGGTCCCGACGGCATGGCCCTGGCAGCAAAAGGTCCTGACCTGGACGAAGACGGCGATGCCACCAATGTAGCCACCTTCAACAGCGATGATGATGGCCTGACGCCCGGTACGTGGACCTTTACGATTGATTACAGCGGCCTTGCCGGCAACTGGGAACCCGTTGCGCCCTATACCGAATCATTTGATGTAGAGCTGAAAGCCAACGGCAGCGAATGCTACCAGGTGCGCTTCAAGCTGCGTGAAATCGTCGAGGTCATCGTCACCAAGATCGACGCCACCCACAAGCTGCTGGACGGCTGGAAGATCACGGCCACGCCCGACTCGGGTAACTACTTCGCCGCCACCAAGAGCGGCAAGACCGGCGCCGACGGCGACGGCATAGTTGTTTTGCGCCTGACGCCCGGCGACTGGACGTTTACCGAAGCGCCGCCCTCGGATGCGGACTTCAGCTACATTCCCATCATGCCGCCCACCGGTAAGCAGAGCCTGACCGTCAAGAGTGCGGCGGATGACGGCGACAATCAGCCCTACCACATCCGCTTCAAGAATGCAGTCAACCATAGCTGCATTGAAGTCTGGAAGGTAGATGAGCCGCCCGCAGCGCCGGAAAACGGCGAAGGCAGCTATGACACCACGTCTACGCCGCTGGCCGGCTGGGAAATCAGCGTCCTGCGCGCCGACGGTTCGGAAGTAGCCTATGAATACACGGATGCCGACGGATACGTTCGCTTTGACGTGCCCCCGGGACCGTACCGGGTAGTAGAAGAAGATCGCCCCGGTTGGGCGCCGGGCACGGGCTCTTCCTCCCGCTACGACATCGTTGTATCCAATTCGGCTGACTGCACCCAGGTCCACTTCGTCAACAAGCAGGTTCCTCTGGGCTTTACGGTAGAAGGCTACAAGCTGGACGCCAATGGCCATTACGGAATCCCCGGCTGGGAAATCACCATGGAACCGTTGAGCAAGAACGGCTACGAGGTTGATCCGGTCTACACCGACGGCCTGGGCCACTATGCATTCAGCCTGCCCTTCGACGACTATCGCGTGCCCGGCTCCAGCTATCGGGTCTGCGAGGAGACGCGCGACGGCTGGTCGGCCCACACGCCCACGTGCTATGTGGTCAATATTCCGTCCAAGCCCGGCACCGTAGAAGTGCCCGACTTCGTCAATCAGCAGATCGGCCACTCGGAAAGCGGCAAGCCCGACGGTCCGAGCAAGGGCAACACCAACAGCAGTTGCCGCAACACGCACACCGTCAAGCCGGGAGAAACCCTCTTCGGCATCGGCATGGGTTACGGCGCATCGCCTCAGTCCATGCTTGACAACAATTCCTGGGTCCGCGCGCGGGCGGATTACTACCTGCGCCCCGGCGACAGCATTTGTATTCCGTAATACGTGATGAGTTCCCCATGGGCGATTGTGCGCCACGGAGAAATGAAAACAATCCTATTTTCAGGGCAGTAATTAGTCTCGCCGTGGCGGATGGGTCGGATTTTCTCCGAGTCCTTCCGCTACGGCGACATTACACAGTACGCAGTAATTGCATATCGATCGGCTGAATCAGTCATTCATATCCGTCACGGCGAAATTTTCTGCCTGCTCCTCCCCGCGAGGCAAGGCGAAAATTTCGCCGTGACGTTCCCCGGGGGAAATAAGCGCCCATGCACGAAGCCATCAAACTGACTGAGAAATATGAGCGGAACGGTTGGCCCTCTCTCACCCGGCCCGACCTGAAGGCGCCTTCGGGCTGGAGTCTCTCCCTCATCACCGCGGTAGATCGGGTGCGTAGCCACCGCCTCTCGCCCGACGGCACGCGCATCGCCTTCATCTGGGATCGGGCCGATCTCTCCGACGTCTACGTTATGGACAGCGCAGGCGGCTGGCCCGCCCGCATCTCCACCAACCGCGGCCTGGCCGCCTACTGGAGCGATGAGGTTCCCCGCTGGTCGCCCGACAGCCGACGGCTGGCCTTCTGTATCGACGGGCACGTCCATGTTGCGGACGCGGCCGGCGGCGAGCCGCGCAAAATCAGCGATTTCAGTGCGGGCGCATCCGGTCCGGTCTGGATGCCCGACAGCCGCCGCCTCATCATCAGCGTCGTGCGCCACACGCGGGATCAACTGCTCATCACCGACCGGGACGGGGCCTATCCGCAACCGCTGGCAACGGGCCCCTACGATTACTGGACGCCCGCGCCGTCGCCTGACGGCAAGTTCGTTGCGTGCGAACGGCGTCATTTGGATGACCTCAACCGCATAGATCTCATGCTCATCGACGCGGAGAGCGGCGAGCAGCGTCTTCTCTGCGGGCAAGCCGGCGAGAAAAACAGCGGCGCGGTCTGGTCGCCCGACGGTTCAACCATTGCCTTCCGCTCGGAACGCGCGGGCTGGGGCGATCTCTGGCTCGTTCGCGCCGACGGCGAAGGGCTGCGCCGCCTCACGTCGCTTAATCACGAGATGTTCCAGCCGGCCTGGTCGCCCGACGGCACGCGCATCGCCTGCGTAGTGAACCTGGAAGGCACGCTGGCCCTGGCGATCATCAGCGTAAATGACGGCGACGTTCGCTATCTGCGTCAGATGCGGGGCAGCCACAGCGCGCCCCAGTGGACGCCCGACGGCGCGGCCCTCATCGTTGCGTTTGAAAGCCCCGTTGCGCCGCCCGATCTCTGGCGCGTTGATGCGGCCGACGGACGCGGGACACAACTCACCTTTTCCCAACTGCCTGCGCTGGCGGCCAACGCGTTGGCCATGTCTGAGCGGATCCGCTACGCCAGTTCCGACGGTACAGAGATCCCCGCCTACCTCTATCGCCCGGCCCGGCCCAATGGCGCAGCGGTCCTCTATCCCCACGGCGGGCCGTCCGCCCAGTACGTAGACCAGTGGGATATCCTGGCCCAATATTTTGTGGCCAAGGGCTATACCTGGCTGGCGCCCAACTATCGGGGCAGCACCGGCTACGGCATCGAATTTGAGCACGCCAACCACTTTGACTGGGGCAAAGGCGACCTCCAGGATTGTCTGGCCGGGGCGGATTATCTGGCCGAACTGGACTGGATCGACCCGACGCGCAGGGCCATCTACGGCGGCAGTTACGGCGGCTATCTCACGGCCCTGGCCCTCTCCCGGGACCCGGCATATCGTTTCGCCTGCGGCATCGCCAAATACGGCGACATGCAGCTCACCAGCTCGTGGGCCCAGTGCAATCGCCATCTCCGCCTCTATGTAGAAAGCTTTCTGGGGCATCCGGCCACCCACGGCCAGGTTTATGTAGACGGCTCATCCATCTATCAGGTAGAGCAGGTACAAAAGCCGGTCCTCATCCTCCACGGCCTAAAGGATGATGTGGTTGCGCCCGAAGCGTCGGAGGAATGGGTGGAAGCACTGCGCAAGTATGACAAAGTCTTCGAGTACAAGACCTATGCCATCGAACCCCACGGCTTTCTTCATCGGGCCACGCAATTGGACGCATGGGGCCGCATGGAGCGCTTTTTGGACTGGTATTTGATGGTAGGAAATAATGAGGAATGAGAAATACGTAATTGGTTGCGCCGTCGCGTGGCACGCCTATTTTCCTAATTGGTACGTGACGGCAACATTTCTCATTCCTCCTTTCTCATTTCTCATTCGACGCCCCTATGACCGACTTCTTCGCCTACGAAACCCTTACCTGGCCCGACGCGGCCGCGTTGCCCCGCAGCACGCCCCTGATTTTGCCTTTGGGCGACGACTACGATTGGCCGCGGGTCGCCCAGGCGTTGGACAATCCGCCCCAAGTGGGCAGGCTGCCGGCCTTGCCTTTCGGCTGGCGGGGCAGTGGGCTGACCGTGGATGAGAGCAAATTGGGCGCGCTGGTCGCCAATCTGCTGGAAAGCCTGTGCGAGGACGGCTTTGCTCGGGTCTACGCCCTCACGCCGCCGGAGCTGAAGCTGGGCCTGGGGGCAGCAAGCCTGGTCCAGCGCACGGACGCATTTGACCGGCCGACGCTCTTCCTGCCCGACGACGCGGCCCGGGACAAGGTCGTCCTCATCCCAATCGGCCACACAGAGCAGCACGGCCGGCATCTGCCCCTCTCTACCGATACGGAAATTATCAACGCCATCGCGCAAGCGACCGCGGTCCGCATCCCGGATCAGGCGGTCACGCTGCCGGCTTTCCCGTACGGCGTGAGCACCCATCGGTCCGCGTTCGCGGGCACGCTCAACTGCGGCGGCCGCGCCTTTGAGGATTTCTGGCTGGCGGTGATCGACGGCCTGGCGGTACGGGGTTTTGACCGCTTCTACTTTATGAGCGGCCACGGCGGCAACTGCTCGTTCCTGGTTACCGTGGTCAAATATGCGGGCGAGCGCCATCGCCGCATCTTCTGCGCCACGACCTGGCTGCACACGTCGGGTCATCTGGGCGCGCCGGCCATTGCCCGACACCGCGTCTCCGCCCGGGGCGGCATGGGCCACGCGGGCGAACTGGAGACGGCCATGCTCCTCCATCTGCGCCCCGACCTCTGCCGCATGGACCGGGTCATCGACGAGACGGACTTCATCACCACGCCCAATTACTACATGGACTGGATTGAGGGCGGCGCGCTGGTCGCCAATCCACCGTGGGAGGACGACAGCATCACCGGCGCGTACGGTGCGGGCAGCACCGCCACGGCCGAACACGGTCGCCTCTGGCTGGAGGCGGCCGTAGCGGAGAAGTGCGATCACGTGGCCGAAATTCACGAACAGCAGCGCCGGCGGGAAGAACGGCGGCAAAACGGCTGGGGCGGATGGGGCGCCTGATTGCCTTAAATCCCCGATTCTCCCGATTGTGCGAATCGGAAACCTTGCATATAATGCACGTCATCCAAACGGGCTCTCCTGCTGGACAGTCCGTCTTCCATGCGTCGGCAGCACGCTACCCTCTCGCGTGATCGACGACTGATACAAGACTACTTTCTGCCGACAATCTTCTCCGCAACAAGCGGATGCACCGGTAAAGTTGGGCGTGCGTACAGCGCCGGAAATGCAACGACTCTACCCCTGACAGGAACGATGTGCTGATTCCTGCCGGGATTCGCTAACCGCACGGTCCCGCGTGCGCCGATATGTTATCACCATTGATAAAGGAGCAAACCAATGAAGAAACGAACATGGCTGCTGATAGCGGCTTTGCTCGCGGCGCTCTTGCTGGCCGCATGCAGCGCCTCAACTCCCCAACCGGCCACAACGGGCAGCGCAGAGGAAGCAACCGCATCGACCGCCGACACGGGCAGCGCAACGGCCCGCATCGGCTGGGCCGGCAGCCCGGACACGCTGAATCCCGGCGCGGCCGTCTTGTCCGAAGCCTATACCATTTTTGATCTCGTTTATGACTCCATGTACCAGTTGCAGCTTGACGGCACCTACACCCTGGAACTCGCCGAATCGGCCGACGTATCAGAAGACGGCAAGGTATGGACCTTCACCCTGCGCGACGGCTTCGTCTTCTCCGACGGCGAGCCCCTCACCGCAAGTGATGTCGTCTTCTCCTACAATTTTTACAAGGCCCAGACCGACTTCCCCTTCCTCAACGTATATACGGAATATTTTGAATCCGTTGAAGCGCCTGATGACAAGACGGTTGTCCTCACTCTCTCCCAGGCGATCCCCAACCTGGACAGCCAGCTCATCTTCCTCTTCATTTTGCCCGAGCACATCTGGGCGGACCAGACTGAAAACGCCGCCGAATTCGAGAATCTGGCTATGGTCGGCAGCGGCCCCTTTAAGCTGGCCGATTACGCGCAGAATCAGTTCGTCAGCCTGGAGGCGAACAAGGATCATCCCCTCTATCCGCCCAAGGTGGACGGCGTAGTCTTCCAGACTTTTGATAATCAGGACGCGCTGGTCCAGGCCCTGCGCACCGGCCAGGTGGACATGATTACCGAAATGCCCAAGCCCGCGGTTGCGACCCTGCGCAATGAGGCCAACATCGCGGTTGTCAGCGGCCCGCCCGGCTCGCCCAGCGTGGCCGACATCATCTTCAACCTGACCAACGATGGAACCTGCCCCGAGGACGGCGTCTGTTCCGGCCATCCGGCCTTGCAAGACCGGACCGTACGTCAGGCATTAGCCCACGCCACGGATAAGCAGCAGATCATCGACGTGGTGCTTTTGGGCTTCGGCACGCCTGGCCTCACCCTCATTCCCGACAGCCTGGGCGTCTGGTACAACGACACAATTCAGGATTTCGAGTATGACCTCGATCTGGCCAACCAAATGTTGGATGACGCGGGTTACGCAGACACGGACGGCGACGGCGTGCGCGAAATGCCCGGCGGCGGCGATCCCCTGACCCTGCGGGTTAACTGGCCCAGCGACAGCACCTGGTCTTCGCGGGCCGCCGAAATCATGAGCGGAACCTGGGCCCAGGCCGGCGTGCAAACCCAACTTCAGGCGCTGGACGCGGACGCGCTTACGTCCGTCTGCTGCCCGACTTTCGATTATGACGTGATCCTCTGGGGCTGGGGCTCGGATCCCGATCCGGCTTTCCTGCTCAGCGTGATGACGACGGATCAGATTCCCACGGGCACCAGCGAAAGCGGCTACTCCAATCCTGAATTTGATCAGCTGTACAAGGAGCAAGCCGTCGCCATGGATCCGGATGAGCGAAAGGCGATTATCTGGCAAATGCAGGAAATCGCGCATGAGGACGTCCCCTACATCATCCCCTTCTATGACCAAAACGTTCAGGCCTACCGGACTGATCGCTTCCAGGGCTGGATCACCGACGCCGACAAGATCGAGCTGTCGGACATGACCTCCCTGACCATCATTGAGCCGGTGCAATAACAGTCCCCTGGCTAACCTAAACCCAATCTCCCGATCTCCCAATCGCCTACTCTCTAACAGGACAGCGATTGGGAGATTGAGAGATTAGAAGATTCTATCGAGTCGCCCATCATGAGAGCATCCTACCTGCTGGGCAAGCTGGCCTGGGCGCTGTTCACGATTCTGTTCGTGATCTGCCTCAATTTTTTTCTCTTCCGCGTCCTGCCGGGCGATCCGGTCCGCTCGGGCGTGCGGGATCCGCGCCTGACCCAGGAGGCCCAGCAGGCCATCCGCGAACGCTTCGGGCTGGACAAGCCGGTCATCAACTGCTTTGAATCGCTGAATCCCGTTAAGTCCGGCCCCTGCCTGATCAATCCGTTTGAAACCCAGTTTTTTCTCTACGTGCGCAACCTGCTCACAGGCGATCTGGGCATCAGCTACCACACTAATCGTCCCGTGAGCACGATGCTGGGCGAGCGGCTGTGGAACACAATTTTGCTGATCGGCGCGGGGCAAATCCTGGCCATTATCCTGGGTATGGGGCTGGGCATCCTGGCCGCGTGGAAAGCAAGAACGCCCATAGATTTCGGCGCGCTCCTCTTTAGCCTCCTGGCCTGGAGCCTCCCCACCTTCTGGCTGGGCATCATCCTGCTCTTTGCCGGCAGCCGCTACTTCAACCTGCCCCTGGGTGGCATGATCACGCCCGGCGTGAACTTTCCCGGCGCCTGGGCGCGCGTGAGCGATATGCTGCGCCACATGTTGCTGCCGACCCTGACCTACACTATCGTCTTCCTGGGCGAATACATGCTCATCATGCGCAGTACGCTGGTGGACGTGCTGTCAGAAGACTACATCCTGACCGCGCGGGCCAAGGGACTCAATCATTTTCAGATTCTCAAGGATCACGCGCTCAAAAACGCCATGCTGCCCATGGTGACCATCATCGCGCTCAATCTGGGCTTCACCGTGGCGGGCGCAGTCCAGATCGAGACGGTCTTTTCCTGGCCCGGTCTGGGCGGGGCCATCTTCGAGGCCGTGGGCAGACGGGATTATCCCATGCTGCAAGGCGCTTTCCTGCTCCTGGCCGTCAGCGTCATCTTTGCCAACCTGGGCGCGGAGTTGCTCTACTCCGTCCTGGATCCGCGCATCCGCGCCGAGTAAGGCCCATGGAAGAAAAGACTCTTTTGGAATTCATGCGGTCCGCTTTCTAAGCCGTGACCGAGTCTGGCACGCATCACGCATCACGTCTCAAATAGTCACGCCCGAGGAGAATTGCCCATGGAAAGTACCAGCGTTACGAGTTTGGGCGCATTTTGGCGGACCTTTCGCCAACATCCCATGGCCATGATCGGCCTGGTCATGTTGCTCATCGCAATCATCGCCGCGGTCTGTGCGCCCCTCATCGCGCCCTACGATCCCAAGGCGATCATTCGCATCACCATCGACGATATTTACACGCGGCCCAGCCCAGCCCACTGGCTGGGAACAGACGACGCGGGGCGCGACGTCTTTTCCAACTTCATCTACGGTGCGCGGGTCTCGCTGACGGTGGGCCTCTTCGCTTCCATCATTTCGATCTTCATCGGCGGGACCATCGGCATTGTGGCCGGCTTCTACGGCGGGCGCACGGAAAACATCCTCATGCGCTTCACCGACATCATGCTGGTCATTCCTGACCTACCCCTGATCGTGGTCATCGTCGCGCTGACCAGGCCCAGCCTGACCAACATCATCCTGGTTATCGGCCTGCTGGGCTGGACGAGCACGGCCCGCCTCGTGCGCTCCCAAACCTTATCGGTCAAGGCGCGGAAGTTTGTCCTGCGCGCCCAGGCCGTGGGCGCGTCCCGCCCCTATATTATCCGTCGCCACATCCTGCCCTTGGTCCTGCCGCTGATTGTGGTTAATACGGTCCTCGTGATCTCCCTGGCCATCCTCAACGAGAGCACGTTAAGCTTTCTCGGGTTGGGCGATCCCACCCTGCTGAGCTGGGGACAGATGCTCAACTATGCCTTTACCCGGGGCGCCATGAGCGCGGGCGCATGGTGGGCATTGGTAACGCCGGGCTTCGGCATCGTATGGGTCGTGCTGGGCTGCACGCTCCTGGGCCACGGCCTGGAGCAGGCGCTCAACCCCCGGGCCGAAACCCATCACCTGGCCCAGCTTCATGAACAGGTCGCGCGCCCTGCGTCCGCGGCAGCCCGATTTGCAGGCGAGCCGATGTCCCTATCCAGCGATTGATCATCAAAAATCATTGAAAATGATCGCCTATTTTGACTGAGATGCCTATCGTTATGTCTGATCCGTCAGTTTCTTCCCACACGCACGCAGCGTCCGTTAATGACCGCCCGGTTCTGCTGGACGTGCGCAACTTATCCATAGATTATGTCAACAAGGATGCGTCGCCCGCACAGGCTGTACGTGAGCTGGACTTTACTTTACGCGCGGGCGAAGTGCTGGGGCTCGTGGGCGAGAGCGGCTGCGGCAAATCCACCCTCATGCTGGGGCTCATGCGGCTCCTGCCGCCGGCCGGGCGCATTGTAGACGGTGCGGTCTATTTCCAGGGCCGGGATCTCCTTGCCCTCTCCGAGGCGGAGATGGAGGACGTGCGCTGGAAGAATATCTCCATTATCTTCCAGGGCGCGATGAATGCGCTCAACCCCGTACGCACCATCGGGGACCAGATCGGCGAGGCCATTCGTCTCCACATGCCCCGGCAAGACAGTGCGGCCGTGGACGCGCGCATCCGCCGTCTGCTGGACCTGGTGGGCATTGCCGGCAACCGCAAAGATCAATATCCCCATCAATATTCCGGCGGCATGCGCCAGCGCGCCATGATCGCCATGGCTCTGGCCTGCGATCCCCAGATCGTCATCGCCGACGAGCCCACCACGGCCCTTGACGTGATGATTCAGGCCCAAATCCTGGAACTGATGGGCAATCTACAGAAGGAGTTGGGCCTCTCCATTATCTTCGTCACCCACGATCTGGGCGTGGTGGCCGAGCTATGCGATTCGGTTCTGGTCATGTACGGCGGCGTGACCGCAGAGTACGCCGATGTGGATACCATTTACAATGCACCTCGTCATCCTTACACCCAGGAACTCCTGCGCGCTTTCCCCGACATCACCCGCCCCGCGGGCAAGCTCACCAGCATTCCCGGCTACCCGCCGCGGTTGGACGATCTGCCGCCGGGCTGCCGCTTTGCGCCGCGCTGTCCCCAGGTCTTCGGGCGCTGCCGGCAGGAGATGCCGCCAATCTATCGCCTGGATGACAAGCATGTCGCAAGCTGTTTCCTGCTGGAAGGGGAAAGCGTATGACCATGCCCCGCGCAATCAGCGGAAATGAACTGCCCGGCAAGGATGGGGTCCTCACGGTTACAAACCTGCAAAAGCGCTTTTTACTCGGACGCGCGGGCATTTTCGGACGCGGCTCCGAAAGCTATGTGCATGCCGTAGACGACGTCAGCTTCAGTCTGGGTCGGGGCGAGGTATTGGCCCTGGTGGGCGAAAGCGGCTGCGGCAAATCCACTCTGGCGTTGACCCTGCTGGGGTTGGAGAAGCCCACCCGCGGCAGCATCCGCTTTGAAGGAAACGAAATCAGCGAGTATTCGTCGGCGCAGATGAAGAACGTGCGTCGCCACATGCAGATGATCTTTCAGGATCCTTACGAATCTCTCAATCCGCTCATGAGCATCGGCGAGATTGTCATGGAGCCGCTTAAGGTACACAAGCTGGGCGGAAGCCGGGCCGAGCAGGAAACCCGGGTCGTTCGCGCCCTGGAAGACGCGGGCTTAAAGCCGGCGGATCGTTACTTGAAGCGCCTGCCCCACGAGCTGTCCGGCGGCCAGCGTCAGCGCGTGGTCATCGCCGGCGCGCTGGTGCTGGAACCGACGCTGCTCCTGGCCGACGAGCCGGTCTCCATGCTGGATGTGAGCATCCGGGCGGAGATATTGAACCTGCTGGCGGAATTGCGCGATACCCGGGGGATTTCCATTCTCTTCATCACCCACGATTTGGGCACCGTCGGCGCGCTGGCGGACAGGGTCGCGGTCATGTATCTGGGCCGCATTGTGGAGATCGGACCGACCATGGCCGTCCTGACCAATCCGCAGCATCCCTACACCAAGGCGCTTCTCTCCGTAGTGCCTGTACCCAATCCGCGCTTGCGCCATAAGCGCCTCATCCTGAGCGGCGAGACGCCGGACCCCATCAACCTGCCCACAGGCTGCCGCTTTCACCCCCGCTGCCCCCTGGCCGTGGACGCATGCCGCAAGACCGACCCGCCCCTTCATCCTGCAGGAGCGGGACAAGAGGTTGCGTGCATTTTGGTGGAATAGCCTGGCCTTACCGCCGGACTGGAGTCCGGCGCTCCCGGAGGCAATGACTATGGCGCGGCATCATCCAACAGGGTCAGGCTGCCGGTTAACAAGTCAAAAAGCGCGTCCATATTTTCCCGACCGCCCTCCTCTAACGCCAGATCAAAGAGGAAGCGATAGCGGCGAGAGTCGGTCTCCAGGAGAAGCGTGCGGCCCGGTGGGAAGGACGCCTCATCCGTCCACAGGCGTGCATCGTAGCCCGCGACGACCAGAGATTCGGCCGCGCCGTCTTCATCCGCGGCTGCGGGCGGCGGCGCTTGATCGGCAGGCGTCGCAAAGAGGGTAACGCGCGGCTCGCGTACGCCAAAGAGCGAATCAACGGCCAGAATAACCTGATCAGGAGCGGGGCGGTAGAAGTTGTAGGCTTCAGGATAGAGAAGACAAAAGCCCAGCTCCGGCAGGACAAGAGCGGTTTCGTCCGCGGCCGGCTGGGGACAGGCCACGGGCGGCGCCTGGACAGGAACAAGGCGATCGTCCACGGCAAACAGATCGGTAAAGACGGCCGCGGCCAGGGGCAGCATGGCTGCAGCGTCCTCCCGATCCGGCATCTGCTCACCGTCGCCGCTGAATGCGATCTCGATCCGCAAGGGATCGTCAACATCCAGACCAACCCACTCTGTGCTGCCGCCTCCCAGCAGATCAACCCACGTATAAAGTTGAACCAGCGCTTCCAGGTCCAGGACGCCGACCGCCGTTTCATCGCCTGTTGCCCCGCGGCACGTGCGGGCCCAGGTCTCGCCCGAGCGCAAGATGGTCAGTTCATCACAATAACCGCCCGCGCCGCGCCGTTGCCACGTCAAAGCTGGAACGTCTGCCGTCCCGCCCGTGCTTTCCGTATGCATGAGGCGCGCTAGTTCGGCCAGCTGGCGCTGCTCAGCGGGCGTAGCCGTGCGCGTGCCCCGGCCAAAAAAAGTGACAAAGCCCGCGGGCGTCTCGGCTTCAAAAAACGCAAGCTCGTCCAGAAGGCTCGTCAACAGGGCCGTACGCGCTGCGTCGGGCGGCGGCCCGCCCAGCAGGACATGCGCGCCGCACGCGCCCAAGGCGACGCCGGCGCGGCCGATCCGCACTGTTTCGCACGGGGAGCCCAGGGAGCGCCACTCCACCAGCACGTCGCCCACGTCAACCTCAGGCCCCGCAGCCAAGCGGATCTGCGTCGTCACCGGATCGAAATGAAAGCGATACTCGCCTTCCGGCGCGTCAATCACAACCCGATAACCGGGCGTCACGCTTTGAGCGCACAGCTCATCGATCAGGGGCGCATCCAAACAAGCGTCGGACCACGTTACGGCTTCAACGGTGCGAATAGTCACAGCCGCATCATCGCCGGAAAGGTTGGCCACGGCGGTGCGCATGGCGTCCGCCATGGCTGCGGCCCGGGCTTCGCCGTCGATGACCGGCGTAAAGCGAAGGCCGGCCGCGATTTCCGCGTCGGAGAGGGTATAGGCGACCAGCACATCGCCGTTCTCCACCACGGTCCACTCACGCGGCGCGCCATCATCACCGGTCAGACTAAACGTCCAGGCCGGCCGGCCGTTGACGGCGATTGACGTCAGGGGCGACGGCAAACAATCGGCGCAGAGAAGCGACGGAACCGCAGCAGGGTCCTGCACCGCGGCAAAAATGTGGAAAATATCGTCGGAATCGGCCTGGATCTCCTCCTGGGGGGGAAGAAGCAGCAGCACGCCCGGCTCGCTATCCGCTGTCGCCGTCCAGCCGTCGGGCAAGGGGAAAGAAAATCCGCCGGCTGCGCTGACATAGCGTTCGGGCTCCGGCGTAGGCAAGGGCGTGGCGACGGCATCAGGCGGCGGCGCAGCGCGGCCGCATGCGCCCAGCAGCCCAATCAGAAGCAGCAGGGCCGCGGACAACAGCACACGCGATATAAGCGTGCGCTTCGTCAACGAAAAGAAGATGCGTGGACGATTCATCAGCCGGTCATGGGCAAGGGTGCGCTGTAATCGTGGACGCGCAGGGCCATGTAATAATAGTTAATCAACTGATCCATGGTCGCGCGCCAGGATTGCTTGCGGGCATGCTGCAAGGCATGCTCGGCCAGTTCGTCACGCAGATCGGGCTGTGCGCGTAACTTCCGGACCAGATCGCCCATCTGCCGGGGATAAGCCGGATCGAAATAAAGGCCGTTGTAGCCGTCGCGTACAGTGTCCAGAATGCCGCCGCTTCTGGCCGCAATCACGGGCACGCGGCAGGCCATGGCCTCCAGCGCAACCAGGCCGAAAGTCTCAGTAGTGGAGGGAAAAATGAAGGCGTCGGCCGATCGGTAGGCGTCAATCAGTTCCTGGCCCCGAAGATAGCCGGGGAATGAAGTGGGCGTACCGGCAAAATGGGTCCGCAGGTCATCGTGAGCCGGCCCGCCGCCCACCAGCGTCAAGCGCACCCCCTCCTGGGGGAAAATGGCGTCGCGCAGGCCGAAGAGCCCTTTTTCCGGCGACTGGCGGCCTACGTTGATGAGCAGGAAGTCATCGGGGTGGCCGTTGCTGAGGCGGGCGCGCATGGCCTGATTTACCGGACCGGGCGAGAAGAAGTCGGTGTCAATGCCTCGGCGCCACCAGCGCACGCGCTGGAAGCCCTGGGCCCGCAGCTCATCGCGCACGGTGGAAGAGGGGCAAAGATTCACCTCAGCCCGATTGTGCATGGTGCGCAGATAGGACCAGAGCAGGGGCTTGGTGAAGCCGAAGCCGTAGTGGTCGGCATAGCGGGCCAGGTCCGTATGATACGAAGCCAGGGTAGGCGTGTTCAGCTTCCCTGCGCAGTACAGGCCGAAGGCGCCCAACATCATAGGGTTGACCGCATGGATAATGTCCGGACGGAATTGCTTGACCCGCTCGTATACCCAAACCCGGGGATAGTTCAAATTCAGCTCAGGATAAAAGAAGAGTTTCGGGCCGCTCACGCCCACGATTTCCGCCCCGGCATATTCGGGCGGACCGCCGGCCGGGCCAAAGAGGATGACCTTGTGGCCCTGCTCCTGCAAACGCTGAAGCATGAGCTTGAGAATACTCACCACGCCGTCGATTTTGGGCAGGAACGTTTCGGTGAAGATAGCGATACGCAATCGGTCCGGCGCAACAGGCATAAAGATACTCCTTGGATACAGAAAAAGTGGGTTGTTCGTAACCGGCTTATTTTAGCATTAGCGGCGCAAATATCAAGAGTTGCGCAGAGCGCATAATTATTCCTGAAACTTGATTAAATAATTGAGGCCGGTTCAGTTTGTTAAATCCTAAAACAGTCGTTTATGCTCTTTTGGTTACGGCCCAATTCGCCTCATCAAGTAACGTTCAAATAGGAGAAGAATGACATGAGCAACAACGGACGCATCATCGTTCTGGGCGGCGACGGCTTCTGCGGCTGGCCTACCGCGCTGCACCTGTCCAATGCCGGCTACGATGTGACGATTGTGGACAACCTTTCCCGGCGCAAGATCGATATCGAACTGGGCGCCGAGTCTCTCACGCCCATCGCGACTATCGATACGCGGCTGGACACATGGGAGGAGATCAGCGGCAAGCGCATTGATTTCAGATACTTCAACATTGCCGAAGAGTATCGGAACTTGGTGGATCTCTTTGCCGAGATAGAACCTCAGGCCATCATTCACTTTGCCGAACAGCGGGCTGCGCCTTACTCCATGAAGACGCCGAGCCACAAGCGCTATACCGTGGACAACAACATCAACGGCACCCACAACGTTCTCTGCGCCATCGTCGAGACGGGGCTGGATATTCACCTGGTCCACCTGGGTACCATGGGCGTCTACGGCTACGGCACCGCGGGCATGGCCATTCCCGAAGGCTATCTGGGCGTGAAGGTCGAAGTGGAGGGCCAGGAGATTCCCATCGACATCCCCTACCCGCCCCATCCCGGCAGCATCTATCACATGACCAAGACGCTGGACGCTCTGCTCTTCTACTACTACAACAAGAATGACGGTCTGCGGATCACGGACCTGCACCAGGGCGTGGTCTGGGGCACGAACACGGAAGAAACCCGTCTCCACCCTGCCCTCATCAATCGCTTTGACTACGAAAGCGACTACGGCACGGTTCTCAATCGCTTCCTCATGCAGGCCGCCATCGGCCATCCCCTTACCGTTTACGGGACGGGCGGACAGACCCGGGCCTTCATCAACATTCAGGATACGGTGCGCTGCATCAAGCTGGCAGTTGAGAATGCGCCTATGCGCGGCGAGCGGGTCAAAATTTTCAACCAGGCCACGGAGACCCACCGGGTGCGCGGGCTGGCTGAGCTGATTGCCGGGCTGACCGGTGCGGAGATTCGCTACTACGTGGACCCCCGCAATGAATCGCTGGAAAATGAGCTGGTGGTGCGCAACGATCAGTTCCTGGCGCTGGGACTGAATCCCATCACCCTGAGCGAAGGACTTCTGACCGAAGTCATCGAAGTCGCGGCGCGCTATAAGGATCGGGCGCGCTCTGCGGTCATCCCGCCCGCATCTAGTTGGCGCGCCGACATTCCGCTGGACAAGGAGGGTTCCAGTGCGCCGGTAGCCGTGGAGCACGTGTTGCAGGTGGCAGGCGGCAGGTAGCAAACGGCAAGTGGCAGGTTATAAAATAAAGCAGGGCTTGCGGTCCAGACCTTGACACGTGATCGAGATGGCGCTATGATTCCGAACGATGTTCGGAATCATAGCGCCTTTTATTTTCACGGGTCTTATATGGGTAGAGAATTAACCCCTCGGGAGCGGCGTCACCAGCGCACGCAGCAGGCAATTTTGGATGCGGCGCGCCGAATTATTGCGCAAGAAGGCATTGACAATCTCTCCATGCGCGGCATTGCCAAAGCCATCGATCACAGTCCGGCCGGACTATACGAATATTTCGGCGGCAAGGACGAGATCATTCAGGCCGTTTGTCAACAGGGTCACGCACGCCTGATCGAATACATGGGCCGGGCCGATGCGTCACTGCCCGTCGATGAGTATCTCATAGAATTGGGCACGGCGTACATCGATTTCGCCGTGCGCAACCCGGATCACTTTCTGCTTATGTTCGCTTCGTCCGCCACGGGGGCTTCGCCCAGTGCAACGCAGGAGAGCGCGATGGAGGAGATGGCGATGGAGGGTTCGTCATTCGGTCTCCTGCTGGGGGCCGTTCAGCGCGGCATTGACGAAGGCGTTTTCCAAGCGCGGGAGGGGTACGGCACGCTGGAAATGGCCCACACGGCCTGGGCCATGGTCCACGGCATGGCCATGCTGCGCCTGGGCCATCTGGCTCACTTCCCCATGAATTTCGCCGCGGTAGAGCAGGAAGGATTACAGCGCTTAAATTCAGGGCTAAAGGGCGGATAAGGAAGCAAACCATGTCCCACACCATCAAATCCATTTTACGGTACGGTATACGTCTGGCAATCCTTTGGTTGGTTGATGCCCTCTCCATGGCCGCAACGGCATGGGTCATTCCGGCTGTGCGCTTCCAGGCCACGGAAGCGACGCCCCGCGGCATCGTGATCCTGTCAGCGGCGCTCCTGCTGGCCGCGGTCAATTTACTGATCCGGCCCATTATTCTCCTGCTGGCCGTCCCCCTGGGTTGGATCATGACCTTCCTGGTCGGCTTTTTGGTGAATGCGGCTTCCATTCAACTGACGGCCTGGCTGCTGCCCGGTTTTGACGTTACGTTTGGGGCCGCGCTGCTGGCCGGTATTGTGCTGGCCTTCTTCAATACCATTCTGACCAACACGCTGGATATCGAGGAGGAAGGATCCTGGTATCAGAATCGAATCGAACGGCTGGCCAAGCGGCAGCGCTTCAGCGGCTCCGATGAGCCCGGACGGGGGATGATGCTGGTTGAAATCGACGGGCTCAGCTACTGGCACATTCGCAAGGCGCTGGACCAGGGCCTGCTGCCCACGCTGCAAAAAATGATCGACGAAGAGGGCTATCAACTCTCCCTCACGGATTGCGGCCTGCCTTCCATGACCTCCTCCTGTCAGGCGGGCATTATGTTCGGCGACAATGAAGACATTCCCGCCTATCGCTGGTTCGACAAGTCCAAAAACAAAACCTACGTCTCAGCCGAAGATGCGCCGGAACTCAACGCGCGTTACGCCCACGGCCACGGGTTGATGCGCCGGGGCTCCAGCATTATGAACATGATGGACGGCGACGCCGAGAAGTCCATGTTCACCATGGCCAACTTGCTAGACGCCTCCGATGAAGAGGAAGCGCGCAGGCGTTCGGCAGATATCCGCCTCCTCATGCTGGACCCCTATTTTTTGACGCGCGAAATCGTCCTCTTTTTGGCTGAAACCGGACGCGAACTCTGGGAAGGATGGCAGCAGCGACGCCATCATGTGCGGCCGCGTCTCAATCGGCTGGCCCACGGTTATCCCTTTGTACGCGCGGGTACATGCGTCTTCATGCGCGATATTTCCGCCAACATCGCCGTCATGGATATGATGCGCGGCGCGCCGGTCATCTACATGCTCTACCTGGGCTACGACGAAGTTGCCCACCATTCGGGGCCTTGGACGGATGACGCCTTCGGCGATCTCAGGCGCCTCGATCGAACCTTTGAACGCCTGCACCGTGCAGCCAAAAAACAGTCCCACCGCCCCTACGATCTCATCGTACTCTCGGACCACGGCCAATCATTCGGCGCCACATTTAAGCAGCGCTACGGCGTTACGATTAAGGAATTTATCGAGTCCCTTCTCCCGGATGAGGTTACGGTCGCCCAGGCCATCGGCGGCGATACCGGCGCGGCCGGCCTGGCCAGCGTAGCGGGCGAGTTGGCCAAGGTTGACAGCGACAAAGGAGCAAGCGCCTTTGACCGATTGGCGGCCAGGCAGGGCCGGCGATTGGCCGCGGCGGGAGCCCAGGCCAATCGCGCTGAAGTATCTGCCGACGATTTGGCTTCGGTCACGGCCTACGGCAGCGGCAATGCCGCGCAGGTTTACTTCGATCTCTTCCCGCGCAAGATCAAGCTGAGCGAGTTGGAGACGGCCTATCCCGGCATGGTCCAGGCCGTCGTTCAGCACGAAGGGATCGGGCTGGTGCTGGGCTATGAAGATGACGGAACCGTGGTAGTAATGGGCAAGGGCGGGCGGCGTAATCTGCACACCGGCGAGGTGATTGGCGACGATCCGGTGGCGCCCTATGCCCGTGCAAGCGGGGCCGGCGCAGCGTCCATCGAGAAGCGCGTCTGGCAGCTCAAGCGGGTCATGGAGTTTCCCCACGCCGGCGATCTCTGGGTGATCAGCACGCTGTACGAAGACGGCACCGTCGCGGCGCTGGAGGAATTGGTGGGCAACCACGGTGGCCTGGGCGGCGAACAGACCGACGCCTTTGTTCTGCATCCGCCGGACTTGGAGATCAGCGAGACGCGCAACGCCACCGACGTCTTCCACCTGCTGAACCGCCATCGCGATGCGCCCATCCACGCGGCGAGAGATTCAGAAAATCAGGCTGACGACAAAAAAAAGAAGGAAACGCAAGCGAACTTCCGGGAGGGCATCGGACGAGTGGATCTCTGGCCGGGCTATGCCCTGCGTGCGCTGCTGCTGGATCGATCAGCCTATCAGGCTGTGGCCGATAATCCGGCCATGACCGGTCCTGCGCTCCTCATCGCGTTGACTATGGCTGCGCTCAATTCGCTTATCCGCAGCGGGTCATTCAATGCGCCTCAATTGTTGGGCGATATCCTGGTTTGGTTCAGCGTCATCCTGGCCATGACCGTTGCCGGCCGCCTCATCACCCGCCGGACGAATATCGGACGCATGGTGCGCACAGCGGGCTTCGCCTCATCGGTCCTGCTTCTTTCGCTATTGGCTCTGATTCCGCCTCTGCGATCGGCCGTCATGGCGCTCATCATGGTTTGGAGCTTTGTGGCTCTCTGGATGGCCGGAGCCGTAGCCGACAAGACCGACGGTTGGCGAACGCTGCTCCTGCCCGTGCTGGCGCTCCTGGTCTGGATAGCGGGGGCTGCCTTGGTGGGCATGATGGCGTCGGGCGTGGAGTTCACCTTACAGAGCATTTTGCAGAGTTTCGGCATCACGCCGGGGTAATAGCCGTGAGAAAATCCAGCACGCATTACGCATCACGCATCTTACCAGAGAGTGATAATGCGTTCCTCCTGATTGCGCAGCTTTTCCCGGTTACTGCGCAGGGCCATGAGGACGGAGAAGAAGGCGATCACGCCAAAGACGATGTAGGGCCAGGGTGACAGGCGATTGACGCCCAGAATGAGGAAAAGGGCAAACGCGCCCGCGCCTACGGCAAACGTACCCACGGACGCAATCCGCGTCCACCAGATGAGAATGCCCCCCACCAGCCAGACGACGCTCCCGACCAGCGGCGAAATGGCCATGGCGGTGGCGGCGGAGGTAATGCCGCCCGCGCCGCCCTGGAAGCCGTTAAAGACGGACCAGTTATGACCGATAACGGCCATGCCGCCGGCAAAAGCCGCGGCCAGCTGCACAGCGGTTGTACGCAATACGGCTTCATCTACGCTCATCACTGCGGGCTCGGGAAAAAGGCGATAGAAGAGCCAGCGGATAACCCAGACGGCAACCGCCCCCTTAATCGCATCGCCGAGAATCGTGGGGATGGCCGCCTTGAGGCCCGCCGCGCGCCAGGCGTTGGTGCCGCCGGTGCGGCCGCTGCCCACGGTGCGGATGTCCACGCCATAAAGGCGGCAGACCCATAGCCCAACAGGAATGGAGCCGAGCAAATAGCCGATGAGCGCGCCCGCGGGCACAAGTATCCAGGGTGTCAAATGTTGTTTCTCCTCAAAGATCGCCTCAGCGATTGGATGCCGGCGCCTAAGCGCGCTTTGCGTGGATAGATGTACTAACCCGTTTTGGTGCGCTGCTCAATATACCGCACGATCAGCGAGAGGACCAGCGTCATGGAGAGGAAAATGACGGCGACGGTGTTATAGCCTTCAAAGGCGCGGAAGGTGCGGCTGATGTACTGGCGGCCCAATTGCAGCGTATCTTCCAACGCCAGCACGGAAATCAGAGCGCTATCCTTCAGCAGCGCAATGAGATCGTTGCCCAGGGGCGGCAGAATCAAGCGCACGGCCTGGGGCAGGATAATATAGCGCATGGCCTGAATGTAGCCCATGCCCAAACTGCGGGCGGCTTCCATTTGGCCCTTACCGATGGCCTGAATGCCGCTGCGAAAAACCTCGGAGATATAGGCGCCGTAGCCCAGCGCCAACCCGGTAATCGCGCGGTGGAGCATGGGCGGATCGTAAAGGCCTCCGCTGCCGTCGCGTACGGCCGGGCCGATGACAAAACCCGCATAGAGGATAATGACCAGCATGGGCAGGCCGCGCATAACCTCAACGTAGACCGTAGACAGATGAAAAATGATCGGGTTCGAGCTAAGGCGCATGAGGCCCACAAAAAGACCGATAATCAACGCGAGCAGGTAGGAAAAGATTGTGACGCGCAGGGTAAGGCTGACGCCGGGTAAAATGAAGGTGAATGCGTCCCGGTAATATTCCGTCCGCTGGGGATCCAGCATGATAAAAAGTGCAAAAAGCAGCAGCCCGCCGACAATGATAAAAAGCCACCAGGGGAGGCCGCGGGCAATCGCCGAAACGTTTGAACTTGAATTTTGCTGAACATCGGGTTCCATAGGCTGTTTTCCTGACGGATCACGTCATATGGGTAGAGACGTTGCAATATCCACGCCGCAAAGACGTTACGATGTCACGTCGTAGAGACGTTGCAATGCAACGTCTCTACGACGTGGACAATTTATCGCAATTCCTGCAAGGCGGTCATGGCCGCCGCATAATCAGGGTGCTGGGCGATTTCAGGCACATATTCCACATAGCGCACCACATCATCGCCGTCGATGATAAAAATAGCCCGCTGTTCCAGACGCAGATCCTTTACGTTGGTGCCGTAAGCGTCGCCGAAGGCCATGTCCAGGTGATCGGAAAGCATCTTCACCCGGTCCACGCCGGCCGCGCCGCACCAGCGCTCCTGGGCCATGGGCAGGTCCGCGCTCACCGTGAGGACAATGACGTCATCCCCCATGCCGCCGGCCTCTTCATTCATGCGGCGGGTTTGCGCATCGCAGATGCCCGTATCGATGCTGGGCACGACGCTGACCAGACGAATTTTGCCGGCGGTATCGCCCAGCAGGTCAAACGTGCTGCCGAAACCGCCGTCGGCCACCGTTACGTCGGGAGCCTTGTCACCGACGGAGAGTTCCTGACCGACTACCTCAAATTCCTTATCCTGCTTCAGGGTTACTGTTCGCTTCCCCATTATTGGTTCCTTTCCTGTTTATAAAGATCAAAAGAGGGAGTATTATCAATTTAATCCATCGCTGGCCGTCCCCGCATCCGCGAGCAATGCTATGCCCACAGCTTAACGTCTTGGGTCCAGGATGGAGACAAACCTGGCTTAGCGGCTGGTCGGATCGCCAGCAGGGCGCCGATGGCGTTACGTTCAGCGCCCATGCCGGATTCCCCAATCTGCGATCAAGCAACTACATGCGCAAGCGGGGATCCAGAGCGTCACGCAGACCATCGCCCAACAGATTGAAGCCCAGCACCGTCAACATGATCGCCAGGCCGGGGAAAAGCATCACCCACCAGGAGCCGGAGAGGATAAACTGAAGGCTATCTACCAGCATTTTGCCCCATTCCGGATAGGGCGGCTGCTGCCCCAGCCCCAAAAAGCCCAGGGCAGCGGCGTCCAATACGGCGATCCCCATACTCAGAGTCGCCTGGACGATGATGGGCGAAAGACCATTGGGGACAATATGGGAGAAGAGAATGCGCAGCTGGGTAGAACCGATGCTGCGCGCGGCCATGACGTAATCTTCTTCGCGCAGCGAGATGGCCACCGAGCGCGAAAGACGCGCGTAAATAGGCACGTACACAATGCCGATGGCGATCATGGTATTACGCAGTCCCGCGCCCAGCGTCGTCACCAAAGCAATGGCCAGGAGAACGTAGGGGAAGGCAAGCATGATATCCATCAGCCGCATGAGTACATTATCCACCCAGCCGCCGGTCATGCCCGCGACCAGGCCAATCATGGAGCCGATGATGAGGGAAATGCTCACCGACAAAATGGCGACCTGGAGAGAGACCCGCGCGCCGTGCAGCACTCTCCGCAGCACGTCCCGCCCCAGATCGTCGGTGCCGAACCAGTGCTCGCTGGACGGCGGTTGCAGGCGGGAAGAAAGGTCCAGATCCCGCCGTGCGTCGTAATCGTCAACCAGGGGGACGAGAAGCGCAATGAGCAGGAAAGCGACGACCAGGAAAATACCCACCCGGGCATTGGTAGAGCGCATGAGGCGACGCAATACCCGACGCGTCTGATTTTCATGCCGACTTTCGGGTTGTTCAGAAGCAAGTGACAGATCGTTTGCAACAGCCATAAGTAAAAACTATTCGTAACGGATGCGCGGATTGAGCCACGCATAGGAAATATCGACAAGTAGATTAACCATGACAAAGATAAAGGCGATGATCATGGTGACCGACTGGACAATCGGATAATCCCGCGCGGTAATGGCATCAAAGACCCACTTGCCGATTCCCGGCCAGGAGAAGATGGTCTCAGTGAGGATTGCGCCTGCCAGCAGGCCGCCGAATTGAAGGCCGACGATTGTCACCACCGGCATCATGGCGTTGCGCATGGCGTGGCGGCGAACCTGGACGCCCCGGGAGAGCCCCTTAGCCTGCGCCGTACGCATATAGTCCTGCCCCAATACGTCCAGCATGGATGAGCGGGTCATGCGCGCGATGATGGACAGGGAGATGGTGGCCAGGGCCAGGGCCGGAAGAATAATGTGGCGCAGGGCGTCGATAAATGCAGGCCAGTTCCGGGTCAGCAGGCTGTCCAGCAAGTACAAATTGGTGATGGTATGCAGCTCGATCCCCGTGGAGAGGCGGCCGCCCGTAGGCAGCCAGCCCAATACCAATCCAAAAAGCCACATGAGAAGGATGCCCAACCAGAATATGGGCATGGAAACGCCGGCCAGCGCAGCAAACATAGTAAAGGTGTCGACAAAGGAATTACGCTTAAGCGAGGCCAGCACGCCGGCGGGAATCCCTACCGCAACAGCGATGATAATGGCAATAACGGCCAGTTCCACCGTGGCCGGGAAGCGGCGCTGGAGTTCCTTGCCGATGGGAATATTTCCCTTGATCGAGCGTCCCAGATCGCCCCACAGAATGCCGTTTTCATGGCAGACCATGAATGAACCCAGACGGTTGCACTGCATGCTCGGGTTTTGTTGCCCCTGCCATTTGCCCGCTGTGTTGCGACAGGCCACATTAGCCGCATCGGTAACCTCCACACACTGCTCGCCGCGCCGAGTGGTGTAGGAGTTATCAGCGTTGACGATGAGCATATGGGTGTGGCCCAACATAAAGCGGACATACTGCACGGGCATGGGATCGTTCAGGCCAAGCTGCTCGCGCATGCGCTCCACATTCTCTTCCGTCGCGCGCTCGCCCAATAGAGCTACGGCCGGATCGCCGGGGATCAAATGGATAAATAAGAAGACCAGAATGGAGACTCCAAACAGCACGGGAATGGTAGTCAGGATCCGGCGAATAATGTACTGAAACACGGATTGCTCGCAGCGATTGGTGATGCAGACAAAGTCATATCAGAAGACATTGCCGTGCCGGGGTGGGAATAAGAAAACGCAGCCAGGTGATTGGGCGGACATACGCTGATTTTTCCAGCGATCAGTGTATGCCCGTCCAATCACGCTAGATCCGCGTTCTCCGGCTTACGTGAGTCGGTCGGTTACCTATAGCGGTTACTCAACCGAAACATACTTATATTTGTCGTCGCTTACCGCATTCGGAATATAGCCCGAAACCTCATTGCGGAAAATCAGCGGCGTACTGTTATGCGCAATCCAGACGCGACCGACCGTCTCATAAAGGATCTGCTCGGCCTGTTCATAGAGCGCGGTGCGAGCCGCCTGATCCGGCGTAGAGCGAGCTTCGGTCAGAATCTCGGCCAGTTCCGGATTGGAGAAGAAGCCCTCCGAAGGCTTGGGCTCCGCAGCATTGCCGAAGAAGTAGCCCAGGAAGTTATCCGGGTCGCCGTTGTCGCCGCCCCAGCCCAGTTGGTAGAGACCCACCAGTTCGCCGTTGCGGCGCATGTCCAGGTAGGTGGCCCAGTCGCCGGCCAGTTCGAGCTTCACGTTGATCCCGACAGCAGCCAGTTGCGCGGCCATGGCCTCGCCAATAGCTTCGGGATCGGGATAGTAGAAGCGCACCACCGGCATGTAGTAAAGGGTCAGCGGCATGGTGCTGCCGTCATCCAGGGTGACTTCGCTGATGCCGTCAGGATAGCCGGCTTCGGTCAGAAGTTCCACTGCACGATCGGGATCGTACTGCACTCCCTGGAGATCGGGATTGTGACCCCAGACGAAGGGAGGCAGGAACTGGGTGGCGACCTCACCGTAACCGCCGTAGAAGGCGTCTACCAAGCCCTGCTTGTCGATGGCTGCGGCGATTGCCTCGCGCACCAGGGGATCGTTGAACTCCTGAATGCGGTAGTTGAAGGCAAGATAGCCCGTATTGAGGGCCGGGCGGGTCAGGACGTAGAGATCATCTGATCCCTCGGCCGAGGCCAGGTCTTCAATATTGGCCTGCTCCAGGGCATCGATTTCACCGGCCTGAAGGGCCAGGAAGCGCGCCGAGTTGTCGGGAATGGTGCGGATGATGATGGTCTCTACGTTGCCGGGAATCTCACCCCAGTAGTCTTCACTGCGCACCATGGTCGTGTGATCGTCGGTCACCCATTCCACAAACTTAAAGGGACCCGTGCAGACATAGCCGACTTCAGGCGTGCCGTAGTCCGCGCCGTATTCCTGAATGGCGGCCGGGCTGGCAATGCTGAACATGGGCATAGCCAGGTTGGCCAGAATGGGGGCTAACGGTTCGCTAAGGGTGAATTTCACGCTGTAATCATCGACCTTCTCGATGTTCGTCACGATGGAGTCGCCCTTGAAGCCGCCCCACATGTAATCCCAATACTCGAAAACCTGCTCTTCGTAGTGATAAGGATTTTCCGGGTCCCACCAGCGATTAAAGTTGAAGAGTACGGCGTCCGCGTTAAAGTCGGTGCCGTCATGGAACTTGACGCCTTCCCGCAGCTTGAAGGTCCACTCGGTACCGTCGGCGTTGGATTCCCAGCTTTCGGCCAAGGCAGGGACGACGTTGGTGGTCTCCTTGTCATAGGCCAGCAGCGCATCACAGCCCTGGTTGGTCACCCGGAAGGATTCGCCGTCGGTCACCACGGCCGGGTCCAGGCTCACGCCGTCAGCGCCGCGGCCGAAGATGAAGGTTGCGCCGCCGCCGGTCGCAGCCGCCTCGCCGCTGCTTCCACTGCCGCCGGCCGCCGCCTCAGGAGCGCCGAACCAGGTGTTAAAGATATCGTCATACGTGCCGTTCTCGCGGATAGTGGCCAAGGCGCCGTTGAGCGCGTCCAGCACTTCCGGCTTATCCTGATTGACGGCAATGCCGTACAACTCTTCGGTGAAGGGCTCGCCCACCACCTTAAGGTTCAGGTCGGCATTGGCCTTGATGTAATCGGCCAGGGTCGGCGCATCGGCGACCACTGCGTCCACATCGCCATTGGCCAAAGCCTGAATGGCCAGGGGCGTCTCATCAAAGCGCTTGACCTCAACCGGCAGGTTATCCGTGGAGTAGATGTCACCCGTGGTGCCGAGCTGCACGCCTACGCTTACGCCTTCGACCAGATCGTCAACGCCGGCGATAGCGTCATTATCGCTGCGTACGGCCACAGCCTGACCGGCGTTGAAATAGGCGTCCGTAAAGTTCACGACTTCCTTGCGCTCATCGGTGATGGTCACCGCGCTGATGACGGCGTCAAACTCGCCATTGGCCAAGGCGACGAAAATGCCGTCCCACTTGGTGTTGACGAATTCTACGTCCAGTCCGGCCTCTGCCGCCAGCGCTTTCATCAGATCGATGTCGTAGCCCACAATATTGCCGCCGGCATCAACAAACTCAAACGGCTGATACTCGGCGTTGGTGCCGACTACGATAACGCCGGCGGCAGCCGCCGGCTCTTCAGTCGTCGTATCTTCGCCTGCGCTCTCTTCTGACGCAGCAGGCGTATCCTCTGCCGCGGGAGCAGGTTCACTCTGCCCGCCGCCACATGCGGCCAATACCAGCACTGCCATCAGTAGCAATGCAAAGAGTGACCAGCGTTTTGTCCGTCCTCGATCCATAGCAATGTCTCCTCAAATATGGTAGGTGTGAGTAAAGTGGGGGTGTAAATAGAAAACAAAACAAAAAACTTACGCTATCGCCAGGAGACAACTGTGCAAGTCCTTCCGGGAGGAGCTGCGGAAAACAAGCCGGTTCCGAAGCGAAACCTTCCGGAGGTTGTACAGTAACGTCCAAAGAGTCGATAGCCAGTTAGAGCGAATTATCGGCTTTCGATCCCTCTATCGCCCGCTGCAGTGACAGAGGAATCAATCACGGGAATCGTCGCGTCGCCCTGAGGCTGTGCGGGAATCACGGGGGCGTGCGGATCCTGTGCGCCTTGAATATTGAGTTCGGCGCGCATGAGAACGCCGTCATCCATATAGAACGTATTCACGTGCAGCGCGCCGTAGACCTGGCTGCCGGAGAGTAACTCAACCCGTTCGGCGCGGATAATGCCCCGCACCCGACCGCGTATACTCACATTTTTGGCGATAACGTTACACTCGGCCCGGGCCGTTTCGGTAAAAATGACATTGGCCGGCGTTTCGATCTGCCCGCTCTCTATGCTGCCGTCAATCCGGATGCTGGCATCGCAGCGCAGATTGCCGCTTAAGGTGGCGCCGGGACCGACGATGACTTCAATAACGTCGGATCCCGATCGCTGTGAGCGTCGAAACAAAATGGGTCTCCTCTAGGCGAGAATCAATTTTTCGGAAATGCTGGTCCCCTTGTAAATCCGGTGAATGATATCGGCCAGCAAGGGTGCAATCGAAAGCACTTCAATTTTGGGATGGCGTTTTTCCGGAGGAACAGGAACTGTATCGGTGACGACCAGCTTTTCAATGCGGTCATCCGCGTCCAAACGCTCAAGCGCCGAGGGCAAAAGAACCGGATGGGTAACCGCAAAGTAACATGGCCCGCCGGCCCCGGCCTCATACAGCGCATCCACCTGCTTGAGAACGCTGCCGCCCGCCATAATATCATCAATAACGATGGGGCTGCGGCCTTCCAGATCGCCCACCACATGAGTAGTCTCGGTTTGATCGAAAGCGGTCCGGCGCTTGTGCATGACGACCAGAGGCAGGTTCAGCTGCTCGGCATAGCGCCCGGCCATGCCCGCCCGCCCCACATCGGGGCTCACAATCGCCGCGTTGGCGAATTTCGGTTCGCGGAAATAGTCAGCCAGCAAGGGCAATGCGCTCAGCGGATCCACCGGGATATTGAAGAAGCCCTGAATAGCCCGGCTGTGGATATCCACGAAGATAACCCGAGTAGCGCCGAATCCTTCCAACATATTGGCAACCGCCCGTGCGCTAATTGCCTCGCGCCCCCGGGCCATACGATCCTGCCGCGCGTAAGGGAAATACGGAATGACGACGCTGATGCTGTGTGCGCTGGCACGCCGGAGTGCGTCGAGATAGAGCAACAGCTCCATCAGATGGTCATTAACAGGAACGGAGCAAGGTTGAACAATGAAGATGTCCTGATCCCGCACTACCTCATCAATCATGACATGAATTTCGCTATCAGGCAAATAAGTCGTGGTGGAGCGCCCCAATCGGACGCCCAAAATGTCGGCAATGCTCTCGGCAAGAGCGGGGTGGGATGAGCCGGAAAAGATACGCAGGGGGTGGTACGAATCGACCATAAGTAAAGTGTTCCTCTTTTTACAACGGGCTTACGCCTGACGGAGCTTACAGCGCATAACAGGGGTGCAACGGAAAGCGGAAATTTTTGTATTATCGCCGGGTTACTATACGGCCTCCGGGAGGTTTCTCCTCGAAAGCGGCGTATTTCCAGCCGACCCTTCCGGAGGGGCCCGTATAGTTACATCGCCGGTTAATTTCCGCAGACCCTCATACGGGCTGTATGATAGCATAGAAACGATTTGAACCCCGATTACATCATGGACTGAATGGACGTATAACCATGCAAACGCTCTTAGTCGCCACCCATAATGCAGGCAAAATCCGAGAATACCAGAGCCTGCTGGCTGACCTGCCCCTGCGCATAACGTCCCTTGAGGAACAGGGCATCACGCATGATGTGGATGAAACCGGCGTAACCTTCGCCGAAAACGCCCTGCTCAAAGCCCGCGCCTATGCGGAGATGAGCGGCTGCTGGACGTGGGCGGACGACAGCGGTCTGGAGGTAGACGCCCTCAACGGCCGCCCCGGCGTCTACTCGGCCCGCTACGGCGGGCCAGGTCTTGACGATGCGGGACGCTATCGCAAACTGCTGTCAGATGTTGCCCCGTACCCAGCCCCCCATGCCGCCCGGTTTCGCTGCGTGGTTGCCCTCTGCTTACCGGACGGACGCACTTTTACGCGGGACGGCGCGGTGGAAGGCGAGATCATTTCTGCGCCTCGGGGTAATTGGGGCTTCGGCTATGATCCCGTCTTCTTCATGCCCCAGTTCGGCAAAACCATGGCGGAATTGCCCCGTGACGTCAAAAACGGTATCAGTCATCGGGGCCAGGCCTCCCGGGCCATGCTGGCGCTCCTGCAGGAGTTGACGGAGACGGAAATTGTCCCCAAGACGTGATCCCGCTCCAGGCGAGGCGTTTATCAAAAGCAAGTTATTACAAATCTGCAATATTCGCTCAAAACGGATTGTGAAAAGGAGAGATTAGGGCTAGAATGACGTTAATATCGATCCGGATTCGTTTCGGCCCTGTTTTAATGCGCGTTACGCGTCTATTTGCTTTCGAAAGTATTCCATGATCGCTCCAGCCAACCATCGCCCTGCGGATTATTCCCCCAAAACAGCCCTCCAAAAGAAACTCATCAATCGTCCGCGTGATGTTGTTACCGAAAGTTTGGAAGGGCTGGCTTTGGCCTACCCAAATTTGCTCAACATTGCCTACGCTCCGCCGGTCGTCTGGCGGAAGGATGCGCCCGTCAAAGGCAAGGTCGCGCTGATCAGCGGCAGCGGCAGCGGTCACGAGCCCCTCAATACCGGCTATGTGGGGCGGGGAATGCTTGACGCGGCCTGTCCCGGCGGCCTCTTCACCAGCCCGACGCCCGATCAGTATGTAGCGGCTATGCATGCGGTGGAAGGCGGAGCGGGCGCGCTCTTTATCACCAAAAATTATACCGGCGGCCTCCTCAACATGGGTATGGCCAAGGAAATGGCCGAAGACGAGGGCTTTCGGGTGCAAACCGTACTGGTCAATGATGACGTCGCACAAAACGATCCTGAAAACCGGCGGGCAATGGGCGCCACCGTCCTCGTGGAAAAAATTGCCGGCGCCGCGGCCGAAGAGAGTCGCCCGCTGGACCATGTCGCGGCTATTGCCCAACAGGTTGCGGATCAGGCCCGGAGCATGGGCCTGGCCCTTACCGGATGCACGTCGCCCCGGATCGGATATCCTACGTTCGAGCTGCCCGCCGATGAATTTGAGTTGGGCGTGGGCATTCACGGCGAGCGGGGCCGTCAGCGGCGCATGCTCGCCAGCGCCGACGCCATGACCGAGATGATGCTGGAGCCGATTATCCAGGACCTGGGTCTGACAGAGGGCGACAATGTGTTAGCGCTGGTCAGCGGCCTGGGCGCAACGCCCCTGCAAGAGCTGTTTATCGTCTTCCGCCACCTGCATCACTCCCTGGCGCAGCGGGGTATTCCCGTCATTCGGCAACTGGTGGGCAACTACATCACCAGTCTGGACATGGCCGGCTGCACGATTACGCTCCTCAAGCTGACGCCGGAACTAACCCGCCTCTGGGATGCGCCGGTACATACGGCCGCCTTGCACTGGTAAAAAATGTCAATAAAATCTAATCGACCATTGAAAGAATCGTCATGACGCGCGATGTGACACTGGAGCAAATGCAGCATTGGCTCCTCCACTATGCGGATCAAATTGAGCAGGAGCAAGCGACGTTAACCCGGTTGGATGCGGCCATCGGCGACGCCGACCACGGCGTGAACATGCAGCACGGGGCTGAAAAAATGCGCGCCAAAATTAACGACCTGACCGACTGTCACGACATCGACGTCTTTTTGCGTACCATTGCTATGACCCTCATCAGCAGCATTGGCGGCGCGGCCGGGCCTCTCTATGGCGTCTTCTTTTTGCGCGCGTCCAAAGAAGCCGGCCCCGGCGACGTGATATCCCTGGATCGTCTGGCGCAAATGTTCCAGGTGGGGCTGGAGTCCATCCAGCAGCGGGGCCACGCCCGACTCGGCGACAAGACCATGGTGGACGCCCTGGCCCCCGCGGTCGAAGCGCTGCGCTTAGCCACGGACGCAGGCCAGAGCACGACCGAGGCCCTGGCCGTCGCTTCCGAAGCAGCGGAGGCGGGCATGCTCGCCACCATCGATATGGAAGCGAAGAAAGGGCGGGCCAGCTATCTGGGTCCCCGCTCCATCGGCCACCAGGATCCCGGCGCAACCAGCGCCTATCTGCTTGTAGCCAGCGCCGCGGCCACGCTGGGGAATTAAACCACCAGCACGATAAAACCATGGATTCTGTATGCCAATTCGCACACGCGTCGATGATCTCTCTACCCGGGAAGTCCAGGAGCTTATCGCTGAGCACCTAACGGGCATGCACGGAAATACGCCGGCCGGGCAGGTCCACGCACTGGCTATCGACGGCCTGCAAGCCCCCGAGATCACGTTCTGGACGGCCTGGCTCGACGATCAGCTCTGCGGTTGCGGCGCGCTCAAGGAGCTGAACGCCACATCCGGCGAAATCAAGTCAATGCGCACCCGCGCTGCGTTTCTCAGACGGGGCGTCGCGCAGGTCATCCTGGACGAAATCCTGCGCACGGCCCAGTCCCGCGGCTATACTCAGCTCCTGCTTGAGACGGGAACCGGCCCCGCGTTTGAAGCCGCCCACGCGCTTTACGCCAGGAACGGTTTTAGCCGGTGCGACGCCTTCGGTGAGTACGCGGCAACGGAATTCAACGTCTTTATGGCGAAAGAACTCTGAACCGGATCGGCTGTAGCAAGCGGCGAACTCAACCGGCATGAGCGAGAGGAGACGGAGATGGTCAACCTGGTAATTGTCTCCCACTCAGCGCGCCTGGCCGAGGGCGTGAAGGAGTTGGCCGGCTCCATGATCGACGGCGACGTGACCATCATCGCGGTGGGCGGAATAGCGGAGGGCGATGACTATCGCCTGGGCACGGACCCCATGCGCATCCACGCGGCGCTGGAGGAAGTGTGGAGCGAAGCGGGCGTGCTCCTGCTGGTGGACCTGGGCAGCGCCGTCCTCAGCGCAACGCTGGCGCTGGATTTCCTCACGCCCGAACAGAGGGCAACCTGCCTAATCAGCAATGCGCCTCTGGTAGAGGGCGCAGTCATCGCCGCCCTTGAAGCAGGATTGGGCCATTCACTGGAAGAAGTCAATCAGGCGGCTGAAGCAACCGCCCAATTTGAAAAGATTCCGCGCTCGCTGAATTCATACTGAGCGCTCGGCGCAGCAAGCGTCGGCAAGCAACAGCCTGTCACCCTGAGCAATTCGCCCCAGATCTTCCAGATTGGACGAACGGCCGGCGAAGGGTCTCATGCCCGCATAGCGCTTATTGTTAAAAGAGAAACGGACGAATACGCATTGGAGGATCGTAACATCCGCGAGGCATGCGGAGACAGCTCCCACTCAACTGATGTGACGGTTCGGCATCCCCTGGGACTGCACTTGCGCAAGAGCAAGGATGTAGTGCAGACGGCCAGCCGCTTTCAGGCCCAAATCACGGCCCAGAATTTGACGCGCACGTCGCCCGTGGTAAACGCCAAAAGCATCTTGCAGCTAATGCAGATTCAGGCGCGTCAGGGCCACGTGATTCGCCTCTCCGCCCAGGGGCCGGACGCTGACGACGCGCTGGCGGCAATCAGCCTCCTTTTCGACCAGCGTTATTACGATCTCCCGGCCGCGCAATGAGTGCCGCATACCAGGGCCTACCCGCGGCGCCGGGCATCGGCATGGGCGCGATCTATCTTCACCGCGGGCGCGAGCTTGAGCTGGAATATTCGACCTCAACGGTCATCTCTCTTGCCCGCGCGCCCTTCAATCCCCAAACGGAATGGGAGCGCTTTCTCCACGCCAAAAAATTGGTTGATCAGCAGTTGATGGAGATGGGAACCTCCCTCAACCACGTCGCGGCCGACATCTTCGCCATGCATCGGCTCATCCTCAGCGACGTCACGCTCACCGATTCCGTCCGTATCGCCATCCACGAGGAAGGGCGCAGCGCAATCAGCGCCACGCGTCGCACAATCCTGGATATGGCCCAGGTTTTTCAGGAATTGGACGACGCGTATTTTGCAGGACGGGCCACCGACATCATCGACATCGGGCGCCGCCTCCTCACCTTCCTGGGCGCGCCCATAGAGACGGGCCGACTCAGCGAGCTGCCGCCCGGCTCCATCCTGCTTACCGAAGACCTGACGCCCAGCGAGATCGCGACGCTGCCGGTCGCGGCCGTGGCGGGCATTGCCTTGGCGCGCAGCACGCCTACGGCCCACACCTCCATTCTCGCCCGCAGCCTGGGTTTCCCCTTGGTCTGCGGGCTGGGCACGGCGATCCTGGAGGAGAGCAGGGCGCAACAGGCCATCGTGGACGGTTACAGCGGACAGTTGATTCTAAGCCCGTCGCCTGAGCAACTTGCGCGCTATCAGGCCCAGCAGATCCGGGATGCGGATCGAAGCGCGGAGGCCGTACGCCGCGCCCATGAACCAGCAGTCACCCTTGACGGACTCAAAATGCCCGTTTACATCAACGCCAACACGACTGATGACGTGGCCGCGCTGGGCGAAAGCGGAGCCGACGGCATCGGCCTGCTCCGCACAGAGTACCTTTTTCAAAACAGGAACGAACCGCCTACGGTAGACGAGCAGTGCGCAATCTATACCGCATTCGCCCGCCAGACCGACAACCGCCTGCTCACCATCCGTGCGCTGGATGCCGGGGGCGACAAGCCCTTGGAATATCTAACCCATCGGGACGAGTACAATCCGTTTCTGGGCGTACGCGGTCTACGCTTGCTCCTGTCCCATCCCGCCATTCTGGCCGACCAGTTCCGCGCGGTGCTGCTGGCCGCCCAGACGCTTGCGCCTGAAATGGAAGTGCGCTTCATGCTGCCCATGGTCAGCACCCTCACCGAAATGGAGCAAGCCCGCAAGCTGCTGGACCAGGTACGCGCTGATGCCGGAACGGCCCAAACAGGCGCACGTGTGCGCATCGGTCCCCTCATCGAAGTGCCGTCCGCCGCACTCATGGCGCAACAACTGGCCGGCATGGCCGATTTTCTCAGTATCGGCACCAACGATCTGGCCCAATATGTACTGGCCAGCGATCGGACCAACAGCCGCGTGGCCGGCATGGCCGATGCGCTGCATCCCAGCGTACTTCAACTGGTGGAACGCACGGCTCATGCGGCCAAAAATTTTTACATTCCCGTCTCCCTCTGCGGCGAGCTGGGCGGCAATGCCCAGGCCGCTCCGCTCCTGCTGGGCCTGGGCGTCTCCGAGTTGAGCGTTCCTCTGCCTGCGGCGCCCCTGATCAAGCAGGCGATCCGGGAGACCGATCTCTTTCACGCCCACCAATTGGCCGAGTCCGCCCTGCGCTGTCGCAGCGCCGAAGAGGTCCGGACCCTGCTTGAAGGTTAATCCATGAACGTACTCATTATCGGCGCAGGCGCCATCGGCTCTCTGGTCGGAGCCCGACTGGCAACCCGTCACGGCAGCGTAACGCTGGCGGGACGGCCGCGTACGGTGGAGACCGTGCGCGAGCATGGCCTCTATCTGGAAGATGAATCGGGCCGCCGGCGGATCGAAGACATTCACGTTACCGGCAGCTTGAGCGACGCTTTCGCCCAGACGAAAGACGCGTTTGATCTCGCCGTTCTCACCGTCAAAAGTTATGACACAGCCGCAGCCGTCAATGAATTTGCCGACGCGGCCGAGCGATACGGCCATACCATCCCCATCGTGGTAAGCTTGCAGAACGGCGTAGGCAACGAAGAGACGCTGGCGGCGCGGATAGGGCCGGAACGGGTTATCGCCGGAACCATTACCACGCCCGTCTCGATTCCCCAGCCGGGCGTCATTCGCGTGGACCGGCCTCAGTACACGGTGGGCCTCAGCGACTGGCAGCCCGGCGCACCGCAGCCCGATGCAGATACGGTCCGGACGTTGCTGGCCCAGGCCGGCTTTTCTGCCACCTGCTATGCCCATGCCCGGGGAATGAAGTGGACCAAGCTGCTCATGAACATGGCCGGCAACGCGACCAGCGCAATATTGGGCGTCCCGCCGGACCAGGTCTATGCCCGGAACAAGATGGCCGATCTGGAAATTGACGCCTGGCGCGAGGCGCTGCGCGTCATGGCCGCGGCAGGAATTCCTCCCCAAAATGTGGGCAGCTATCCGTTCAAGACGCTGGCGCCGTTCATTCGTTTTGCCCCGCGCAGGGTATTGCGCCCCATTTTGCGCAAGCGCATCGGCAAGGCCCGGGGCGGAAAAATGCCCAGCCTTTATCTTGATTTAGAAAGCGGCAAGGGAAGAAGCGAAGTGGAGTGGCTCAACGGCGCAGTTGTAAGCGCCGGAAGAGCGGCAGGCGTTGCCACACCCGTCAATCAGGCGCTCACAGGGACGCTGTTGCGCCTGGTTGATGATCCCACGCAACGGGCGGATTGGCGCGAAAATTACGCTCGCCTGGCCGAAGCCGGCGCCGGAGCCTGAAGCCGCTAAAACTGCACGGAGAGGCGGAAGCCGGGCCCAATGGCGATGAGGAAAAGAGCAACCAGCGTAAAAAAAGCGAACTCGACGAGGACGCGACGCGAAAGGCGCCCCTGCAAGCCCTGCTGAGCGACGCCGGTGAGCAGGTAAAAGATGAGCAGCAGGAGCAGGCCGCCGGTTAAATCGGGCAGTAATTTCCAATAGTTGAGCGCCCAGGTCGCCTGGCCCAAAATCAGGCCGATAACCAGGCTGTAAACCAGCGTGAGGCTCACCCGATCGGTGGTCGTGCGCAGCAGCTCTACAGCCAGCAGGAGCGCGGTAAAGGCCGTCAGCGAACCGGAAAGTACGCTGCGCGTGCGGGTCTGATAGACAAAGAGAAAGAGCAGAAGAGCCGATCCGTAGGTCAGGGCGTCCAGGATGAGCCGGCCCCGACGATAGCCGGATCGCCCAGGCTCCACAGTCGCATAAAGGAAATGGAAAGCCGTCAGGAATAAAGCCCCGGCCACGCCCAGGCCGATAACCTGCTGAGTGCGGCTCTCCGCCTGGAGCAGGATTAAAGGCGTAATAATCGCCAATGCCATGGGCAACGCCCAGAAGACCCACGTGTTCCGACGCCGACGATAAATCATGGCCGGGTGAAGCGAGACCACGCTCTCGGTCACGGCAGCGGCCAATACGGCCAGGAGCAGCGCGGCAAAGATCGCGTCGCCCAAAGCAATGTTGAGCGGGGAGCGAAAGACGCGAAAATTGAGCGTCACGGTCGGCAAGTCAATGAGCAGACTCAGACCAATGCCGAAAAGCAAGAGCCACGTACCGACGCTGATGCGATCCCGATAATCAACATAGCTACGCTCAGCGCGGCCGGAACGCCCAAAAATTCGCTGCCGGATTGATTGCAGGTTCAACCATTCAAGTCTCATCATAACCCCAGCATTCTACGGGCCAAGCCATCCACTGTCAAAATTCGACGCCAAATTATGCCCATCTGTCACTATAACAACTTTACCATCACCATTCTCGGCGACTCTCCCCCCTATCCCGTCCACTGCGCCTATCGCGAACATACGGCAGAAGGGCTCTTCGCCCAGGACATGAACGTCACGGCCTGGCAGGAAGTACGCGCAGCGATAAGCCAGGATGAACCGGGTGAGGCGCTGCTGATTGAGGCGGGCAGCGCGCTCTTTAGCGAAATCTTTTACGGCGACGTGCGCGATTTATGGCTCCGGGCCCGGTCCGACCTGGAAAATGACGACGAACGGGGCGTGCGGATTTGCCTGGCCCTGTCGCCGCCCGCCGTGGCCGCGCTGCCGTGGGAGTACCTGTACGATCCCCATCGCAATACCGCTTTCGCTACGCAGACGCGTACGCCCCTCGTGCGCGTAGAGCGAGCCTATCGACACGTGGGAGCGGGTCGCGCGCAGGCGACAGGCTTCCCTCTCCGGCTGCTCATTGCCGCGCCCGATGATCCCGACGGCGTAATCGATGCCGAAACCGAAATTGCACGCGTGGAGGATGCATTGCAGGCTTTGCCGCCCGCCCGGCTGGTCGTCCGCACGCTGCGCGGCCGCTTCGATATGCTGGACTTGCGCCAGGCCCTCGCCGATCAACAGAGCGATATCCTGCACGTCATCACCCACGGCCGGGATGACGGGCTGGCGCTCTGGCGAGACGGCGAGCCGATCGTGGCGTCGTCCGGCTCGCTGCGCGCCATGATGGAGCAGACGCCCAGCGTCCGCCTGGCTTTGCTCAACGCCTGCCGCAGCGGAGAGATTGCCGGTCCCATTCCCTTCACTACTGTTGCCCAGCAGCTTTTACAGGCCGGGCTCCCCGCCGTCATCGCCATGCAGTCCGACATCCTGGATGAAGACGCCATCGCCTTCTCCCGCTATCTGTACGCGGCGCTGGCAGCCGGTCCCTGCCCCGGAAGGATCGGTTACGCAGTGGCCGCGGCGCGGGGAGCGCTCTACGTGCGCAACCCCGATGGTCCCGGTTACGGCATTCCCGTACTGTGGCAGCAGGGCGACGGACGGCTCTTTACGTTGCCGACGGATGATGAGCCGGTTTACAGCCAAGACAAGCCGAACGCTTTCGAGCCCGGCCGGAAGATAGCCGAAGCGCAGGAAGATGGCGATCCCGTCCCGGATCCGGCTGAGGACCCGGTTGAAATCGCGGTGGATGAAGTAGCCGCGTGGCTGGCTCAAGAGCAAGAAGCAATTGGAGAATTCGCCCATCCCCTGCCATCTGACAGGCGGTTTCTGCTGGACCGATGGCGGAAAGACGCAAGCGAGTTGCAAGCCCTGCTGATCCAGTGGCGGGCCATCAGCCAAACCGCCGCAGGAAAAGGCGATCTGCGCCAGGCCAAATATCAGCGCATCAAAAACATGCAGGCTAACCTGACCGAGTTAGCCGGTAAAATACGCCTGCTGGGCGGCTGACATATGAGTTGCATCGCGCCTGAGTTGCACCATCTGAACGAGCGAAGATTTTTTGTCTCATCGATCTCCAACCCTGCAAAATAACCGGCGACATCCCCTCCGGGAGACCCTGGCCCTGACGCGGATTGGGTTGCTGCTGGGCCTGCTCATGGCCACGCTGCTCGCCGGACAGTTGGCCTGGCGGCAGCTGGGGGAAAGCGGATTTGGCCTCACGCCGGCCGCTGTTGATGCGCCCCGCCTTGCCTCGACGGGCGTCAACGTCGATCTCCTGTCCGCATCCCCTGACGCCCGCCAGGCGCACCTGCGCTCGCTGCATAATGCCGGCTTTACGTGGGTGCGTCAACGCATCCCCTGGGCCGAGCTGGAACCGGAGCCGAACGCGTTTGCCTGGCAGGCAAGCGATGCCCTCATCGCGGCAATCATCGAAACCGGCCTGGAGCCGGTCATCGTGCTGGACGGCGCCCCGGCCTGGGCCCGGGCCCCTGACGACCGGGCCAACCCTTTGGCGCCGCCGGCCGATCCCCGCACTTTCGCCCGCTTTGCCGGGGCCTTCGCGCAACGCTATGCTGACCAGGTCCACTATTACCAAATTTGGGATGAGCCCAACATCGCGCCCCACTGGGGCAACCGGCACGTCAATCCCGTCGCCTATGCCCAGCTTCTGCGCGCTGCCGCGGCCGAAATCCGCGCGGCAGACAGCCATGCCGTGATCGTCAGCGCTGCGCTGGCCCCTACCCAGGATCAGGGCCACCTGGCGCTGGATGAAGTCACCTTTATTCAGCGCATGCTGGCAGCGGATGCAGCATCTGGGCTGGACGTCATTGCCGTCCAGCCCTTCGGTTTCGGCTATGCGCCGGACCATCCGGCCCAGCGGCAGGACGTCCTCGACTTTGCGCGCGTTGCATGGGTGCGGCGGGCCGTAGAGGCGGCAGGAGAAGCGGAAACGCCAATCTGGGCCGTACGCTACGGCTGGAATCGCACGGTCAGTCCGGCATGGAAGACCGTCTCGCCCGAAGATCAGGCCCAGTATGCCAGCGAAGCAATACAAATCGCCGTCAAAGGGTGGCCGTGGCTGACGGCCATGGCTTGGGCCACAGACTCCACCCCTTCAAATCAGCCGGATAAGTGGCAAGGGTTCATGCTGACGCCGGGTCTGACGCGCGCGGCAACGGAAACCGGGAAAGAGAGTTCGCCGACGGCAAGCTCCTTCCCCGCCGCGCAGCACGCGCTGCTTAGCCTGGGCTTGATTGCCGCGATCACGGCCGCGGGGATCTGGCGCCTAAGCGTCGCTGCGCGGATAACGCCATGGAGGCATTGGCGTCAGTCCATCCTGAGTTGGCCGCTTGGGGTGCAGATCGCCCTCTGGCTGGGCGTGGGAATCGTCTACTACCCGGCAACCTGGCCGCCCCTCATTCTTCTCTGCTGGCTAGGCTTTGCCTTGTTGACGTTCCTACAGCCGGCAGCAGGGTTGGCCGCCGGCCTCATCCTGCTGCCTTTTCATTTCCTGCACAAAGAAGTCAGACTGATTGACGGCGCGCTGACCATCCCGCCTGCTTATATTTTTCTCGCCGCTTTGATCCTCCTGCTGCTCTTCAGAGTCATGCGGCGCGGCAAGCAGATGTGGACCCGAGTTAACGGACCGGATGGAGTGGCCCTGCTTTGGCCGGCCATTTCCCTCCTTTCCGCCGTCAACGTCTGGCACTGGCCGGCCTACCGCACCGGTCTTCTCACGCTCACAATCATGCCGCTGACGGTATACGCAGCCGGACGCCTGCTGCTCGCCACGCCTGCCCGGCGACATGCCGCCGCTTATGCGCTCTTTGCCGGGGGCGTATTGGCAGCGCTCTACGGCCTGCTGGGCTGGGCTCTCGGAGCGGGCGTGGATGCCGACGGCGTGCGGCGCCTGGTCGGGCCCCATTTTTCTCCCAACCATACGGCCCTCTACCTGGAACGCACGCTTTTTCTGGGCCTGGGGCTGACCGCGGCCGCGCAATCGCGCCGGCGGACTGTAACGGCCGGCGTAACCGCGTTGGTCGCACTGGCCCTGATGCTGACGGCCAGTCGCGGGGCCCTGCTGCTGGGGGTTCCTGCGGGAGCCATCGTCTTCGTGAGCCTGGCCCGCCGCCCCGCGGACAAACGACGCGGGAGCCGGTTTGTTCTTCTGGCCGGAGCCGGCATCATCCTGGCAGGGACGCTGGGCATGCTGGGCGGTGCGCGGCTGCAAAACAGCGCCACGGTCGTAGAGCGTCTGGAGATCTGGCGGGCCGCCCTGGCGTTATGGAGGGAAGCGCCCTTTTTTGGCCAAGGTCCTGACGGCTTTTTCTGGCGCTATCCGGCCCACATTCCCCTGAGAGCAAAGATGGATCCCAATCTGCTTCATCCTCATAACGTCTGGCTGGAAATTGCAACCGGCTGGGGAATAGCGGGCCTCATCTGGCTGGGCCTGTTCTGCACAGCAGCAACACGTATGGCTACACGAATAACCAGACGGCCTGTATATGCGGGCGTACTGGCTGGGCTGATCGCCGGTTTTGCCCATGGCCAGGTAGACGCTTTTACCGTGCTGCCCGATCTGGCCGCATGGAATTTGGCCGCTTTTGCCTTGTTGGTCGGCGAAACACAGGCGACCGCAAGGGTACGCCCCCACCGGTCCAACTCATTTTGAACACACCCTAAACAAAAAGAGCCGCTTCGTTTTGCGAAGCGGCTCTTTTTAGCGTTTACAGATTGATGCAGTTAGTTGAGGTGCACCGTTACGTCCAAATCCGAGCCGGGCAGCAAGGGCAGGAAGACGGTGCGAATCAGTTCCTGAAGATCCGGGTTGGCGAGGGGAGAAGCGTCGCCCAGAAGGGGCACAGCCAGGTCCAGCGCATTCTCCAGCGACGCCTGATCGTACTGAACCGTCAGGGCTTCACTGCCGTCCAGGAAAAGGTGCAGCATGTCGGGATCGCTGGTCAGGTTGACTTCGCTCGCGCCCAGGCTATCCAGAATCGCCATCACGTTGGCCGGAACCAGCGGTCCGCCTAATCCCAGCCCGGCCAGAGCGTTCTGGTCCAGACCCGCGGCCTCAGCCAGGCTGCCGTCCTGATTGAGGGTGGCATCAAGCTTTACCACCGGCGCAGACAAGTCGCCCAGTTCAGGCGGGGCGTAGGTGAAATCGACCGATTCGGGCATCTCCATGGCGGCTTCGCCCGCCTTGGGCGGCAGATTGACGGAAGTGCTCAAGCCGCTGTTGCGGAGAACGCCCAGGCCGCTTTCCAACGTGGCGGGCGCGATCCCCGCCACGCCGCCGACCACACTGGCAAGAACGGGCAAGGAATCCTCATTCCAGGAAACAGACGGCAATTTCTTGCCGTTGGCGGCCAGATTCAGCCCATTCTCCTGCACATCAAGCGAAAGCTGCTGGATGTTGGCATCCTGCAACATGCCCAGGGTCGCGGCATCCAGCACAGGCTGATCGCCCATGCTCAGCCCGAAGGCGGATAGGGTGCCGTCTTCGTTGATGGTGACGGGCACATTGCCCAGATCGGTTTCGCCCGTGGGCTCGCCGGTGAAGGAAAGGGCCATGTTGATGTCGCTGGATTCAAGCAGAGGAGCCGCTTGATCGAGCATGGCTTGCGTCGGCGCGTCCACGAACGCGCCCGCCACGCCCAGCGCGCGGTTCAATGACGCCGGGTCAAAGGTAAGTCCGGGCAGCGAGCGACCGTCCATACTCAGTTGAATTCCGTTGGGGCTGGTATCCACGGAGAGTTCATTGACGCCCAGCTGCTGAACCATGCTCATCACCTGGGGCGGCAGATTGACGGCCGCGCCCAAATCGCCAAGGGAGATGCCGTCCAGGGAAACAGCGCCCTGATCGTCTACGGCCAATCCGCCCAGATTGACGGGACCGACCGCAGCCTGATCTTCGCCGGTTGCGGTCATGCTGGGCGTGGAGCCGTCCCAATTCGGCACGCTGTCGCCGGGGAGGTTGAGCGAAACGCCGACGCCGAACGTACGCAACATGGGCAGCGCGCGGGAGATGAGACCCGCGTTGGGCAGATTAGGCATGCTCTGGACGATGTTCTGCACTTCAGCGACGGAACCCTGATCCCAATTAACGTAGGGCAGGCTCTCGCCGTTGAGCAGGGGCATGACGCCTTCATAGCCGATACGGACGTCGAGCTTCTCCGCGCCGGCGCCTTGCAGTTGCGAGACCATGGCCGGATCCAAAATCTGCCCGAGGTTGAAGCCGTAGACCGAAGCTGTGCCGTTCTCCTGCACCTCGACGGGCGCCGACGGCAGGTTGAACCAGGTGGACCCGGTATTGCCGCCGCCGCATGCGCTCAATAACAAACCGGCAAAAAGTACAACCAAAACGCGTGGCAGAGTCATTCGTCGTGCCTGCATTTGCCTTCTCCTTCAAAATTTGGCGTTTGGGTTTCCTAAAAATTATGGGAACAGCCGCTGTGGAGGCAGCCATTAAGCAGCCGCATCATACACTAACTTGCAACATGACACAAGCGATTTAGCGCGTCCATCATGGCCTGCTGATCGCTCCATGGATATTCGGTTTCGCCGAAGCACATGCTGCGTTCATGCCCCTTGCCGAAGGCGCAAACCACATCGCCCTTCTGCGCCATCGCCACGGCGTATTGAATCGCCTCAGCCCGATCCGGCACGATGACAAAGCCGTCGGCCGACGCATGTTCCTCCACGCCCGCCGCAATCTCGGCGTTGATGGCCGCCAGGTCCTCGGTGCGGGGGTCCTCAGCGGTGATCACCGTAAAGTCGGCCAGGCGACCGCTCACCCGACCCATGAGCCGGCGCTTGGCCCGGTCACGCAGTCCTGCGCTGCCGAAGACGGCGATGAGACGGCCGGGCGAACCGTCAGCGTGGAGCGTAACGAGCATGCGCAGGGTCGTCAACGCGCGCTCCAGGCTGGCGGGAGAATGGGCGAAATCCACAATGGCAAGAAAATCCTGGCCGCCGTCCATGCGCTCCATGCGTCCGATGACGCCCGGCAGCGCGCGTACGCCGGCCTGAATGGCCCCAGGCGCAACGCCCAGTCCCAATGCAACAGTCACTGCGCAGAGAATGTTCTGGACATTATAATCGCCGATGAGGGTTGTGGAGAGGGGAAAATCAGCCCCGGACCATCGGATGACCAGAGTGGTCTGATCGGGCTGATAGCGGATGTCCCCCGCCGCTACGTCGGGCGAATCGTCGCCATCCCGGGCAAAGCCGTAGCTGGAGAGTGCAACCGACGTAGCGGATGCCGCCCGGGCATCGTTGACGGCTGCGCGCAGGGCGGCATAACTGCCCGGATCGTCGGCGTTGAGAACGGCCAGGCGCGGCACAGCGGGCTTGGCGGGCGCAGCAAAGAGCATGCGGAACAGGCGAGCCTTGGCCGCGACATACGCATCCCGGGAGCCATGGTAATCCAGATGCTCGTGGGTGATATTGGTAACGGCCGCGACATCAAAATCGATGGCCGCGACGCGTTCCTGATCCAGGCCGTGGCTGGTACTCTCGATGATGGCGTAGCGGCACTCTGCCGTGCGCATCTGGGCCAGGAAAGCCTGGATCACTGGCGCGTCGGGCGTGGTGACGTGGAAACCGGTGTCCTGCTCTTCGCCCCGGATGCGCGCGCCGACAGTGGTAATCACGCCCACACGGCCGACCTGAGCCAGAATTGATTCGAGGATGGTCGCGGTGGTGGTCTTGCCGTCGGTGCCGGTAATGCCGATGGTGATGAGATTCCGGCTGGGAAAATCATGCAGCGCGGCCGCGGCCGTGGCCAGGGCCAGGCGAGGATGCGCTACGCAGATGTAGGGCGAATCAGCGGAAAGTGACGGAAGGTCCGTGATAGGACGACTGCCCATAACCGCGCCGGCGCCTCGGCGCAACGCGTCGGCGATAAAACGATGGCCGTCCACGCTTCCGCCCAGGCTCGCCACGAAAAGCGCGCCGGGCGCCACCTGACGGCTATCCCCCGTCACGCCGGTAATGACAACCGCGGCCGGATCAACGGGAAGGCGGACTTCCAGCGGTGAGAGATGGGCCAAAATGCGGGCCAATGTGGTGGAAGGCATGGCAAAGAGAAGGGGTTAGATATCGCGCGGCCCGCGCACAACGGCAAGGCCCGCAGTCAGCACGGCAACAAAGAGCAGAATGCCCGCACCCACAAAGACGGGCGGCAGGCGTCGGTACAGTTCCGCGCCCAGGTCGATGGGAACGCGGGTGGGCGTGGGCGTAGGTGAAGCCGTCGGTGTCGCGGTGGGCGGCGCAGGCGTAGCGGTCTCCGTAGGCAGAGGCGTTTCCGTGGGCGTAGCAGTAGAGGTCGGCGTCTCGGTGGGCGTGGCCGTAGGCGGCAGAGGCGTCACAGTGGGCACCGATGACTCGGCCGTGGGCACGGTGATGGAAATGGCGTTGACGCCGGCAGCAGAGACGGTTGATGTGACGATCGGGGTCACAGTTGGCGCGGTGTCGCCGGCGCCGTCATCAACCGTAATGGACGTCGTGGCGGTAAGCTCATTAGTTGCGGTGACGGCGGAACCGGGCGATGGAATGACGATGCTGATCCCCGATGTCCCCGTAAGGCCCAGCGTCTCGGTCACGGCATCATCCAGCCCGACCAAAGGAATCACCTGGGGGGTGGACGTGGGCGTACGGGTGGGCCGGGGCGTACGCGTGGGCGTCAGGGTCGGCGTTAACGTGGCCGTGGGCGTAAAGGTCGGCGTAGGCGTCTCCGTGGGCGTGGGCGTAAAGGTCGCGGTGGGCGTCTCTGTGGGCGTATTGGTGGGCGTGGCCGTGTTGGTGGGCGTAGGCGTGTTAGTAGGCGTAGGCGTGGCCGTAGCCAGCGCGGCGCGCACATCCAACTCGGGCATTTGCAGGAGCGAGCGGAACGTATTCCCCTCATCATCGCTGCGCACGATCCACATACCCTCCGTCGCGGCGTAAACGGTGCGCGGCGCTTCAGGCGTATTGGCCACGGCATAAACCGTCGCGCCGAACGCTTCGTCATTGAGCGGCGCAGCCGTCCATTCCGCATCCCGACCGGTGATGATGCCCTGATCCGTTGCGGCCACCAGCCGGCTGCCGGTGGAGATCAGATCATAGACGATTGCGTTGGGAAAGTTTGCCGTCCGCTCCCAGACTTCACCGTCCTGACTGGCATAGAGGCCGGCGGCCGTTCCCGCGTAGAGCGTATCTTCATCCGTAAGCAGGCTAAAAATAATGGTGGCAATGGGAAAGGCGGTGACGGGCGTCCAGACCTCATCCTCATTGAGGCGGTAGAGTCCGTCGTGGGTTCCGGCATACATCACGCCGTTAAAATCGGCCACTTCGCGCACCCGGCGCGCCTCACCCGCCATCCCCGCTTCAACGTGCTCCCAGGTGTCGCCCCGGTCCGTGGTGCGGTAGACGGCGTCGTAGCGGGTCGTCACGTAAAAGACTGTAGTGCGGCCGCTGCGGGTGGCGAAGACTTCGCCCACCGCGCTGTCGGCGGCCAGGAGATCCCGGAAGCCGGGGGCTTCTTCCCAGGTTTCACCGCTGTCTTCGCTGCGATAGATATATCCCAACGCGCCGTCGCCGGCCATGACAAAATCCTCATCAGCGGGATCGAAAGCCAGACCCGCAACGCTGATGTTGGGCTCCATGCCGTCGCTGGACGCCTGCCAACTTACCGCGCCGTCTTCGCTGCGATAGAGATTCTGTTCATCCGGCGCATTGAGGGTGCCCGCCAAGACCCAATCCGGGGCGCCGGGGCGCACGGCCAGGCTAATGGGCGTGTTGCGTGTGGGTACGGTCCGGGCGGGATCGTCCTGGGCTACGGTAGCCCGGGGCGCAAGAAGAGGCGCTGAGAGAGTCAGCAAGAGCAGCCACGTGACGCCCATTGCCGCCCGCGGCGAACGGACAAACAGCCGGTCCCAATAGTGATAAAATAAAGAACGACGGTTGATCATGAAGAGTGTGTCTCGACGAAGCGATCAAAGATAACGTCCCGATTATAGACGAAGGGCAAAGGGAAAAGAAAACGCCAAGGGGAGAATAAACGGTCCCCTTGGCGCATGAACTCTATTTTCCGGGACGGGTCGTTTCGCCCGTCGCGCGCACGGATGCTTAACGTTATCCTGAGCTAGAAAACGATGGTAAGCAGATTCTGGGAAGCATCGCTGGCCCAGTTGATCAGGCTCATGGGATAAACGCCCAGCCAAAGCGTAACGGCTACGCAGACCAGCACGATAAGCTGGGTTGCCGGGGCGAAACCCTGTCCGGAAAGGGGAAGCGCCTTGCCGTCCTCATCCTGTTCGGCTTCGGTGAAGAACATAGCGCGGACAACGTTCAGGTAGTAGAAGGCCGCGATGCCTGCGTTGATGGCGGCGATAACGGCCAACGTGTAGTACTGATGCTGGACCGTGGCCCCAAACACATAGAACTTGCCCATGAAGCCGCCCGTCAGGGGAATGCCGGTAAGGCTCAACAAGAAAATGAACATGCCCCAAGCCATGCCCGGCGCACGCTGGGAAAGCCCTTCAAAGGCCGATATGTCGCTGCTGCCCGTGGCCTCTTCCACCAGCATAATCACCATAAAGGCGCCGATGTTGGTGAAGAGATAGGCAAAGAGATAGATCAGCACGCCGTTGAGGCCGTTGTTGGTAAGCGAGGCGAAATTACCGTGACTGCTGTCCACAACGGCAACCAGCCCCAGCAGAATATAGCCGGCCTGGGCCACAGAACTGTAGGCCAACATGCGCTTAACGTTGGGCTGACGCAGGGCCATCAGGTTGCCGGCGAACATGGTCAACATGCTGAGACCAGCCAGGATGGGCACCCAACTGGCCTGGAACGCGCCCAATCCGACTACGAGCACCCGGGCCATGACGGCAAAGCCTACGGCCTTGGATGCAGTGGAGAGATAGGCGGTAACGGGCGTGGGCGCCCCCTCGTACGTATCCGGCGTCCACTGAAAGAAAGGCGCCAAGCTGGTCTTAAAGCCCAGCCCCACCAGCATCATGAGGGTAGCCGGCACAATCACCAGCGACCGCTCAGGCGAGGCGGCGAACGCAGCCGCGATCTCGGCCAGGTTAAGCGAGCCGCTCGCGCCATAGAGCAGACTCATGCCGAAAAGCATGACGGATGAAGCGACCGAGCCGTAGAGAAAATATTTGACGCCCGCCTCGGTGCTGCGGACATCGGTGCGCAGGAAGCCCACCAAAATATAGCTGGTAATGGATAAGAACTCGATGGTCAGGAAGATCATGAGCAGATCGGCCGCGCCGACTGCAAAGCTCATGGCAATAGTGACGAACATGAAGAGCATCCAAAACTCACCATGGCCCACCATGCGGCGATTCATGTAGCCGCCGCCGGCAATCGCGACCAGCGTCATGCCGACATAGATGACCACCTTGAGAAAGGCGGAAAACTTATCGACCATGATCATACTGAGCGCAAGCTGCTGCTCGGCGTCAAACTGCAGAATAACGGCAACCGAGCCGACTGCCAGGAAAAGTACGGCGATGAGCATAAAGCCGCGGCCGGATATTCCCGAATCCGCCGTGCCGTGACTCTGAACCATGTCCAGGATCAGAATCAGCAAGCCGCCGGTCAGGAGAATCAGCTCGGGCAAAATTGAGCCGAGTTCGCCAATAGTTACTTGTTCCAAGGGTGCCCCCTTATCTCGTCATGAAGGCGTGATTGTACAGCGGAGCCCTGTTGGATAGGGACTCCGCCGAAGTTTGCTAGAACAGGGTGCGGATAGACTCCAGCATCCCCACCGAGAAGCTGTTAAAGTAGTTCAGCACCAGCATAGGGAAGAAGCCCAGGACGAACATGCCGATAATCAGCGGCCAGAGCGTCAGCTTCTCAAAAGCGACCATATCGGTGGGGCCGTCGGCGTGTTCGCCGGTAACGGTCGTCCAATGATCCAGCTTGGTGGAGTCATATTCGCCGAAGAAGAGGCTCTGCATAATGCGCCACAGGATATAGACCGCGGTCATCACAATGCCGATAACGCCGAAGGCGGCCCACAGAGGAACCAGCGCAAAAGCGCCTCGGAAGGTGAAGAACTCGGCCCAGAAGCCGGCCAGACCGGGCAGCCCCAGGCTGGCAAAGCCCGCAACCAGGAAGAAGCCGTAGTAGTACGGCGTCAATGTCCCCAAACCGCCGAACTTGTCCAGAGCGCGGGTGTGTGCGCGCTCGTAAATGACGCCGACCAAAAGGAATAAGGCGCCGGTAATGATGCCGTGCATGAACATCTGGAGCAGGGCCCCGTTGATGGCCATGGCCGCGCTGTCAAAGACGGCCGGGTCGTTCAGCATGGACGTCCCGTCAGGGTTGCGCCCCATGGCGCTGGCCGCGGCGCCGATGCCCAGCATGACGTAGCCCATATGACTCACGGAGCTGTAGGCGATGAGGCGCTTTAGGTCGGTCTGGGCAATACAGACAAACGCACCGTAGACGATGGCAATGGCGCCCAAAGCCACAATCCACATGGACCAGTACGCGCTGGTCGAAGGGAAGGTGGGCAGAATGATGCGAAGGAAACCGTAAGCGCCCAGCTTCAGCAGAACGCCGGCCAGGATGACGCTGCCCGCGGTCGGCGCCTCGGTATGCGCATCCGGCAACCAGGTATGGAAGGGGAAGCTGGGCACCTTGAAGGCAAAGCCCAGGAAGAAGCCCCAGAATGCCAGGCTGCTCAGCAGGAGCGCCTGATCGGCCGGTAGGTTCATGAAAGGCTTGGCCGCGGCGGCGTCCAGAATGTTAAACGTGCCGGTAGCGTAATAGGTGCCGAGAATCGCCAACAGCATGGCCACCGAGCCCACCAGGGTGTAGATAAAGAACTTGATGGACGCATAGCCCCGATTCTTGCCGCCCCAGATGCCGATGAGCAGGTACATGGGCACCAGGCTGATTTCCCAGAAGACGTAGAAGAGCACATAGTCCAGCGCCATGAAAACGCCCAACATGCTCAGTTCCAGCAGCTGGAACATGAGGAAGTACTCTTTGACGCGATAGCGAATCGTGCCGGCGCTATAGTAGATGCTCAGGGTAGAGAGCAGCGTCGTCAGGAAGATGAGCGGCACGCTGAGACCGTCGGCGCCCAGAGCGAAGCTGGCATTGAGCGGCTCGATCCAGGGGATATCGACGACAAACTGCATCCCGCCTACGCCTTGATCATAGGCAGCCAGCAGATAGATACTCAGCCCCAGAGGCAGCAGGCTGGCCAGAATTGACCCCCACTTAATCATGCGCTCATCATTGGTGATGAAGATCAGCAGGGCCGCTACCGCAGGCCAAAAGAGGATAATTGGCAGTACCCAGCTATTCAAGAATTCCATGGACTTCTCCTCCGCAGACCCTTGTTTTGGAATCTAATGAGTCAAAAATTTTTCGCCTATCGTCCTGGACGGAGCAACGATGCCCGCATTGGCGACGGATAGGCGGATTTTGATTAAACCAATGTCAGAATTAACGGCAGCGTCTCAAGCAGCAGCCAAATGGTAATAAAAATTACGAGCGCCAGCAGGTAGACCTGAATGTTGCCGTTCTGGGTGCGGCGCAAAAGGCCGCCGAAACGATCCGAAACGTTGCCTACGCCGTTGACAACCCCGTCCACGACCAATCGGTCCACGGCAGCCAATACGCCGGCCAGCCACACCCCGAGGCGACCCACGAAATCCACAATGGGGTCCAGCACCCACTTATCGTCAAAGAGGGCCAGGAAGCGGGCAAGCGCCAGCGAGAAGGGAATAATCGTGGCCTGATAGAGTTCATCCACATAGTACTTGTTGTGGAAGAGCACCCAAACCGGTCCCAGCCACTTGCGCACCGGATCAACCTGGTGCTCGCCGATGCCTTTGCCGTAAACCAGCCACCCTACGGTCAAACCGCCCAGGGCGACAACCAGACCGACCAGCAAGGGCAAAAACGATGCTTCGGGATGAGCCACGTGCAGCTGCAGGTACTCAAGATAAGGCTCCTGCAAGTTCTCGATAAAGTTGGGCACGAGACCGCCGATCAGCGGGAAGGAAGCGGGGATGCCGAACCAGCCCAGGCCGATGGCAAACGGGGCGATCAGCATGAGCGGCACCGTCATCTGCCAAACGCTCTCCGGCGCATGTTCAGCACCTTCAGAGCGGGGCGATCCCAGGAAAGTCAGGCCAATCTGACGCATGGTGTAGAAAGCCGTCAGGAAGGCGGCAATGGCGAGCATCCAGAAAATGCCCGGACGCCCCAGCCCCCACGAATAAGCCAGAATCTCGTCCTTGGACCAGAAGCCGGCCGTAATAAGGGGGAAACCGCTCAGCGCCATGCCGCCGATGATAAAGGTCCAGCCGGTAAGGGGCATGCGCGAGAGCAAACCGCCCATGTTGCGCATATCCTGGGGATCGTGCAGGTCCAGGTTGCCGTCGATGCGCTCTTCGATTTCGGCATGATGACTTCCATGGCCGTCGCCGTGAGCATGGGCGTGATGGAAGCCGTGCTCCACGCCGTGGATAACGCTGCCGGAGCCCAGGAAGAGCAACGCCTTAAAAAAGGCGTGGGTAATCAGATGAAACAGAGCGGGCACATAAGCGCCGACGCCGATGGCCGCCACCATGTAGCCCAACTGGCTAATCGTGGAATAAGCCAGCACGCGCTTGATGTCCCATTGGGCCAGGGCGATGGTGGAAGCGAAGAGAGCCGTAAACGCACCGGTGTAGCCCACAAAAGTCATGAGGCCGGGCGAAACCTCGCCGGCGACAAAGTAGAGCGGGAACATGCGCACCAGCAGGAAGACGCCGGCTGACACCATGGTTGCCGCGTGAATCATGGCGCTGACGGGCGTGGGGCCCTCCATCGCGTCGGGAAGCCAGACGTGAAGCGGAAATTGGGCGCTCTTGCCCACCGTGCCGAAAAAGATCAGGAAGGCGGTCAGGGTGGCAATGGGCAGATCCAGACCCAACAGCGGGATGTGGACGACGGTCGTGGCCAGGTGCTCCAAGTTCCCGGAACTCAGGATTTCCCTGAATTCAAGCGTGCTGGGCACGCTGTAGACGTACAGCAACAGCATGCCGATGAGCATGATGGCATCGCCGACGCGGGTGGTCATAAAGGCCTTGATGGATGCCGCCTGGGCTGATTTCTTTTCGTACCAGAAGCCGATCAGCAGATAACTACAGAGCCCCATCACTTCCCAGAAAACGAAAAAGGTAATCAGAGAATTAGAGACGATTAGTCCGAACATGCCTGTGGCAAAAAGGCTGATGTAGGCCATAAAGCGGCTATAGCGCGGGTCCATGTTTTCATCGGCGGCGCGGGGATACATCTTGGCATCCAGGTGGCCGGGAAACGTCATGTAGCCGTTGGAGTAGATGAAAATCATGAGAATCAGGAAGGAGGCCATGAAGAGCATGAGCGCATTGGCGGGATCCACCTGATAGCCGATGATAAAGTTGCTCTTGCCGGTAGGGATGGTGTAGAGCGCGCCGAAGACCGGATGCTCGCCGAAATTGGGCGTCATAAAGACATTGAAGGCGATGGGCCAGGCAATTAGCAGACTCAGAACGGCTCCGGTAATGGCCGTAAGCGAACTGACAACCTTATTGGGGTTGAGAAAAAGAATAATCGCCAAAAAAGCCAGAAACGGCGGCACCGGAACAAACCAGGCTAGATTCAAAAAACCATCCATTGCCCAAACCTCATCTCGTGGTTTATTTCGCTCAAACTGAGAGCGGGAGCGTCGATATTAATTAATGATTGATAAAAACGATATGTCACTTGATGACTTTTTAGCCGTCGCGATGAAAGCTGTGACGAAAACTATAGAGCAGATTGCCCGCTGCGTAACCGAGCAAAGCGCCTACTGCGGCATAAACGAAGAACAAGAGATCGTTGGCGACATTCATGCGTGAGCCTGCAAAAATGCCTATGGAAAGGCCCAGGAGCGCAAAAAGCACCAGGTTACGCTGCTCACGCTTGCGGCGCTTGGCCTCAGCCAATAAAGCGGCCGCATCCTGAAAGTCCGGCCGATACTTGACAACCTCTTTCAGCACGTGGGCGGCGCCGGTAAAGTTACCCTGTCCCATTTTCTCTAAGGCCAGGCCGTAGAGAAATTCACACTGCTCGTCGATGGTCCCCGATAGTGTCTGCTTCGGCATTGCAAACCGACATTAGCCCTTCAGCATGTCCAATTCATCCAGGTTCACGGTATGGCGCGTCCGATAGACGGAGATAATCAGCGCCAGGCCCACGGCCGCTTCCGCGCCGGCAATGGCGATCACAAAGAGCGAGAAGACCTGCCCCGAAAGTTGCTCCATGGGCGCCATGGAACCGTAGCGCCAGAAAGTGACCAGATTGATGTTCACCGCGTTCAGCATCAGCTCGATGCCGATCAAAACCGCGATGGCGTTACGCCGGGTGAGGGCGGCATACAGGCCGCAGCTGAAGACAAATGCGGCGAGCGCCAGGTACCAAGTTTGTGAAACCATAAAAAATTCTCCAACCTTCGCGGGAATTTATTAACGTTATCCGCCCGTACGGATTCGCATCCGTAAGCGGCAGTTCTAGCGATCGCGCGCCAAGAGCAGGGCCCCGGTCAATGCGACCAGGAGCAGCAACGCCAACAGCTCAAAGGGCAACAGGTAGGTGGAAACGAACAAAGCCCCCAGATTAGCAATCAAGGCTTCTCCGTCCGTAATGTCCGCGACCACGTTCGGCCAGGGGACCTGAAAAACGATGCCCAGCAGCACAACAAAGAAGAGGCCGGAGATGATGGCTCCGGCCAATCCCTGCCGATTCATGGCGGAAGTTCGGCCAAACATCATTCCCCGGGTGAGCATAATGGCGAAGGTGATCAGCGTGGCAATGGCGCCGATGTAAACCAGAATTTGGCTGACGCCCACAAATTCAGCTTCAAGCATAAAGTAGATGCCTGCAATGCCGAAGAGCGTAGCGACCAAGCCCAAGGCGTTATGAAAAAGGTTTGGCGCCATCGCCGCGATGAGAGACGTCACGGCAATAAGAAGCGCAAAAAGGACAAAGATCACCTCTTGCAACGTGGGGAAAAGGGCGGACATTTCAGGCAGAGACATAATGCAGAAACCTTTACGTGCGTCTAATTAGCAAGATAAATGCAATTTCGCCGATACGAATGAATACAGGTAAATACAGGCGGGAAGCCGCAGACAATCCCGCCGAAGCCGTCGGATTTCCAGCGCGGCCCCACGCCGAACCGGGTCCTAATCGCCGGAAGAGACGACCGGTTCCATAACGCCGATGAGCGACTTTGGCTCAAAGGCTCGCTTGGTCACCACCTTCTGGCGGCGCAAGTAGTTGGAGATGACATTGAGCACAACCCCGCCCACAACCAGATTTCCGATCAGAATCGAAACATCCTGCATCCAACTGGAGCTGAAAATTTTCATAACGATCATCTGCCACAACACCAGGGCCAATACCAGCGGAACGAGCACCTTCCAGGCAAACTGCATCATCTGATCGACGCGCAGGCGCGGGAACGTCCCCTTAATCCACTGGGTAACCAGATAAACAAGCATGGCCTTAATCAACAGATAAAAGGCGCCGAGAATCGGCAATTGGTCCACAAAGGGCCCTTGATAGCCGCCGAAGAAGAGCATGACCGCGATCGCGCCCAGAAAGAAGCTGTTCATGAACTGAGCCAGGAAGAACATAGCGAACTTCATGCCCGAATACTCGATGTGGAAACCGGCGATCAGTTCAGATTCCGCTTCCAACAGGTCAAAAGGCGTTTGCTCCGCCTCGGCCAATGCGCTGATAAAATAGATAAGCGCGGCCGCAGGCATAATAAAGACGGTCCAACCCAGACCGAGATTAAAGCCGAAGAGATAAAGGCTCTGGGAAGCCGAAATCGTACCCAGCTTCATGCTGCCGATGAGCAACACCGGCAAAAACATGGACAGGACCATGGGAATCTCATAGCTGAGAAGTTGGGCCACAACCCGGAAGCCCGAGAGAAGCGCATACTTGTTGCTGCTGCTCCAGCCGGCCATGAGCGCTGACATGATGCCGATGGCGCCCAACGCCACCAGGAAGGGCACGCCGATGTTCAGATCGGCCCCGATGAGCCCAGGCGCCCAAGCAACTACCGTCAGAGTGAGAAAAACGCCGAAGACGTCAAAAACAGGCGCTAGGTTATAGGAAATGACATCCGCATTACGCGGCGTAATGTCCTCTTTGGTCAGAAGCTTGAGCGCATCGGCCACCGATTGAAAGAGGCCGTACGGGCCGAGACGATTCGGACCGAGGCGGTCCTGAATTCGGCTAACCACCTTACGCGTCACCCAGATGAGGAAGAGCACCAGGGTCAGCGCGATGGTGACCAGAACGACCGCGCCCAGTCCATAGGCGACAAGGCGGGCCGCGCCCTCCGGCGCCCCCAGTCGCATCTGGAATTGGGTTAATGCTTCACTCCAGTTCCAATTGTTTCCCCACATACCTTATTCCTCCGCATTCTCAGCTAAACGATCCGCAGCCGAATTGATGCCGTTTTTACTTGTCGGTTTATTCCCACTCCAGCGCACCCTTGCGCCACTCAACCAGCAGGCCAAGCAGCAGGATCAGCACAAACGTAACGACCGCCAAAGTTGACAGCAGGCTGAGACGCTCAAATGCCAGAGCAATGGGGAAGAGGAAAATCACCTCAACGTCAAAAATCAAAAAGATCAAACCAATGAGGTAATACTGGGCGCGGAACTGGACCCACGTGTCGCCAATGGTCTCGACGCCACTCTCATAGGTTGCAGTCTTAATGGGATCAGGTCTGCGCGGTCCCAAAAAATGGCCGAGAACAATGGCGGCAACTGGGATAATGAGCGCAACCGTACTCAGAATGAGGACAAAAAGGTAATTCTGAAGCATTGCTGTACGCCTCTGATGTGGTATGCGATCCGATAATTTATGCAGTCTGGTCTGCCATGATAACCGACGCAAACGGATATGCGCGTCAGGCGCAGATCACGCTGTTTCTACTGACCAAATCTCGAATCGTCGCGCTGCTGCTGGATATCGATTGTGTAGAATAGAACAATCTGACGGGCATCATAGCACAGCGCACAGAGAAGTAAAAAACAATTACCCGGCAAAAAGCATTTTGAAGCCTTGCGCCAACCGTCTGCCCCATGCGCACGCGCCCCCGTATGCTGCATGACTGATACACGACCGACATTGTAACATAGCAGACAAAGCCGCTCAAAAATCCCTGTTTTTTTAATTGTGCGTAAAAAGTGCAGTGTTTCGGCCGACGATCTTCCTTTGATTGCCTGTACCCACAGTTATCCAGACGCCGCCGTTTGGTATACAATGAACGGGTAGAGCCGTTTTTCGAATCGGTTTTGGCCCATGACTCCGTGAACGTTCACGGAGCGTCCTTCCCGGCCAAATTCAACTGTGTTCGTTAATTTTGCAACCCATTCTCATCCAATAGCTTAAGGAGCATAATGATGAAAACTGTCACCCTCGGTCTCATTGTCGGCAACCGCGGCTTCTTCCCCGATCATCTCTGCCAATCGGGTCGAGAGGATATGCTGGAGGTACTGAAGGAAGCGGGCTTCAACGTGATTGCCCTCGACGCAGATGAGACGCCCTACGGCAGCATCGAGAGCGTCGAGGACGCGCGCAAATGCGCCGATTTGTTCGACGCCCACCGCCACGAGATCGACGGGATTCTGGTGACTTTGCCCAACTTCGGCGATGAACGCGCCATCGCCAACGCCATCCGCTGGTCGGGCCTCAACGTGCCGGTGCTGGTCCAGGCCACGCCCGATGATGCAGAGAACATGGGAATCGACAATCGGCGGGACAGCTTCTGCGGCAAGATGTCGGCCTGCAACAATCTGCGTCAATACGGCATTCCCTATTCCCTGACCCGCCTCCACACCGTTGCGCCGCGCAGCGTCGATTTCCAGCAGGACTTGAATGACTTTGCTGCAACCTGTCGCGTAACCCGCGGTCTGCGCAACCTGCGCATGGGCGCGCTGGGCGCGCGTCCTCAGGCCTTCAATACCGTACGCTACAGTGAGAAGCTGCTGGAGCAGGCCGGCATCAGCGTGGAGACGCTGGACCTTTACGAGCTTTTCGGCTGGATTAACGCGCTGGCGGATGATGACGCCGCGGTGACGGCCAAGCGCGCGGCCATTGATGCGTACGTCTCAACCGCCAACGTGCCCGAAGAAGCGCTGGGCAAAATGGCCAAATTCGGCGTTGTCGTCGATCGCTGGATGGCCGACAGCAATCTCCAGGCCAGCGCCATCCAATGCTGGACGGCCATGGAAGAGTTCTTCGGCACGGTCCCCTGTACGCTCATGAGCATGATGAGCAACGATCTCATCTCCAGCGCGTGCGAAGTGGACGTGGTGGGCGCGCTGGCCATGCACATCCTCAACCAGGCCGGCGGCCGCCCCAGCGCGATTGTGGACTGGAACAACAACTACGGCGACGATCCCGACAAGGGCGTCATTTTCCACTGCAGCAACCTGCCCAAAGACATCTTCATTAATGAAGGAGAGAACAAGCCTGCCATGCGCTATCAGGAGATCATCGCCGCCACGGTGGGGGCGGAGAAAACCTACGGAGCCATCTACGGCCGGGCTCAGGCGAATCCCTTCACCTATCTTCGGGTCAGCACGGACGATCAGATGGGCGAGATGCGTGCCTATGTGGGCGAAGGCGAACTCACCGACGATCCGCTCCTCACCTTCGGCGGCTACGGCGTGGTCAAAGTGCCCGACCTTCAGGGCCTCCTCCGCTTCATTTGCGAAGAAGGCTTCGAGCATCACGTTTCCGTCAGTCCCACCCGAATCGCCGCGCCCGTCAACGAAGCGCTGAGCAAGTACATGGGCTGGAATTTGTACCGGCACGGATGAGTGGGGGAAGATTGAAGAGATCGGGAGATTAAGAGATTGAGAGATTGGAGATTCATCATTCCCCAATCTCCAATCTCTCAATCTCTCAATCTCCAATCTCCCAACCGCCAATCTCCC
>JAGRCP010000014.1 GCA_020433455.1 Caldilineaceae bacterium | reverse complement strand
CGCGCGGCCCGCCTCTTTTATATTTTCCTCTCTGGCCGGCTACAGCACTTTTGTAACGGTAAAGGGGATGTCGCTTGCCTGGAGCGCGTCATCGGAGCCCATGGCGACAACCGTGCCCGCCTGGGCCGCGGCCTGAAGCACGTCGGCAAAGCGGCGGATGTCGTCCACGGTCGTTCCCAGCACTTCATCCCGGCTCTGCTGACGCTCGGCCTCGGTGACCCCCAAAAAGTAGCGATGCATCGCGGTGCGACCCTTGGCATCGGGCAGTTGATAGGCGTCCAGATTGCCGATTGCGCCGATGATGGACTTGGTCAATTCGTCCTGGCTGATGTCGGCTTTGCTCAGGAACCGGGCCGTGGCATCGTAGTTTTCCAGCGTGGTCGCCAGATTGGGATCGCGGTAAGAGAGGTACGTCCAGACGCCTCCTTGTCGGTCAAAGCGGCAGAATGCACCGTAGGCTCCGCCCTGGGCCCGAACCTTGTCCCACAGCCAGCCCGTGCGCACCAGATTGGTGATCACGTGGATGGAGCCGTGATAGGCGTAGCCCAGTTCGTACAGATTGGCGCCCTTGCCCACGTAGTTTACCTGCGCAGGAATAGCGAGTCCTTCCGGCGCAGGCAGCGTTGCCGGTTGCCAGACCGCGTCCTGGGCGGGAGCGCCGGGCAGCTCATCCAGCATGGCGGAAATCTGAGGCTGGACAAGCTTCCGGTTCTCGTCGTCCAGGGTCAGGTTGATGAGGAGGCCCTGACGATTGATGAGCAATTGCTGCACCGTACGCAGCTTAGCCAGCACGCCGGGCCAGTCCGTTTCCATCTCCTGGGCCAAGCGGCGCACAAAAAAGAGGTAGTCGATGCCCGCCATTTGCTCATCCGCCCAATCCGCGGGCGTAAAGTGGGCATGGAGCCGACCGCTCACGTAGCTGTGTCCCGAAGGAATCAGCCCGGCCTCCAGACGGGCCTTGCTTTCCAGCACGATCTGGCGCAAGCGCACGGGGTCGTCCAGCTTGACCGTCAGCAGCATATCCCGCAGGATAGCCAGCATTTCCGGTGTTTGGGCTACAGTCGCCTTGGCGTTAAGGAAGAAGCGGGCCACCCCTTCAGCCTGATTGCGTGCAGGCGAGACGTAGGTGGAGGGGTAGACGCCGCCGGTGGTGCGGTCAATGCGGCGCGAAAATTTCACATAGTCTTCGCTTTCCGTTCCCATCTGGATGAAGGCTTTGCCCAGGAAGCGGGCGTAGGGCAGCAGTTCCTGGGGTACGACGTGGAGGTTAAAGCCCAGGTTTAGATAGACGATGCCATTGGTGAAAAGATCGTGGGCGAGGAACGTTGCCCCGTCCAGCTCGCCAATATCCGTGGGGGTGATGCTCACCGACGGGTCCAAATCCCCTAGCGTCAGTGAGGGCAACTTGGCCAAATCTTCGGGGCTGTCGGGCCGGTTTTGCAGTTCGCGGAGCGTCTGCGTGTTTTTCATGACGGCCTGGATGTCGTCCGGCGACATGGCGGCTTTGGCCGCATCCAAACGCGCCTGCTCCGCCTCTTCCTGCGCGGCATTCAGCCCGGGATCGGGCGTCAGCACCACGGTGACGGGCGGGTTGTCCAACAGGTAAGTGCGCATGAGAGATTGGAGATAGTCGGGCTCCTCGGCCAATTTCGTGCGCAACGCGTCCAGAGGCTTTTCAAAACGTATCGCCTCCAGGGGATCGCCGCCGTATAGCCAGCGACTGAGCGCCTGCATGTAGATGGAAAGACCCCGGGGGTAAGGGCCGGTATTATTTTCCCGCAGGGCGAACTCCATGGAATTGAGGGCTGCGTCTACCATGTCTTCGTCAATGCCTGTTTCGGCCAGATCGGCCAGCGCGGTCAGGATCAGCGCTTCTGCGGCGTCGATATCCTCGCCGGCCAGATTCTTCAGTCCCACGCTGAAGGTCATCTGGCGCAGGTAGGCGCTGATCCCGTCGCCGATGACATCCTCCGCCAGGCCCGAATCGACCAGCGTTTTGCGCAGGGGCGCTGACTGTGCGCCCACCAGCGCATAGGAAAGCACGCTGAGGGCCATGCCCAGTTCCGGATCATCCTGCTCGGGCAGAAGCCAGTTGAGCATGAGACGGCTTTTGCCCGCTACGTCTTCTTCGCCGTTCACGCCGTAGAATTCCACGACGCGTCGGGGCCGGTCGGGCGCGGCCTGAAGCGCGACAGAGCCGTCTACATCCCGCTGTTCATAACCGGTGATGACGCTTTCCAGAATCCGCAGCCGCTCTTCCGGATCGTCATCGCCGTAAAAGAAAAAGCGGGCGTTAGAAGGATGATAGTAGGCGGCGTGAAAGTCGGTAAACTGTTGATAGGTCAGATCGGGAATCACGCGGGGATCGCCGCCGGAATCATTGGCGTACGCGTTATCGGGGAAGAGCGCATGCTGGCTTGTACGGCCGAGTACGGCATCAGGCGAGGAGTAAACGCCCTTCATTTCATTGAAGACGACGCCTTTATACGTGAGCGGGTCGTCGGGCGCGTCCAGTTCGTAGTGCCATCCCTCCTGCTCCAGGTGATAGGGCGTGATGAGGGGATGGAAGACGGCATCCAGATAGACGTCAACCAGATTATAAAAGTCCTGCAGATTGGCGCTGGCTACAGGATAGGTGGTTTTATCCGGCGAAGTAAAAGCGTTGAGAAAGGTGTTGAGGGAGCCTTTGATTAGCTGGACGAACGGCTCCTTGAGGGGGTATTTTTCCGAACCGCCCAGAACTGCGTGCTCCATGATGTGCGCGATGCCCGTCGAGTCCGCAGGCGGCGTGGCGAAGGAGACGCCGAAAACTTTATTTTCGTCATCGGCGATGATGGAAAGCAGTTCCGCGCCCGTTCCGACATGACGATAGATGCGGGCCTGGAGGTCATACTCTTCAATGGTTTCCTCGCGTACGAGTTCAAAATCGTGGGTGGCGGTCATAAAAAATTCGCTTTCTATTTGTTTTCTATTCGTAACAGGTCGATAACGGATTCGGATAGTAGCAGTCGGCGGAGATATCGCATCGGAAATTCGGCGGACCTGTCTCTGTCAGGGTTGATATGTGAATCTCCACCAGGATTTATGGGTTTATTCCGCACAACTGCACGTCGGTGCGTCGCGCAGGCCGGCCAGATAACCGGGCAATGCATTGAGGATCGCATGAAGTTCGCCGCGCACCACGTTGCGACGCGGAGAAGGCGTGCGATCCGCGCCCCGGGCCCCCAGCGTGATGAGACCGGCAAAACAGAGGCCCAACTCCTGAGCCAGCGCTGCCTCCGGGACGAGATTGTGCCCCAGCACATCTGCGCCCAGGCGGTGATAGAGACGCGCCTCTGCAGGCGTTTCCCGGCGGGGGCCGTCAGTCGCCAGATAGATGCCGTTGGTCGCGTGGGGAAGTGTGCGGTGCAAGGCCTGGCTCATCTCCGGGCAGAAGGCGGGCCGTCGGGCCAGCGCGTCGGCGTCAAAATCGGTCCGGCGTCGTTCCACAAAAGTGTCGGGACCGCGACGCGTCCAGTCGATGTAATCTTCGGCAACTACCGAATGGCCCGGCTCCAGAGTAGGGCTAAGACCCGCACCCTGCTCCCAGCCCAGAATGCGCCGCGCGCCTAATTCCCGGGCCGCGAAGATAGTCGCCCGGGGGTCCGTACGGTCGGGCAGTCCGGTGTAGGGTGCAATCCAAACCGGCGGGCCGTCAAGGGGCATGCGCAGGGCCAGCGGCCCCACGTCGCCGTAGGGCGTGGTGATGGTCTGCTCTTCTACGACGTTGCCCAGAATTTGGAGCGCGGTCGGCGGCAGCAGCACAGCCAGCAGGATCATGCAGTCAGCGTTTGGCATAGGTTCAAATTGGCATAGACTCAAGTGAAGTGACGCTGTCAAATAATGTTAGCGCGGCCCGGCAAGCCAAGCGAGTATCGTTGGACGATAGCATCGATTGGCGCGGTTGGCAAAGTAGACGTGCAGATCAAAAAAATCCCGACCTTCTGAAATTTTCGGTTTTTGTTTCTCCACCTGTTATAATCCCGGCGCGTGGAGACAGCCTCTACTCTTCGCATCCTATTGCCGGCTTTTTCTATATTGCCGTCATGTTCATTCATTTTACCCGTGGACAGAAGAACGTGAACCGACGTAAGTTAAACCGAGCCTGGGAAACCGTCCGGTCGATGCCGATGCCCGCAATTGCGTCGGATCGGCTCGTCGATCTGCACAATGATTTAACCTACTATGACACCAGCATCGCCCGTCAGGTACGCGAGTATCTGCGCGGCAATCCGGTGAATATGAGCAAATTGCGCGTTGATGTTGAATTAGAGGAAACGCTGCGGAGCTTCAAAACCGAAAACAGCGCTGAAGTAGAATGTCGTCGCGAAATGTTGCGCTACAAGCGCCGCATTGATGACGTCGTGCGCGAGCTGCACAAGCTCATCGCAACCATGCCCCAAACGTAAATCCGCCCCGATAAATAGGGCGGTTGCCATGGCAACCGCCCTATTTATCGAGCGTTATGCTGTTTGCCTCTTGCCGTCGCCCTCCGCGGATTACGCTTCACTCCTGCCTGACCGGTGGCATAGACCTCTCTTGTTCTACCATTCATCGCCGGCCATATTGGCTTCGATGCGGCTATCCCGTTCGGCCACAACCTGGGGAAGATCCAGGATGGTGATGACGCCCCGGTCAAATTCGACCAGCCCGCGCCGTCGCCAGTCGCTCAGAATTCGATTCACCCATTCCCGCCGCGCCCCGACCATGGAGGCCAGGTCGCTTTGGGTGAGGCCCAGGTTGATGCGATAGCGCCTGCCCGGCTCCAGCATTTCGCCGTAGCGATCGTTGTTGACCAGCAGGATGTGGAGCAAGCGGCCGGCCGCGTCAAACTGGGCGATGGATTCGGCGTAGGCCGCGGTCCAGCGCAGTTTGGCCGCGAGGACCCGGGCCATCCCCAGCGCCAGTCCGGGCATGGTGCGCATGTGGTCAAGAAAAGCCTGCTGACTCATAATCAGGAGCGTCACCGGGCTCATGGCTTTGCCTGTCGCCGAGCGGGGCTTGTCATCCAGCGCGGCTAATTCGCCGATTACGTCATTGGTAGAAAAAATGGCGATGGTCGTTTCCTCACCACCGGGGCTGATTTTGTAGACTCGTACCTTGCCCTTGATTACCAGATAGAGCTCCCGGTAGGGATCGCCCTGACGAAAGATAATTTCGTCCCGGTTATAGGTGCGCGTTTGGAGCGCCTGGGCGAGCTTTTCCAGGTCGGCCTCGTTAAGTTCTTGAAACAAGGGCATGCCTTGCAACGTCATCACCCGCTGGGCTAGTCGCTTGTCCACGTGCTTTCTCCTGAATTGTAACGGTTGCGGGGGCGTCCTGCTGTGCGTTAGCGCACAGGCTGCGCGTGCGCAGCAGCACGCGCATATGATTATGGAGGATGTTCAGGCCCGATGCAAGGGGCTTGAACCCGGCGTCGCTCCGATGATCCCTTCCCCCGCCCCGCATAAATATTGACGTCATCCCCTTCCGCGGGCACAATGTCTGCATGATAAACGAACCTTCTTCTCCCGCTTATCTCACCACGGATCCGACTTTGCTGGCCGATCTCATCATAGACCGTGTGACCCATATTTTGGCCAAGCGCAGTCAGGCCGCGCGGCTGCTGCTCAACTTGCCGCCAACCAGGGAGCGGCCGCCCCTCACCGCGGCTGCGCTGGAAGAGACGCGCCCTGACTGGCAGGAGTTGCTGCCCCATGACCCCGCTCTGCGCGGGGAAGTGGAAGCGACCTTGGCCGCCCGTACGGCCGCCGCGGGCGCGGCGGCACCGGCCGATCCCGCGGTCGATGACCTGCTTCAGCCGGTGACGGGCGCACTCGTCTGGCGCTACGTGCGCCGGGGCGAGACGCTCTTCCGCCAGGGCGATCCGTCGGAGTATCTTTACATTTTGGTTGACGGCCGAATGCGGGCAGTACGCAAAACGGCGGACGGCGATGAGCGCATTCTGGCCGACTATGGAGACGGCCGCCTGCTGGGCGAAAGCTCCCTGGTGCAGGGAAGAGAGCATGAAACATCGGCCTATGCCCTGCAGGACAGTGACGTCTGCCTGCTGCCCCTCGCCGCGCTGACTGAACTGGTCGGTCGCAAGCCCCAGATTATGATCCGGCTCCTCTCCGACATGGCGACGCGTATGGAAGCCGTGGAGACGGGGCGGGTCATAGCGCCCGGCGGCAAGGTGATCGCCATCGTGCCCGCGTCAGCCGACGTGGAAGCCTTCGCCCGTCAGTTGGCGAATGCCTTGGGCAGAAGAGACTCAGTCGGCCTCATCACGCCGGCCGACGCTCAGGCCGAACTGGCCCAATACGGCGGACCGCCCCTGGAAGCCGTGGTGAACGCCTACGGCTTCGTGGACTGGCTTCAGGCCCAGGCCGCCCGGTATTCGACCCTCTTTTATCTGGCCGACGACGCCTATCCCAACTGGACCCGGCGCGTGGCGGAACAGGCTGATCGCCTGCTCATTGTCGGCCGCACCGATGATACGCCGGCCCTTAGCCCGGCCGAGCAGGCCATCGACAACCTGGATCACCCGAACCTTTTGCCGCCCCGGGAACTGGCGCTCCTCCGCCCGCGGGAGAGCGACGCATTTCAAAATACCGCGGCCTGGCTTGACGCCCGGACCATCACGCGTCATCATCATGTGGCGTTGGACAGCGGTCGGGGCATGGATCGGCTGGTCCGGTTTGTCCAGGGGCGGGCAATCGGCCTGGTTTTCGGCGGCGGCGGCATGCGCGCGGCCGCGTGTGCGGGCGTTGCCCGCGCGCTGGAAGAGATGGGCATCCAGGCCGACGTGGTGGGCGGCACCAGCGCCGGCTCCATCATCGCCGCGCTCTATGCCCAGAGTTACACCGTAGACAAGATGGAAGAGGTTGCGCGCACGCGCCTCATGCAGAAGCGCATTTGGATGCAGCCCACATTCCCTTTTACGTCGGTGACGAGTGCCGAACGCCTCAACGCAGCGTATCGTGAGGTGTTTGGGAACGTCATGATGGAGGATTTGTGGATCGCGCCCTTTACCATCAGCGGTAATCTCACCCGGGCCGAAATGACTGTCCACCGACGCGGTCCGCTGCATCATGCCGTGCGGGCCAGCACGGCCATCGCGGGCGTCATGCCGCCCGCCCTGACGGATTCGGGCGATCTGCTGATTGACGGCGGCGTTTTTGACAATACGCCTGCGGATGTCGTTCGCACCATGGTTGATTCAGGACCGGTCATTGCTGTGGACCTGGGCTTTACCAAGCGGGACGCCAAAGGATTTGCGTATGGAGAATCGCTCAGCGGCTGGAAAGTGCTGCGGCGGCGGCTCAACCCCTTTGTCGATAACCTGCATGCGCCCTCGATTGTCAGCATCATGATGCGCGCCAATGCGCTGGGCAGCATCAATGCCGTACCCGGCCAGCTGGCCCATGCGGATATCGTCCTCCAGCCGCCGGTGGGAGATTACAGCCTGTTTGACTTTGACGCCTATGCCGACATTGCCGATGCAGGCTATCAGTATGCCAGGGGGCCGCTCCAAACGTGGGTCGAAGGAGGAGGGTTGAAGGAGCTTTCATGATTGCTTCACTTGTTGCCGCGTCCCGCGTTCAGGTATGGGACATTATTGCCGCCTTTTTCACGGGCTCGGCCGATCCGATTGAGTTGCTCTCCTCGGCAGCGAACTGGAGGAGCCTGGTGATTTGGCTGGTCGTGTTGGCCGGGTTGTCAGAGGCCATTGGCCAGAGCGTGGTGCTCTTCGCCAATCAGGTCAAGCCGATGCGCTTTGTGCTCAGTCTCCTGATCAGCGCGCTGCTCAACGCCGTCAATTTCCTGATTTGGGTGACGCTCTTTTGGCTTTTCTCCACCCGCATATTGGCTGCGGCCGTGCCCAGCAAAATGCTCTTTATCGTCATTGGCGTCAGTTATATTCCCCTGCTTTTGGGCTTTCTCGGCTTCTTACCGTACGCGGGCCAGCCGATTCTTCAGATCCTCTACGTTTGGTCCTATGGCCTCATGGCGGTCTATATCGGACGGCTGGATGGGGTTGAATTTAATCAAGCCGTTTCCCTGGCCGTCATCGGTCTGGTGAGCGTCCTTTTCATCCGCGCATTAACGGGGCGGCTCTTGAATAGTATCGCGCACTGGGCCATGGATGTTACGTCGGGCAGAAAGCTCATGTTGGACGTGAATGAAGCCGTGACCCAGATTACCCTGGCGATGACGAATAATAAGCCCGACGCGCCCCAGTCAACCGAGAACGGCCAATCTGACGAGGGCAAATCATCATGAATTTTATTGTTGCCGTCTTATCCCTGTTTGCGATTGCGCTGGTCATGATGGCCGTACTCGCCCCGCTGGAGTCTTTGGGCTGGTGGGCGGGCTGGTTTCCCTCCCCGTCGGCAGATCGCCACGGGCTTTCTCTGGATCCGGTGACGGGGCCGCTTTCTTCCGATAGCCGCTTTGTGGTTTTTCTCACCGGCATCGGCAGCATGAAAGCCGAAGTGCATATTCCCGAAGAGCGGGTATTTCTGGATCACCTGATCGTCCGCCTGCCCCAAATAGAAATCGTAGATGACATCTATCCCTACTCGGTGACCAACACCGCGCTGACGGGCAACCGGATCTTTAGCGCGTTTTGGCGTCTGGTTTTCCGGGGCAAAGAAGCCCGCCGACCGTGGGGCCTCATCGGCAACGTGCGCAACATGTTCCAGGTCATGGTCTCATCCGATCACCGTTACGGCGTCATGTACGACCGGGGGACGACGGAGATTGTCCTCCACGGCTTGGCGCGTCACGGCTATCCGTTCGGTTCGGGTACGCCCGTCTATCTGCTGGGCTATAGCGGCGGCGGGCAGATCGCTATGGGCTGCGCTTCCCTCGTCGCCGAAAAGCTGAACGCGCCCGTGCGGATTATCTCTCTGGCGGGCGTCTTTTGCTCCGATCCCGGTCAGGTTGATGTTGAGCACATTTACCATATTCACGGTTCCAGGGATAAGGTTGAGCGTCTCGGTCGCATCATTTTCCCCGGTCGCTGGCCGATTATGAAAAACTCTTTTTGGAATCAGGCGCGGGAAGAGGATCGCGTGACCATCATTCATATGGGCGACATGACTCACAACGGTCCCGGCTCTTACCTGGACGCCGATACGACCGTGGACGGCGTTCACTCGTACCTGGATAAGACCGTGGAGGAAATCGCGGGCATCGTCACCGAAACCGGGGCGTCATTACCGCCCATCCCGGAGCAAGCATGACGTCCGGCGGCTCCGTCCTGGCCCTCTATCCGCCTCCTGCGCAGGAGCGGCCGCTGGCCGGTCTTTACCTCGACCATGACGTGCGGCGGCTGGGCCACGCCCGCGCCCCCTTTGTCTACACCAACTTCATCGTCAGCCTGGACGGGCGCATCGCGCTGCCCCGACCCAGCGGCAACGGTATGGGCGTCCCGCGCAGCATCGCCAATCCCCGGGACTGGCGTCTCTTTCAGGAACTGGCCGTCCAGGCGGACGTTATCGTCACCAGCAGCGGCCACCTGCGCGAGACGGCCGCCGGCAGGGTGCGGGAGCTGGTGGAGGTCTACGACAAAGCGGAATTCAGGGATATCACGGACTGGCGCGGGGAGCGGGGACTCTCTCCCTATCCGGATTACGCGGTTATGAGCCGTGACTTAGACTTTCCCATTGCCCCCCGGCTGTTAAGCGACGGGCGACGGGTTATCGTCGCCACAACCGCGGCCGCGGATCCGGTCCGTATGCGCGCGCTGGAAGAAGCGGGAGCGGAGGTTTTTCTTGCGGGAGAAGAGGACGTTGCGGGCAGTCGGTTTATTGACGGGCTGGCCGGGCGGGGATACGGCATTATCTATAGCGCGGCCGGGCCGCGGGTCCATCATACGCTCCTGGCCGACGGCGTCATTGACCGCCTCTATCTGACGACGGCCAATCGCCTTCTGGGCGGCGAAGTCTATGATCCCTTGGTCAGCGGATCGCTTCTGGGCGGCGGCGTCAGCATGACGCCCGCTTCGCTCTGTTTGGATCTCGGGGCGCTGGACGGGGCCGGGCAGCTGCTGGCCATGTATGAACGTGATACGTGACAGTGGATTGCAAGCAATCCGGTCACGCATCACGCTAAACATCTACTACGATATCCCCGCTTACAGCATGGGGATCTCCCTCATCCCTCTATCCACCCGCCGCAGCAGGACGTAGAACGGCCGGCCCTCCCCGGTCCAAAAGCGGCAGGCGTCCTGCAGGATGGACTTGGCCGTCGCCCAATCTTCGGGCGCGTCGGCGGCAAAATTACTCGGGTACTCAAAGAGCAGCACATAGCCCTCCGTATATTCTGTATCCAGATCGCGGATTACTTCCTCAAACGCATCCCAGTTTTTGCCGGTGTAGGCCGGGAGATCCATGGCCGCGCCCGCGGCCTGCAAAAATGACTGTTTGTCACGTACGCTCCGCCCGTCGAGATAGAAGAGTTCCCAGCCGAAGATCGCCAGGTCCTCGCGTAGATCGGCCGGATGCTCCTTGCCAGCATAGCGATAAATGCCGGGCGCAGGATCGCCGCTGAGTAATTTCTCCAGTTGCCACATCAGAAGCTCACCTCGCGAAAGCTGTCATAGTGATCGTCGGTGTAGTAGATTTCGCCCTCCGCCCCGGTGACGATGCGCCGCGCTCCCCGGTCCGAAGATCCGGGCGTAATAACCGTGTACTCCTGATAGTAGCCGGCGCGCTTGCCGGGCAGAATGCCCTCCCGATTTTGGAAGGTCAGGCCGTCCCGGTCAAAGGGGAAGGGCCCGTCGCTTTTGATGAGCGCCAGCGTGTCCTGGGCCTCGGGCGGCAACTCAGCGTAGGGGATGAGCGGCAATCCGCTGCGGGAGACGCGTGGCGTCGCCTGGGGCGCGGCTGCCGCGCGCGTGGCCGTTGCGACGGTCGCGGTCGCGGCAGGCCCGTCGGCCGCGGTGTGGGTCATCTCCGCCGCAATGACGGTAACTGTGGCCGGCGTTATGGCTTCGTTGACCTGATTCAGGGTGTCAAAAAAGTTGCCGCCGCCGGCCAGGGCAACCACCACGGCAATAATGATGGCGATAAGGCCGCCGCTGGTCAGCTTTTTGTTGCCGCCTCCTGATGAGTTGGCTGTCATAGTCGATTCTTTCGTGTGATGCTGAATTCCGGGTCATCCAGTGCCGGACCAGTATACCCGGGAGATGGTGAAAGAGAAAAGCCAAATCGTAGGCTTTTGGACTTGATTTTTTTAACGCATTGCGTTATACTTTCATTTAGTTGCGTATGGCTTTCCCGTACGCAGCCCAAAATGCGTCTGTAGACCTTTCGTCTGCGGGCGTTTGTTTTTTGTTTTTTGCTGCGTACATATCGCAGCCGCACTACACAATGAGGTGACTTATGTGGAACCAATACAGTATGGATGTTGTGAAGCAGATGCGCGAAGAGGAAATCGCCCGTATCCAGCAGGAACGCCTGGCTGATGCGATTCTGCGTCAGGAGCATCCCGAAGAAACCCTGCTTTACCGGGTAGGCAATCTTCTGGAAGGCATCGGCCATCGCATGAAGGTCCAGGTCGTCGCACCCCAGCGCCGCAGCTATGGGCGCGGCAGCGCCGGCTGACTGCATCATGAACGATGACCCTTCTCCAAGATGAACGCCGCCTCTGCCCGGGGGCGGCGTTTTTTTGATGCAGCGCGATGCGTCCGAAAGTTGTCGATTCTGCACAAGAAAAAACGTAGCTTAATCGTACAACTTTGGTCTTGCCTCTTTTTGTTTGTCGGCGTATACTTTCGTTTGGCTGCGTGACGGATTCCCCGTGCGCAGCTCAAAATACGTCTGTAGACATGGGTCTACGGGCGTTCTTTTTTGTCAGGCTGTTGCTGCACAGAGGAGCGTGCGGCGCAAGCTAATTTAGCAATGAGAGGTTACTTATGTTTTCTATGCTTTACCAATTTGAAACTGATACTGCGTTGAAGGCGCGTGAAGAAGAAATAAAGCGCATTTTACGCAATCGTCCTGAGGGAGCCGTTGCATATCCCCGGGATCCGGAAACGACCCTGCTCTATCGCACGGGGACGCTTTTAGAACGGATTGGCCATCGTATGAAGGTCCAGGTTGCGCCCCAACGCCGCAGCTATGGAGGCGGCCATGTCGGCTAATTCCGCTGCGGATGCAAACCCTGCTCCACGATGAAAAACGCCGCCCTTGGCTGGGGCAGCGTTTTTTGATTGGGCAGATCTGGCGTATGGTTGGTTGCATACCCGTCTCTCTTGTGCCATGATATTTGCAGTCAAAGCGATCGAATCAGCAATTCAATCATTTTTCAAATCTTTGCCTCCCCATGACCTTGCACCTCTCTTCTCAGGACCAGCGCATGTTAGACGGCCGGGCCGGGCCGGCCCCGCGTATGGCCATGACGATCCTGGCGCGCATGGCGTCCGTCTACGGCGCAACCGAATTGTTGGACATTAGCGGCGCGCACATCGACAGCAGCCTCTACATCGGCGACGCCGGGCTGGAGTACGCCGAGCGCCTGGCCGAGCTGGGCGCGCAGGTGCGCGTCCCTACCACCCTCAACGTAAGCGGCGTGGATGAAAGTCACTGGCACGAGTGGGCCGTTCCTCGGGCGTGGGCGGAGAAAGCCCATCGGCAGATGGTCGCCTACCAGTCTATGGGCTGCACGCCCACCTGGACCTGTGCGCCTTACCAAACCGAGTGGAGGCCCCGCTTCGGTCAACAGATCGCCTGGGGCGAGTCCAACGCCATTGCTTTCGCCAATTCCGTCATCGGCGCGCGCACGGAACGATACCCCGATCTATTGGATATTTGCTGCGCCATCACCGGGCGTGCGCCTGCGGCCGGGCTGCATCTTACAGAGAATCGCCGGGCTACTCTCCTGCTGCGCCTTGCGGACATTCCCCCGGCTCTCCAGGCCCATGACAGCTTCTATCCCGTTTTGGGCCACCTTATGGGCAAGCTGGCGGGTGAGCGGGTACCGGTTCTCGACGGCTTTTGCGTGGGGCCTACCGAAGATCAGCTCAAGGCCCTGGCCGCGGGCGGCGCATCATCGGGCGCAGTGGCCCTCTTCCATATCGCGGGCATCACGCCTGAAGCCGCCACGCTGGATGAGGCCCTCCAACATCAGGCTCCCGCGCAGGTGATGGAGATCACGCTCCCGCATCTTCGGCAAGCGCGCCGGGAATTGACCACCCGTGCGGGAGCGGCCCTGGATATGGTCGTGCTGGGCAGTCCCCACTTTTCCCTGGCCGAGTTTGCGGCCCTTGCGCCGCTGCTGGCCGGGCGCACTCGTCATTCGGATGTGCGCTTCCTGGTCACGACCAGCCGCATGATGTCCATGCTGGCCCAGCGCGCCGGCCACCTGGACGCCTTACGCGCCTTTGGCGGCGAATTGACGGTGGACACCTGTATCCTCACCACGCCTATGCTGCCGCCTGCCATCAAGCGTATTATGACCAACTCAGCCAAGTACGCCTACTATTCGCCCGGCATGTTGGAAACCGACGTCACTTTCGGCAGTCTGGAAGATTGCGTCAATTCGGCTGTTGCGGGCGTCGTGGTCCGGGACGAGACGCTATGGGCCGGGTGATTCGGGCGCAGGTCGTCATTCCCGGCCAGGCCAGGGGAAGGCTGCTGGTGAGCCGGGAGCCCCTTTCCTTTTGGGGCGGTTATGACTACCGAACCGGCACGATTATCGATCAGCGCCATCCTTTAGCCGGGCAAGTCGCTGCGGGCCGGATTTTGGCCCTGCCCCATACCCGGGGCTCTTCCACCACCACCGCCGTGCTGTTGGAAGCCGTGGCGGCAGGCACGGCGCCCGCTGCCATCCTCACTACGGGCGTGGACAGCTTCTTTGCGCTGGCCGCCATTGTCGCCGACGAACTCTACCAGGCTGCCTTTCCCCTTCTCTCCTTGACGCCCGAAGATTTCGCCCTTCTGATCACCGATGACCCGGCTCGCATCGAAGGCGACCTGATTACGCTGTCGTCTGGAGAAGCGGACGTCTGAATTTTGCGTAACTTTGGCCTGGTTTGGGCGTCGTTATGCCCGGAACCGGCAAACCCGTCACGCTTTCCCCGCATACTGTATTGGCCATCTCCCCCATTCGCCATTCTGCTCCCTCGTTTGCCCGTCATCCAATCAGGTTGTCTGACTGAAAGCGACAAGGCCCCGTTTGCGGGCGTCGCTTCTTCAGGCTGTTGCATGCCTAGCATGAGGAGGTTGTTGTGGCACAAATATTGCCTTCCGGGCCCGGAACGGAGCATAAGGATGTTGATGCGCAAGCGGCGGTCGATATGGCTGAAAAACTTCCCGGGAAAAATGGAAACGCCTCAGCCGTTGATATGGAAACAGTTGAGGCAGAAGCCGTTGAAGCGGAAGCGCCGGTAAACGGAGTAGTCGTTGACGAGCAGAAGGCAGCCCCTGCCCCGCCGCGCGCCGTTTTGCAGCCGGGTTTGCGCCTGGGCCTGCGACCGGGGCTGTCCCGTTAGCCAATCCGGCTCTCTGAGGTTTCGTGGGGTCAGGCCGCCGGATGAAGTCGGCTCTGCTATGGGAAACGCGCTGAAGCACGTAAGTCTCCGCTGCACGAACCGGCTTTGAGCCGGTTTTCCGTAGCAGGCTGCGGTTTCAACCGCTGCCGCCTCTGCCAGAGCAAGCATGATTCCTACCGCGGTGTTGACGCCGAACTGGATTAGCTTGCGCATTGTATTGCCTGCCGCGACGGCGGATTCTGACGGATTCTGCAAAGAATTCGTCGGAATCCGCCGTTTCCGCGTCATCTGCGCTTTAATCCACGTATTGTCGAGGGAACGAAGATTTTTACGCGTGGAATTTGACAGCGCGGCTCATTCTCGGGATGATTGGTCAGACGATCTGACCTCGGTGCGCGGCAAGGAGCATATATCGCATGTTTGCAGGATTACGGCAGCAGAAACAACAGGCAAATGCCGACGGCGACGGCAGCTATCGTCACGGCAACCGCCATTTCATTGAGTTGCAGGCGATCATTAAGAATTACCAAACGCCTGCAGGCGACTTTCCTGCCCTCAAAGGGATCGATTTTGCCGTGGACAAGGGCGAATTCGTGGCCGTGATCGGCAAGTCCGGCAGTGGTAAATCGACCCTCATCAACATGATTACCGGCATTGATCGCCCCACGTCAGGGCGGGTGCTCATCGGCGATACGGACCTGGCTGATCTGCGGGAAGGCGCGCTGGCTCCCTGGCGCGGTAAGAACATCGGCATTGTTTTCCAGTTTTTTCAACTCCTGCCTACCATCCGTATCATTGACAACGTCATGCTGCCCATGGACTTTTGCGACACCTACCGCGGCCGGGCGCGCAAGGAACGTGCGCTCCATCTGCTGGACCAGGTGGGCATTGCCGAGCACGCCTACAAACTGCCGTCGGAAGTGTCGGGCGGTCAGCAGCAGCGGGTGGCCATTGCCCGCGCGCTGGCCAACGATCCCCTTCTCCTGGTGGCGGATGAACCCACCGGCAACCTGGACTCTAAAACCGCCAACGAAATTTTCGACCTCTTTGAGGTGCTCATCGATCAGGGCACGACCATGATCATGGTGACCCACGATCAGGACCTGGCCAAACGCGTCTCGCGCACCATTGTGCTGGCCGACGGTCGCATCATCGATGAATACCTGGCCGACGCATTTCCCCTGCTGCATGAGGATCTTTTGCTGTACGCCATGGAAAAGCTGGAGACGCTTCACTATGCGCCCGGCGAAGCGATTTTGCAGGAGGGAGATGCGCCCGAACATTTCTATCTCATTACCAAGGGGCACGTGGAAGTGTTGGTCAAGGACCTGCGGGGGAACGATGTAACCGCGGCCATTCTGGGGCCGGGGCAGTACTTCGGCGAGATTGAACTGCTGCGCGGCGGGAGCAACCGCGCGACGCTGATCGCTTCGCCCGCAGGCGAAGTCGAACTGGCAGCCCTGGACGGGGATGTTTTTGCCGAACTGCTGGGTGAGAACGGCGAAGTCCGGGATCGTTTCACCCAGATTGTGGAAGAGCGTTTGGATGAGAATCAGGCCAATCGGGCCGGTGATGCGTAATGTGTTGCCCGCGATGAATTCTGTCACGGGTCATGCATCATGCGTTCACTTCTCACTCCAGGGGCATAATGCCGTAAATAGTGCGCAAATCGCGTAGGGACCAGCGACGGTACCAGGCGGGATCGCCCGTATCCTCGAAGCGCTTTTGGTGGGTCGCTACCCGGCTGTTGCCCACTTTTACCGCGGTCTCAAAGTCGTGGGTAGCCAACATGGTCGTCTCCACATATTCCCACGTATCGCTTTGGGGCCCGGTCTCCCAGCCCACCAGGGCATGGCGGGGCAGGACCACAATGCAGGGATTGACGGAAATGCCCTGAATAAGGCTGGCCATGAGCACCACGCCGTCAATGCAGTTGGCCATGCGCTGGCTCAGGCTCTCGCTGGGCAGGCGCACCCGCTGGCTCTGGGCGCGTCGGCCAGGATTAAAATCCATAACTGAATTGACATAAATCATACCCGACTGTCGCAGGGCTGTGTAGATGGCCTCGACCTGGGAGCGCACATCACCCTGGTAGCCGCTGAGCTGCTTGTCAGGATGACCGTCGGCCACGGTGCGCAGAAAGCCGATTACGGCCGGCGTATTGGGCGTGACGAACGCGCCCATGTAGCGGGTCAGGTCCGTCCACTTGCCGGTTCTGGGATCCAGGGACGCCTGGGGCGCCGAGGTCTTGGCCAGCAGCCAAATGGGCTCGGTAACGTGGGTCTCCAGCAGCCACTCGGGCGAATCCGCGGCTTTCTGGCGTTCGATGATGATGTGAAGGGTCGCCCGGGTCAGCTCGTTGATTTGCGCCACCCGGTCCGGCAGCAGGGTGGGCAACTGGCGCACGGTTACGGTTTCTCCCGGCTCCAGCGTCACGATGTTCACCGCGTCAGACGAGAAGTGCTGGATAAAGGAGCGCACCCGGTAGCGCCGGCTCGAATCGTTCATGAAGGTGCGGCGGGAACCGTCTCGCCTTGCGCTGCTGCCGAAAGTTGCGCCGCCGAAAGCCGCGCCGTCCGTACGCGTAAACTCGCAATAGAGGAGAGGCTCTTCCGTCACGTCCAGCAAGTTATAAACGCTGGTGGGCACCCGGGGCAGATTGATGGTGTATTCGATGCTGACTTCGTCGGTCATGCCGCGCACGCGTTCCTTGATCTGCTCGCCGCCCAGGCTGCGGCGCGTCTTCCCGCCGCGCATCACTTTTGTGGGGCCGGCGTCCTGCGGCGACGCGGCCTCTTCCCCGGCTTCCTCTACGATTTCTCCTGTGGTTTCGGTTTCTGCCTGCGCCGTGCGCTCGATCTGCTCGGCTCGGCTTCGGGCTTTTTCCACCGCGTAGAGCTGATCCTGGGCGCTGAGCAGCTCCGTTCCGACTTCTATATAGGGTTGCTGCGCCAACCGTTCTACCGCTGACGTCAGATCATATTCCAGGGCCAGCAGTTCTTCCAGCGCCATTTCCGCGTAATCCATGCGTTTTTCTTCCTGTCGTCAGCGTCGATAAATCAGGTTCAATCGGATTTCAGATGGTTGACTGACGCTGGAGACGCGAATAGTTGACGCGTGATGCGTGAAGGTATGCGCTGTCACGCATCACGTTTCATTCGTCACGCCTCACTCGTCAAACGGATAGCATTCGGCAATAAACTGCTTGTCTACTTCTGAAAGCTGATAATTCTGCCACTCCACATCATGCCCCGCGCCCCATGCGGGGTCGGCCAGATGCTCCCTGGGGATGGGGTAGCGCATGATTGAGAGCAGGTCGAAATCCGTGTACTTGGTGTGCTGCCTGGCGTAAGCCTGAAAGATGTTGGATTCTACCTGATGTTTGGCCCAGTTATTGGGCGGGCCCATGTAATAGTCCAGCACCGCTTCCCGGTTCCACGGAATTTCATTGGCCGGATTCTGATGCTCGTGGATCATGCCCAATGCGTGGCCGAACTCGTGGAGCACCACCCGCTGATACTCTTCGTCGTTTGTTGCGGGCGTGAGCCAGCCGAAATTCATGGTGGGATTGGGCGGCTCGATGAGGAGCGCATCCACGCCGATGTAGGACCAGGAGCCGGGCTGGGCAAAGGAGATACGAATCTCTGCATTGGGATTATCGCCGAAATCCAGGCCGATGTTGGCGAATTCAGTCCACGTAAGCGCAATGTCGGCGACCTTCTGCTGCACCGCGGGAATGCCGTCCACAAACGCCACGTTTAGCACCCGGCCCACTTTCCATAACTTGCGCGTATCGACTGCGCCGGAGAGGGGCGCCGGCTCACCCGGCGGAATGAGATTATCCGGGTTTTCCGCTTCGGCCAGCGCCTGGGCTTCCATCCGCCGCGCAGTCGGAATCACGCGATCTACGCACGCTCGAATAACATCGGACATGCTCTGTCTCCTTTGCTGTCTCGCTGACTTGTTGCTTTGTTTACCGGCTGATTGGTCAATTCCAATTGTCGTGCATCGGGAGGGTTATGTCACGCCAATGCTAGACGGGGGCGAGGGGTTTGTCAAGCAGGGGAGCAGGTAGGCAGGTGGCAGGTAGGCAGGTAGGCTGGTGGCAGGTAGGCAGGTGGCAGGTGGCAGGTAAGCGTAGAGTGGGTGGGCGAGCGGGGCAACCTGCGGCTTGCCGCCTGCAACTTGCAACTTGCCACCTGCCGCCCCGCTTATACCGCCAGTGCGATGTCCTGGTCGGCCTTTTTTTCCCGCACCAGGCGCATTACTACGCTTTCCAGGCTGGCGTTGGTGCGCTGCACTTCTTCAATGTCGGCGCCGGATTCGACGAGGAGGTTAATCAGCGGAGAAATATGGGTGTCGGCGTCGGCCAGTTCGATGAGCAGGCTGTGGGGCTGAATTCGAATATCAACCACCTCCCGACGACGCGCCAGCAGCGCTACCATTGCTTCGTTAAATCCGTCCCCGCGGATGAGGAGGAGCGGCGCGGCGCCCAGCGCACGCAGCTCGGCCACGGGGCCCTCCGCCATGAGCCGCCCCGCGTAGAGGATGGCGACCTCATTGCAGAGCTGCTCGGCTTCGCTCAGCTTGTGGGTGGTCAGGAAGATGGTCGTCCCTTCCCGGACGGAAAATTCTTGCAATTGGCTATAGAGAGTGGCTGTAGCAACCGGATCCAGTCCGCCGGTGGGCTCGTCAAGAAGGATGAGTTCGGGGCGATTGAGCAGCGTACGCGCAACCGCCAGCTTCTTTCTCATGCCCCGGCTCCAGGTCTGAATGGGCTCATCGCGTCGGTCCCATAACTCAAAACCGACCAGCAATTCCTGACTGCGGGCAAGGCTCTCCTGTTCGTTCATCTGACGGAGCCGGCCATAGTACCGGAGATTTTCCAGCGCGGTCAGATTTTCGTAGAGCTTATCGCCCTCCAGCAATGCGCCCGTGCGCCGGCGGATGTCACCGCCGTAATGGGTTGTCTTCATGCCCAAAACCCGGGCAACGCCTGATGTCGGCTCCAGCAGACCCAGCAGCAGGCGAATGACGGTCGTCTTGCCTGCGCCGTTAGGGCCCAACAGCCCATAGATCGCCCCCCGACGCACGGTCAGGGAAAGTCGCTCCACAGCGCGTAACGCGCCAAAATCAAACGTGAGTTGGTCGGTGATAATCGCCGGTTGATTCACATTTCACTCCTGCCGGGATACAAACCGCCTAATGCGAGGACTGCCTTCATCGGCAGTATACTTCATCGTACGCGCCAAAATACAGGGACATCCGTCATTGCCGCGTAATGACATCTATCCTCAGATATTCTCAGAAATTTGTGGCGGGGATGACGGCGTTCTGGACGTTAGTCCAAGATAAATGGGATGGAGATGAGGATCAGCGTGCCTTCCTGGGGAATTGTTCGGACCTCAGCGTAGCCCCCCAGCGCAGCGGCTCGTTCTTGCATATTACCCAAGCCGTTGCCCGAGTTGACGGCCGCGTGATCAAAGCCGCTGCCGTCATCCACAATGCGCAAAAGCGCGTTGTTGTCCCGGTAGGTCAAGTTGATGATCACGCGTCTGGCTCGGGCGTGTTGGCGGATGTTGTTGAGCGCTTCCTGGGCGATGTGGAGCATTTCGCCGGTCTGTTTTTCGGTCAAGCGTTCGTTCACATCGGGATCGACATCCAGCTCAGCGCTGAGGAAAGTATGGGCGCGCAGCTCCCGGACGAGGTTGTGAAGGCCCGTGCCCAGGTCGTCGGCATTTAAGCGCTTGGTGCGCAAATTGAGGATATAGCTGCGAATGTCGGCGGTCACTTCATTGAGATGCACGACGGCGTCATCGATTGCCGCGCCGGCCAGGGAAGTATCCCTGTCCAGTTGATAGCGCGCTTCTTCCAGCGTAAGGCCCACGGCGTAAACGGACTGGATGATGCCGTCGTGGAGGTCCATAGCAAAGCGCTCTCGCTCCTGGGCGATAACCAACTGATGACTTTGCCGGTGGAGCAGGGCGTTTTCGATCGCGATGGCGGCCTGACGGGCGAAAAGCTCCACCAATTGCTGATCTTCCTGTGTGAAGGGGGCCACCTGAGCCGCGACCGTACTGCCGTCACCGTTATCGTCGCTGCTATCCGTTATCTTGTCGGTAAGGTAGAGATTGCCGAAAACCCGATCCCGGGAAATGATGGGCGCGCCTAGCAGGGAGGTCATAATAGGATGGTTGGGCGGAAAGCCGGCCGTTCGGGGATCAGCGTTAATCTTATCCACGCGCAGAGGCTTGCGGTGGTTGATGATGTGGCCTAACAAGCCCATACCCTGGGGATAAGGACCGACGCTGCGGCGGGTCGTCTCGTCAATGCCGGACGTAATGAACTGCTCAATTTGGTCGCCCGTCTCGTTGAGCACGCCCAACGCAGCGTAGCGCGCCCGCACCAATCGCCGACTGGCATCGACTACGCCCTGAAGGACATCATTCAGTTCCAGCCCCGCAGTGACGGCTTCGGATGCTGCTGTAATAGCGCGTAGTTGTTCCTCATGCTGCATGGGCCTATGATACAATAAGAGATGGTATCTGCGCCATTCGCAAAAATTATGTCGCTTACTTTTTATCGGTTTTTTTTATAAACTTCTGGGATGGGCTACGGAATGCGTTTGCGGATTTTATTAGTTGACGATCATGAAGTTGTGCGCATCGGTCTACGTACCGTCCTGGCGCGTTATGAGCAATTTGAGATCGTCGGCGAAGCTGCAACCGCGCAGGAAGCGATGGAGAAGACCGCTTACTGCAACCCTGATATTGTCATCATGGACATTCGCCTGCCGGGCAAGAACGGCATCGAAGCGACCCGGGAGATTGTCTCCGCTCATCCTGACGTCAAGGTGATCATTCTGACTTCCTATGCTGATGACGATATGCTCTTCGAGGCCATCTCCGCCGGTGCATCGGGCTATGTGCTCAAGCAAATCGGCAGCGACGACCTGGTCCGCTCTCTGGAAACGGTGGGACGGGGCGACTCTATGCTCGATCCGGCCGTCACCCAGCGGGTTTTTCAGCGCGTACGGGAGAATGCCCGGCGGGAAGAGGATGAGACTTTTGCCACGCTGACGGATCAGGAGATCAATATCCTGGCCCAGATTACCGAAGGGCTAACCAATAAAGAGATTGCCGCCAAGGTCTATTTGAGCGAAAAGACGGTGCGCAACTACGTCAGTTCTATCCTCAACAAGCTGGACCTCTCCTCCCGGGCCGAAGCCGCGGCCTACGCCGTTCGCCATCACATCCATAATCACTTGCCGCCCCAGTAGCGAAAACAGGCGCTCTGGAATGCATGGGTCCGTCTTCTGAAAGATGACTTGTGACACGTGACGGCTGTCGCGCGCAGCCCTCACGTGTCACAAGTTATTTTTCAGTCAACCGCGTGCCATCCGAATGCACCTAAATAATATCGCAATGACCGCCCATGCAGGCCAGCTCCTGGGCCGCGGTGGTGTAGTCCTCCTGCTCATAGCGCCAGAGCTTGGAGAAGTCGATATTGGGGAACTTGGACGCCAGTTTGTAGTACTCCTCTTGGGAAATCTCCTCGTAGGGCATCTGGTCGTACTGGGCGTCAAATGCGGGCAGGAAGGTCATGCCGCCGATCTTGTCCTGGTTTTCCCACACCCACTTGATGATATCCAGAACCTCGTTCCCGCTATAGGTAATGGTCACGCTGGGATTGTGCTCGGTCCAGTGGGTCTTGACCTGGAGCCAATAATCACACTGCTCCAGCGCGCTGCGATCGTTGCGGGTGATGGCTCCGTCGGGAGCCTTGACCGGGAAGTGGGCCACCCAGGTGGTGGCATTTTCCGCGGTCTGGCCGTTTTCCGGATCCATGGGCACGCCCGCGTCGCGCAGCACCTTGTAGACCGGCGTATGGGTTCCCACCCGCACGTTGCGCACGTAATAGGGCGCCCAGCGGGGATGTACGCCCGGCGAGCAGTTGAGCAATTGGGAAGAATTGCCCGACGGCTTGACGCACGTTACGGAGACCGATTGGTTGATGCCCAGCAGTTCGGCATACTTCTTGTTCACCTTCACCGCGTGGCGGCGTAACTCATCCTGCACCAGCGGATCACGCGCCAGTTCGCTGTCCATCTGACCGTTGATATCCACGCCCAACAGTCGTTCTTCTTCGCAATTCTTTTGCCATTGCGCGCGCAGGCCCGGGAAGTAGGTTCCCATGGCCTGGATGGTGCCGATGATGGTGGCCAGCTCCACCTTCTCCTTGAGTGTTTCAATATCATCCTCAGGCCTTGCCACGGCGATACTAAGATTACAAAATTCGTACGGTCTGAGTAATATTTCACCGCAGGGATTCGTGCCGAAGTCCGCGGCGATGCGGCGTTCGGGCAGGGTATTGACGGCGGCCCGGCGGCTGAATATGCCCGGCTCGCCCGTGCCCGACTCCACCATCTCCAGAAGATAGCGGGTGATTTCGGCCTGGCTCAGATCCCGGTCCGGCCAGACGGCCGAGTTATTGGCGTTCCAGCGCTGTTCGTTGCCCACGATATTTTTGGCGTTTTTGCACTGGCGCATCTCATCGTCATCAAAGTCGAAGAGCGCAATCATCGCGGTGCGCCGCACGCCGCCGGAAACGGCCGCGCCCCCCACCGCGCACATGATGTCGTGCGCATCCAGCGGGCGCAGGAAGCTGCCCTGACGGGCGAAGATGCGGTCGCGTACGAAGTTGAGCATGGTGCGCAGAGGTTCCGGACCTGACGCGCGGCCGCCCTTGGTGTGCAGGGGCGCGCCCGCGGGCCGCACATCCGTGAAGTCAAATTCCACGTCGCCGCCTTCGATCCAGGTGTTAAGGCCCAGACGCAGGGCTTCAGCCCAGCCTTCGGCCGAGTCCGGAACCCTGAAGGGCAGGGCTTGGGCGCCGGTCTGACGCGTGATGCGCGGCAACTGCTCCACGTAGATGCGCTCCACCGAATAGCCCACGCCGCAGCCGCTCATGGAAATGATGAGGGCTTCGACAAACGCGTCCAGGCTATCCGCAGGCATGTAGGAGCAATTGTAGATGGTGATGTTGCTGCGGCGCGCGGCCGGGCCGGCCATAGCCAGCAGGCGCATGGAAGGCATGGCCTGCATGTTGAGGATACCCTCGCGCAGGCGGACGTAATCCTCGTCGGGCAGCTTATCCTCCGAGAGTTCGCGCAGGAACGCGGCGGCGCGATTGACCGTTTCCAGCCAGGTTTCGCGTCGGATCTCTTCATAGTTGAAGCGCGCGTACTTATCATAGAACTGAAATTTCTGGAGTTGAGTCGGGAAGTACTCGTCAGAAGCGGCAAAAGCCTCCCGTACTTCGTCAGGGATAGGACGCTCAACCCGCATCCGCGCCCGCTCGGCCCGGTAGAGAATATAGTGCTTGGCGGCGTCGTATTCGCCCGCGGCCAGAAGCACCATCTCCACGATATCCTGGACCTGCTCTACGCTGGGAATTTTGTACTTGGCCGCCACAATATTGACGGCGTGCTGGGTCAGCTCATTCAGCGGCGTGTCCGGCTCTTTGGGCAAGCTGTTAAAGCAGCGCAGGAGCGCGGTCTCGATGCGGGCGGGGTCAAACTCGACCTGGCGTCCGTCACGTTTGACGATAAGCGCAGGAGCCTGAATGCTCGCCTTGCCGTTGCTGCCGTTTGTGTAGGGTGCGCGGATTCCGTTGCCGTTGGTTCCCTTGGCGGCTTCTTGCGTCATGACGTTTGAAGGATTGGAAATACCGGATTGACTGCTCATAAAATGCCTTTCTTGTTACAACTTGCTCCTGCACCGCATCAGGAGGATAAGGGGGCAGGAGAATAAGAGGCCCGCCACGACGCCGTTGGCACGCGGTAAAAAAAGCAGAAAGCTTCATCGCTTCCGCAAGCTACACAAATAGAAATTAGGGGTAAGTTAGGTTTACAAATGTGCAATGAATGATGCGGAGATTGCCGTATGTATCGGCAGACAAATTACCGCTTCAACCAGTGTTTTCTTTTGCGAACGGGCGCGCGGCCGTTCGCTCATCTCTTGCTTTATCGGCATTCCGCGCTACCCGGCTGACGAACGTCCCATGACCCGATCGATCTCGGACAACACGTCGTTCAGGTCTGTTAGCTCCAGATAAACGCTGGCAAAGCGGATGTAAGCAACCTGGTCGATTTGGGCCAAATGATCCAGGACCAACGTGCCGATATTGTGGCTCGGCACTTCGGCCCGTCCCAGGCTTTGCAGCTCATCTTCGATCTGTGCGGCCATCAGCTCCAGCGTATCCGAACTGATGGGGCGCTTGGTGGCCGCGGTCTGAATGCCTGAGAGTAGCTTTTGACGATCAAACTGCTCGCGCCGGCCGTCGCTCTTGACGACCAGCATGCTGGCTGCCACATGCTCGTAAGTGGTAAAACGCTCTTCGCATTCCACGCAACGACGACGGCGACGAATGGAATCACCGGCGTCCCGGGTGTCCATTACTTTATGATCCGTACTGCCGCAATAGGGACAGCGCATTCATGCATCCTTGGCTCTGTGCGTAATAACTATGTCTTTGAACACACTGCTGTTACAATCTGCCGTAATGAAATTTTGCTTCTGATACAATGGAACAATTACTTCAAATCTGTCTAATATAACCACAATATGTAGTATTTCTTTGCCCTGCATCGACTAGATATTGGGTGCGAGGGCACGAGTATAGCATAGGTTCCAACGCCGCGCAAGTGTCAAAACGTCTGTTCTGTTGCTCTTTCCCTGAGGAGAAAAGGTCGGACGCGAAATTTTAAGGTTGGATTAACGTAATGTGGGGGAAGCCGGGAAATGTGGTACGCTATCTCAACCTGTATAATACAATTCTGAATTTCGGTTAGCCCAACTTTCATAACGCAAAGGCTTGATGATGCGCCACGTAACGGGTGAACTTGCTGCTTCCCATGCCGCGCCCCTCTTTTACCAAAGTTGGCGGCCCGAGGACGAGCCTCGAGCCGTGTTGATCTTGATCCACGGCTTTGGCGAACACGGCGGACGCTATAACTACCTGGTCGATTACCTCGTCCCTCGAGGGGTCGCGGTCTATGCATTGGACCTTTATGGTCATGGCTGTTCCCCAGGCAAGCGGGGCGGTCTGTCCGAGTGGGAACAATATGTTCAGGATGCTGACGCATTGGTTAATTTGGTTAAGCGCGAAGAGCCGAACCTGCCTCGCTTCATCATGGGCCACAGTATGGGCGGCCTTATTGTCGCCAGCTACCTCCTGGATCATCAGGCAGGACTTAACGGGGCGGTGCTCTCCGCCCCGCTTCTGGAGGAAGCGAATGTCTCCCCGCTGATCAAGACGGCGATGAAGCTGCTCAACCGGGTAACGCCCGGACTCAGCCTTTCTACGTCGTTGGATGCAGGCGCCATCTCCCGGGAGCCGGCGGAAGTCCTACGGTATCAGCAGGATTCACTCAATCACGATAAAGCCTCTGTGCGCCTGGGCAATGAGATGTTGCGCATGGCCCCCGAAGTCCATCGCCGCGCGGGGAAAATTGTCTTGCCCCTCCTCATCTATCACGGCGAAGGCGATCAACTGGTGCCTATTTCCGGCAGCCGGCGTCTGGCCGATGAGGTCGGCTCGACCGATTGCACCTTCGTCGCCTATCCTGGCGGTTATCACGAACTCCACAACGACCTGGATCGCGCGACCGTCCTTGCCGATCTGTACGAATGGCTGGAGCGGCATTTATAAGAGGGTGCTGCCCTCACTGATTCCAAACGCCCGCCGGCTCTTCCGGATTTCGTGTGGTTATCGACCGTCGCCCAGGGCTGAAGCCGCCGGGCTATGGAGCAGCGCCCCATCAATGGGGCTGGTTTCAAGGCAGCTTCAGCCGTCGCCACTCCATAGCCCCGGCCATTCATGGCGGGGCGGCCGTGTCAACCACACAAGATCCGAAAGAACCCGCCCGCCCGGCAAAACAGGATATTCGTCACCCATCAGAAGGGACAGTTGATCCACCCCGCAAGACCGGCCTACGTCTACAATGGGGGGCCCTGTTGCATAAATTCCCATCCCCACGAAGAGTAAATCATGGCCCCCGACAGCAGGTTCAACCTTTCATCTCGGCAAGTTAGCCTGCGCAAAAGCCGAGGCATCGCCTTCCTGCTCATCTTCGTCATCCTTGTCCAGCCCCTGCTGCTGCATCAGGAGACGGATTTAGCGCGCCTAATTGACCCGGATCCCGAGCCGGACGCGCCGGGTACGCTGCCGCCTGCGCCGCCGGCAACTATGGTCTTGCGCGTGGGAGATACACCATTGGTAGACGGCTTCATCGATCCCGTCTGGGAGGAAGTGGAAGCGATTCCCCTGACCGGCGGAAATGACGCGCCTGCCGAAAACCTGAGCGCAGCTGTTCGCCTTCTGCATGACGATGCCACCCTTTTCCTGCTGGTTGACGTACAGAACGATCTTGTGTCGACCGGCGATGAAGCGAGCCTGACCGCGGGGGATGCAGTCGGAATCCTGCTGGACGGCGATGCGATCCGGGGCGAGCAATATGACGGGGCCGATGACCGGCGTCTCATTTGGCGCTGGAGTGATGCACACCGTCTCGCTGTCCGCTCCGAGCGAGACGGTGCGCATCAGCGGCGCGCCGGGTAATCCCTATATTACCATTTACGACTATGACGCCTTCCTGCGGACGTCTCATCGCCATACGCCTGTCCAGAAGCGCTCCCAACTACCTGTGGCGCAGCCAGACTTACTACGATTGGAACACAAACAGCGCCGACGGTAACGGTCTGCTTGAGAAAATTCGAATCAGTACGTCGCCCAATACCAGTGAGCAGCTCTACCAGAACTATCAATATGGCAGCTTCGCCAACATCAGAATCTTATAATCGACGCTCTTTCAGCGTCTCTGGCTCGACCTGGCTGGTTACCAAAGTTTTGCCCAAAATGGCCGTTTTGCCTTGTCAACCACATGAGATCCGGAAGAGCCCATTAACCATTGATCTTTTCAGCCCCGCCCATGTACGGCCGCAGCACTTCGGGAATCACCACCGAGCCGTCGGCCTGCTGGTTATTCTCCAGAATGGCGATAATGATGCGGGGCAGGGCCAGGCCCGAACCGTTGAGGGTGTAGACGTATTCCGTTTTCCCGCCCTCTTCGGGACGATAGCGAATGTTGGCGCGTCGCGCCTGGAAATCCCGAAAAAGCGAGCACGAGCTGACCTCCAGCCACTCGCCGCAACCGGCCGCCCAGACCTCGATATCATACTTAATTGCGGCCACAAACGAGAGATCGCCGGTAGCAATGGCGACCCGCCGATAGGGCAGTCCCAGTTGCTCGCACAATTCTTCTGCATCCTGGGTCAGCGACTCCAGTTCCTCGCGCCCGGTGCTGGGCTCGACAAACTTGACCATCTCCACTTTCTGAAACTGATGGACGCGCTTGATGCCCCGGGCATCGCGCCCCGCGGCAACCTTCTCTCGTCGGAAGCAGGGGGTCGAGGCCACATACTTGACGGGCAATGCGTCAGCCTCCAGAATTTCGTCCCGGTGGATGTTGGTCAGCGGCACTTCGGCTGTGGGAATCAGCCAGTAATCCTCCTCCGCATCCCGGTAGAGCACATCGCCGAATTTGGGCAGGTTGCCCGTGCCCACCATGCAGCGCTCCCGCACCAGGAAGGGCGGATAGATTTCCGTATAGCCGTGCTGGGCGGTGTGGACGTCCAGGAACCAGGCGCTCAGAGCCCGCTGCAAGCGCGCGCCCGCGCCCTTGAGCAGATAAAAGCGGCTGCCCGAAATCTTCACCCCTCGTTCAAAATCAATGACGTCCAGCCGTTCCCCCAAATCCCAATGAGGCTCCGGCGTAAAGTCAAAGCTCGGTTTCTCTCCCCACTCCTTGATGACCACGTTGCCGCCCTCATCGGGCGCGACGGGGACATCCGGCTCGGGCGGGTTGGGGATGCGCAGCATGGCATTCTCATACTCGGCCTCAACCTCGTTGAGGCGCTCCTCCAGGACGCTGATCACGTCCCGCACTTCGCCCATCCGCGCCTTGAGTACGTTGGCCTCTTCCGTCTCGCCGGCTTGGAAGAGGCGGCCAATCTCCTTGGAGCCGGTGTTGCGCTCCATGCGCAGAGCTTCTACCTCGGTCAGCAGCGTGCGCCGCTCCTCATCCAGGTCCAGCGCGCGCTCCCAGGGAGCATCAACGGCATTGAGCTTGGCCATCGCCTCGGCCAGCTCTTCCCGATGTTCTCGCATCCAACGAATATCCAGCATGATTGCCTCCCGGCCTTTCTTCCTGACGGAAAATATGATACCCAATAAAAAAGCCCCTCCATCCTGGTCAGGACGAAAGGGTTTCCGTGGTGCCACCTGATTTTGCCGCTACGTGTGGCAGCGGCCTTCATTGCATAGATAACGGTATAACCCGCCCGGCCATTGCCTGCCGGGAACTCACGCGGTGCTGACTTTTAACGATTTGATTGCCTTGCAGCGACCGGCAACTCTCTGAGCAAATCGTGAAAAAAGCCGTGGCCTCGATCAAAGTCGATTCAGTATAACAAACGCGATGGTAGCATACCGTTGCAAAGTGTGTCAAGATCCAAAAGAAATCACAACAGCAGCCGGGTTCAAGGCGTAACAATCCGGAACCGGGGAAGCATAGGTTTCTGCCAGAGCAGTAGGCCGTAAGAAACCAAGCTTCCCTGGTCTTGCGTTTGCGTACCCGAACTCACTTTTCCGCTTCATTCATGGCAGCGGAAAAGTGAGTTCTTCAGCGCAAGGAACGGCGCACTTTAGGCGTCGCTCTCCTCAGCAGCAAAGGCAGCGCGCAGCTTGGCCTCATTTTCCTTGGAAAGGTTGGTGGAAATTACCTGAGGATTGAACTGCTTCAGGCCGTCAACCACCTTGTCTACGGTTGCGCTGCCGGTGAGCAGGAAAAGCGCGGATGTGCCTTCCTTGACCTGGCTACGAACCTTATCAATGAAGTTGTTATCAATGCCGACGTCGGTCAGGGCGCCGGTAAGCGCGCCCATGGCAGCGCCGAACAGGGTCCCAAGCAGCGGGATAAAAAAGATAAGCCCAAAGAGAAAGCCCCAGAAAGCGCCCCAACCGGCGCCGGCGCCAGTTGTGCTCGTCAATTGGTGGGTCTGTGGTTTCTTCTTGCCTTCCGGCCAATCAACGTAGGCTGCATCATACAAGTCGACCAAATTCTCCTGGGTCATTGACTTTACGGCATTCAACGCTTCCTGCGCACCGTCTACGGTATCAAATTGCAGAGCTGTTAGAGTTGCCATTTTTTCCGATCCTTCCGATTGTTTAGATGAGGGTTCAATGGGGTCACTCGCTGCGACGACGGATACGTACGATGAGTGCGTATGCAGTATCAAAACGCCCGCAGGTCATTGTACTTTTCATTCGCAACGGTAACGGATCGATGTAACTACAGGCCATATAGAATGATCGCAAACCGAAACACACAACATCGTGTCAAACTAAAAACACCACGACTGCATGACCTTTACGACCCGTTACTTGCTCTGGCAGACGCTCATGTTTCGTGGTGAAATCAGAATGGCTATGCGGTTATTGATCAAAGTTGTGAAAGCCGTTTGAATCGCAGAACATGGAAACGACGTCAACGACTTTGCATCAGTAGTATAATACACTGAGTAGAAAATCTGCCAATTGGCGGCTGGAAAAACGATCGGCCGATACAGCCGCGGCGCTTGCCTCATTCAACCCAAATCAGCGTCTTCCTCGCCTGCAGCACGCCACTTTTCATGGGCCTGCTCAACCACGATGCGGGTCGCCGGCAGCAGATGGAACCGGTCTAAATCGTCCACGCTCGCCCAGGCGACAGCCGCGGCGTCGTCCTGCGCGACGGGCGCGCCGCTTACGTGGACGGCCCAGTAATCCAGCACAATGTAGTGGTATTCGATACGCCCATCGGCATCGCGTTCCAGCGGCTCGAAAGCCGCGACCAGATCGTGCACCTCGATTTCGATTCCGCATTCTTCGCGCACTTCACGCCGCACGCCGTCAACCAGACGCTCGCCCAGGTCCAGAAGTCCGCCGGGCAGGCCCCAGCTTCCGGCCCGGGGCGGCTGCCCGCGTTGGACCAGCAAAACCTGGCCGGCTGCATTCAGAACAGCCGCGGCCACGCCCACCAGTGGCGCGGGCGGATAACGACGGGGGATTTGAACGGGATAGGTAGCATCGTACATGATTGAAGCGTAGAAAAAGTTGGCCCGGTTAGCTTAGGGGAATGACCAGATCATAACGAAAGTCAGTCAAGTTTATGCGCTCGCCTGCTTCCGTAAAGGCGATGGTGTCCTCAATCCGCACGCCGAAACCGCGGTCGGGATAATAGAGGCCCGGCTCAATGCTCACCACGTGGCCCGGCGAGAGCAGAGTTTTGTTGCCCTGCGCGTGGCTCAAGCGGGGCTGCTCGTGAACGTCCAACCCCACGCCGTGGCCCAGGCTGTGAACATAACCGTCGTGCAGCCCCGGCGTAACGCACGAAACGGGGTGGCCCTTCTCTTCAAAGTAGGCGCAGGTCATCAACTGCAACTCCCGACAGGGGACGCCTATATTGGCGGCGGCCATAACCCGATCGAAGATTTCCTTGCACTCATCCCACGCCTGCTGCACTTGGGGAGACGCATAGCCCAGCGACCAGGTGCGCGTCATGTCATGGTAATAGCCGCTGGCCAGCCGAGGATAAATGTCAAAAATAATGCTCTGTCCCAGGCGCAGCGCGTCGGCCGGATTGCCGCTGTTATGGGGCACGCCTGCATCCCGGCCCAGGCTGAAGATGGCCTCGTGATCTTCCGTCATGCCGTAAAAGCTGATACGCTCGCGGATAAAGCGCTTCACATCGCCGATGGTCAGCGCTTCGCCGCTTGCCGTGACCAACGTTTCGCCCTCCACGGCGTGGCCTTGGAGGAAGTCCCAGGTTTCGCCGACCACCAGGCTGGTCAGGCGGCCCGCCGCGTGCATTTCGGTAATTTCGGCGTCATCTTTGGTCGCCCGCGCGGCCATGAAGATGGTCTCACCGCCGTATTCCCCCACAATTTCGCTCTTGCCGCCCTGCGCGGAGAGCGTCGCTTGCAGCGCAGTCAGTAAAGCATAGGCCGCCCCTGCATCCTGGGTTCCGTAGACGCCGATGCGCCCCTGCAAGTCGTGATCAGCCATCACCTGCGCCAGGTAATCAGCCGTCGCGGCCAACTCATCGCCGGCGTGCTTGTGGAGAAACGTATAGGGGTTGTAGACCTTATCCCGCTCAACAAGCGCCAATCCTGTACGCAGCGCATTGTCCCGTTCCATACCGCCGTGGATGAGGGTGGCCGGACCGCCCCGCTTCTGGAAGACAACAGCCTGCTCCAAATGCGCGCCGCCGGTCAGGTAATTGAGCACCTGATTGCCGCTGGAATTTCCCAGCACCAGAAACCCGTCCAGGTTGCGCTCATTCATCAGTTGATTCAGATCAGATTTCATGCGTCTGTTCTCCGGTATCGTTTTCTTATGTTATGCGGGTGAGGATTTCAATTTGTCGGTCCGCCGGACAATCTATGCTATACTCAGATAGCTTGGCGATCCAAACCAGCTTTGCCCTCTTTCGCTCCGTCGTTTTCTTTATCTCCACTCTTTGCGACTGCACATTTGCAAAAGGAGCCGGCCATGCACCGCAAGCTTGTTCGAGACATCATGGAAACCGTCGTCATCTCGATTCACCCGGAGGAACTCATGGTGGACGGGGCGCAAGTCATGGAAGATTTTGACGTACGGCGTCTGCCCGTGGTGGACGATGACGGCTGCATCGTAGGCATCATAACCGACACCGACGTTCTGGAAGCCGAGACCGTGGATAGCGTGCTGGGAGCCTATTCGCCCGACGTAGACCACGAGTGGCTCACCGTGGCCGACATCATGACGCCGGACGTGATTACCGTCGGTCCGGAGATGACCGTCGGTCAATTGGTACAGCTTTTTATCGCACACAAAGTGAGCGGCATGCCCGTGGTCGAGGCGGACCCGCGCTTCCCCAAACGCAGGCGTCTGGTCGGCATCGTCACCGAAGTGGACATCTTTCAGATGATCGCTGACGCGTGGGAAGCGGAAGCCGCCGCGCTCTCCCAGCAATAGGCCGAAAGATTTTCCGAAGCGCCTTGACATTCCCGACAAAGATCACGGATCAACTGTTGAGCGACGTCTATTCACTCACCGCCAACATATCCGGGCGGGTCACGCGGAGAAGTTCGTCAAAAGTCATGCGCAGCATGGTCCTGTCATCGCCGCCGCCGCCGTAAAGCACGCCGCCGAAGCGGGCCGCGGCATCCGCCACCGCGTCATCCAGGATGACCGGGCATTCGGTACGATGGCCCCAGGGCGGTACGCCGCCGGCCGGATAGCCCAACAGTTCCAGCACCTCATCGGGCTTGGCCAACTTGATCCGCTTGCGCCCCACGCCGAAATGCGCGGCCAGCGATCGCTTATCGACGCGGCTCACGCCGTTGCTGATGACGACAATCGCCTGTCTCTCGCCCTCTTTCTCCACCCAAAAAAGCAGCGTTTTGATAATCTGCTCCGACGACACGCCCAATGCCTCCGCGGCCGCGGGCACAGTGGGCGTATCGCCGATATCGGTGATGAGTTCTCCTGCGATCCGCGCATCGAGCAGAAATTGGGCCAGATCGCGCGGGGTTCTGATCGCGTCAGCCATGGGACGCATCTTCCAGCAGGGTCAGAAAATAGCGATGCCAGCGCAAGTCGTCCGTCAACTCAGGATGAAAGGCTGTTGCCAGCAGCGATCCCTGACGTACGGCTACGGTGACCGGCTCCCCTCCTTTGCCGGGAACCGTGGCCAGGGACGCGACGTCCGGGCCCATCTCCACAATGGCGGGCGCGCGGATGAAGACCGCGGGCGTCGGTTCCGGCCCCAGACAAGGCGCATCCAGCAGCGTCTCGAAGCTGTTGACCTGGCGACCGAAGTAATTGCGGCTTACCGTCACGTCCAGCCCGCCAATGAGGGGCTGTCCGCCTGATTTCTGGCCGTCAGCCCGCTCGGCCAGCAGGATCATGCCGG
>JAGRCP010000081.1:1156-18033 GCA_020433455.1 Caldilineaceae bacterium | reverse complement strand
CCAACGGCGCGCGCATCCGCCTGGCCCCGCAGAAGGATTGGGCGGGCAACGAACCCGAACGCTTAGCTCGGGTTCTGGGCGTGCTCGAACCCATTGCGGCCGAGAGCGGCGCCAGCATCGCCGACGTGATCGTCCTGGCGGGCAACATGGGCGTGGAGCAGGCGGCCAAGGCCGCGGGCTTCGCGGTCGAAGTTCCCTTTGCCCCGGGTCGAGGCGACGCCACCGATGAAATGACTGATGCCGAGTCCTTCGCACCGCTGGAACCGCTGGCCGACGGCTATCGCAACTGGCTCAAGAAGGAGTATGTGGTCAAGCCTGAGGAGCTGATGCTCGATCGCACCCAGCTCATGGGTCTGACCGCACCGGAGATGACCGTCCTGGTGGGCGGGATGCGCGCCCTGGGCGCCAACTACGGCGGAACCAAGCACGGCGTTCTGACCGACCGCGAAGGGCAGCTGACCAACGACTTCTTCGTGAACCTGACCGACATGGCCTACACCTGGACGCCGGCGGATGACAATCTCTACGAGATTCGCGACCGCAAGAGCGGCGAGCTGAAGTGGACGGCCACGCGTATCGACCTGGTCTTCGGCTCCAACTCGATCCTGCGTGCGTATGCCGAAGTCTACGCCCAGGACGATAACCAGGAGAAGTTCGTCAAGGACTTCGTCGCCGCCTGGACCAAGGTCATGAATGCCGATCGCTTCGATCTGGCCTGAGTTTCGCGATACACAAACCAGCAACCCGTACCGAAACAGACAGAATGAAGATGACCCGGCTGATTGGCCGGGTCATCATTTTTAGTGGCGGGTTGCGGCTATGGTAGCGCTTGGTTAGAATGTCTGTACAATCGTGACGCAAGAACGCAAACCGACAGGCGCACTCACCACTGGTATGCATTTTCAGCAGACCAGTTTTCAGGTGTCGCTGCGGGAATAATGGTTAAACTCGGCGCTGACAAAACACGCCAGTAGTGAACCCGTTCTTCGATTATGCCGGAAGTCGGCGAGCCATCAACATCAGCCCCCAAATACACGAAAGACAAAGGATTGTAATGATCAACATGGCTCCAGATTACTCGCACTACTACTGGCAGACGGACAAAATCCGCCTGCGCGCCTTCACAGCCGACGATGCCGGGTATCGCTTTGCCGAATCGCTCGACAGCATCTCCAGAGAGGAGTTCAATATTGGGATCGAAACGCCGACGACTGTAGAGTTGCAGAAGGAGTGGCTTGAGAAATACGGCGGCTGCAAGGAGATCAACGGCGCTGTTATCTTTGCCGTTGAGACAAATAAAGCCGAAATCTCCGAACAGGAATACGTCGGCCTTGTCACCATCCACAGCATCAATGAGCGGCACGGCAAGTTTAGCTTCAGCATCTTCATCGACCGCCCGCACCGCAAGCAAGGCCATGCCGAAGACGCGGTGCAACTCATCCTGAAATACGGCTTTCTGGAACGCCGGCTTCACAAGTGCAATTCCGGTTGTGCGAGCTACAACAACGCATCGATTGAGCTGCACCGCAAGCTGGGGTTTGTCCAGGAAGGCACATTACGTCAGGAATACTTCTACAACGGTACACACCATGATGAACTCGTCTTTGGCTTGCTGCTGGATGAGTACAACGTCATACATGAAAAGGGCTAAATGAGCCATGAACACAGTACCGACACTTCAACTCAATAACGGTGACGCGATCCCACAGATTGGTCTGGGAACCGCTTCTCTGAATGATGATACGGTCGCACCGGTGATCGTGACCGCGATCGAAGCGGGATATCGCCATATTGACACCGCCTTTCGCTACGACAACCAGCGGGGCGTGGGCAAAGGCGTCCGCGATAGTGGGATCGCGCGCGAAGAGCTATTCATTACCACCAAACTGGACGGCGAATTTCAAGGCGATGACCGGGCAATCGCCGGACTGGACGAATGCCTGCGTCAGCTCGATATGGATTATGTCGACCTTCTCCTGATGCACTGGCCGCTGCCCCAGCGCGATCAATATGTCTCAACCTGGCGCACCTTTGAGCAGTTGCTCGCAACGGGCAAAACACGCTCAATCGGCGTTTCGAATTTCAAGCCTGCCCATCTGGAGCGGCTTTTCACCGAGACCACGGTCCGCCCGGCAGCCAACCAGATCCAGCTGAACCCGCGCATCACACGGAGAGATCATGTTGACTTCGATCGCGCGCATGACATTGTCACTGTCGCCTGGAGTCCGCTTGGGCAAGGGAAGAGCCTGCTGGACGACCCATTATTGGCGACAATCGGCGCAACGTATCACAAAACGCCCGCGCAGATCATCCTGCGCTGGATGGTGGAATTGGGGCTGGTTACAATCCCCCGCTCGTCCAACCCGGACCGGCTGGCGCAGAATCTTGCTGTCTTCGATTTTGCCTTGACCCCCGAAGAGACCGCAGCAATCTCGGCGCTGGATACCGGGGAGGAGAAGCGGGTCGATTCCGATACCATGGGGCACTGATACAGTTGGGTAACTACCCCGGCCCTTTCCCGGAATGATTATGCGGTTATTTTGTGAATCGCCAAGCTTCGGCGTTGCCGGGCCGCATAGTCCCCATCAAAGCGCAACGGTAACTATTCAGGCACGAAATAGCGTATCAGAAATCCCTGAACCACAAGATGTAGTGGTTGGATGGCGATTTCTATACCATTCAGCCACCGGGTTCTGTCGTTATTGCTAGGCATCACCCCTACATATTGTGGTACTAACCGATATTCGCCTGCATATTGTGGTTTGATAGGCTGAATAGTTACGCGCAACGATGTATCTTTTTTCCCGGCCGGTCAGGTATGATAAAAGAGCAAAGCCAATCAAGTTCCGTCATCCCGGGCAGCGCTCCTGATCTATGGCCTCACACCCGTATGGAGCCTGCCCACATCATGAAAAGCAGATGCCATGCAATCCACGCCGACAGTGTCCACAGCCCCCGCCATCCCCTCAGTCTATGAGACCATCACCCGCCACCGCTCCATTCGCTCCTACTGTCCCGACCCCGTGCCGGAGGAGCTCCTCACCCGTATTTTAGAGGCGGGAATACGCGCCTCATCGTCGGGCAACATGCAGACCTACTCCGTCATTGTGACGCGCGACCGCGGCCTGCGCGAGGCGCTCTACGTTCCCCACATGGAGCAAAACATGGTGCTGGACGCGCCGGTTCTGCTCACCTTCTGCGCGGATTTCCACCGCATGCGGCGCTGGCTGGCGCTTTCCGACGCGCCCGACGGGTTTGATAACTTTATGAGCTTCATAGTCGCGGCCATTGACGCCATTCTGGTCTCGCAGAATGTGGCGCTGGCCGCGGAAGCGGAAGGGCTGGGCATCTGCTACATGGGCAGCACCCTGGCCAATTGCGACCAGATCGGCGCGATCCTGCAACTGCCTGAGGGCGTCGTGCCGGTGGTCGGCTTTTCCCTGGGCTACCCGGCCGAAGACCCGGCCCCGCGTGATCGCCTGCCGCTGGACGGCCTGGTCCACCAGGAGACCTATCAAGCGTACAGCGACGCGCGCATCCGGGAAATCTATGCCGAACGGGAGATCAAAGGCAGGGAGCGCTACATGTCCGTTCCCAGACTGCGCCGCCTGGTGGAGGAACACGGCGTGGAAAATCTGGCCCAGCTCTACTCCAGCGTCAAGTATACGCGCGCGTCCCACGAAGAGTTCTCCCGCCGGGTTCTGGACTATCTGCAGACCCAGGATTTTCCGCTCCCCTGAGTTTTATCGATCCAACGCGGTTCTACAGCAAAGCCAACCACCAAAATGCCACATGGAAAGAGTTCCGTCTATGAAATCTGCTGAATCCGCTTATCTGCCCAGCGCGGTCGCGCCGGTGGGCGCCCATATTGAACAATATGACCCCTGGCTGGAAATCAATACTCGAAACCTGGCGTGGAATGTTGCGCAGGTTCGGAAGATTGTCGGGGATATGCCGATCATGGCCGTGGTGAAATGCAATGCCTACGGCCACGGAACGGTCGGCGTGGCCAAAGCGCTGGAGCAACAGGGCATCGACCAATTTGCGGTGGTCAAGGTGCAGGAAGCGCTTGCCCTGCGAGAGAGCGGAATCGACGGGACCGTCTTGAATTTCGGGCCGTTTTCCCCGGCGGAAGCGCGGCAGATCGTAACCCATGACATATCGCAATCCGTCTTTTCCGACACGGTCGATACGCTGGCCCAAGCGGCGAAGGAGATCGGCAAACCGGCCAAGGTGCACATCAAAGTGGATACCGGTCTCTCCCGCGTCGGGGTTCCGTACGGCCAGGCGCTCGCCTACATCGAACGGGTCGCTTCGTTGCCGGATGTGCTCATCCAGGGCGTTTTCACAACACTGGCTGAAGAAGAGGATTTCGATCCGGTCCAGACAGATCGTTTGCAGACGATTTGCCGGGATGCAGAAAAGAGAGGCATCGCTGTGGGAACAGTGCATGCGGCCAGCACAAGCGGGATCACGGCGTCTCCGGCATCCTATCTGGACATGGTCCGACCGGGCAACTGTTTTTATGGATTTGAAGCCCAGCCGCAGATGGAACTCAAGCCGACGCTCTCATTGAAGAGCAGGGTAATTCTGGTGAAGAAAATTGTTCCGGGAGACACAATCGCCTATCACAGACGATTTCGGGCAGAGAAGGGAATGTTGCTGGCGACATTGCCGGTCGGGTACGCTGACGGCTATCCGCCTCAAGCCGTCGGCAAGGCCGACGTACTCATCCAGGGGCGCCGATGGCCGCTGATTGTCTATATGTCAGCCAATCACGCACTCGTAGACATCACCGGCGCGGAAGGGATTCAGATCGGCGATGAAGCGGTTCTGATTGGAAGCCAGGGGGATGAGACGATTTTCGTCACGGAGGTTGCCGAATGGGCCGACAGCAGCCCGTATAAAGTGACGACGGGGATGAGCCCGTTTCTCCCGCGGGTATTTCTTGAATAGAAATAGCTGTACGGGTTCCACGGGGAGGGTTAACAGGAAACAGAGCGATTTCAGGGACAACCCTCCCGGAGGCTATATAGTAACAGGGCCAGTTTTAGGCCTCATCGGGTTTTCAGGGAAGCGCCCAATTTACAACATTCAGTTCTTCAAAAAACTCAAAATCAGAAGTATTAACCGTCACCAACACACAGGCGTGAGCATGGGCAGTCGCCGCAATCTGCCCATCCGTAAATGACGGCGTCCTCCCAATCTTTTCTAAACGCGCCCGTTCTTTAGCATGCCATTGCGCGGCACGTTTTTCATACGCAAAAAACGTCACGTTGGGCTGGACCACTTCGAAGAGATAGGCTTCAATCGCGGCGCGTTTGCGGGACTCCGGCAGGCGGTAACAACCAAACAACAACTCATGCCACACCAACGTGCTGGTTGCTAATCGTTGCTGATGCGCTTTGAGCCGGGTCATGATATTTGGGTTCGGCTTGGAACGCATCGGCTCTGACAGCACATTTGTATCCAGGAGGAACAGGGCGGCGGTCACCAGGGCGTCTCCCGTCCAGGATCAGCTGACCGCACCTGAAAGATTTCCGGTTCGATATCGAGGTCGGCAAGCTGATGGGCTTGCCTGACCTGTTCGTATGCCGTCCAAAAATTCTGTTTGGGGATCAACATCCTCTGGATCCTCTGGTATGCTTCCATCGAAAGCAAAACCGCTACCGCCTCCCCTCGGCGAGTAATTTCAACCGGTTCCTCGTCTTCAACTTCGTGTACCAAGGCCGCAAAATGCTGCCGCGCTTCGGCAATAGAATATTTCTTTGTCATTACGCACACTCCTTTATAGCCATCTATATAGCTATCGTAGGCGTATTCACTTCCAATGTCAAGCACCGAAATTATCCCGCCGTAGGGCGCCGTGATTCCACGCTGGAGCGGCTCTCCCCACGTTCTTCCCTCCTCGCCCTGAATCGCCCTCTTTTGGAAAATCACCGCTCCCTCTGTACAATAGTTTGGTTACGGGGCAATGCGCTTTGATTGCCCGCAATTTTATGGCAATATCCGCCAATTCAGAGGAGAACGTGCGCCCATGTTCAACCAGTTCAACAAGCGGGACGCAGACGCAGAACCAACCAATACGTGGCAGGAAAATCCCGACGACATCATCATGCTCGTCAACCGTACGGCCAAAAACTACATCCTGGACCTGCCCACAGGCCGCTATCGCCTGGACGCAGGCCGCAGCATGCGCACCCTGCGCTCTATTTTGGACCTGCCCCAGGTTCGGGCGCTGGTGGAGGAAGGCGAGTTGGAGCTGGAGTAGCGCGGCCGCGCCCCAGCCCGGACACCCACCATGACGACTCTCCTGCTCATTGACGGCCACTCCCAGGCCTACCGCGCCTATTTCGGCATGAAGACGCCCCTTTCCACCAGTACGGGCGAGCCCACGGCCGCGGTCTACGGCTTTGCACGCAAGCTCTTCAGCGTCCTGCGCGAGTATGAGCCTGACTGCGTCATGACGGCCTTTGACCTGGGCGACACGTGGCGCCATGCAGAATTTCCCGATTATAAGGCGACCCGGGAACGGATGCCTGACGACATGCACTCCCAGATTGAACGCATCCAGGAGATGCTGGCCGCGCTCAGCACGCCCATCGTCACCTACGAGAACTACGAGGCCGATGACGTGCTGGGCACGCTCGCTCGCCTTGCCGCGGAACAGGGCCAGAACGTGCTCATCCTCACCGGCGACCGGGATATGTTTCAGCTGGTGGATGATCACGTCAAGATTCTCTACACGTCAGGCGGACCGAACCCCAAGACCAGCGTCTACGGCTTGACGGAAATTTACGACCGCTACGGATTGACGCCCCAACAATTTATCGACCTCAAGGCGCTGACCGGCGATACGTCAGACAACATTCCCGGCATCCCCGGCGTGGGCGAAAAGACAGCGATTAAGTTCATCAACCAGTTCGGTACGCTGGATAACCTCTACGCGCACACCGACGAGATTAGCGGGCCCAAGACGCGCCAAAACGTGATTGACGCTCAGGAGCAGGTGCTGCTCAACAAGAAGCTGGTCACCATCAACCGGGATCTGGACCTGACCTACGATGCCGAAGCTTGCCGCGTCCGCGATTATGACCGCGCAGCCGCCGTTCGTTTCTTCAACGAACTGGAGTTTCGCAGCCTCATTCAGGAGCTGCCGGGCGACGAAGAGCCGGCCCCTGAGGAGAATACGGGCCAACTCTCCCTGTTTGATGAGCCGTCCGGCGCGTCGACGCAAAGCGGAACGGCCGCCGAAGAGGCGGTGGAAATCCGCTTGCCCGACCCCGATGTGGAGTACGGCCTCGTCCAGAGTGAAGAGACGCTGGCGCAACTGCTGGCCATGCTGGACCAGGCCGAACGCCTCAGCTTTGACGTAGAGACCACCAGCACCGACGCCATGCAGGCCGAGTTGGTGGGGCTGGGCATTGCCTGGGAAACGGGCAAGGCCGCCTATATCCCCGTAGGCCATACCGCGGGCGAGCAGTTGCCGTGGGCGGAGGTGTTGCCCCGCATCCAACCCTATTTTGCCGATCCGTCCATCCCCAAGCTGGCCCACAATGCCAAGTATGATCTCACCGTCTGCCTGCGCTACGGGTTGGAGATCGCCGGCCCCATCCATGACACCATGATCATGGCGTGGCTGCTGGATCCGGCCAGCCGCGCATTGGGGCTGAAGGCCCAGGCTTGGGCGCTCCTCCAGTGGCAGATGACCGAGTTGACCGACCTGATCGGCAAGGGACGCAAGCAGATCACCATGGACGCAGTGGAGATTGCGCCCGCGGGCGCGTACTGCTGCGCCGACGTAGACGCGACCTTACGCATATTCGACCGCCTGAAGCCGCACCTGCTGGAAGCGGAGATGTGGTCCCTCTACGAAACGCTGGAATTGCCCCTCCTGCCCGTGCTTACGGAAATGGAAATGACGGGCGTGCCCCTGGACCTGCCCTATTTGGCGGTTCTCTCTCAGGAATTGGCCCTGAGATTGGGTGAACTGGAAAGTGAACTGTTCACCATCGTAGGCCACGAATTCAATCTGCGCAGCACCCAACAGCTGAGCGACGTTCTCTTCGGTGAACTGGCTTTTCCCGCCAAAGGACTCAAAAAGACCAGCTCCGGCCATATCAGCACCGCGGTGGGAAATCTGGAAAAGCTGGCCAATCTGACCGGCGAGTTGAGCAGTCGGCAGCAGCGGGTGCTGGACATCATCTTTGAGCAGCGCCAACTGGAAAAGCTGCGCGGCACCTATGTGGATGCCCTGCCCGCGCTGATCAACCCGGCCACGGGGCGGGTTCACACCAGCTTCAACCAGACGGGCGCGGTCACCGGGCGCCTGAGCAGCAGCAACCCCAATTTGCAGAACATCCCCATCCGCACCGAAGAAGGGCGGCGGGTGCGCAGGGCGTTTATTGCGCCTCCAGGATGGACCCTCATCTCGGCCGATTACAGCCAGGTGGAGTTGCGGGTGCTGGCCCATGTAGCCAAAGAGCCCAGCCTGACCGCAGCCTTCCAGGCGGATCAGGACATTCACGCGGCCACAGCCGGCAAGCTTTTCGGCGTGCCGATTGAAGAGGTGAATAAGGATCAGCGCGGTTTGGCCAAGACCATCAATTTCGCCACGGTCTACGGCTCCTCCGCATTCGGCATCAGCAGCCGCACGGAGATGACGCCCGACGAGGCCCGCACCTTTCTCGACCAATATTTCGCCACCTATCCGGCCATCCGCGACTACATCGAAGAGACCAAGCGTCAGGCCAATGAAGAGGGCTGCGTGAGTACGCTGCTGGGGCGCAAGCGCTATTTTCCAGAGTTGCAGGATGAGAAAACGCGCTTCAACGTACGCCAGGCGCTGGAGCGCCAGGCCATCAACGCGCCCATTCAAGGCACAGCCGCCGACATCATGAAGATCGCCATGACCAACCTTCAGCGTAGGCTGGACGAAGGAGGATATCGGGCGCGCATGCTGCTCCAGGTGCACGACGAGCTGGTGCTGGAAGCGCCCGCTGATGAACTGGACGATGTGGCAGCCCTGGTGCGCACAGTGATGGAAGAAGCCTTTATGCTGGACGTCCCCCTCAAGGTTGATGTGGAAGTCGGCCCCAACTGGTACGATCTGGAAGATATTTAGGCGTCGGGTCGGCGGAGATGTGATCTTGCAGCCGCCCGGGAGCGTCGGACCCCAATCCGGCAGCAGCGCAGGCCGGCGCCTGGCGATCCCACGCGACAGCCTCAATCGTTATCTTATTGACGGATGCAATTAATACGAGCAATGGACCGCCAACAGACCATCGCAACAGACCGCAGTCTGTTGATGAAGGAAAATCAGAGATGTTACGGAATCAAGTACAGGAGTTAGTCGAGCAGGCGGTTATTGCAGGGCAAGCGGATGCAAGCCTGCCGGCGATCGAAATGCCGCAGGTGGAAATCGCGCGCCCCAAGCAGCCCGAGCACGGCGACTACAGCACCAATATCGCCATGGTCACGGCCGCGGCCATTCGCAAGGCCACGGAGAGCAAGCCGAATCCCCGGCAGATTGCGCAAGCCATCGTGGACCACATGCCCGATGATCCCCTCATCAGCGCGGCGGAAATTGCAGGACCGGGCTTCATCAACCTGCGCCTGGCCGAAGAGTGGCTCCAGGAGCAGGTGGCGGCGATCGTGGCTGCGGGCGACGAATTTGGGACCATTGACCAGGGCGCGGGACAGCGCTGGCAGGTCGAACACGTGAGCGCCAATCCCACAGGCCCAATTCACTACGGCGGAGCCCGCAATGCTGTGCTGGGCGACACCCTGGCCAACGTGCTGGAAGCCGCTGGCTATGAGGTTCAGCGGGAATTTTACGTCAATGACGGCGGCACTCAATTTCGCCTCTTTATCGAGACGCTCTACGCCCGCTATGCCCAGCTTTTAGGCCGGGATGAGCCCATCCCGGCCGACGGGTATCAGGGCGACTACATGCTTGACTATGCGCAGCAGATCGTGGAAGAGGCAGGCGATCGCTTTCTCCGAATGCCGCGGGACGCGGCCCTGACCGAGCTGCGCCCCCTGGGTCGCGCCCTGGTCCTCGTCTCGCTGGAAGAGGAGCTGGCCGGCATGGGCGTGCGCTACGATAACTGGTTCAGCGAGCAGACTCTGTATGACGAGGGCCTCATCGAGCAGTCCCTGAACTATCTCCAGGAGCGGGGCGAACTGGTCAAGCGCGACGGCGCGGTCTGGTTTCTGGCCAGTAACTACCCCAAGCATGAAAAAGACGTCGTTGTCATACGCTCCAACGGTCAGCCTACCTACTTCGCGGGCGACATCGCCTATCACTACGACAAATTTTTGCGGCGTCATTTTGACAAGGTCATCGACGTCTGGGCGGTGGATCACCAGGGCCATGTGCCGCGCATGAATGCCATGATGCAGGCGTTTGGGCTGGACCCGGATCGCCTGGTCATTCTCATGTACGATCTGGTGAAACTTATTGAAGACGGTAAGGAGAAAAAGCTCAGCAAACGCGCGGGCAACATCATCACCATCCAGGAAGTGGTGGAGCAAGTCGGCGCGGATGCCCTGCGCTTCAACCTCCTCACCCGGGGGCCCGAGAGCACCATCGAGTTTGACATGGACCTGGCCGTCAGGGAAGCGAAGGAGAATCCCGTCTTCTACGTCCAGTACAGCCACGCGCGTATCTGCTCCATGCTGGACAAGGCCCGCAAGGCAGGCTTTGCGCCGGCCGCCGAGTTCGATGAGATGGATCACAGCGTACTTGCCTTGTTGAGTCAGCCGTCGGAGCTGGCCCTCATCCGCAAGCTGCTGGAGATGGAGGAGCAGATCGCCACCGCGGTGGAGAAGCTCTCCCCCCACAACCTGACCTATTACGCCATGGATGTGGCCAAGGCGTTTAATTCGTTCTACCGGGACGCGCGGGTGATTGACCCTGACGCGCCCGCTTTATCCCAGGCCCGGGTCTATCTGAGTCAGGCGACGCAAGTGGTCCTGGCGCGGACGCTGGGCCTTCTGGGAATCACCGCGCCGCAGGAGATGTGGCGCGACGATGTTGAAATCGATGAATGACAAGTGATGCATGACGCATAACGCGGCAAACAGCCACGCACAAAAGAGGGGCAAGTCATGCCTTACGCACCAACAATGGAGTAGCATTTTTTATGGTCCAACCTTTTCGTATTCTTGTAAGTGACGCCCTGTCGGAGAGCGGCCTTGCCCCCTTGCAGGCGGCGTCCAATATGCAGGTAGATTATTGCCCCGGTCTGCCGGCAGACGAGCTGGTCGCACGCATCGGCGAGTATGACGCCCTGCTGGTGCGCAGCGCCACCACCGTCACCCAGGAGGTCATCGCCGCGGGCATGAAACTGCGCGTTATCGGCCGGGCGGGCGTAGGCGTAGACAACATCGACATTGACGCCGCAACCGAGCAGGGCGTCATGGTGGTCAACGCGCCCACGGGCAACGTGGTGGCCGCGGCCGAACATACCATTGCCATGCTCATGGCCCTGGCCCGCAACATTCCTCAGGCCAACGCCCACGTGCTGACCGGTCAGTGGAAGCGCAGTCAATTTGTGGGCGCGGAGGTGCGGGACAAAACCCTGGGCACGGTGGGCCTGGGCCGCATCGCGCAGGAAGTGGCCCGTCGCGCCCAGGGGCTGGGCATGAACGTCGTGGCCTATGATCCCTACGTCACTGAAGAGTATGCCAATCAGCGGGGCGTGAAGTTGTTAGACCTGGCGGAACTGCTGGCCGAGGCCGACTTCATTACTTTCCATGTGCCCCTCACGGACCAGACGCGCAATCTGCTCAACGCCGAACGTTTGGCCCTGACCAAACCGGGCGTGCGCATCCTCAACGTGGCCCGCGGCGGCGTCATTGATGAGCAGGCGCTGGTTGATGCAGTGGAAAGCGGTCACGTTGCAGGCGCGGCGCTGGACGTCTACGCAGTAGAACCTCTGCCCGCGGAAAGTCCCTTGCGTACGTGCAGCAAGATCATCCTCACGCCCCATCTGGGCGGCAGCACGGTCGAAGCCCAGGAGAAAGTGGCCGAGGATGTAGCCGTACAGGTGCTGGAGATCCTCAACGATCGCCCGGCCCGCTATGCCGTCAACGCACCCATCATCCCGCCCAAGGACCTGGAATTTCTGATTCCCTACATCGATCTGGCGGAACGGTTGGGCCGCTTTTTGCGTCAATTAGGCGCGCAGGGTATGGGCGATCTGGAGGTCACGGCCCAGGGACGGCTGGCTGATTTCGACCTTACCTACATCAGCGCCGGCGTCATCAAAGGGCTGCTGGCCGATGTGGTAGATACCCGGGTCAACCTGATCAACGCGCTGCACCTGGCCGAGCGTCGAGGCCTCAATCTGGTAGAGCGGAAGACGCACCAGGAAGAGGAGCGCTATGAAAACCTGCTCACGGCATGCATTACCTCCAACAACACCCGCTGGATGGTGCGGGGCGCGGTGCTCAACGGCGAGCCCCACATTGTGGACATCAACGATCTCTGGATCGACTTTCCGGCCTGCGGCAACATTCTCCTCACCTCCCACCAGGATAAGCCGGGCATTGTGGGCTATGTGGGCACGCTGCTGGGTCAGGCGGACATCAACATCAGCTTCATGCACGTGGGGCGTCGCGGCCCGCGGACCGAAGCCATCATGGCTCTGGGCACCGACGAAACGCCCAGCAGCGAAATCCTGGCCCAAATCAGCGCCTGGGATCATCTGAACTGGATGAAGCTGGTTAAACTGTAACCCGCAATAGACCAGGAATGAGACGAACTTTATCGTGAGTTCGGCCGGGCGTTAATTTTATGCATTTACTATCTGAACCGAAATGTTTTAAAACCGCATGAACCATCACAGCAATGCATGGCAGCAAAAATCCTCCCATTGGTCGGTACGCGTGGCGCTGGCCTTCTCCATACTCTGGCTGGCGCCTACCTTGGCGTGCGGCAGTTTTGCGCCCCGACCGACGCCAACGCCCACATTGCCCACAGCCGGTCAAGTCGATCAGGCGGGCGGCCAGACCGGCAGCGATCCGGCAGCGGGGATTGTCCTGCAGGAAGTGACGCCGACGCCGTTGCCGACGAATACGCCCGAAGCCGCACCGACCGCGACCTTTACGCCGACGCCCGTGCCGGGCACGGCCCTGGCCGTCGGTCAGCCGGCGCGTATTGCCGCGCCGGGCGGCCTCAACATGCGTCAGACTGCCAGCACGGCAGGCGCGATCGTCACCTATCTGGCCGGGGGGCAGGTGGTGGACGTCATCGCCGGGCCCGCGCAAGCGGACGGCTACATTTGGTGGCAGTTGGATGACCGCAACGGCAACCAGGGCTGGACCGCGGAAGGCGACGGCGAGACAGAATGGCTCTCGCCTGCCTTGGGCGAACCTCAAGCCGTCAACCGCGCGCCTCGGGTGGGCGACCGGGTCGTGGTCACCACGGAGCAAGGACAGCAGCTCTCCATACGCAGTCAGCCCGGCCCTGACGCCCCTCTCATCACCCGCATCAACCAAAATGCCCAGCTTACTATCCTGGCCGGGCCTCAAAGCGTGGGCGGCTTCAATTGGTACCAGGTCCGCTCTGATGACGGCTCCGTAGAAGGTTGGGCCGCAGACGGGGATACGACGCGCAGGTGGTTGAGTCCGCTGGAGTAGAAGGATGATTGGTTGGGTGGGGACGGATATTGCCTGGCGCGACGCGTGCCAAAATTTTAAGCTTATATACGGTGATCGATCATTGACAGCGCCCTCGATCCGCGTTTAACTGGGGGATCAAGGGATAACGACACCTCCCAGTGCAAGACGAACCTATCCCTGTATCGAAAGCGCCATACCCGCGGGTATGGCGCTTTCGCTTTCCTGGGGAATCAGATTTCAGGACGGCAACGTACGCGCCGCCAACCTCCACAGGCTTCACATACGCTCTCCACGACTTCTCCATCAGCGCCCGTTACGCTGTAAACAATTCAAACAAACGCAGTTCGACAAACCAACAAGGGTTGTTGGTTAACTCGTCGAACAACAGTCAGGAGATGACAGCATGAACGCTAAGACAATGAATGTGAAGTACCTCCCGGTTCTGGCCCTGATTCTGGTTTTGCTCATGGCCACTTCCGTCACCGTATTTGCCCAGGACGCCCTTCCCACAGGCGTTCCCCCGCAGGACGGCACAGGTTTTCAGTGGGGCGGGAACAGCGGTGCGGCCGCCGGAGCGGCAAACTACGTAGATTTAGATGGAGACGGCGTTTGCGATAACTTCGTCGATGCGGACGGCGACGGCGTCTGTGACAACTGCACGCAAAGCGGCGTCAACCAGAGCGGGTCAATGCGCCGAGGCGGACAGCGCTAGCTGCCCGAATCCGCAACAGCACCAAAGAACCTTGCCGGTTACAGCCGGCAAGGTTCTTTGGTGTCTATCCGCCTTCACCACAAATTGTGAAGAGCCCGCGGGACGTGGATAATGATGGCATGATTGACAATGTTACCCCCGCTATCCTGGTCGTTGATGACGATCTGAAAATTGCCCGCCTTGTTCGCAGCTATCTGGAACAGAGCGGATTTGCTGTGGAAATGGCCCATGACGGCAAGACGGCGCTGCAAGCGATCCGCTCGCAACGGCCGGATCTCGTCGTGCTCGATCTCACGCTGCCGCAACTCGACGGGTTGGAAGTCACCCGCACCATACGCAATGACCCGACGATCGGCGACCTGCCGATTCTCATGCTGACCGCACGGGTCGACGATATCGATCGGATTCTCGGGCTGGAGATGGGCGCCGATGATTACGTCACCAAGCCGTTCAATCCACGCGAAGTCGTGGCCAGGGTCAAGGCCATCCTGCGGCGCAGCCGGCCGGCTTCATCCGATGACGCGGTCTTATCTGTTGCCGACGTCGTCCTCTATCCGTCTTCGTATCGGGTCGAAAAAGCCGGCTCCGTCATCAACCTGACGCCCAGCGAGTTCGATATCCTGCATCTGTTAATGAACCATCCCGGCCAGGCTTTTAGCCGTACCCAGATCATCGAACAGGGGCTCGGCTATGAATACGCCGGATTAGAGCGTACTGTGGACAGCCACATCAAAAATTTGCGGCGCAAGTTGGAAGATGATCCCACGCAGCCCCAAATCGTCGAGACCGTGTTCGGTGTGGGCTATCGTTTGCGCGGCTGAATAATCCATCCAAATCGACATGAAACTAAGCACCAAAGTGTTGGCCGCTCTGGCTGCCGTCATCTTCGTTGCCCTGGCTACGGCCGGCTTTCTGGCAGGACGCACTGCGGGCAATGCTTACCGGGTCTATCTGCGCGGCTACGAAGAACAGCAACTCAATCAACTGGCCGCAGAGGCCGGGGCAATCTACGCCGAGACCCAATCCTGGCCGGCGGTACGGTCGCAGCTAAACGCAAGCATCCAGACCGGAAGCGCGAACGGCGGCAACGGCTGGCTGCCGGGCCGGGGGCGTCAACGCATGGGGCAGGCGAGCATCGGCCCCCTCTTCATCGTCGATGCGCGGACGGGCGAATCGCTCCTGGGGAATGGTGACGCGCCGACGGGTACAGGACCATTGGCCACCGCGCCCATCACCATTGACGGCCGAGTCGTCGCGGCGCTGGCCATGGAGCCGACCGTCACGCCCATTATGGGACAGGCGGAGGAGCGGCTGTTCAGCAATATCTATCGAGCGATTGCCCTCTCCGCTCTGTTTGCCGGTGTGATAGCCTTGCTGATCGGCCGGCTCCTGGTTTCCAGTATCCTTCGCCCCCTGCACCAGCTAAGCACGGGGGTCGCGCAGGTGGCGGAAGGCAATCTGCAGGTACGCGTCGATGTACGCGGCGACGACGAAATCGCCCAATTAACCCGAAATTTTAACAGTATGGCGGAGAGTTTACAGGAGCAGGAGGCATTACGCCAGCATATGGTTTCAGACATTGCCCATGAATTGCGTACGCCGCTCACCGTTATCGAAGGCAATCTCCAGGCCATCATTGACGGCGTCTATCCGCTCTCAGTCGAGGAGCTGCGCGGGGTTGCGGCCGAAGCGCGCCACATGGGCAGCCTGGTGTCGGACCTGCATGAGCTGGCGCAGGCAGAGGCGGGGCGCCTGCCCCTCATCCGTGAGCACATCGACATCAATCAGGTGCTTACGCAGATGGCCTCGCTCTATCGTCCGCTGGCAAACAAGCGCGATCTCACCATCCAGGTTGTGGCGCTACCGGTTACTGCGTCGATTCTTGTAGACCCCAACCGGCTGCACCAGATATTGACCAATTTAATCATCAATGCCATGCACCACTCGCCGCCGGGCGGCCTGTTGACGCTGTCAGCCGAAGCCAGGCAAGCCAATGTGCGCATTGCCGTCAGCAATGAAGGGCCGGGCATCAGCGCCGCGGATTTGCCTCACGTCTATGACCGCTTCTATCGGGGGAACAACCCGGGCAGCGAAGCAGGCGAAGGACGCGCCGGGCTGGGGCTGGCGATTGTCAAGGCGCTGGTCGAACTGCACGAGGGCGCCGTCGGCGTAGAGAGCGCATCCGGGAAAACCGTCTTCTGGTTCGATCTACCGGCCGGCTGAGTGCAAGCACTACATTCAGCGGAGCCTTGATTCGATAAAAAAGGGCTCATTCGGAATCCATGTCGGTACCGACATGGATTCCGAATGAGCCACTTTCATAGCTTCCATTCCAGTGTTTTTTCTTTTGGGTGGATGGCGGACCAACGCAGCAATCATCCGCTCTGCGTTTTCGGGATCTAGCCAGACCCAGATGTCGATGTCTTTTGTATAGCGCGGGTAACCATGGAGTGCGACGGCGTAGCCACCGACGACGAGGTATCGAACGTTATGCTCGTTGAGTAACCGTAAAAACTCTTTGAAGTCGGGGTTCAGC
>JAGRCP010000081.1:0-1150 GCA_020433455.1 Caldilineaceae bacterium | reverse complement strand
ATCGTATTTCCACCGATGGTACTCCCGCCTAAGCTCTTCAACGGCGGCAAGGCGCGCAGCAAATGGCTGGGTTCGCCAGTACACTGCATCGTTTGGCTGTTGGTCGATTGAGACCTTGGTCACTACTCTTGCAATTGTCATCGGTATGCCTCACTCACGATTGTAACTCAATTCTAGGTGAAACGCATCTCGTTCAAAACAGATCATCACTCTCGTAACCGTCGCATTGACGGCGACAGCCCGCCAACGCCACATTCAGTTGCCCCAGGATGCGTGGCCGATAACCTCCCGCACCAACCGATTCCCAAGCGGGCCACCGACACCGAATTCGCGCGCGGATCCTGGGGTCAACTGCAATGGATGTTCGGCGGGGTACTCTCACTCCCTAAAGTTCCCAGTCCCGAAATCTACGACGGTACATCAACCGCCTGTACTGACACCAAAACGTCAGATCAACTACTGCTCGGCGGTGATTAGCTCCCTGTGGGCACCTGGAATCTTGGCAAGCTGCATTACAAGTCGCAAAGCATCATTCACCGCTTGTTCATCTGGAAATGCTTCAGCAACATCCGGTGCAAGTAACACAAGATTTGTACCGGCTTTGTAGCGCGCTGCATATTTTCCACGTACTGCGTGCTTCAATAGTTCGGAGAGATCATATTCCGGTCGTAATTCATCCTCAAGTTCGTCGGTTTGTTTAAGTTCATTCATATTGTCTTCGCTCAGATGGTTTCAAAAGACGTGCACTAATGATGCGGATCCGATCATCACGGTCAGTGTGAGAGACGATCAGCAAGCGCCCACGATTTGAATAACCGATAGTCAAAAATCGATCTTCGGCTTCCGAATGATCTGGATCATAAACGGTTGCGCCCGTTTCATCGCCGAAAGCAGTAGCTGCTTCCTGAAACGATACGTTGTGTTTACGCAAATTCCTGGCTGCCTTGTCTGGTTCCCATTCGAACTCAAGATTCATAATTACAGTTTACCACAGATCGATAATTGCTCAGCCATCCTGAACTAGGGCGCGCTTCCTAATAGTTTGGATAGCTAATGCTAGGTTTGTTATCGCGTAAGTAGATGAGAACTTGCTGATTTCTGTCGAACAAAATTACCTTCGCGACTTCTATTACTACAACGAGACTTTGGT
>JAGRCP010000080.1 GCA_020433455.1 Caldilineaceae bacterium | reverse complement strand
GCTCTCATTCTGATTTCAGTATAGCCGGCGGCCGCGTTATAAGCCCCCTGATTTTTTCGACATTTAGCAGGGAGCCATTCATGCACATCACCGACCTCTCGCCCCATACCCCCGCCCATCTGGAGCAGGCCGCGCGTTTGCTGGTGACGGCCTTTGCCGCGCACTGGCCCAACGCGTGGCCGGACATGGACGCGGCGCGCGCCGAAGTCGCCGACGCGCTCCAGGAGGGCCACATCAACCGCGTGGCGGTCAACGATAGGGACAACGTTATCGGCTGGATCGGCGGTCAACCCGCGTATAGCCATGGATGGGAGCTGCATCCCCTGGTCGTGGATGCGGCCTGGCAGGGGCAGGGCATTGGCCGCGCGCTGGTGGCGGACCTGGAAACTCAGGTCAAAGCCCGGGGCGGTCTCGTCCTCTACCTGGGCAGCGATGACGAAGACAACATGACCAGCCTGGCCGGCGCGGACCTCCTCGCGCCCGATCCGTGGCCCCACATTGCACGCATCCGCAACCTGCGCCGTCACCCCTACGAATTTTATCAGAAGCTGGGCTTCACTATCGTCGGCGTCATCCCCGACGCCAACGGGCCGGGTAAGCCGGATATTCTTATGGCCAAGCGGATCGGGTAGAATGGGAGAAAATGAAGAACAGGAAATGAGGAACGAGGAATAAGAAATTGGTCTTGGCGCCTGGGCGTGCGTTTTATTGACCGGTGAAGATTCCACTCCGCGTATCGTCGAAATATCAACCACGCTCAGGAAGGGCCGCCAATTTCTCATTCCTCATCTCTAATTCCCCAGTCACCACCGACGGAGCTACCCATGATCCCACCCACCCACACCTATATTCTTGCTCACGACCTGGGCACCACCGGCAACAAGGCCGCCCTCTTTGACGAGGCGGGGCGGCAGGTCGGCAGCGCGTTTGCCGGCTATCCCACGGCCTATCCCCATCCCAACTGGGCCGAGCAGGAGCCGGACGACTGGTGGCAGGCCGTCTGCGTAACGACCCGCCAACTGCTGGCGGAGACGGGCGTGGCCCCCAGTGCGATTGCGGCCGTCGGCTTCAGCGGCCAGATGATGGGCTGCGTGGCGCTGGGCGCGGACGGCGCGCCTTTGCGTTCGTGCATCATCTGGGCGGACCAGCGCGCGCAGGAAGAAGGGGCGTTTCTGGTTGAGCGCTGCGGCGAAGACGCCATTTACAACACGTGCGGCCACCTGCCCAGCCCGGCGTACAGCGCGCCCAAAATCCTCTGGCTGCGCAATCATCAGCCGGAAATTTATGCGCAAGCGGTCTGCTTCCTTCAGCCCAAGGACTACATTGCCTACCGGCTCACGGGCAACCTTGTCACCGATTATTCGGACGCGTCAGGCACGCTCCTCTTCAACCTGGCCACGCGTGATTGGGAGGCTGATTTTTTGGCCAGGCTGGACATCCCGGTTGAAAAACTGCCCGCGCTCCACCCGTCCAACGCGGTCGTCGGTCAGGTGACGGCAACCGCGGCCGACGCCACGGGACTGGCCCCGGGCACGCCGGTGGTCATCGGTGCGGGAGACGGTTCGGCCGCGGGCGTGGGCGCAGGCGTGATCGATGCAGGCGACGCCTACTGCAACATCGGCTCGTCGGCCTGGGTTTCGATTGCCGCGGACGCGCCCCTGCCCGATCCCCTGCACCGCACCATCACCTTTCATCACGCGCACCCGGAACGCTACGCGCCCATGGGCGTTATGCAGGCCGCGGGCGGCGCACGCCAGTGGACGTGGAACCTCCTGGCCCAGGATGCGCTGGATCTGGATGCAGCGGCGGCCGCGGTTGCGCCGGGCAGCGACAACCTACTCTTCCTGCCTTATTTCATAGGTGAGCGCAGTCCCTACTGGAATCCTCTGGCCCGAGGCGCGCTGGTGGGCCTGACCATGAACCACGGCAAAGCCGAGATCGCGCGGGCGACGCTGGAGGGCGTGGCGTTTAACCTGGGGCTCATCGTCAACGCCCTGCGCGAACAGGCCCCCGCCATGCGCGCCATGCGCTTTATCGGCGGCGGCAGTCGCGGCCCTCTCTGGCGACAGATTCTGGCCGATATTTTCCAAATGCCCGTCCAGACCCTGGCCCTGCAAGGCGACGCCACGAGCTGGGGCGCGGCGGTTACCGCGGGCGTGGGCGTTGGCCTCTACGATTGGTCCATCGCCACGGAAAGCGCCGCGATCATTGCCGCGGCCGAGCCCAATCCGGCGACCATGGCCCGCTATGCTGAACTGCTTGACCTCTACGCCGCGACCTACCGCGCGCTGGAACCCATCTACGCGCGATTGGCGTGACGTCGTTACAGGGTTGCGGAGCTAGGGACCGGCATTATGCCGGTCCGCAACCGGATCGTCCGGCATCACGTCGGCTAAAATCGTTTGGCCCCAATGGCCTGCAATCGCCCAGACAACTGTTTTTGTTTTCTTTCGAAGCATGGCTATTTCTTGCGTTCCGTTTTCTTTTTTTCCTACTGACTTACGAAAGGGTAAAAAAAGCCGTTGACATCGATTACAAATAATGTTATACTGCCCAGCGTATTTACCTGTGTCAAGATACTCCCTACAGTTACTTCAGCCTCACAATAGATTTTCGGTTATATTCAAAACACGTCGGATTGACAGGGACGCGCCTCTGCTTGCGTCCGCACTCCGTCAACCCGTTTTGCTTGCATAACAGGCGTTTTGCACCAACTATCTCCAAGAGATTCCGGTTAGATCCATTTTGGGCACGAACCGGTTAATTTCGCCGTTTTTTGTGTTACCTTCCCGTCGTACCGCAAGTCCGTTGTTTTCCACACAACCAAATTAAAGGAGAACGCTATGTCGTCACGTCGATTACTCCCGCTGCTGGTTCCGCTCATGATCGTGAGCATGATCCTGGCAGCCTGTTCCGCGCCGGCAGCGCCCGCACCGACTGCTGAGCCCGCTGCCGGGACCGATACCAGCGGAGGCGATAGTGCAGCTGCTTCCGGGGACACGAGCTGGTGGAGCGAAGCCGCTGCGCCTTACGCAGGCGTTACCCTGCGCGGCGTCTCGGAGAGCACGCCCGCTTCCCGCTATGTGGAAGAGGTGCTGGCCCCCATGTTTACGGAAGCGACCGGCATCAACGTCGAATTTGAGGTCACGTCATGGGATGAGATGTACCAGAAGGCCATCCAGGACATGGAAGCCAATACGGGCATCTATGACTTTGTCTACATTGAACAGGACATCATCTACACCTATCTGGGCCGGGATTTCCTCACCAATCTGACCCAGTTGATGGCCGACAACGAGAACCTGGCCTCACCCGATTTCGACGTCAACAACTTCACCTCTTTTATTGACAACTTCAAGGATCCGGAAACGGGCGACCTCTACGGCGTGCCCATGGAAGCCTTCATCAAGATCAACCTCTACCGCACCGATCTCTTTGACGATCCCGACATTCAGGCCGCGTTTGAGGCGGAGTACGGCTATCCCCTTTCCGTCGCCACGACCCACGAACAATATCGGGACAACGCCGAATTCTTCACCGCCTATGGGGAAGAGAACGATATGGACCTGTGGGGCACCACCGTTCAGGGCCACACCGGTCACCCGTCGGCCACGTACGAATTCGTGGAATCGATTGCGCCTACCTACGGCGTCTATAACTGGGGCGTCAATCTGGACACCTGGAAAGCATGCGTAGACAACGGCGGCGAGATGAACAGCGACACGGCCAAGGAAGCCCTCAACTTCTGGCTGGACATGCTCAACTATGCTCCGCCGGAAGCCACCAGCAGCACGTGGGATGAGGTTGCCGCCAGCTTCGCGGCCGGCCGCGCTGCCCAGGGCTGGGTCTACGGTGAGAACGCGACCTGGATTGCCACGGATACGGATCGCTCGGCCGTGGTGGGCAACGTCGGCGTCGCCCGCTCGCCCCTGTCCGACGGCGTGCTGGAAGAAGCTGAATCCGGTGAAGGCTACATCGGCTACTATGACGGCGGCGCGTTCGGCGTGCCTCACTCGTCCCGCAATAAGGAAGCCGCCCTGCTCTGGCTTGAGTTCATCGGCCAGGAATCGGTCCAGGCTGACTGGGCTGTAGCCGGCTCGCGCATCGTCATGAACTCCACCTTTGACGATCCCAAGGTACAGGAAGCTGACGTCGCCACCAATGGCTATTACACCATGCTCAAGGACGACGGCCCCCTCTATCGCGGCGCCCCGCCCTTCCCCTTCCACAATACCCTGCGGGAAAGCATGGATCCCTTCTTCTGGCAGGCGCTGGCCGGTGAGCTGACCGCTGAAGAAGCGCTCGACCAGGCGTGCGCTGCCGCCGAAGCAGCCATGGTTCAACTCGGTTACGGCGAATAGCCCTCTATCCATCGAGCGGAAAGCGCCTGCACAAAGGCTTTCCGCTCGATCTGCGCCCTTAATAAATTGGGTGCATTCAAATCGGATTAGCCGGTAGCGCGCCCTAACGACCGCCCGGCGCCCCAACCGCAATTGAATGCACCCTTGTGAATCAGCGGAGCTTGCCCATGGATTCAAACCGCACGGGGTGGGGGTTGCTGGCCCCTACGTTAATCATTCTCGGCGTGATGGGGCTGCTGCCCTTTCTCTATGTCCTCTACATCAGTTTCTTTGACTGGAACGTCTTTTCCGCTTCAGGACAGATGGAATGGGCCGGCGTGAATAACTTCCGGCGCCTGGTCTTTGATTCGGCCTTCCTCGGCTCATTGGGGCGTACGCTTCTTTTTACGCTGCTGGCCGTTACCTCTGAACTCATCCTCGGCTTTCTGCTGGCGTCTACGCTGCTGCGCGATTTTCCGGGTAAAATCGTTTTTCGCACCATTCACGCGCTGCCCCTGGTGATTGCGCCCATTGCCGTCGGCGCAACCTGGCGTCTGCTCACGATTCCCGGCTTCGGCCTCGCGCCCTATTACCTGGACCGCTGGTTCGACATCGACTACAACATCGGTCGCTATGCAGAACAGGCCTTCTTTACAACCCTGGCCATGGATATCTGGCACTGGACGCCCTTCGTCACGCTGACCATGCTGGCAGGGCTGACGGCCATGCCCAAGGAGCCCCAGGAGCAGGCCAGGGTGGACGGGGCCAATCGCTGGCAGGTCCTGCGCTTTCTCACCATTCCCATGATGATGCCCGTCATCGTGACCACGGTCTTTATCCGCATGATGGATGCCCTGCGCATCGTCGATGAGGTCTTCATGCTTACCGGCGGTGGACCGGGTAATGCCACCCGCTATGTGGGCATCTACATCTGGCGCGTGGTCTTCCCCCAAACCGACTACGGCTATGGTTCGGCCATGTCCCTGCTCGTTCTCTACTTCACCATCGTGCTGGCGTGGCTGCTTTTTGTGGCGCTCGCGCAGGTGGGCAACCAGCAATCGTCTTCGTGAATCCCACGCCGAACCGTACGAGAAAGCGAACGCCATGACATCTACAAGTTTTCGCAAAAACCTGGGCCTGATCGCCACCTATGCGCTTTGGATCATCCTGACCGTCATCACCCTCTTGCCCATCTACTGGCTCTTTGCCATTTCCGCGCGCAGCCGGGTAGAGTTGTTTGACGTGGGCAATTTTATACAGACGACTTTTTACGCCCCAAACTATCTGGAGCCCCTCACCGACCCGGTCTTCCAGCGCTACCTGATCAACTCGCTGATCGTTGCTACCAGCAACGCGCTGCTGGTTTCGGTCCTGGCCGTGTTGGCCACCTACGCCCTGTCGCGCTGGAAGCTGGCCGGCTCCAACAACATTTTCTTTTGGCTGATTACCAATCGCATGGCTCCGCCCGCGGCCTTTGCCCTGCCCATGTTTCTGCTCTTTACCCGGGTCTTCCGCATCGGTCAGTGGACCATGTTCGACACGCGCATCGGCCTCATCCTGGTCTACTGCGTCTTCAACCTGCCCTTCGCGGTTTGGCTGATGAAGGGGATCATGGACGGCATTCCCATTGAGCTGGACGAAGCCGCGCGGGTGGACGGGGCCAACCGATGGACGGTTTTGGTCCGCGTGATTCTGCCCCTCACGGCTCCGGGACTGGCCATCACCTTCATTTTGAGCTGGATTTTTGCCTGGAACGAATACCTGTTCGCCGCCTCGCTTACCAGCGTCAACGCCCGCACCATCACCACGGGCCTGGCCGGCTACATTTCCGTGACGGGTACAGAGTGGGGCCAGATGGCCGCGGTCGCCATGATCGCAACCCTGCCCGCGCTCATTTTCCTGATCTTTATTCAGCGCTATATCGTTATGGGTCTCACCTTCGGCGCAGTCAAGGAGTAACAATCGGCTCAACCGGACCGCATGTGACTATCGGCTGCGCGCATGACGCCTCATTTGGCAGGCGACATTTCACATGGATTGCGCAAGAGCCTATCTATTCTGTGGAGCACATACTGTATGGAAGATCTTAGCGGCGTTCAGGCCCCTGTAGAACATAAAGGGCGCAAAGGCTTTTTGCCCATCGAAACCAATACCTTCGACCGGGTCTTCATCAGCGTCATCATCTGGGTGGCGATTCACCTGCTTTGGATGCGCTTTTTGGAGGCCTATCTTCCCCTTTGGATTGCCGGCATTATTTGTCTGGCGCTGGCGGTATGGATTATCCGCAAAGGGTAACGGCTGTGACCTGCGGGGGAAGATTGAGGGATTGATTAAATTGCCCATCGTCCATCTCTTTAATCTCTCAATCTCCTCCCTTCCAATCTCCTGTTCCTATTCCCATTCCCATTCCCTCTCATAAGGTAAAGTCAATAAGGAAAACGCTAATGCAAGCACTAGTACTTGAACGCAAGGGTGAACTCTCTCTGCGCGACATGCAGCTGGATGAGCCGCTGGGCCCTCATGATGTGCGCATTGCGCTGCACACGGTGGGCATATGCGGCAGCGACGTACACTACTACACCCATGGTGCAATTGGTCCCTTCGTGGTGCGCGAACCCATGGTGTTGGGCCATGAGGCGTCAGGCAAGGTGATCGAAGTCGGCGCGGAGGTAACGGACCTGCAAGTCGGCGACCGGGTCTGCATGGAGCCGGGCATTCCCGATCCCAACGGCAGGGCCACGCGTCTGGGCATCTACAACCTGGACCCTGCCGTACGCTTCTGGGCCACGCCGCCCATCCACGGTGTGCTGCGGCCCGAGGTGGTTCATCCCGCGGCATTTACCTTCAAGCTGCCCGACAGCGTGAGCTACGCTGAAGGCGCGATGGTTGAACCACTGGCCGTAGGCGTGCACGCGGCCACCAAGGCGCAGATCAAGCCCGGCGATGTAGCCGTGGTCACCGGGGCCGGGCCCATCGGCATGGTCACCGCGCTCTCCGCGCTGGCCGGCGGATGCAGCCGGGTCATCATCACCGACGTGCAGCAGCCCAAGCTGGACCTGGCCGCTACGCTGGGGGCCATCACCCCGGTAAACGTAGCTGAACAAAGTCTGGTCGAGGTCGTGAATGAGATGACCGATAACTGGGGCGCGGATATCGTATTCGAGTGCAGCGGCAATGCCAAGGTCGCGGCCGCAGCCTTCCAGCCGCTCTGTCCCGGCGGCACGGTGATCTTCGTGGGCATGCCGGTAGAGCCGATCACGTACGACATTACCTACGCCGCGACCAAAGAAGCCCGGGTCCAGCACATCTTCCGCTACGCTCACGTCTATCCCCGCGCGCTCTCCCTCATGGGCAGCGGACAACTCGACGTCAAGCCCCTCATCACCGACACCTTTGCCTTTGCCGACAGCGTGGAGGCCTTTGATTTTGCGGTGGAGATGCCGCCGACATCGGTCAAAGCGCAGATTGAGTTGGACGGGTAAAGCTCGGTGTATAATAGACTGCATAGCCTCCGGGAGGTTTCTTACTGAAAGCGGCGTATTTTTCGCAAACCCTCCCGGAGGAACCTGTCGAATAAAGATAGTAACTTACCGTCCATGAACGTTCCGTCCCCTACCACTCAGGAGAGATTCTCTCATGTCTGATCCCGTCCTTTCCGCCCCTTCTATTCTGGATCGCTTCCGCCTGGATGACCGGATTGCCCTGGTCACCGGCGGCGGCCAGGGCATCGGCCGGGCATTGGCCCACGCGCTGGGCGAAGCCGGCGCGCGGGTCGCGGTCGTCGATATCAATCAGCAGACCGCGGATGAAGTCGCCCACGAGCTGAGCGAGAAAGGCATCGGCTCCCTGGCGCTCACGGCCGACGTAACCGACCAGGCCCAGGTCGAAAAGATGGTGGCCGCCATCGTCGATCACTGGGGCGGATTGACCATCGGCATCAACAATGCGGGTATCGGTCAGTGGGCCGACGCCGAAAGCATGTCCCTGGCCGACTGGCAGCGGATGATGAACCTGAACCTGACGGGCGTTTTTCTCTGCGCCCAGGCCGAGGGAAAAGTGATGCTGGAAGCAGAATACGGCAAGATTATCAACACAGCGTCCATGTCCGGCCATATCGTCAACATGCCCCAAAATCAATCGGCCTACAACACCTCCAAGGCAGGCGTCATTCACCTGACCCGCAGCCTGGCGACAGAATGGGCGACCCGGGGCGTACGCGTCAACAGCATCAGTCCCGGCTATACCCGCACCCAGTTGGTAGACGATCTGCTCCAAACGCCCGAAGGCCAGAAGGTAATGCCGGTCTGGATGAGCATGACGCCCGTTAATCACATGGCCGAAGTGACGGACCTTCAGGGCGCGGTCGTCTTCCTGGCCTCGCCCGCCTCCGACTTCGTTACGGGCCACGACCTGGTTATTGACGGCGGTTACTGCGCATGGTAGTGAATCCCGCATGAATCCCGGCAGATAGACTGTTCGCCTACGATTGACGGACGAAGTATCGCCTGATTCGGTTTTCGGGAACCCGCCCGATTGGCATCTCGTTCTCCTGGCTATCAACGGCGCAGCGTCTCCCAACGCTGCGCCGGTAAACGTCAGGAGGAAAGAGATGGCTGAGTTGTTGATATTAGCGCTGGCGGGGACTTGCGCCGGAATCGTAGGCGGCGGCCTTACCGCCGGCACGAGCGGCATGATCGTCGGCGGCAGCACCGGGTTGATGACCGGATCCTTGATCTGGGCGCTGGCCTCCACCGCCCTGCAAATGCGGCGCGAACGACGGTTGAACCGTTACTTCCGCCAGGATTTTTGGGGAGACTAAGTCCATCCCCGCTCCTCGGCAGACCGTATCCATTCTCCCGAGCGACATTTGCTCCGCACAGCCAATCCCCAACCCTCACTTGTCCATCGGTAATGAATTTGCTTTCCGCCCGTCGCAGCGCCATTCCATTCCTCGCCGCCACTGTCGTCGTTCTGGGCGCATACGTCGTTTTCGGACTGACGCGCCTGCCTGATTCCGCCGGCGTCTGGCCGCGTTGGGTCGCCATGCTGACCATGGCGTGGTGGCTGCCCGGCCTGTTGCTCGCGGCCCATTGGCGCTTGCCCCATACGGATGCGCCCACGTTCGGCGTCTTCGCACTGGGGCTGGGCTTTTGCTGGATGATGGCCGGCGCGCTGCTCATCCACTGGCTGCCGGGACCAATTTCTTTCTGGGGGATGGCCGCCCTCTATGGCGCCGGCGCGCTGGGTTTGAGCCTTTTTCGCCTGCCGGCCGTCACGCTACAGCCTACGCCCCGCTCCGCTTGGCTATGGCTCCTGGCGCTCCTCGTAACAGCCGCGCTCCTTCGCCTGCCCGGCCTGGGCTATCACGAATTCCACTATGATGAAGTTCTGGTCCTCACCCGCGCGCGGGAAGCCATCCGCGGCGAGGATGACGCCTTTGCCCGCCATGCCAAAGGCCCGGGAGAAATTGCCGTAACTACCGTGGCGTTTCGCACCCTGGGCACGGCTGATGAGACCACCGCACGCCTGCCCTTTGCCCTGGCAAGCGTCGGCGCAGTCCTGGCCCTGGCGCTCCTGGCCCGGGAAATGTTCCGGTCGGATACAGTCGGCTTCTGGGGCGGCGTCCTCTTTGCCCTCAACGGCTTTGCGCTGGGGCTCTCGCGTATCGTCCAGTACCAGGCCGGCGTGATGCTGCTCATGATCCTGGCCGTGCTGGCTGCGTGGCGCTTTGCCCGGAGCGGACTGCTGCGCTGGCTTATCCTCAGCGCGGTACTGGGCGCGTGGGGGCTCACGCTCCACTACGAGTTCGGCCTGATTGCACCCGCGCTGCTCTATCTTGCCTATCGAGGCCGGCCGAACGTCAGCGATCCGCGCCGAGCGCTGCAACAACTGGCGCTGGTCACGCTGGGCGGCGCGGCCCTGCTCCTGGCCGTCTATCTGCCCATTGTGCGCAATCCCTACTTTGCTCAGACCCAGGGCTATCTTGATAGTCGGTTGGGCGGCTTGGGGCGCACCTTCAACCTGGCCTTTTTTGTGGAGATGGCCACCTTCTACAACTCCATCTACTACAGCGCAGGCTTGCTGATTCTGGCCGTCATCGGCCTGCTCATGGTCTGGCGCACGCGCCGTACGGCCGCGATTACGCTCATCCTCTGGTTCACGCCCTTCCTGCTGCTCTACCTCTTTATCGTCCAGTTTCCCGGCACTCACTTTTATCTCCTCATGCCGAGCTGGGCCATTCTGGGTGGAGTCGCGCTTGCGAGTCTCAGTCAATGGCTAATGAGTTGGATGGATGGCGCGCCTTCGCGTCCCGTGCTGCGGACTGTGACCGGCGTGCTGGTAATGAGCCTGGTGATTGGGTGGCTTGGGGTATCGGCATTTTACTTGCACCTCATGTTCTTCCGCCAAAACCCCGAATATCTCATCAACTATGGGCAGGAGCGCGTGGCGTTTTACTGGGCGCCCTACGGTGAAAATGTGCCGGAGAAGCCCCGCTTCGGCTTTCCCATTTGGGAGGGCTGGAAAACGCTGGGGGTGCTCTCAGAATGGAAGTACCTCAACGGAACCTACGCCTCCAACGAACGCTCGCGTCATCTGCGCTGGTATTTGGGCGACTTCGACCGCGTGCCCCTGAGCGAGCAACCGGACTTTATCTTTGTAGCCAGGCATGTGCAGGAGCCGGACCCGGCATTTACGCCTGCTGCGTTGACCGGCTACACGCAGATCGGAGCGGTCAGCGTACGCGGCGAACCGCGTATCGAAATCTGGTCGCGGGAGCCGCTGTCTATGCCCTACACCGAATATGACGCCGCTGCATTCGACGCTGTCTTCATGGGACTTGCCCCCACCTTCGACGAATGGCCCGACCCCGCACCCACAGTGACGGATGTCCCATTGGGTGATACCGTTGTTTTGCAAAGCGGCGGCTTCGCGCCCCGCGTTCTTACGCCGGGCGATGTGCTCCACGTTCATCTCGTCTGGGCGGCGAAAGAAGCCCTGCCCGCGGACTACAAGCGTTTTCTCCACATGGCCGACGCAAGCGGCCGGCCCGTGGCACAACTGGACGGCTATCCTGCCATGGAGACAGGCCGGACGAGCGCATGGACGCCGGGGGAGCCGATAGACGACCACATCCTCTTCGTCGTGCCGGAGGATATACCGGCGGGATCGTATCAGTTGTTGACGGGGTTATATGATGGGGAGATCGGCGCGCGGGTTGGCGATCAGGCGATTGAATTGGGCGAAGTAAGGGTGCGGTAAGGCGACGCTTACGGCAGGGGCATGGGCGGATATTTCTTGCCGCCGGCTGCAATGCGCGCTTCCCGCGCGGCATCGGCTTCCGCAATGCGCTGCCGGGCCTGACGCCGGGCCTGAAAACGCCGGCGCTCCTTGGTCATCCACTGGCGGGGGTCCAGCGCGGCGTGAATGAGCCGGGCGAAGATGAGGTAGCCCGTATGGCCCACCATGTTATCCTGGGGGCGCAGCCGTTCGGGTACGGGCTTGTAGGCGCGCAGCAGCAGCTCCTCGACCGCAATGTCGGCAAAGCCCGAACTTTCCAGCGCGACCAGCAGGTCCGAAACCTGGTTGACCGTGGGCACGAGCGCGGCAAAAAAGCCGCCTGAACGCAACGCGCCCCGCACCTGGGCCATGTAATGATGGGGTTCACGCACGTCCAGGAAGAGGGCATCCACATTCCGCTGGCGAAAGCCCTCGGCAATGCCCTGCAAGTGCATCTCCACATAGGGCAACATGCCCGCACGTTCCAGATTGTTGCGCGCGACCCGGTAATTGTCCTCGCGCAGTTCATAGGTGTAGATCCGGCCCGTAGGCGCAACCGACCAGGCCAGCGCTGCCGTCAAGCCGCCGCTGCCCGTGCCCGCCTCCACGACGCGGCTGCCCGCGCGCAGACTCAGGCGATGGATGATGTAAGCGGCATCTTTGGGGTAGATAATCTGGGTGCCCCGCTTGAGATGGGCGATCACGTCGGGCAGGGACGGTTCCAGAATGAGGGCTTCGGCGTCGGTCTGGCTCTGCAACGCGCTGCCGAAGGGCGCGCCGATAATTTCGCTGTGGCGATAGACGCCGCGGTGGGTATGGAGGGTGCCGTCAGGCGTTAACTTGATCACGTAGCGTTTTAGGTCCGACGTGAGCAGCATAACCAGATCGCCCGCACGGGCGACCTTCATCGTTTGCGCTTCGGCATTGGTTTTGTTCGTCATGTAGGTATTTGCATTCAAAATGGGTTGGCGCGGCAGGGGCATGCTCTTGTGGCCGCCCGCACAGCGCCAACGCCTCCCTTATCAATAGGAAGCGGAGGTTCTTTCCGGGCATGACGACTTTCGTCCTGTACCAGGAAAGAATCTCCGCTTCTTATTTAGGTTCTCTGGGGTTTCGTGGGGTCAAGCCACCGAATGAATTCGGCTTCTGCTACGGGAAACGCGCTGAAGCGCGTTGGCCTCCGCTGGACGAACCGGCTTAAAGCCGGTTTCCCGTAGCAGGCTGCGGTTTCAACCGCTGCCGCCTCGCTCGCTTACCCCACAATCCGTCAGAGAACCCTTATTTATTCTTCCTCGGCTTCACGCTTGCTGGCGATGATGATGTCATCCGTCAGGTGCAAAGGAACCGGATCATAGTGGTCAAACTCGATGGTGTAGATGCCGCGACCCTGGGTCATGGAGCGCAAATCGGTGCCGTAGCGCATGATCTCGGCCAGGGGCGCCAACGCCTTGATTATGGTGCGATTGCCCTTTTGCTCCATGCCCAGCACGCGTCCGCGCCGGGTATTGAAGTCGCCCATAATGTCGCCCATGTAGGCATCGGGCACGGTCACGTCGATCTGGTAGATGGGCTCCAGCAGCACCGGACCCGCCTGCTCCATTGCCGCGCGGAACGCCTCACGTCCAGCGGTCTGAAAGGCGATATCCTTGGAATCCACCGGGTGTTCCTTGCCGTCAAAGACCACGGCCTTCACGTCCACCACCGGGAAGCCGGCGATAAAGCCTATGTCCAGCACCTGCTTTACGCCCTTCTCAATGGAGGGCAGAAAGACGTTGCTGATAGCTCCGCCAAAGACTTCGCTGGCGTACTGGAAGCCGTCCCCCCGCTCCAGCGGCTCGACGCGCATGTGCACCTCGGCAAACTGACCTGCGCCGCCCGTCTGCTTCTTGTGACGATATTGGGCCTGACCCGAGCGGGAAATGGTCTCCTGGTAAGGCACCTTGGGCACCGCGGTATCCACCGACACGCCAAACTTCTGATCCAGCCGGCGGATGGCCACATCCACATGGGACTCGCCCATGCCCTGCAGGACATTCTGCTTGGTGGCCGAAATATTTTGAACCTTGAGCGTGGGGTCTTCCTCCACCAGCGCCTGAAGCGATTGGCCCAGCTTGGCGCTGTCCGCCTTGGTCGCAGGCGTCACGGCGACCGAGTAGAGGGGGCGGGGGTAAGCAGGCGGCGCGACCGTCAACGGTTCATTCTCAGAGGTCAGGGAGTCGCCGGTCAGGAGATCATCAATCTTTGTGACGACGCCGATATCGCCCGCCACCAGATGATCAACACCATGCAGGTCCTTGCCGCGCACGCTGTTGAGGCTGGCAATGCGGTGGGATTCGCCCGTGCGTGAATTCACGAGATTGGCGTCTTTTTTTATCGTCCCGGAAAAGACGCGTATATAGTTCATGCGGCCCACATAGCGATCGATGATGGTCTTAAAAACGGCCGCGGAGGGTGTCGCATTACTGTCGGCCAAAATTTCCACGCTGTCATCACCCAGGAAGGCCTCTACCATGCGCTCATTCGGGGCGGGCACGTAGCGGCGCATGGCCTTGAGCAGCCGCTCCAGACCGATATCGCTCAACGCCGAGCCGCAGTAGACGGGCACAATCGCGCCGCTGCGCACGCCGCGATGCAGGCCCCGGCGCACTTCTTCCGGCGTTAGTTCTTCACCGTCAAAATACTTCATAATCAGATCGTCATCCGCCTCTGCCGCGGCTTCTACCAGCGCAACCTGGGCTGCCGCCACCGCCTCCTGCATGTCGGCGGGCACAGGCACCTCCTTGGGTGCAGAGCCCTCATACGCCTTGCCCGTCACCAGGCTGACGACGCCTTTGAAACCCTCGCCCTGCCCCATGGGAAGCTGAAAGGGAACAATGTTGGAATCGGGGAAAGCCTCGCGCAGGCTGTCGATGGCCTTTTCAAATGAGGCGTTCTCCCGGCCCATGCGGTTGATAAAGACGATGCGCGGCTTGTTTAGCTCATCCAGGCGATTCCAGGCCAGCTCCGTCCCAACCTCGGCTCCGGCTACGGCATCCACCAGCATGAGGCCCGCTTCGGCCACGTGGAGCGCGCTGATGACTTCGCCCACAAAGTCGATATAGCCGGGCGTATCAATCAGATTGATCTTGGTCTCTTCAAACTCGACCGGCGCAACGGATAAGTTGATGGAGATTCCCCGGCGCTGCTCTTCGGCGTCCCAGTCGGAGACGGTGGCTCCGTCTTCTACCCGGCCGGCCCGGTTGATAACGCCCGTTTTGTGGAGCAGCGCCTCAACTAGCGACGTCTTGCCGGATCCGCCGTGGCCGAGAATAGCAACGTTGCGGATCTGATCTGTTTGATAGGTGGCCATCTTTCCTCCTTTTATGAGGCATGGTGGAACGCCGCCGGAAAGGACATGCAGGCGTTCAGTCTGAAAATAAAGCGTGTACGAAATGAAGAATCCGGATGCAAGGGCGACTTATAATCCGCCTGCCGGGAAATTTTAGGAGCTGCGCCGTGTGTCAAAAGGACTTCCCAACTGTATGGAAAAGCAAAACGCTCCGCCGACGCGTAAATCGGCCTGTCAGCGGGCTTTCGTTTCTTGCGGGAATCACCGTCCGCTCACCTGAGCAAATCAAGCGCTCGGCGGCAGGACGATAGAATATCGGGCATAGTCGTACATTTTACAAGAGAGGCAGGATGCCTGTCAATGAAAATAAGAATTCGATTCTTTCCCCTTGCGCAGGTGGTAAAGCCGTTTGTCACCCGCGGCGCTCTTTGGTATGATGCGCCCCATGTCCCAATATGAGAAGCACGTTTTTGTCTGCACCCACGGTCCCTACTGCTGGTATGACGGCGATGTAGACGCAATCTTCAGCACGTTAAAGCGTCTGGTCTCCCGCAACGGCCTCAAGGACCGAATCCGCGTGAATCGTTCCGGCTGTCTGAATCAGTGTGGTCATGGCCCCATGGTGGTCATCTATCCCGAAGCGGTCTGGTATCACCTGGTTCAGGTTGACGATGTCGAAGAAATTTTCCAGGCTCATTTACTCAACGGGCAAGTAGTCGAGCGGCTCCGCTACAATTCGCCGCCCGGCAACAACAAAACGACCGGTCACTATCCCAGCCCGGTTCATCGCATGAAGCAGATGGAACAGCAATTGGATCAAGAACGTCAAGCCGCGCGGGATGCGTTGCGGGCCGAAATTGCATCCGACGCCGCGCCAACTGCTGATCCGCCGACTTCTCCGTTGGACGCATAGCCACCCAACCCCTAACGATCTTATGCAAAAAATAACATCGGCTGACGCCAAGACGGCGGAGAAAGAACCGACGCTGCGCCTGCTGCTCATCTGTCATGCCGAGGCCATGCAGATACAGGCGGCTCAGCGCGCTTCCATTGACACGGGCCTGTCGGCTCAGGGATGGCAGCAGACCGATATCCTCGCCAACTGGCTCATGGAGCGGTACGCGATCGACGAGTTGGTGACGGCTCCCGAGTTGCGCAATCGGTTGACCGCCCAACGCATCGGTCAGGCCATCGGCCTGCCGGTCACCATTCGCCGGGATTGGGGCGGCAAGCCTTTCGGGGCCAACATTAACGCCGATGAAGCGACCCTGGCATTGCCCCACGTTCTTCAGCACGGCGTGCAGACAACTGTAAGCGACGCGGCGGAAAAGCAGGAGCGCGATTTTGAAGAATATTGTCACGACCTGCGCGATGTCTTCACCACGTTAAGCGAAGTCCATTCCGGCGAAACCATTGCGGTTGTGATGAACGAAGATCTCATCTCAGCCAGCATCGCCTGCCTGACCGGCGGCGGCCGCTTTGTCGTGCGGGCCGAGCCGACCAGCATCGCCGAATTGCGGTTACAAAACGGTCACTGGACCGTCTTGTCGATCAATCGCCACGAACATTTGCCTACGCCGCCGGGCAGAAAGACGTCCGGCAAACCCCGCCCCCTGGCCCTGGCGGAAGAGATGGATGCGGGCCTGACTGATTTGGTCAACACGTATAACCAGGCCGCCGCGCGCCTTGATCCCCACGCCGAACAGGACAAGCGTAAAAAGCGCTTTCAGGACCTGATTGCCTTTGCCGACATTCCGGCCAATAGTTCAGTTTTGGATGCAGGCGCGGGAACGGGCGAGCTGGCCATTATCCTGGCCCAGGAAAAGATGCAGGAGGTCATCGGCATCGACATCAGCCCGGCCATGCTGGAACATGCGGAACTGCGCCGTCATGCCGCCCAGCCCCAGGTGGCCCGCCGCCTCTACTTCCGCCTGGCCGCGGCCCATGCTCTCCCTTTCCGTAATGAGCGCTTTGACGCAGTTATCGTGCGCCTTATGCTCCACCATCTGCGTAACCCGGAGAAGGTAATGACCGAGTTAGCCCGGGTTCTGCGTCCGGGCGGCATCTTTGTGCTCGCCGACCTGCTCAGCAACCCCGACCCGGTCAAGCGCGCGACCCAGAACGCCATCGAAGAACGACGCAATCCCGCCTATTACGCCGCACGCTCGGAAGAGGAATATCGCACGCTGCTCGCGGATGCCGGGCTGCGGGTGGCAAGCGAAAAAGTCGTCACGTTTGAGCGCGAGTTGGATGAATGGCTGAACGAGCTGCCCCAGGACGGAGCCAATAAAGCCAAGGTGCAGGAAATGATGAAAGCCGGCGTTCAGACCGACGCCGCGGGCCTCAACGTGCATCAGCACGGCGACGTGATTACGTTTGAGCAGCGCCTTTTCTACTGCCGGGCCGTAAAGGAATGAAGTTTTCCCGCCAATAAAGAAGGGGACGCGGCGAATCGCCGCATCCCTCCTCATTTACGCCTCACGAATCACGCCCCACCCGCTACCGGGCATCCTTGTACAGCTCGCGCAGGATGATCATCTTCTGAATCTGGGTCGTGCCCTCATAAATCTGGTAGATCTTGGCATCGCGGATGAGCTTCTCAACCGGATACTCGCGGCTGTAGCCGTTGCCGCCGAAGACCTGAACGGCATCCGACGCGTTGAGTACGGCCGCCTCGGAACAGTAGGCCTTGGCCACGGCCGCGGAGGAAGTGTTGCGCAGTCCGTTATCGATGTCCCACGCCGAGCGCATGGCCAGATGATGGGCCGCGTCCGCGCGAATCTTCATGTCGGCCAGCATAAAGCCCACGCCCTGGAACTGGGAGATGGGTTGGCCGAAGGCGTAACGTTCGCCCGCATACTTGACCGCCTCATCCAGCGCGCGGCGCGCGATGCCCGTCGCGCCCGAGGCCACGGGCGGGCGGCTCTTGTCAAAGACCCGCATGCCGATCATGAAGCCGTCGCCTTCCCGACCGAGCAGGTTCTCCGCGGGCACTTCCACATCCTCGAAAAAGACCATGCTGGTTTGTGCGGCGTGCTGGCCCAATTTCTCCAGCGGCTTGCTCACGCTTACGCCCGCCCACTCCCGCTCCACAATAAAGCAGCTCATGCCCTTGTGGCCTGCATCGGGATCGGTTTTGGCGAAGACGGTGAAATAGCGCGCCACCGGGCCGCCGGTAATCCACGTCTTGGCTCCGTTGAGGATGTACGTATCGCCCCGCCGAATGGCCGTGCTCTTAATGCCCGCCACATCGGAGCCGGCGTCCGGCTCGGTCATGCAGTAGGACATGATGGCCTTTTCGTCGATGACGCGGTTGAAGTACTTGGCCTTCTGCGCGTCCGTCCCGGCGATGTTGATGGGCAGCGCGGCCAACTGGTTGACGCCCAAGGCAGTGCTCAGCCCCGTGCAGCCGTAGGCGTACTCTTCCCCGACGATGCACTCCTCAAGCACGGATGCACCCAGGCCGCCGTACTCTTCAGGAATGTTCATATTGGCCAATCCGATCTCCATGGCTTTCTCAAAGAGTTCGGTAGGCCATTCGCCGGTCTGATCGTAATGTTCGACGACGGGCATAAATTCGTTGCGCACGAAATCCCGGGTCAAATCCCGCAACATTTTCTGGTCATCATTGAGCTGAAAATTGAGACCGCCGACAACTGTTTCCTCTGCTGTTAACATATTCTCTTCCTTTGTTCAGTGTGAGCAAGACACGGGAATCAAAACGCCGGTCGGATAAGGACCGGCGAGGTGTCTGATACAATTCAAGAAGAGACAAATTCTGAGGCTGTTGTCAGGAGGTTTCGCTAAAAATCCCGCTGGCGATGACGCAGGGCGACGCTTTCGGCCAATCCCACGGCAAAGAGCATGGAGACCAGAGAACTGCCGCCGTAGCTGACAAAGGGGAGCGTCAGCCCGGTGACGGGAACGAGGCTCAGATTCATGCCCACATTGACGAGAACCTGAAAGAAGATCAGCGCGGCCACGCCCGTGGCGATGAGGCGGCCAAAGTGATCCCGCGCGTTATCCGCGATCCGCAGGAGGCGCCAAATCACAAAGAAGAGGAGCATGAGCACTAGGGCCGAGCCAATCAGGCCCAACTCCTCGGCGATAACGCTGAAAATAAAGTCGGTATGGCGCACACGCAAAAAGTGGAGCTGGTTCTGGCTGCCCAATCCCCAGCCCTGCCCCAGCCAACCGCCCGATCCCACGGCGATTAGCGCCTGATCAACGTTATAGGATGCGGCCGGATTGCTGTCGGGGTTCAGAAAGACCTGGATGCGCTCCAACATGTAGCCTTGCAGCGTTCCCCAGAGGAAGGGCAGCATGGCCAGCCCCCCGCCGATGAGAAGGGCGATCTGCCAGAGACGAATGCCCCCAACCAGAATCAACGTCCCGCCGATGAAGGCGAAGGTAATGGTCATGCCCAGATCGGGCTGGAGATAAACCAGGGCCAACGGCGCCAGGAGCAGGATTAACGCGCCCAGCAGGTAGGGCAGACGCGCCATCTCGTCATGAAACCAGCTGAGATACCAGGCCAAAAAGATGATCAGGAGAAACTTGCCCGGTTCGGTGGGCTGGACCAGGGTGCCGCCCAAGCTAATCCAGCGTACGGAACCGCCCTGGTTGGCGCCGAAGAGCAGCACCATGATCAGCAGTCCGACGAAGAGCAAAAATGCGGGCGGAGCCAGCAGTTGCAGTTGCCGATAGTCAAAGAGCGCGGCAATAACCAGCACCGCCACGCCCAACCCGATGAAGACGAGTTGCCGGATCCAATAGTCGGCCAGATCGATGGTGGTGATGGTAGCGCTGTAGATCATACCCACGCCGACGGCGCAGAGCAGAAGCACGGCAACGAGCAGCGGCCAGTCAAAATTACGGAATTGGGCACGTTCAAGCATGGGGTTTAGCGGCCGAAGAGCCGCGCAAAAAAGCCGCGTTTTTCAAACTGCATGAGGGGCACATTGTTGCCCATAATGCGCTGGGCAATGTTCAGGTAAGCCTGCCGCATGGCCAGCCGCTTGTTGAGTACGGCCGGCTCGCCCCGGTCAGTGGTGAGCACCAGGCGCTCTTCTTCGGGCACGACGCCCATGAGGTTAATGGCGAGAATGTCCAGCACATCGTCGATGCCGCGCATTTCTCCCGCCCGAATCAGGCGCGGGTTATAGCGATTGAGGACCAGTGCGGGCTCGCAATGCCAGTCCCGCTCCAGCAGGTAGATTACCTTGTCGGCATCGCGCAGCGCGCTCACGTCGGAAGTCGTGACGATGAGTACCTGGTCCGCGGGCGAAATCGCGTTCTGAAAACCGTGCTCGATGCCTGCCGGCGAATCGATCAGAACATAGTCAACCATGGGGCGCAACTGCTGGCAGATGGACATCATCTGGGCCGGCGTCACCGCGGTCTTGTCCCGGGTCTGAGCCGCGGCCAGCAGGAAAAGCGAACCGGCCCGATTGTCAGGCACCAACGCCTGGCGTAAGGAAGCCCGGCCTTCGGCCACGTCCACCAAATCGTAGATGATGCGATTTTCCAGGCCCAGCACCAAATCCAGGTTGCGCAGGCCGATATCCGCGTCAATCGCCACCACGCGCTTGCCAAAGAGAGCCAGCGCCACGGCAATATTCGCCACGGTGGTGGTTTTGCCCACGCCGCCCTTGCCGGACGTTGCGGTAATGATGGTTGCGGCCATACAGTCAGCTTCTCCTGCGGGCGCTAACGGCGCAAAACGGAACGTCCGTTGCGGCGGGCTTCGGTCCAGTCGGCCACGACGATGCGCTCGTCCGCGACATACGCAATGCGTGCCGCCTGGCCGGCCTCGGCGCGGGTATTGCTGTCGTGCGAGGTAGGGGCAATGGCGATCAGCTCCCCGATGCGCAACTGGATCGGCTCAAAGCTGAGCGCGCCGATAATGCACTCCTCGTCCCCGCCGGCTCCGGCATGGGCCACGCCGCGCAAGCGCCCCCACACCAGGATGTCGCCATGGCTGATGACGTTGGAGCCGGGATTCACGTCGCCGATGACCAAAACGCTCTCCTGGCGATGGAGAAGCTGGCCGGAGCGCAAATTGCCGCGATAGACAAAGTGAGAACGCAGCTCGTCATTCGATTCAGCGGGATGAGCAACGACCGGCTCATCGACTTCCTCTCCCTCCAGCGTGGCCGCCAGGCCCACCGCCAGCGCAGCATCAAACGTGCGCTGGGAGCTGGTGCGGACCACGCCCAGGGTCAGGCTGAAGCGATCCAGCAACTCGCGCACCTGGAAAAGGGAAGCTTCGTCCATATGACGGCCGCTCGCCAACAGCGCAACGTTGCCGCCGCGGAAGAAGTTAGCCGACTGCTCCAACCGCTCGTCCAGGTGGGTGAGGAGTTCGGGCCATTCTCCCGGGCCGATCTCAATGGCCAGGCCGTCGTTGCGGCCGCGAATGCGCACGTTGGATTGCTCGCCCGCCGGGTCAAACAGATAGGCCGGCGGGGCGTCGCTCGCCTGGCCGGCCGATGTCGAATCGACCGAGGAAAGAGTCGGATTGGGGGCGCCGTCTTCGGGCTTGTACAAGGCGCTATCATTCATTTCGGTAATATCATCCAGCAGATTAGCCACACGTGTTTGCATGACGCTATCATCTTGCTCTGAATTTGGCAACCTGCCGCCATTTTCGACAATGCCGCGGGCGCGGAAGGTCGCGTGTTCATCGCGCCGACGCTCGAGCGGGTTTTCTTCGGCGGCCATGATGGCTGCTCCTTTTGCATAAAAAACGGACTGCTGACAGAGCGGGATACGGCTCTCGCCCGACAACCGGGCTGGAACCTCGCTCGACAGCCGAAGCCTACTGGGGCTCCTCCGCCGCCTCATCAGCCGGCGGGTCAATCATCGGATTGATCTCCGTAAAATAAGCCTGGAGAATTTTTTGGGTCACGGGGGCGGCGACTTCAGACCCCTCGCCGCCGTCATACACAAATGTTACCACAGCAATCTCAGGATTCTCATACGGCGCGTAGGCTACAAACCAGGCATGGGTGGGCAGGTTGTCGTCCTCATCCCGGCGGCAGTCCTCCAACTCGGGCTCATATTCGCAAAATTCAGCCGTTCCCGTCTTGCCCGCTACCGTAACGCCGGGAACCCGCGCATTGGTAGCCGTTCCGTAATCGGCATTGACGACAGTCCACATGCCCTCCTGTACGGCTTCGATTACGCCGTCATCTAACGGTAATTCCCGCCGCACTTTAGGCGTAAAGTCACGCTGAAGACCGCCGGCCGAATCCACTACCTGGTAGACGATCTGAGGCTCCATGACCTTGCCGCCGTTGGCCACGGCCGCCGTACTGACCAGCACCTGGAGCGGCGTAGAGAGCAGATAGCCCTGACCGATAGCCATGTTGTAGCTGTCGCCCGTTGTCCAGCTCTCGGCATAAAGCTGACGCTTCCACTGGTCGTCCGGCACCAGGCCGCCCACCTCGCCCGGCAGATCGATGCCCGTCGGTTCGCCGTAACCGAAAAGCTTAGCCCAGTCGGCCAGCCGCCGATAGCCCAACCCGATAAAATCCGCCGGCGGAAAGCCGCCGCCGATCCAGTAGAAGAAAATATCGTTGGAGAGCGCCAGCGCATCAACCACGTTCAGCGGACCATGGACAATGCCCAGCGCATGATTCCAGCTCACGAACTCCTGGGCTTGGCTCAGGTCGTCGGGAAAGAAGCGATTGGGCAAGTAGATAGGACCGCTGTCCCGAATCTGGGTCTCTTTGTCAATCACCTTTTCCTGGAGCGCAGCCGTCGAGGGAACCATCTTAAAGGTGGAGCCGGGCGGGTAGAGGCCGCCGATGGCGTAGTTGATAAGCGGACGTCGCTCGTCCGCTTCCAAGGCCAGGTACTCCTCGTTGATGCCTTCGGCGAAAATGTTGTTATCGTAGGGCGGCAGGCTGACCATGCCCAGAATTGCGCCGGTCTGGGGATTCATGGCGATGGTAACGCCCCATGGCGCATCCTGTTCTTCCATTGCCGCGGCCAGTTCCCGGGCCATGGCGTCCTGCAGCCGCCAGTCCAGATTCAGAATCAAATTGGAACCGGGAACCGGATCGATGACCTGCCCCACGGTGCGCATCTGTCGGCCCAGGATATCCACCTCGACATTTTTGTAGCCGGGCAGCCCCCGCAACTCCGTCTGATACGAGTATTCCAGGCCGTTAAGGCCGACGCGTTCATTGGGATTAGTGTAGCCATTGGCTTCGTATTCTTCCGCGACCGCAGCAGGGATCGGCCCCATGAACCCCAGGACGTGGCTAAAGAGATCCCCGTACGTATAGAGGCGAATCGGCACCTCGTTGACGCGCAGGCTGGGCAGGGCATAGCTTTCTTCCACAATTTCAAAGGCCCGATTCGGGTCGACCAGATCCAGGACGGGAATGGGTTGAGACGCGCTGCCCTGGCCCTTAATTTGGACGAGACGCAGCACCAGTGCAACCAGTCCTTCCAACGGCAGCGGTTCGCTCAGGTCGGGAATGAGAATGGGTGTAGAGACTTCCTGACCATCAACCAGTTCTACGGGCCCGGGGGCCAGAACAAAGTTCAGCTCTACGCCAGCGGCCTCTGCCGTATCGGCAAAATCGATGCGCCCCAGGCGACGGAACATGATTTCGCCCATGCGAATAGCGGGCCCGGGATCCGTATCGACCTGGAGCATGCGCAAAATGCGCTCGATTTCCGCCCGCTCCTCGTCAACATCCGGCGTCTCCGGATCGTTAAAAGGCAGGTCTTCCGGCACGATGGAAACTTCAAAGCTCGGATGATTGCGCACCAGAATCTGGCCGGTCTTGTCGTAAATGACCCCTCGGGGTGCAGCCGTTTCCTCCAGGCGAAAGCGGTTTTCGTCGGCGCTGACCCGATAGTTCGTTCCCTGGACGATCTGTAACTGATAGAGTCGGCCGACAAGGAGAAGGAACGACAAAAAGATGCCGACTCGAAAGAGCCGCACCACCCAGGTCGCTGTATTCGTTTCGCGTTCGCGACTCAAATTGATGGGGCCGCGGGGATCATTGCCGTACATGCTATCCTACGAAAACGCTGTTTCCGCTTCAGAAGTTTCCGGTACGCGATTCAGAAAGGGAACCGTGAGGAGAATCACCGTGGTGTTATAGAGCACGGCCGGTCCGACGACCGTCTGCATGGTCAGCCAGAAAGGAGCATTATACTGGGGCAGACGCAACCATTCCGCGCCGGCCAGGCCGTCCAGCACAAACAAAATGGCCAGATAGACGGCTCCATACGTGACGGTTCCCACGATGCTCACCCCAATGGGAACCAGAAGATGATAGCGGGACAGGGTGCGATAGCTGAGGCCGGTGACCAGCACCGCAGCCATCAACGCCAGGCTGGAAGCGCCCATGGGGCCGCCGCTGAATATGTCCAGAAAGATGCCGCCCACGAAAGCCCAGACCACCGCGGCTTTGGGACCATAGAGCATAACGCCGATCAGGAGCAGCACCAGCACCAGGTCCGGCTTCACGCCCCGCACCACCAGGCGCGTGGCAATGGTTGACTGGAAAAGCGCGGCCAGGCCCAGAAGCGGGACCATCAGATAATAGAGCCACCCTCGGGTCATAGAGCAGGGCCTCGCGGGCTATTCCGCGACCGGCGTCTCAGACGGAGCCGAAGCATCACCCTCTGCTCCGTCGCCTCCCTCTGCGCCATTTCCCTCTACGGGCGCAATGAGGGAAGGCAAATTCTCCAGCGGGTCAAAATTCGTGACCACCATGACCAATTCCAGGCTGCTGAAATCCACCGTGGGGCGGACCACGGCCTGTTGGAAAACGTCAATATCGCGTTGGTTGATCTGGATCACCTGGCCGATGGGAATGCCCTTGGGGAAGTTGCCGCCCAAACCGGATGTGAGCACAATCTCGCCCACGCTGTAGAGCACGCCCTGGGGGATATAGTCCATGAGCAGATTGCCGCCGGGATTACCCCGCACCACGCCGCTGACCCGGCTGCTCTGCAAAATCGCATTGACCGCGCTGCTGGAGTCGGTGATGAGAAGGACCTTGGAAGTGGTGTTCGTCACCTCGCTGATGCGCCCCACCAGCCCCTGATCCGTCAGCACCGGCATCCCCACTTCGATACCGTGTTCAGCGCCCAGGTCCAACATGATGAAGTCAAGGAAATTGTTGCTTTCCTGGCCGATGACCCGGGCGACGATCTGCGCGCCCCGCAGTTCCAGGCCGGGCCGGGTTTCGGCAAAAGCCAGGAGGGTGCGAAGGTCCTGATTTTCCCGTTCCACCTCGCGCAGGCGAAAGTTTTCTACCTGGAGATTGGCGTTAATTTGCTCCAGCTCGGCGGCGCGACGGCGCAGAGAGCGCAACTCGGTCAAGGTCGTTATCATCTCGTTGACCGAGGCGGCCGCGCCGGAAGAACTGGTCTGCGCGGGGGAGGTAAATTGGGTAATCGCGCTCTGGAGCGGTTGCAGCCGGCCCGTCACCTGAAGGGCCATAAGCAGGAGTGCGGCCAGGACCAGAATGGCGACGCGCAGCCCCATATCACCCAGTGAGCGGGACGGTCGTTGCGTATTGCGCATAAGCAGAGGGCGCCTGGTTTACCGAATCGTACTCTTGCGCTGCATGTTGGTGAGCGTCTCGCGGTAAAATTCGGGCTTTTCCAGAATCATGCCGGTCCCCATAACCACTGCGGTCAGGGGATTATCGGCGACATAGACGTGCATGCGCGTCTCGTCCTGAAGACGCTGGGCCAGACCTTGCAGCAACGCACCGCCGCCGGCCAGCACAATGCCGTATTCCATGAGATCGGCCACCAGTTCCGGCGGCGTCTCGTCCAGCGTTCCTTTTACCGAATCGACAATAACGCTGACCGAGCTGGAGAGAGCCTCGCGAACTTCCACGGAGCTGACTTCCACGGCTTCGGGCAACCCGGTGACCAGGTTGCGCCCCCGCAAAATCATGGTGCGCTCCCGCTCCATGGGATAGGCCGAGCCGATCTCGATTTTGGTGCGTTCGGCCATACGCTCGCCGATGAGCAGATTATACTTCTGTCGCGCGTAGTTGATGATGTCCTCGTTCATCTCGTCGCCCGCCACGCGGATAGAGCGGGAGACGACGATGCCGCCCAGCGAGATGACGGCTACTTCCGTGGTGCCGCCGCCGATGTCCACAATCATGGAGCCCACCGACTCGGTCACGGGCAGACCCGCGCCGATGGCCGCGGCCATGGGTTCTTCCACCAGGCCGGCTTCCCGGGCGCCCGCGCTGACTGCGGCGTCGCGGACGGCGCGCTTTTCCACTTCCGTCACGCCCGAAGGAATGCCGATGACCACCCGGGGACGGGCCGCGCCGAAAGGCCGGTTGCCGTGGACCTTGCCGATGAAATGATGAATCATCTGCTCGGTTACATCGAAATCAGAGATAACGCCGTCCTGCAGAGGACGAATAGCCACAATATGGGCGGGCGTGCGCCCCACCATCTCTTTGGCGTCACTGCCGATAGCTTTGACCGCATTGCGCCGACGGGAGGAGGTATCGATGGCCACAACCGACGGCTCGTTGATGATGATGCCGCGGTTTTTGACGTGGACCAACGTATTGGCCGTGCCCAGGTCAATGCCGATATCTAATGAAAAAAGCCCGAGCAGCCAGTCAAATGGGTTATTCACAGACGGTTAACTCCAAGAGACTGAGACGCGGGCGCTTCGCTGAAAACAGTGCGTCCATACAGTTTGCATCAATGATAATTTATCGAATCAAATCGCAGCTTGCGTCAAATATTTTTGCAGCCTGAATGCAGGCAAATTACATTGCAGTATACCATAGTCGCAAATTCCGTCGAAAAGAATCACCCAAGGCGCTGCACATTCTGCCGGACGTGCCGGCCGCCCCGCCCGCGGGGAAAATCCGGCACGCCCGGGCGAAACTTCATGCGTGGACGGACAGCCTGTCGCGTAGCCGGGCGATCACCTGTTCCCGATCGCTGCTGTTGACAAATGCAGTCACGTGGTCGCCCGCCTCGAAAATGGTGTCGCCGTGGGGAATGAGGACGCGGCCGTGACGCCGCACAGAGACGAGAATGCATTGGCGGGGAATATTGCTCGCGACTTCCTGCAGCGTTCGGCCGACTGCCGCGTCGCCCGGCTTGAGATCGATTTCAAGGAATTCGGTGCCGTCAATATTACGCAGCCGCGCGTGCTTTTCCTGGTGCTGACGCTCGGCCCGACGGGTGAGGGCAATATTGTAGGCGCGGATGATATCCGACCGCTTGATGATCCCAACCAGACGCGTCGGCTCATGGGGGTCAACGACCGGCAGGCGTCCCAGGCCGCGGGTGCCCATGCGCGTCAGCGCTTCCCACATGGTTTCATCAGGCAGAGCCAGCAGCAGGTGGTCAAAGGGGGTGGCGATTTCCATGATGGGGGTGTGAGCGGGCAGCTCATTGATGAGCGCGCGGTCCAGATCGCTGAGGGCGACAACGCCCAACAGCCGCTGGGCATTATCCAAAACGGGAAAGCCGTGGGTGCGAGAAAGGGCAAAGAGTTCGGACAGATCGCTGATGGTCAGGCTCGGCTCGACGCCTTTGACATCGGTCGTCATCACTTCATTTACAAGCACGCTCTGCATAACGTCCACATCCCGCCCATATTGGAGAGAGATGCCCCGTTTACGCAGCTCCCGGGTATAAATGGAGTCGCTCATGAGGGATTCGGCCAGCACGGTGGAGATAACGGTGGCCATCATGAGAGGGAGAATGAGCTTATAGTCACCCGACATCTCAAAGACGATGAGCACGGCGGTGATGGGCCCCCGGGCCGCGCCCGCGAAGACTGCGGCCATGCCCACAATGGCATAGGCTCCCGGATTGGGCGCGACCTGGGGCCAGAGGCTATTGGCGAATGTGCCCACCGCGCCGCCCAGCAGCGCCCCCATGAAGAGGCTGGGGGCAAAGACGCCGCCCGAGTTCCCCGATCCCAAAGTCAGGCTGGTGGCAACCAGCTTTGCCGCCAGCAGCGCCAGGAGCAGCATGACGGGCAGATGCACATTCTCCGTAATCAGCGTTCCCACCAGCACCAGCCCCGAATCCAACACGTGTTCCCGAGGCAAAACAAGGGTGATAAAAGCCGTGAGCAGCATGCCCAGCGCCGTTCGCCAATGCAGGGGAACGGGCAGCCGGTTGAAGAGGGCTTCGGTATGAAAGAGGGCATTGACAAAGAGGATGGCGACAAATGCAGCGATGACGCCCAATCCGGCATAGATAGGCAGTTCCCCCACGTGGTGCAGGGGATAGGCGGGCACGGTAAAGGCCGGACGATCGCCCAACAGCACTCTCGCCACCACGCTGGATGCGACGGCGCCGATGACCACCGCCCCGAAGTAACGCACGTTGAAGCTGTTGAGAATCACTTCCATGGCGAAGATAGAACCGGCGATGGGTGCGTTAAAAACCGCGGCAATGCCCGCGGCCGCGCCGCAGGCCACCAGGGTGCGCATACGTTCTTCGGAAAAATGGAAGAGTTGCCCCAGCGTCGATCCCAGGCCGGCGCCGATTTGGACCACCGGCCCCTCGCGTCCGCCGGAGCCGCCCGAGCCGATGGTGATAGAGGTAGCCACCATGCGCGCTTCGGCGACCCGATGACGAATATAACCGCCGGAAACGGCAACCGCTTCCATCACGTCGGGAATTCCGCCGCCCCGGGCTTCCTTGGCCCAGCGCTCAATCAGCACGCCCACGACAAAGCCGGCCAGGGTCATGATGAGAATGGTGCCCGTAATTTCTCCCAGATAGACCCGGGAGAGATCCGCCAGACGCCGCACCGTATTGAGCATCATGACGAAGAGGACAGCGGCCAGCCCTGTCCCCAGCCCCACAATGAGCGCGCTGCCCAGAATGACGACGTCTTCCGGCAATTCCAGCCGCAAGAGCAGTTGGCGAATGAAGGGCTGGCTGCGGGAAAAAAGAAAGCGGGTCAGGCTGGACGGCCGTCGCGCGCCAGGCGTCCTCTCGGCTCCAGCCGAATCAGATGAGTTTGGAGGAGCGGAAGGCGCCTGGCTCACGGGAGGGAAGCGCTACTACACGGAAGACGCGCCGGCAGTTTGGGGCTGTTCAGTCTCCCCGCGCTGGAAGACCGCCCGGATAGCGTCTATGTTGTCGGACTGAACGAATGCGGTGACGGTGTCGCCGGGCTGGAAAAGAGTATCGCCATGAGGGATGAGGATGCGACCGTTGCGACGAATGGAGACCAGAATGCATTCACCCGGCATCCGCATGGCGATCTTGTGGAGGGGCTTGCCCGCGGCAAAATCGGTCGGCTCAATGGTCAAATCGGCAAAACGGGTGCCGTCAATGTTGCGGATCTGCATACGCTTGGCCCGATGCTGCAACTCGGCCCGGCGACTGAGGGCGATGGTATAAGCGCGGATGATGTCATGCCGCTTAATCACGCCCAGCAGATGGTTGGAGTTCTGACTTTCCAGCACGGGCAGACGGCCCAGGCCGCGCGCGCCCATACGTGCAAGCGCCTCGCCCACCGTCTCGTCGGGCGTGGCGACCAGCAGGCGGCTGCGCGGCGTCCCAATCGACAACACGGTTGTGCTGCGCGGCTTTTCATCGTGAATGGCCAGGTCCAAATCGCTGATCGTCACGATACCCGCCAGTTCATTCGTATCGTTCACGACGGGGAAGCCGTGGGTATGGGTTTGGGAGAAACGGTCTGAGAGTTCAACCAGAGTCATCTCCACAGGCACGGTTTCCACCCGCTGCGTCATGACCTCTTTGACCGTCACGCTCTCCAGAATGTCCTGATCCCGGCCGCGCTCCAGCGAGATGCCCTTAAGCTTGAGTTTGAGCGTGTAGATGGATTCGGGGAAGAGCAGCTCCGCCAGCAGGGTCGAAAGCACGGTCGCCAGCATAAGCGGCAGAATGAGCTGATAGTCATTCGACATCTCGAAGACGATAAGCACGGCGGTAATGGGGGCCCGGGCCGCGCCGGAAAAGACGGCCGCCATTCCCACAATCGCATACGCGCCAGGGTTGATCACCACCCCAGGCCACAAGGCATGCCCGATTTGTCCCACCATGCCGCCCAAAATCGCCCCCATGAAGAGGCTGGGCGCAAAGACGCCGCCCGAGTTGCCCGACCCCAGGGTAAGGGTTGTGGTGAGCATCTTGCCCACGAGCAGCGCCAGCAGCAGCCCCATGGTCAAATCGACGTTCCCGGCAATGGCCTCGCCCAGCACATCCAACCCCGCGCCCAGCACCATGTGCCCCGGATAAAAGATGCCGATCAGAGCGGTCAGGAACATGCCCAGACCCGTTTTGACGGGCAGGGAAATCTTCCAATCATCAAACCAACCCTCGGCCGCGTAGAGCACCCGAATAAAGAGAACGGCCACCAGCGCGGCCAGAACGCCCAGCGTGATGTAGAGGGGAATCTCACCCAGGTTGGAAAGCGGGTAGGCCGGGACGCTGAAGGCCGGGCGGCTGCTGAGCAAGGCCCGGCTGACAATGCTGGCAGCGACGGAACTGATGACGACTCCGCCGAAGTAACGGATGGTGAAGCTGCCCAAAATTACTTCCAGCGCGAAGATGGTCCCGGCGATGGGGGCGTTAAATGTGGCGGCAATGCCCGCTGCGGCGCCGCAGGCCACCAGGGTCCGCACCCGCTCTTCGGAAAAATGAAACAATTGTCCCAACGTGGAACCCAGGGCGGAGCCCACCTGGACAATCGGTCCCTCGCGTCCGGCCGAACCGCCCGTGCCGATGGTCAGGGAGGAGGCCAGAATTTTGGCTACAGCCACCCGCGGCCGGATCCGCCCGCCCCGAATGGCCACGGCTTCCATCACCTCGGGCACGCCGTGGCCCTTGGCTTCGCTGGCCCACTGCTGGATGATGGCGCCCACGACCACGCCCGCCAACGTCATCATGACCACCGTGCCGACGGCCATGCCCATGGACATTTGGGCCAAATACGTCAGGGCCTGAATACGTTCCAGCAGGCGGATGAAGATAACCGCACCCAAGCCCGTACCGATTCCTACAATTAAGGCCGTACCGACGATGATAGCTTCTTCGGGCAAGGTGGTGCGATCAAGTATCGCCGCGGCCTTGCTGCGCATCCGCTTGAACTGGGATTGTTCAGTTGGATGAGAAATAGACATAAAAACTGCTTTCTAGACAAAATTTTGAGGTAGTTTACGTTACTCAAAATCCTAGCCCCCCATAGGCGCTTTGTCAATCTTTCCGGGCGGTCGATAGCCGGTTAGATCGCGCTGAACCAGCCCATCGCGCCCCGTTCCATCAGGTGATGCTGATGGGGGTGGAACATATAGCGTCCTCGTTCGGGCAGGGTAAATTCGAGGATGGCCCGCTCGGCTATGCCCAGGGTGATCACGTCGGTGTGGGCTGCGGGCGTGAGGCGCGTGCCCGCGGGGAAGACGTCAAAAGTCTGGGCATGGAGATGGAATGAGCCGACCGGCTCATATTCCAGCATGTTGAGTACGTAGACGCGCACGGGGTCGCCTGCGGTCACCTTGATGGGGAACTTGCCGTAATAGCCGGCAATGCCGTTCCACGTGGCCACCGAGCTGCGCCCGCTCTCGTCGGGATCCCAGCCGCAGAGCATGAGCATCACTTCCTGCGCCGGCGGTCGCGGCTCCGGCGGATCCACAATGAGCGCGCCGTACATGCCCTTGGCAATATGCTGGGCGATGGGCATGACGTGGCAGTGATACGGATGGACGCCAAAAGGGCCGGCCGTCAGCTCATAGACGGTCTCGCCGCCGGGAGGAATAGGTTCCCAACCGTCCATCTGCGGGCTATGACGTCCGTGGAAGTGGAGATTGTGGGCGCGCTCCGTGCGGTTGCGCAGGGTAATGCGCAGCTGATCTCCCTCCTTGACGCGCAAAATCGGCCCGGGCGCCGAGCCGTTGCCCGCGCCGTGGACGATAACCGGAGCGCTTGCGTCGCCCCCGCTGACCAGAGGCTCGCTCGCCAGGCGATAGGTCCAGGCGTAGACGGCCAGGTCGCGGCTGATCTCAATATGCGTCTCCACCACATCCAGCGTAAATTCGCGTGTGCTGCCCGGCGGCAGGTCGTCCCGGGGCGGCGGAAAGGTATGCGCGTCCAGCGCATTCCCGTCCAGCAATTCAGGCGGATCGTAGATGCCGCCGTACTGGTTACGGGTCAGCGCATCGCCCACAGGAATGTCCAGATCGTGATTATGGGCGTCATCGATCGCTTCCTGGGCCTGGCTGCGACGGAGCGCACCGCGGGTCACCCCCGCACCGAGGAGCGCGGCTCCGCTCAGGCCTACGCCCTGTACCAGCGCCCGCCGGGTGACGGCGCGCCGCGATTTTTCACTGCGCTGGTTATCACTCATCAAGCATCATCTCCCAACGGCCGAAGGGAAAAACAGCCATTCGTCTGCTCCGCATGCGATTCCCCTGCCGGCCCTACACCACGCCGCCCGCCAGAGAACCCACGGCATATAAAACGACATAGGCCAAAACGCCGCCGCCCACCAGCGTCACGCGCTGCCACGCGGGGATAGCGGATTTACCCGCGATATAGTAGGCCAGAATGCCCAAAACAGGAATCAGCAGAATGACCGCCATCCAGCCCAACGCCGCGCCGCGGCCCATGTCCGGACGGGTCACAATCTCCCACAGCCCGATGCCTACCCACGTGGCGTAGAGGGCAATGGGGAGGATGTAAAGGTAGAGGGAGAGGAAGGTTTGCATGGTTGGGTCCTTGGGTGATTGGGTGATTGGTTTATTTGTTGATTGGGCCTGTGGTCGAGATTGGGAGATTATGAGATTGGGCCTGCGGCCGAGATTGGGAGATTGGAGCTGCAACCGCCAATCTCTTAATCTCCCAATCTCCAACCTCATAGTCTCCCCACAATCTTCAGCCATCATATCGCCCCCGATCCCAACAGCGTCCCGAGAACGACGGCGATATAAACCAGCAGCGGAACGATGAGCAGGAAGAGGCGCGCCCAAACGGGCAAGCGCGATTTGCCGGCAACGTAATAGGCGATCAGGCCCAGCAGCGGCACAAACAGGATCGCGCCCGTCCAGCCCAGCACGCTGCCGCGGCTGCGGCGAGCGGTGTCGGTGGAGAGGTCCCAAAGCGCAAGGGCCAGCCAGAGGGCGAAGAGGCTCATAAGCGCCAGGCCGCCGTAGAGACCGAAGAGGGTGTTGATCCAATAGCCGCCCACGAGCAGGCCGAAAAGCGTGGGCGTTTTGGTCTGAGTAACCGTCACGCCGTCGGGCAGATCGGGGACGGTAATGGCGTCCATGTCCAGCGGGTAATCAGCGAAGACGTTAACCGCGGGGCGGACGGGGGCCTCCGCCCCGCCGGGCATTTGGGGCTGGGGCGGCGGTTTGGGCACGGAACCGATGGGGATTTGCGGGTTCCAGCCTTGCGCGCCCTGAACTGCACGGCCTGCCATATCGGTGAAAGCCGTCAGCTCCAGGCGCAAGGGCAGGCGCGGCCCGTTGCAGGAAAGGAGCGTGGACAATCCCGGCGGCATGCTCGTGGCCGCGTCATTTCCCTGGAAGCAGTTGCCCGGACCGGCCGGACCGCCCAGCGCCAGGTCCGCCCGCCCTGAACCTTCCACCACATTATTGCGAATGATGTTCTCGTCGCTGCTGTAAAAATTGTCGTCCAGCATGGGCGCAACGTAAATGCCGTTATTCCAGTGATTGGTGATCCGGTTGCGCTCTACCAGGCTGCGCTTGTTGCCCATGAGCGCAATGCCGTTGCCGTTGATGGGCCATTCGCCGGCCCGCATGGGCACGTCCATGCGACCGTTGTTGTAGACGGCATTCCCCATGATGGTGACTTCCTTCACGGGCGGCAGCAGCTCGCTGTCCAGCGTATTGGGGACGATGCCCACGCCGTTATTGCGCCAGATGGAGTTGAGCAGGAATATCTGACGGCTGGCGTTGGTACCCGAATAGCCCAGCGCATTGTACTCGGAGATGACGTGGTCGATGACCGCGTTGCACGGATCGCACTGACCGATGTAAAAGCCCGAATCCCGGGAACCGGAAGCGTAGGAGTACTCAAAGAGCCCGTCCGTAGAATCGAAAGCGTAGATGCCGTAGACTGATGCATCGATGGCCGTGACGTACGACGCGCGGTAGCCGGTGACGTTGGTCCAGAAAAGGCCGTTGATGCGTGCGCTTTGCACCGTAAGGTTCTCCACAGCCACGCCGTCTGCTCCCGCGATAAAGATGCCGTGGTCGCGCTGGAATTCACTATCGATGATGACCGCGTTGCGATCCGTACCCCGAATGACCAGATTGGGCGTGCTGACGTTGACCTGTTCCCGATAGACGCCCGGCTCGATAAGCACCAGATCGCCCGGCGCAGCCGCGTCCACAGCCGACTGGATGGTGGGATAATCCGCGGGCACATGGCGGGTGACGCTTTCGCCGGCGCGCTCCGGCGCGGCGACCGGCTCGACTTCTTCCACCACCGTCTCATCGCCCACAATCAGGGTTGCATACATGCCCGCGCCCTGGGCCGTACCGTGAAAGGTGCAGTAGTAGGGTGAAACGCCCGGCTCGTCAAAGGTGAGGGTCGTCTCGTCCCCCGCCAGCATAATCAGGCTGCCGAAAGCGCTTTCAGTGGACCAGGAGCCATTGCTTGCGACTGCGTTATGCGGCGCTTCACCCGCATTGACAAACGTAACCGACGCGCCGACAGGAATGCGCAACTCGGCCGGTTCGAAGAAGTTGTCCTTCATGGTGATGACGTAGCTGTCCCCCCGCTCCGGCGGTCCGCTGCACGCGGCGAATAAGGCGATGCTGAAGAGAAGGAACGGCAAAAAATAGGCGCGGATTGTCATACGAGTCCTCGACAGGGGGACGGCTATCGCAGAAAATGAAGCCGTCGGTGGATAGAAATGCCGGCTGGAGCAGTACCATTGTAGCAAACTGTGGATGCTGCGCAACATCCAAAAATAGTCGGGGCGATGGTACAATACTCTATGATAACCAATCTACGCATATCCGCCGCATAGGTCAATCAAGCGCACCGCCGGTCAGCTTGATTGACAGCCTGTTTTATGCGGCCTATTTTATGGGGCGGTCAATCTCCATGTCCGACATTCACGAACGCAACATCTATCTCCACGACGTCGCACTGAGCGAAGCTTTGGCGAGCTGGCATGCCGCGCTGGAAGCCGAAGGTCTGCTTCAGCCCCTGAACGCGGAGACGATCCCGCTGGCGGAAGCGCCCGGACGAGTGACGGCGGAACCGGTCTGGGCCCGGATTTCTTCCCCCCACTATCACGCCGCGGCCATGGACGGCTACGCCGTACGCGCCGAGAGCACCCATGGCGCGACGGAGACCAGCCCCAAGCGCCTGCGGGTGGGCGAAGAGGCCATGCCCGTGGATACGGGCGATCCCATGCCGGCGGCGACGAACGCCGTCATCAAGATTGAGGACACTCACTTTGTGGCGGATGACGGGAGCGGCGCCATCGAAATTATGGCGGCCAGCCCGCCGTGGCGATACGTACGGCCCATGGGCGAAGATATAGTAGCAACGGAATTGGTGTTGCCGGCCAATCACCTTCTGCGGCCCCAGGATTTGGGTGCGCTGGCCGGCAGCGGTCATACGGACGTGAAGGTCTATCGCCGTCCCCGGGTGGCGATCCAGCCCACGGGCACGGAGCTGGTACAGCCGGGCGATCCCCTGACCCCGGGCGCGATTATCGAATATAACTCCCTGGTTTTGGGCGCACAGGCTGAGGAAGCGGGCTGCATTGTTCATCGCCTGCCCATTCAGCCCGACACATACGACGCCATCAAGTCGGCGGTGGAGGCCGCGCTGGCCGATCACGATCTGGTAGTCGTCAACGCGGGATCATCAGCCGGTTCGGAAGATTATACGGCTTCCATCGTGGAGGAGTTGGGCACGCTCTGCGTCCACGGCATCGCCATGCGTCCGGGCCATCCCGTTATTCTGGGCGTCGCCAAAGGCAAGGCGCTGGCGGGGATCCCCGGCTACCCCGTCTCGGCGGCCATGACCTTCGACATCATCGTCAAGCCGCTCCTCTACCGCTGGCAGGGCATTCAGCCGCCGGCTCGCCCTACGCTTCAGGCCGTGCTGGCCCGGAAGACTCTCTCCCCCATGGGCGAAGATGAGTTCATGCGCGTGACCCTGGGACGGGTGGGAGAGCGCATTGTCGCCACGCCGTTAGCCCGGGGCGCGGGCGTCATCATGTCCCTGGTCAAGGCCGACGGCATCGTCACCATCCCGCGCTTTTCCGAGGGCCACCACGCAGGCGAAGAAGTGACGGTGGAGTTGCTGCGTACGCCCGACTCCATTGACCGCACCATCGTGGCCATCGGCAGCCACGATTTAACCCTGGATCTGCTGGCCGACCGCCTGCGCCGTCGTCGCCCGGACCTGACGCTGACCTCGGCGCACGTGGGCAGCCTGAGCGGGCTCCTGGCCCTCCAGCGGGGCGAAGCGCACCTGGCCGGCTCCCATTTGCTGGATGAGGAGACGGGCGAATACAACCTGAGCTATATTCGCCGCCTGCTGACGCCCCACGGCGTCGAGGCGGTGGTGTTGAGCTTTGTCAACCGGGTGCAGGGGCTGATTGTGCCTCCCGGCAATCCCAAGGACATCACAACCCTGGCAGATTTGCTACGGGAGGATGTGGTCTTTATCAATCGCCAGCGGGGAGCGGGAACCCGGGTGCTGCTGGACTATCAGCTCCAGCAGCAGGGGCTCAATCCGCGGCAGATCGAAGGCTACGAGCGTCAGGAGTACACGCATTTGGCTGTTGCCGCCGCGGTCAAGAGCGGGGCGGCCGACAGCGGGCTGGGCATCCTGGGCGCGGCGCGTGCGCTGGACCTGGACTTTGTGCCGCTTTTCAACGAACGTTACGACTTGGTTATTCCTGTGCAGCACTATGAAAGCGAGCTGCTTGCGCCGCTGCTTGATTTGATTCGGGAGCGGGAATCGGGTTTTGCCGCTGCGGTGGAAGAGTTGGGCGGCTATGAGACGGGGAGAATGGGCGAGGAGATTGCGCGGCTGTAGCCGTGATTATTGATGGTTTGTTCGGATTCCGGCAAAGCCGTATCTATTCGGGGATCCAGGCCGCGCGGCGCAGTTGGGCAGCGGTCAAATTTTCGGCCGGCTCGCTTTTCCCGTCACAGGTTCCGTTGACGAAGACGGCAACTTCATCGGAAACTTCGAGAATCTCTTCCTCTTCGCTGGAGACGACAATGACCGTCAAGCCCTCTTCGTGGGCCAGTTTGCGAACATGGCGATGGATATCAACCTTAACGCCGATATCGACGCCCTTGGTGGGCTCATCTAACAAAAGCACCTTCGGCTCCTGCGCCAACACCCGGGCAAAGAGCACTTTTTGCTGATTCCCGCCGGAGAGATTCACAACCGGGCGGCTGCGGTCTCCGTAGACCTTAAACGTATCCAGATACTTGTTGGCTTCATCTCCCATCTTGCCCAGGTTGAGCAGCCCCCAGCGGCGGAATTGCTCCAGAATCGGCAGGGATACATTTACCCGTGAATCCAGGGGCGGAATGATACCGTCCTGCTTGCGTTCTTCGGTCAAATAGACGATGCCGGCACGCTGTGCGGAAGCAGGATTACGCGGCTTATAGGGACGTCCGAACAGTTCGATTTGACCGGACACGATGGTATCCAGGCCGATTAGCGTGCGCAGAAGCTCCGAGCGTCCGGCTCCTACCAACCCGTAGATACCCAACACCCGGCCCGAATAGGCCGTCAAGCTGATATCGCGCAGGCCGCTATTTGTCCGAAGATTTGTAACTTTCAGCGTGATCTGGGAATCGAGCGGCGTCTGTTTGCCGGTTTCCGATGCGGGTGAGCCGGCCGGGGCGAGGGTTGCAGAAAGGGTCTCGCCCGCGGCGTCATCTCCCGTGATCGCGCGGATAACTTCCTCGCGCTTAATCGACTTGATGGGCGCGTTGATCTGAATCCGGCCATCCACCAATGCGACGATGGTATCGGCTACCGCATAGATCTCATCCAGCTTATGGTCGATGAGGAGAATGCCCACGTCCTGTTCATCAGCCAGGTCCCGAATCGTTTCTAAAAGCTTATCGATCTGGGCCCCTTCCAGACTTGTGGTCGGCTCGTCAAGCAGCAGAAACTGGGCCTTGCGATGGGTGGCAATCGCCAATTCAAGGAGCTGGCGCGTGGCAACCGAATAATCGCCCAGATTTCTGCGTACGTCCACGTCAAGATCGAACTTCTCTACCATAGCCTGGGCTTCATTCCGCATCACGTCCCGCTGGAGCATGCCCAGACGCGCCCGTTCCCGCGCGAGGAAGACGTTCTGGGTCACCGTCAGATTGGGGAGGAGCGAGAGTTCCTGGTGTACGGTTGAGATGCCCTTTGCCTGGGCCACGGAAGGCGTATTGAGTTCGGCTGTCTCGCCATTCAAGCGTACGGAGCCTCTATCCGGTCGATAAACGCCGGAGAGAATTTTGAGCAAGGTTGATTTCCCGGCGCCGTTATGTCCAACCAGTCCGGTTATTTGACCGGGACGGACGACAATGGAAACATCGCTCAGGGCGGGCACGTTGGAAAAAAACTTGCTCACCCCTGACGCTTCTAACATATTCGAATGATTGTTAAGAGTATGTTGGTCCATTGTCATCCATCCACAGTCATGAATTAAGCCCAATCGGGTTTTATGTGGCGGACATCATTGCTTCTGTCTGATGTCCGCCACGCGCAACCTATCAAAATGGAGCGTTAGCCTACTTCACCCGGCCCAGGGGTCTCGCCTGTCGAGAAGAGCTTCAGCGGACGAAGAATCTCGGGCTCAGGGGTTCCGCCGTCAAGCCAGCTTTGGATTTGTCCGATTACGCGGACGCCGTAATCATACGGTTCCTGGGCTACGCAGCCCCGGTACTGTTCCGTAAGCGGCTCTTCAGAGGCGCAGAAGCCGTACAGCTTGACATCCGTATTGCCCAGGGACTGGAGCGCCTGGAGCGCGCCGTAAGCCGCGGGCCCCGTATTGGCAAAAATCACGTTAATGTCCGGATTGCCCTGCAACAATTCCGTCGTCACCTGCAAGCTGTCATCGGGCTTGACGTTGCCGTCAACCTTCGCCACGACCTCTGCATTCGGATCCGCGGCAATGGCTTCTTCGAAGCCCTCATCGCGCAGGAGCGTGGGGACTTCATCCGGCTCGGTTACAAAACCGATCTTCAGCTCCGCTTCAGCGCCCAAATCGCCCAGGATCTGACGCGCAATCTGGGCTCCGCCTTCCTTGTTATCGGCGCCCAGATATTGCACAATGGTCGCACCCTGATCGGCCATCGCTTCCGGAGAGACGATCACGTTCACCGTGAAGACGGGCACGCCGGCATCATTGGCCGACTTCACCAGGGCGGCCGCAGGCTCAGATTTCACTCCGTTCAGCGCCAGGGCGCAGGGGTTTTTCTGCAACATTGCCTGCACCTGCGCCAATTGCTCGGCATCATCATTGTTCGCAACCTGGACCTCGGCATCGAAACCCGCCTCAGCCGCCGCATCTTCAAAACCCTGCTTCATGGCCACATAATAGGGATTGGTCAGGTTAGGCAGCGCCACGGCAATGAACGGATTCTCGCTGTCGCAGGCTTCGGGCCGGGGAATGTCGCCGGGTTGGGTAAGCGTGGATTCAGTGGTAGTGGATTCCGTCGTCGTGGTTTCGGCGGAAGCGCCTGCTGAATCATCGGCTGCGGGAGTTGATGCAGGTGCAGAACATGCGCTGACGCCCATAAGCATCACAACCAGAACTAAAAGATAAAGTCTTTTCATCGTGAGGTTCCCCTTAGGTATTGATTGATGTTCCATTGTTGATTTTGGTTCATGCAAGGTACGCGTATGCTCTTTATCTTCACCCTCCTTTTCTACAGGCTTATAATTTTCCGCCGTCCCGAAATCAGCAAAATGTCTATGACCCCTTAAGTAAAATCCTGGGAACATCTATCATTTTGCGGCCGGTACGACAGGCGATTAGCTTACCGAATCAAGAGAGGACGCCGCGTGGGCGTCACGTTTGGGGGAGCGGAAGATATCGCTGATCGATACTTTTTGACGATAGGTATCCAGGGTTACGCCGGCAAGAATGATCAACCCGATGACCAGCGGCTGCCAATAACTGGGGACGCCCAGAACGTTCATCCCATTAGAGACCGTCGCGATGAGGATCGCGCCGAGCAGCGCGCCGGGAATACTGCCGACGCCGCCGAAGAGACTTACGCCGCCCACCACGGCGGCGGCAATGGAGAAGAAAAGCTCATTCCCCGACCCGGCGGACGGATAGCCGACCATGAGGCGGCTGGCGGTAATCAGTCCGCCCATGGCCGCGCAAATGCCGCTGACCGCGTATACGGTCAGGATGATGCGGCCGATATTGACGCCGGCCAATCGGCTGGCCTCTACATTGCCGCCCACGGCGTAGATTTGAGTGCCCAGAGGCGTGTAGCGCAGGATTATGGTCAAAATAACGGCGGCGACGATCACGAGGAAAATGGGCATGGGCATCCCCAACATGTGGCCGCGCCCAATAACTGCGAAACCGGGGTCCTTGACCGAAACGGAATTTGCGCCGGTAATAATGAGGGGAATACTTGCGGCAACGCCGAACGTACAGAACGTGACGATAAAAGGCGGCAGCCCTACGTGGTGAATGAAGTAGCCGTTGAACATGCCCAAGGCCATACCAGCCAAGATTGCAATGAGGGCGGCAATGGGCCAGGAAAGGCCCGCCTTCATAACCACCGCGGCTAATACGCCGGTCATGGCGATATTAGAGCCTGTTGAGAGGTCGATTCCGCCGGTCAGCAAAACAAAGGTTTGCCCCATTGCCAGAAAAGCAATGACTGCACCATTAAGCAGCAGAATTTGAAGATTGCTCATTGTCCTGAAATTTTCGGAAAGAAAACTCATGACAATGGCAACTACAACCAAGATGATAAAAATGCCGGTCTCTTCAGGCAATCTCCAACGCCGCATAGTGGTTTCCTTATCTGACTTATTTTGCTCGCCTTTGTATCGCCAAAGCAGTACTACCAAAGAAACAATGCTTGCTTTATTTTTTCTGATGGGGGAAGAAGGGAATATCGGAATTTACCAGCGAAACGGGAAGCGGTATCTGTGCATGGGCTACAAGCGGATTGTCGGGATGATCGGCCCAGAATGGCGGGGAAAACAATATCATCTCCTTGACTTACGCAACAACCCTGCATTATATTGCATTCACGCGCACATTTGTGTACAAAATTAGCATCGGTCTATTTTTTTGTCAAGTAGTGTATTGCGAAAGTGTTTCGTTCCTTTTGGAAATGCTTAGAGCCTAATCAGCGGAAATGCGCAACAGTGTCGTTAAGGAATAGCGCGGAGACTATTTATGGCTTCCCAATCAACATCCTCAAAAGAGCGCGAACATTCAGAATACCTCAACCTGTTGGCCAGGGTAGCCCATTTATATTACGAACAGGGCTTTAACCAGCGCGAGATTGCACAACAAATCGAACGCCACCCCTCCACCATTTCACGCTTGCTGGAAGAGGCGCGCAATGAGGGGATCGTGCGCATAACCGTACACTATCCCTGGCAATCCGACATGCAGCTTGCCGAGCAGTTGCAAAACAAATTCCAGCTCAAGGCGGCGAGGGTGCTGCTCAGCAACGATCTGTCGTATTCGCAGATGATTGACGGATTGGGAATATTGGCCGCGCGTCTCCTCATCAGCTGCCTGCGTGACGAATATATTGTAGGCATCTCGTGGGGCAGCGCCGTATACAGCACGATACAGGCAATTCATGTCGCGGGGCCCATCAGCATAACCGCCGTGCAAATGTGCGGAGCGGCGGGCGGTTCCCTCATCGGCGGGGTTGAATTGCCGCGGCTGGTTGCCGAAAAGCTGGGCGGCACGTATCGATACTTACCCGCGCCGATTGTGGTCAAAGATGCCGGACTCACCCAGAGTCTTCTCAACGAGCCGCCGGTCCTCGAAACGCTGAGCCTGGCGAATCGAGCCGACGTGGCGCTGGTGGGCATCGGCGCCACCGATCCCCGCATCTCACAATGGCTGCGCGCCGGATACGCCGACTCATTTGAAGTGCTGGATCTGGTCAATGCCGGGTACGTGGGCGATGTCTGCGGGCGTTTTTTTACCGAAGAGGGAAGGCTGCTGAGCGAGGACGCAGAGCGGGATTTGGACGCGCGTCTTATTGCCGTTACGCCGGCCAGCCTGCGAAAAATCGACCGGGTCATCGGCGTAGCCGGCGGTGATGTCAAAGTGCGGGCGATCCGCGGCGCACTGTCCGCCGGCTTGATCAATGTCCTTGTGACGGATTCCGCGGCCGCGGTGCGCTTGTTATCGGATTAACCGCAGCATTAATTCAAACCAACCATAAACCTATTTATTACAGCGCATTACAACAAGCAAACATAGAGGAGAATTTAGTCGCATGGACAAGAAAGCGATTCTGGCTGAAGCCCGCCACTTTATCCGTATGGAGGCCGAAGCGCTGGCCGCGACGGCGGACATGCTCGACGATACGTTTGTGACGGCGGTGGATATGCTCAGCAATTGCTCCGGCATCATTATGACGACGGGGTCGGGGACGTCCGGCACCATTGCCCGCAGGCTGAGCCACGTTCTTTCCACAACCGGCTCCCGCGCGTTTTTCGTCCATCCGGCCGATGCGCTGCATGGCCCCTCGGCCGCCGTCCGTCCGGGCGATATTCTCGTCGCCTTTTCTAAAGCCGGCCGGAGCGCGGAGATCAATGATTTTGCCCAGGTGACCCGGGAAAGGGGCGGCAAGGTCATCAGCCTGACGTGGCAGCCGGATTCACCGCTGGCGGAGCGGAGTGATTTGGTGCTGACCCAGCCCGCTTTTACGCAAGCCGAAGGCGACGGCATCTACCCCATGGGCAGCACGCTGACGGCCGGTGCAATCTGCGACGCGCTTTGCCTGGCCACCAAAAAGCTCCACGGTTTTGATGACGCCACCCTGATACAGACCCATCCTTCCGGCGGGGTGGTGGAACTTATTCGTACGCAAATCGATAAGTGAGAGAAGCGGCAAACGCGGCAATGCAGTGGGCGACCGTACGGGTCGCCGATGAATAAGCCGGATCAAATTTTCAACTTGCTGTCACACGTGATTTTGTAGAAAAGCAGACAAAAGGAATTCCCCATGCCCATCGTTGCAGGCGTAGATAGCTCAACCCAATCATGCACCGTGGAATTACGCGATGCGGATACCGGCGCGTTATTAAGCACGGGCAAGAGTCCCCTGCCGCCAACCTACCCCCCCGTCAGCGAACAGGATCCCGACGATTGGTGGCGCGCATTTACCATCGCGCTGGACAATGCCCTGACCGCGGGCGGCATTGCCCCCAACTCGATTGATGCAATCAGCGTTGCCGCCCAATGTCACGGACTGGTTCTCATGGACGGCGCGGGAGAGGTCCTGCGCCCGGTCAAGCTGTGGAACGATACGACCTCAGCGCCCCAGGCCGCGGCCATGGTGGATCGTTTGGGCGTAGATTACTGGGTGCGCACCGTCGGGTCCGTTCCCACGGCTGCGTTTACGATTACCAAGTTGGCCTGGGTTGCCCAACACGAGCCCGAACACTTGCAGCATTTGCGGCACATATGCGTCCCCCATGACTGGCTGACCTACCGGCTTTCCGGCCGCCACGTTACCGATCACTCCGACGCATCGGGGACCGGCTACTTCAGCGTGGAGGGGAATTGGCTGACGAATCTGCTGGCAGACGTGATCGATGAGGGAATTGACTGGGCTCCTGTCCTCCCGACGGTTCTGGAGCCCAGTGAGGCAGCCGGTACGCTTCACGCCCGCGTCGCCCACGAGCTGGGGCTGCGTCCCGACGTGATTGTGGGGCCGGGTGCGGGGGATCAACACGCAGGAGCGCTGGGGTTGGGCCTGGCCGAAAACGAGGTGCTCTACAGCCTGGGCACGTCCGGCGTCGTCATGAGCGTAGCAAAAGCGCCGGTCATGGATTTCAGCGGCCTGGTCAATTGCGTGGCTGACGCAGCCGGAGGCTATCTGCCCCTGGTCTGCACCCTGAATGCGACCAAAGTTACGGATACCTTTGCGCGCCTGCTGGGCGTCAATCACGTTGAACTGGCCGAACTGGCCCTGGCCGCGCCCATTAACGAAGCGCGGCCGGTCCTGGCGGCCTATTTTGATGGAGAGCGCTCGCCCAATCGACCGCTTACGCAAGGCATGTTGGCCAACCTGACGAACAACACGACCCGGGAACAGTTGGCGCTGGCCGCGTTCGAGGGCGTACTTCTGGGGCTTGTGGCCGGCCATAACGTGCTGAAGGAATCGGGGCTGGCGGCGGACGGCCGCGTCGTGGTCACCGGCGGCGGCGCGAATTCTCCGGCCTATCGTCAGGTGCTGGCCGATTTGCTCCAATCTCCCGTCAACTTGCTGGATGTGCCGGAAGCCACTGCCCGAGGCGCTTGCGTACAGGCCGCGACCGTGTTGACAAACCAAAATGTCGAGCAGGTGCGGGACGCCTGGTCCCCGGCAGTCATCGTCGAAAACGTGCCGAGAACCCGCTCCATGCAGAACGTGACGGACGAATACCTTGCGCTTGGGGCGCTCGCCGAACAGTTTTACGCCGAATAGCCGGGAGGGGCGGCAGAGGGCTTCCGTTGTCCGCGGGTTATTGAGCCGGGGACTCGACCATTACCTCAGTAAGCAACGCCGCCGCCTCCCCTGTACGATCGGCGAAGGTTTCCCCCGTCGCGCCGTCATAAAGGACGGCGCGCAGCGTATGGGCGCCCGGCAGCGCATCCGGCGGGACGAGGAGCGTCAGGCGTACGGCGGGCTCGGCCGTGACGTCCCGCTGCCAGACCGCGTTGCCCGCTGCGTCCATTAGCCGCACAGAGAGTTTACGCGTACCGTCGGTTTGGCCCGACAGCGCCAGATCAACCGGCAGGGCCTCGCCCGGGGCAACGGCGGCATAGCTGCGCAACTCATCCACGCTGACGGCTTCCCAGGCTGAGCGGACCGGCAGCGCGTCCAACGGGCGCACAGGCCGGGCAAAAAGCGAAAGCCGGAATTCGCCGTCGCCGACTTCGGTGATGAAGCGGCTGTTGCCCCGCAGCCACGCTTGAACGTCGGCCGTATCGTAGCGGGTGACGGCCATGATCACTTCCCGGGCATCCGCGCCCAAAAGGTCCTCAAGCGTTTCCCCGGCACGCGGCACGCGGATGTCGTCGGCGACCAGATCGTGGATCCCCACCCAGGTTGCCGTGTCCGCATTAGAGATAAAGAGAGTTGCATGCCCGCTCCACCAGCGGTTGATCGCCTCGGCGATGCCTTGGGTCTCGATAAGGATGACCGGGAAATCGGTGGGGCGGGGGTGGCCCTCGCTGCGGCGATAAAGCGTGACCGTATCGCCGTCGGGCAGCGGATACTCCTTCACCGGCGCGTAGAGGCGCGTGAAGAGAGGATCGCCGGCCTGAATGCGCGCCAGTACGCTCAATCCCGGCTCCACAATATCGCCCGGATCGCCGTCCTTAACCAGCACCCACTCATTGGCCAACAGGTGACTCCAACTGCCCGTCTCCGGCTCGGAAAGTGCAGTCAACTCTACGTTGCGTCCTTGCGCACCGATGAGGTAGCGGAAGGAACCCCGGTGGATTTCCCGGGAATCGACCAGCATGCCGAACGTGACGGGCCGGGCGTCGAGCGCGGCGCCCGGCGGATCGATCTGGTCCAGCACATCGGGCTGGATCCAGTAGCCGGGATCCGTACCCCGGGTAGCGGGCCAGGCCATGTAGTCGCCTGTGGTCCAAAGGGCCGGCGTCCGTTCCTGGACGGGGGCCAGTTCATCAAACGTGTAGATTGACCATTGGAAGAGGAGCACGCCGATCCACAACCCGGCCAGGAATATGGCCACGGGTCGGCGCACGTCCCGCAGGCTATCGGCAATGAGAATGCAGACGATGGGCGCCAGGGGTGCAATGTTGCGGGATGTGGCCTGGGCCAGAAACATGAGCAGGACATAGGCAGAGAGCAGCGTGAACCAAAGCGCCATGATTCCCGGCCGGACGCGCTGCCGGCCGAACGCGCGGCGCAGCCAAATCAACAGCGCGGGCGGCAGAATGAGCAGCGTAGCCAAAGGACCCATCAGTTCCTGCGCCCACATGGTGAAGTAGCGGGTATAGTTGCTCAGGCGCAAAAGATTGACCGATTCCTGATTGCCCCGGTCGGTACCGAAAGCCACGTCCGACAGGCGGGAGAGGAAATCGATGCGGGGGAAGTACCAGACGCTGGCGATAACCAGAGCGAGGAGTACGGCCGTCCACACGTTGTTCAGCATCTTCCTGGGCATGCGCCACGCATATAAGAGCGCAGCCAGGCTCATCACCCAGAGCAGGGCCATCCAATCGCCCAGAAACATCTCCCGGGCTGCTGTGCGATTGGGCAGATACCAAAGCGCCGTGATGACCAGCGCGCCGGCCAGACTCATGCCCAGGCGCGGCCAGTCCAGGCGGATATTGCGCAACGCACGCCTCTGCCGCCCGATAAAATCGGCGCGCCACAGCACCCAAAGCGTAGGCAGAAGGATGTAAATGGGGGCGGTCCACTTGGTGAGGAGCGCGAATCCCAGGCTCGCGCCCCAGACCAGGCTCCATCCCCGGCGTTGAAAACCGTCGCTCTTGAGCAGGGCCAGTATGTTCAGGAGCAGCAACGTGGTGAGCAGATGCTCCATGTAAAAAAGCCGGGACATAGCGGCCATCATGGGCAGCAGGCCGGTGAGGACAACCGCGAGGAGCGCGTACCCGTCGGCCCCATCGTCGGCCATTGCCGTTCGAGCCAGCAGGAAGGTGAGGAGCAGCACCGTCACAAAAAAGAAGACGTTGGTGAGCTGCGCGCTGTCCATGCTGATGCCGAAGAGCGCGTAGAAAGGCTGCGCGGCAATGTAGAGCAGGGGCGGCCGATAGTCGTGGAGGGTAAAGAGATCGAAGAGGGTGTGAACCGACGGCGCGTGGAGGATATCCGCGGCGCGCAGGGTGCGCTCCAGGTGGCCGCCGGGATCACGCCCCACCATGACCACATTGCGCCGGATCCAGTAAAGACTGCCCAGCACGTTGAGCGCGACAACCGCCGCCAGGCCCAGCCAAATCGCCTGTGTGCGCGCTGTGCCGCGCTTCACGCCGTCACGCCTCACGTTGCACGCCTCAATTCAGCGTACCACCGACGGTCCGGTCGGCAGGTCCAGCGTAACGGTGCCGCTGGCTTTGGTCTTCTCGTCCATGCGCCAGCCGAAGGTTGCGCTCATGGTGCGCAAATAGGGGTCAGGGTTAAGCACCTGTTCGATCATGTAAGTCGAGCCGGTGAGGATGATAACGTCATCGTCGTGGCGCATGGAGTCGGCCAGTTCCAGCGCCTGACGCGGCTCGCTGATAACCAGCGTGGGAATATCCAGGTTGAGGGCGTCGAGCTGACGGCGGACCTCGCCGGGGTCCTGCCCCTTAAAGGAAGCGCCGGTGACAATGATGGCCTTGGCTATGTCGGCCAGAGCAGGGAAAACTTGCAGAGGCGCGCGCCGGCCCGATAGGCCTACGACCAGGATGCGCCCACGACCGGCAAAGCGCACGTCGATTTCTTTGGCCAAGGCCGCGATCTTTTCCGCATTGTGGGCAATGTCGGCGTAGGTATACTCATTCACCTGCCAGAAGCGGCCCAGTAACTGAGCGTCGCGGAAGGCGGCCAGCACGACGCGCTGATCGATATCCGGCAGCAGACCGCGGATAGCGGCAAGGGCCAGCGCGGCATTCCAGCGCTGGTAATGCGCGTTGAGGAGCGAATCGGGCGGCGTGGGTGGATCGAACCAGGCGGCAAGGTCCTCCCCCAGCGCCTCCACATCCGCCGCGCCCACAATCTGCAGCGGCGCGCCGACGGCGGCGCAGATCTCCCGCACCACTTTCAGCGTCAATTCATCCTGCGCGCTGGTAAAAAAGGGAACCGCGGGCCGGGCAATGCCCGCCTTGTCCAGCGCGCGCTGCCACTGTTCCCGACCCAGCATGTGGGCGTGATCGCTGCCCACGTTGGTAAGAAGCGTCGCTTCCACGTCCAGGGCCCGGGTCTGATCATAGCGCCCGCCTACGCCTGTCTCAATCGCGGCCCATTCTATGCCCGCTTCCTGGAAGAGAACCAGGGCAATGAGAATGGACGTCTCCAGAAAGCTATGCGCATGATGCGGCTCATCCAAAGCCAGTTGGACGCAAAAGGGCCTGACGCGCGTCTCCCACGCCCGCATAATGGATTCACGCGCGGCAAATTCGCCGTTGATGCTGAAGCGTTCCCGGTAATCAAAGATGTGGGGACTCATAAAAGAGCCGGCGCGTGCAACCGTACCCAGGCCCACCTCCAGAAAGCGGCAGGTAGAGCCTTTGCCGCCCGTGCCCGCGACATGAAGCAGGCGGGTGGGGTGACCATCTGGCCAGAGGGTGCGAATGGAACGGCGCAGTAATTCCAGGCGCGCCAGTTTGGGTGCGGACCACTCCACGTGATAGATCTGGTCGATGACGTTGTAGTAGGCGAAATCCGCGGGTGCGGTCGTTGGATCAGGGAGCATAGTTTTGTATCTTCAGGAAAGTAGAGGCCGGAAAAAGAGAGATCACAGAGGACAACAAACGCCCCTGTGATCTCCGGATTTTCTCTGCGCCCAAATAAATTACGCCAGCGTCTCTTCCGCGAGCGTCGCCCGGATGAGCGCCTCTTCCTCGGCGATGATCCGCTTTAGTGCGGCGACTACGTCATTCGTCGGAATATCGTATTGACTGCCGTCCCGGCGCAGCTTAAGTTCCAATTGCCCGCTCTTAAGCCCCCTTCCGCCCACGGTCAGGCGCAAGGGAATGCCCAGAAGATCGGCATCGTTAAACTTAACCCCGGCGCGCTCGTCCCGGTCATCATAGAGCGTCTCAATACCCGCAGCCGTCAACTCGGCATAGATGCGCTCGGTTGCTTCGATCACGTCGGGCTGCTTGGCCGTGCCCAATCCCACAATCATCACCTGATAGGGCGCGATGGTGATGGGCCACTTGATGCCGAATTCGTCGTTATGTTCCTCAATGACGCAAGCCATGAGGCGCCCCGTGCCGATGCCGTACGATCCCATGACGATGGGCTTGCGCTCGCCGTTCTCATCCAGGTAGTAGGCGCCCATGGCTTCGCTATACTTGGTCCCCAGCTTGAAGATGTTGCCCACCTCCACGCCGCGCACGGCGTGCAGGGGCCGGCCGCAGACGGGACAGGCGTCTCCTTCCCCCGCTGCAACCAGATCCGTCACGATATCGGCTTCATAATCCCGGCCATAGTTGACGTTGCGGAAGTGGTAGCCCGCCTTGTTGGCGCCCGCCACCAGGTTGGGGGCGGCGGCGACCAGATCATCTACTATCAGGAGGGTCTGAGCGCGGTCAATGCCGATAGGCGAACCGTAGCCCGCCTCCGCACCGATGGCCTGAATCTCCTCCGCCCGGGCCGGACGCAGGCGGCGGGCCTTGATCGCGTTGGTCAGCTTGGTCTCGTTCAGTTCCATATCGCCCCGCACCACGGCAAAGACGAACTGTTCACGCGGGTCGCCCTTGTCATCCGCCATTTCCGCCACCATGAAGACGGCCTTGGCGGTCTTGCTTTCGGGAATATCCAGGAATTCAGCCAGCTTGGCGATGGTGTTTACATCGGGCGTGTAGACCTCTTCCAGGGAGAGCGCCTCTTCCTCCGACGGCGCGGGCTTGCGGAACTCGGCCACCTGGCGATTGGCCTTATAACCGCAGGCGTCGCAGAGGAGGAGGGTATCTTCGCCGATGGGGGTAAGGGCCATAAATTCGTGGGCCATGGTCCCGCCCATCATGCCCACGTCGCTCTCTACGGCGATGACGTCCAGCCCGCAGCGGCGGAAAATGTTGAAGTAGGCCTGGTAAAATTGGGGGTAGACGGCGTCCAGACCTTCCCCGTCCAGATCGAAGGTGTAGGCGTCCTTCATGGTAAATTCGCGCACGCGGATCATGCCGGCCCGGGGTCGGGGCTCATCCCGAAACTTTGTCTGAATCTGGTAGAGGATAAAAGGCAGTTGGCGATAGCTGCTCACCACCTGCTGCACCAGATCGGCCATCACCTCTTCGTGGGTCATGGCCAGCACCATGTCGCGATCACTCCGATCTTTCATACGCATCAAATCGCTGCCGATTTCGTACCAGCGGTTGCTGCGCTGCCACACCTCGGCGGGATGGACCACGGGCAGAACGACTTCCTGACCGCCGATGGCGTCCATCTCGGCGCGCATGATGTTTTCGCACTTGTGCTTGACGCGCAGGCCAAGGGGCATGTAATCAAAAATGCCCGCAGCCAGTTGGCGCATGAGGCTGGCCCGCAGCATAAGCTGGTGGCTGACGATCTCAGCATCTGCGGGGACCTCGCGCAGGGTTTGGAAAAAAAGCTGCGACATTCGCATGAAAAAAACTCCGGAATGAGAAAATAGAAACGAGGAACCAGAAAGAGAAACCTACAAGTTTATTCGTTACGCCCGCGCGTCAGACGAACAGGGATCGCACCGAGGCCCGTTGCGCCCGCACTTGCAACCTGCCGACCCGCACCGGTTATGCCGGTGGCCAAAGCGCTGCCGATTGTCTGGAATGCATCGCCCAGCGCCTGGAGCAGCATCCGCTCGTCTACGCCGGAGAGGGATCGGACAATGTCGGCCGGCGATTCCATGGCCCCAGGACCGAGGACAAAGTAAGCCTGGGCGCGCTTGCCGATGACGTAGGTTGCCAGCATATTGGCGGCAGCTGAAGCGATAATGCCGATAACGGGGATGGCCTTGACAAAGCTGCGTCCGGCAAAGCGACGCGAACTCTTGCGGGCCAGACGCTTGCCTGCTTCGGTGAAGAGTTGCTCGGCGCCGACGCTTACGCCTGTGACCAACATGACCGCGTTGCGCCACTCGTCGGAGGAGAATTCGTGACCGGAGGCTGCGGCAATCTCCAGCACTAACTCGGTTTGGAGGCGCAGGCTCACGCTCAGATCGGCAGCTGTGCCCAACACCAGCGTTGTCAATGTTCCCAGGCCGGGAATAAAGGCCGCGCCCGACGTAGCCGCCCCTACCATGCCGGTTTGAACAGCCTTGCGTTGGATGAGCGTGCGGATCAACGCGTCCAAATCGACGGCTTCATTCTCCTGGGAAAAACGCGGACGCAATTCATTGATGCGCTGTGCGGCGGCCTGCGCGTCCGCATCATCTAACGAGTTGAGGGCTCGATCGATTACCTGTTCGACAAGAGTGGAGTTGGAAAGCCGTCTGTTCTTAGCCATCGGTTCTTTTATTCGCCTCCTGAGCAGCCCGAATCTCAAAATCGTGGGTAATTTTGGCCGTGCCGGCCAAGGTGGCATGCGCGCCGCAATATTTGTCAATGCTCAACTGGACAGCCCGCTCCACCTTCTTCTCGTCCAGATCATCGCCGTAGATGATAAAGTGCATGTGGATGGTCTCCCACGGGCGGGGATAATCGCCTTCGCTGCGGCGGAAAGAATCAATCTCCACCTCCGCCCCTGCGGCAGGCGTACGCTGCTTATCCAAAATTATGTTGACGTCGATAAGAGAGCAACCGCCCAACCCCAGCAGCAACATCTGCATGGGGCTGACGCCGGGCCCGTCCTTGCCCGACATGACTGCGCTGTTTCCGTTGACGTCAATGCCCAGGAAGGTTCTTTCTTCCACCCATTTTACGCGCGTTTTTGACATATCAACTCGCTTTGACGAAATCGTCGCTTTCCCGCTATGATGAACGTTACGTTAGGCCTTTCGGCGTCTCCATTTCCTTAACTGAGTATATGTTGCCCCCCGTCCTGTTGTCAAAGGAAGCGGTTATATTGAAATGCGACCGCGGTGATAACCGTATGGAGGAATTGCCGTGCAGCCGATAGTTCGCCGCAACCGGACCGGAACGACAGTCAGGTAAATTTTCTGTACCGCGTATACATTTGAATGTGTGCTTGAATGTGCGTTGCGACCCGGCTTATTTTTGCTCCCTAAATCCAATCAGCTTTTACCCTATACTCAAAGGAGGGGCGATGTATTCCGAGCATCCCTGGACCGCTCACTACGAGGAAGGCGTGCCGACAACCATTGATATCCCCGCGATCCCCCTGCACGAAGTGCTGCACGATTCAGCGGCAAAGTACCCGAACAATATTGCCGTGCGCATGGTGCTTAAATACCTGCCCCTCGGCTTGGTTATTCAATCCAGAATGACCTATCGGGAGCTGGATCGGCAGAGCAATCGCTTTGCCCATGCGCTGATCGGCATGGGCGTCAAGCCGGGCGATCGGGTGGCTATCATGCTGCCGAACCTGCCGGAGACCGTCATTGCCTTTTACGGCGTTCTCAAAGCTGGAGGAACTGTCGTCAACACCAATCCCACCTACACGCCCCGGGAGTTGCATCATCAGCTTTCGGACAGCGGTGCAGAGACCATCATCATTATGAGCGGTCTCTACCCCCGCCTGCAACAGATTCGGGATCAGGTAAACGTAAGGAATGTCATTGTTGCCGATGTGCCCGACTCGTTGAGCTGGCCTTTCAGCAAATTGGTGGAGCGTCAGGTACGCAGCGCAGGCCAGATGGCTGACGTACCTGAGGCGTCGGATATTCATCGCTTCGGCAGCCTACTGAATACCCAGCCTTCGTCGCCGCCGGACGTCAAGGTCGCGTTGGATGATCCGGTCCTTTTCCAATACACGGGCGGCACCACGGGCGTGCCCAAAGCCGCCATGCTTACCCATCACAACCTGGTGGGCAATTCCGCTCAGATGGACGCCTGGTTTGCCAAAATTGAGTATGGCAAGGAGCGAACCCTTTTCGCTTTGCCCGCGTTTCACGTCTACGGCATGACTGTGGCCATGCTCTTTACTATCTTTGCCGGCAGCGAGCTGGTCATTGTGCCAGACCCGCGCAACACGAGCCATATTCTGGATGTAATCCAGAACGAAAAAGTCACTCTCTATCCCGGCGTGCCGGCCATGTATATCGGCATCATCAATCACCCCAAGGTGCAGGAGTATAACCTGCGCTCCATCAAGGCATGCCTGAGTGGCGGCTCGGCCCTGCCGGTGGAGGTTGCGCAGCAGTTCGAGGAGATCACCGGCGGACGCCTGGTCGAAGGCTTCGGCATGACCGAAACCTCGCCCGTCACCCACGCCAATCCCATTTACGGAGAGCGGCGTATCGGCTCCATCGGCCTGCCGCTGCCCAATACGGGCGCCCAAATCATCTCGCTGGAGCCCGATGAGCAGGGAGAATTCACCGTACTGCCCGTGGGCGACGAAGGCGAGTTGCGGGTGAGGGGTCCCCAGGTCATGAAGGGGTATTGGGGGCGGGATGACGAGACGGCTAAGACGCTCAGCCCCGACGGCTGGCTGCACACCGGCGACATCGCCAAAATGGATGATGACGGCTACTTCTACATTGTGGACCGCAAGAAGGACCTCATCATTGCCGGCGGCTACAACATTGTGCCGCGCGAGGTGGAGGAGGTCCTCTTCGCCCACCCGGCCATTATGGAAGCTGCGGTCATCGGATCACCCCACCCCAAGCGTGGCGAGACGGTGAAGGCATTCATTGTGCTGGGCGACGGCAAGAGCGCAACCCAGGAAGAGATCGACGCCTATTGCCGGGAAAATCTGGCCCCCTACAAGGTGCCGCGCCTGTACGAGTTCCGGGATGAGCTGCCCAAGACCCAAATCGGCAAGGTGTTGCGGCGCGAACTGGTGCAGGAAGAGAAGGAACGCTACGAGAGCGAGCAGGGCTAAACCGGCCCCGTAGCCTGGATAGAGTGCAAATCGGGCGGATCGAGCGGACTGCGCGGGGGGTTAAGACCCGCGCAGATTCGTGAAATCCGTCCGATTCGCGTTTAGCCGCCTGACGAGGCAAAAGAAGGGAGAAAGAGATGGCGAAGAAGAAACAAGAACCGTTTGAAGATGATGGCGATCGGCAACAGGATATCGCCGATTTTATCCGGCCTTTTGTGGTCGCGCCGGCCAAAAAGAAGGTCAAACTGAGCGATTACGATCCCGGCTACAAGGGCAGCTTTATCAAGAAAAAAGAAGCGCGGAAAATGCTCAAGGACGGCATCAGCCTCCTTTTTGAATATCAGGAGCGGCTCTACGCGGAAAACACCGATGCCCTGCTCATCATTCTGCAAGCCCGGGATGCCGCCGGCAAGGACAGCGCCATCAAGCACGTCATGCGCGGGCTGAACCCCCAAGGCACCCAGGTCTACAGCTTCAAGGCGCCCAGTCCCGAGGAGCTGGATCATGACTACCTGTGGCGCACTCACAAGGCAATGCCGGAAAGGGGACGCATCGGCATTTTTAATCGTTCATATTATGAGGAAGTGCTGGTGGTGAAGGTGCATCCCGCGATTCTGGACGGTCAACATCTGCCGCCCGAGTTAAAGGACGAAGATGTTTGGACGCGGCGCTATGCGGAGATCAATAACCACGAAAAGTACCTGACCAACCAGGGCATTCATATCGTGAAGATTTTCCTCAACGTTTCCAGGGATGAGCAAAAGGAACGTTTTCTGGAACGCATTGACCGACCCGAAAAGAACTGGAAGTTTTCCGAAGCTGACGCCCGCGAGCGGGCATACTGGGATGATTACACCCGCGCTTACGAGGAAATGCTGGCCAGGACGAGCACCCGGAGCGCGCCCTGGTATGTCGTTCCCGCCGATCACAAGTGGTTCACCCGCCTGGCGGTAGCAGCCATCGTAGCCGACAAGCTCATGGAGATCAATCCCCACTATCCCGAAGTGAACGATGAACATTTAGCGGAGCTGACCAAGGCCAGGGAAATGTTGTTGGGTGAGGAGTAGGCTGCGGCGAGAAAACGGGAAATAAGAAAAGAAAAACTCGTGATGCGTGACAGGAGCTGTCACGCATCACGAGTTACGGGTCAAATATTCACCTTTGACGCGCCAATCAACCGAGTTTAGCTGCTCGGATCGTACTCAAAGAACCACTTGGTATTCAGGTATTCCAGATAGCCGTCCTGGGTAAGTGAGTCAATGGCGGCGTTGACGGGATCGACCAGGTCTGAGCCGGGCGTGAAGATGAAGCCGAATTCTTCCGAGGTGAGGGCGTCGCCCACAATCTCCAGCGCATTGGGGTTGGCTCCGATGTAGCCCCGACCCGACGCCGCATCCACCAGCACCAGGTCCACGTCGCCGTTGAGCAGCGCCTGAACCGAAGCCCCAAAATTATCGAAAAGTTTGATGCGGGGATTGGCCTCGTCGCCGTCCAGAATATCGTAGACCGCGGTGTAGAAGCCGGTAGTGCCTGCTTGCGCACCCACCAGCAGCGCCTCATCCGCGGCAAAGTCCTCCGGCGCGGCGAAACGGTCCTCGCCCGCCCGCACCAGCATGAACTGCTGGGAGTTGATGTAGGGAGCGGAGAAATCCACCTGCTGGGCTCGTTCTTCGGTGATGGTAATGCCGTCCATGCCCATGTCGAACTGGCCCTCAGCCACCGCGGGGATCATGGTTTCCCAGGCGCTGGTCTGCCAGTCAATCGTGCAGTTGAGGCGGCGGCAGATTTCGTACATGGCGTCGTATTCCCAGCCGACGGCCTCGCCCGACGCTGGGTCAACAAACTGGAAGGGCGTGTAGTCGTTGGCCATGGCTGCCACAATGGTGCGACCCGCCAAATCCGGCAGCGCATCATAGACGTCTTCACCGTTGGGATCGGTGAGGAAGAACCACTTGGTGTTCAGGTATTCCAGATAGCCGTCAGCCTGCATGGAGGCAATGGCGGCGTTAACGGGATCGACCAGGTCCGAGCCGGGCGTGAAGATGAAGCCGAACTCTTCCGAGGTGAGGGCATCGCCCACAATCTCCAGCGCATCGGGATTGGCTCCGATGTAGCCCCGACCCGACGCCGCATCCACCAGCACCAGGTCCACGTCGCCGTTGAGCAGCGCCTGAACCGAAGCCCCAAAATTGTCGAAAAGCTTGATGCGGGGATTGGCCTCGTCGCCGTCCAGAATATCGTAGACCGCGGTGTAGAAGCCGGTGGTGCCTGCCTGCGCACCCACCAGCAGCGCCTCATCCGCGGCAAAGTCCTCCGGCGCGGCGAAACGATCCTCGCCCGCCCGCACCAGCATGAACTGCTGGGAGTTGATGTAGGGGTCGGAGAAGTCCACCTGCTGGGCCCGCTCTTCAGTGATGGTGATGCCGTCCATGCCCATGTCGAACTGACCCTCAGCCACCGCGGGGATCATGGTTTCCCAGGCGCTGGTTTGCCAGTCAATCGTGCAGTTGAGGCGGCGACAGATTTCGTACATGGCGTCGTATTCCCAGCCGACGGCCTCGCCCGACGCTGGGTCAACAAACTGGAAGGGCGTGTAATCGTTGGCCATGGCCGCTACAATGGTGCGACCGGCCAAATCGGGCAGATCGTACACAACCTGGGCCGTACCGGGACCTTCGGCGGCCATGGGTGCGGCGTCTGCACCGTCGCCGGCGTCAGTGGTCGGCGCGGCGGGCATGGCGCACGCCGTCAGCAGCAGGGCGAAGCTGACGACAAGCAGGGCCAGCGCCCGGCGGGACATTGTCTGAAGCATGAAAACCTCCTGAAATAATCGTGTGCGAAAGATTGGATTGGCGAAATTCGCAAGCATGGTAGCATAGCGCCGCTATGCCATCAATTCCCCATAGCCGATTTCCAGCTATTTCGGGCCATTTCCCAGCCTACTCCTCAATATTTACTTCCACCCGGAAATGACGGGTTAGCTCGCCGGTCAAGCGCTCGTTCACCGAGCAGGGATCGTGGGGGAACGTAAGCGTCACCGTGCGTCCCTGGGAGTCCAGACGAATCGCAAACTGGTCGCGCCCGCGCGGGTCCCGGACGCGCTCATAAATCTCTTTCAGGCGGAAGATGTCCCGGTCGATATCCCCGCTGCGTCGGAAGGTAATAGTCAACAGGCGGCCCATGCCGGCCCCATCTGACGCCTTCCCGTTGCCGTTGGCGGAGCCGTTTTTCTCCTCGCCGCCATTGGACTTGCGGTTGTGAGAGGGTGTCGTCACCCTGGGGGGATTGGCCGGCTTCTCTGCCTGGCTGTCGGGCTTTTTGGACGCCGGCGCGGGAGATGACGCCTGCTTTGCCGGCGCATTCTCATTGCGCGCCTTTGCCTGATAATCCGCCTTCTTTTCCCGCGCGGTTTTGGGGGCGGGACTGCTCCCGTTCGATTGGTCCGGAGCCTGGGGAGCGCTCCAAGCGGGCGCTTCATTGCGGAAGGGATTGACCTCGTCCGTGGGCATGACCTCTTCCGGCGGCAGGGACAGGTTCATATCCGCCGCCGCTGAATCCGGACGTGCAGGGGGCGCAGCCCTGCGTTCCGCCGGTTGCGCTTGGGGGGGCTTGGCTTCCTGCGCATCGGCTGCGCTGTCATCCATCTGATTGTCATTCATCCGGTCGTCATCCGCCTCACTATCTGATTCGTCGGCGGGCAGGAAAAGCGCTTCATCATCACTTGTCGCCACGCCGTTGATGGTCGGCGCCACGTTGACCAGCGGCGCTTCATAATGCTCCACATCCGCTCCCGCTACGGCTTTGGCCTGCTCCACATAATTTTGCAGGCTGTCGGCCAGCACGCTGGTCGAGCCCTCCCGGGTTTGGGCCTTGCCTTTCACCATCACAATCGTGTCGGGGACCAGCTTTTCCTTGTATTCGGCATAGGTGCGGGGAAAGACGACCACCTCGCACTGGCCTTGCAGGTCCTCTAACTGGACAAAGGCCATCTGATCGCCCTTTTTGGTGTTGATGACGCGTACGTCGGCGATCATGCCGGCCACGGTAACGGGCTTGCCGTTATAACGTTCGTCCAGCTCGTTGCTGGCGCAAGTAACGATGGAGCCCAGGTCCACGCTCAGATGCTGAAGCGGATGGCTCATGGTGTAGACGCCCAGAAGTTCCTTCTCCCACTGGAGGCGCTGCTTACCCGATGCTTCCTCGATGTCGGGCAGGCGAATGGCCGCGGCGACCGGCTGCGCAGCCGTATCCATCAGATCGAACATGGAGAGCTGGCCGCTCTCCCGCGCGCTGTGGATACCGGCAGAGTGGGCCGTCATCTGGTCCATGACGGCCAGCAGCCGACTGCGGGCGCCGAAGCGGTCCAGGGCGCCCGCCTTGATGAGAAACTCCAGCGCGCGCTTGGAGACGCGACGCAGGTCCACCCGGTCGCAAAGGTCATCCAGGCTGGTAAAGGGGCCGCCCTCTTCCCGGGCTTCGATAATGGCCTGAACGGGGCCCTCACCCACATTTTTGATTGCGGCCATGCCGAAGCGGATGGCGCTGCCTTCGGGCACAGGGAAGGGATAGCCGATGTATGGATCCCGGTTGGCCTGACTCTCCGTGTCCGCGGGCAGCGCCTGAATTTCGAAATCAGGCCCGCTGTAGTTGATGTCCGGCGGCAGCACGTCGATCCCCATACGCCGACATTCAATGATGAAGTTGGTAACCTTGTCCGTCTTGTCCCGCTCCACCAGCAACAGCGCAGCCATGTACTCTACCGGGAAGTGGGCCTTGAGATAGGCCGTCTGCACGCAAATGACTGCATAATCAGCTGCATGGCTTTTGTTAAAGCCATACCGAGCAAAAAATTCGATATCCGCGTAGATGTCGGCGGCCGTGCTTTTGGCGATGCCGTTCTCCTCGCAGCCGCTGATAAAAATCTGCTTGTGGCGCTCAATCTCTGCGGCCTTCTTCTTACCGATAGCCCGACGCACCAGGTCCGCGTCGCCGGGCGTGTAGCCGGCAAGCTGACTCAGAATCTGGATGATCTGTTCCTGATAAACGCAGATCCCGTACGTCTCACCCAGAATCGGCTCCAGCTTCGGGTGATGATAGGAGACCTCTTCTTCGCCGTGCATGCGCCGGATGAAGTTGGGAATATACTCCATGGGGCCCGGGCGATAAAGGGAGATAGTCGCGATGATGTGCTCAAAAGCGCTGGGCCGCATCTCGGTGAGCACCCGGCGCATGCCCTGGCTCTCTACCTGGAAGACGCCGCTCACTTCGCCGCTGGTCAGAAGCGTAAAGGCCTCTTTGGCGGCCTCGCCCTCAAAGGGAATATTGCTCAAATTGTAGTCGATCCCGTGGCGCTCCTTGATGAGGCGACCGGCCTCCCGCACCACGGAGAGAGTGCTCAGCCCCAGGAAGTCCACCTTGAGCAGGCCGATGGATTCCAGGATGGGAAACTCGAACTGGGCGATAGTCTCCGTAACGGATGATTTTGTGCCGCGCATGAGGGGCGCGTAGTGATCCAACTCCCGATCGGCCACGATGACGGCCGCAGCGTGAATGCCCGAATGACGAGCTACGCCTTCGAGCTGCATGGCCGTGTCCACCAGATCCCGCACTGACGCGCTCGACTTATATCGCTCCACCAGTTCGGGATTATAGAACTCGTGACCTTCGGTGAGCACGTCCTGAATGGTGGCCGGCTTGCCGGGAATGGCCGGGATCATCTTGGCGATCTGGTCTACTTCATGCAGCACCACATCCTTGGCCCGACCGACGTCGCGGATGGCGGCCCGAGCCTTCATGCGCCCAAAGGTGACGATCTGGGCTACCTGATCGCTGCCGTATTTTTCCACCGTATAGCGAATCATCTCTTCCCGCTGATCGTCGGGGTAGTCGAGATCGAAATCGGGCATGTTGACGCGACCGGGGTTGAGGAAGCGCTCGAAAATCAGGTTGTTCTTGAGCGGATCCAATCCTGTGATGCCGATGCAGTAGGCGACCAGCGAGCCGGCGCCCGAGCCGCGCACGTTCCACCAGATGTTACGGCTGCGGGCAAAGTCGCAGAGGTCGGCTACAATCAGGAAGTAGACGTCAAAGCCCATCTCATTGATGATGCGCAGCTCGCGCTCCTTGCGCTCCTGAACATCGGCATCATCGGCCCGCGCACCGTAGAGTCGCTTCAGCCCCTCCTCAGTAAGGTGGCGCAAATAGGTGGCATAGTTGAAGCCCTCGGGGATAGGCAGATCGGGCAGGTGAAAGTCCTTATCCTCCAGATCTACATCACACATATCCGCGATGCGCAGCGTATGATCGAAAGCGCTTGCAGGCAGATCCACCAATGGCCGGAAGGTCTCTTCCATCTGCGTCCGGCTCTTAAGGAAGTAGCTCCGGTCGCTTAGGCGCATCCGCTTTTCGTCGTGGACACGCGCCCCCGTTTGCACACAGAGCAGAACATCGTGAGGGCTGCCGTCTTCTTCCCCTACGTAATGAACGTCATTGGTGACGACGAGGGGCAGTTCAAACTTGTTGGCCCAGGGCACAAGCACCTTATTCACATCTATCAATTCGGGGATGCTGTGCTCTTGCAGCTCGATGAAGAAATTCTCCTTCCCGAAAACGTCCCGATACCAACCCAGACGCTCGTAGGCCTCGGTCTCCTTGCCCTGCATAATGAGCTGGGGCACTTCCGCCCCCAAACAGCCTGTGCTGCAAACAATGCCTTCCGCGTGGTTGGCCAGAAAATCGTGATCGATTCGGGGCTTGTAGTAGTAGCCGTCCGTGGAGGCCCGGGACGCGATCTTCAGCAGGTTGCGATAGCCCGTCATATTTTTGGCCAGGAGCAGCAGGTGATAGTTCTCCCGATCCTGTTGGGGATCCCGGCCGCCCATGGGGCGTTCCCACAGCGTCTGGTAGGCTTCGATGCCGATGATGGGCTTGATCTCCGCCTTGCGGCAGGCGCGAAAGAACTCAATCGCACCGTGCATAAAGCCGTGATCGGTGAGGGCGAGGGCAGGCTGCCCCAGCCGCTTGGCCTCGGCTACCAGATTTTTTACCCGGCCCAGGCCGTCAAGGAGCGAATATTCGGAGTGGACGTGCAGGTGCACAAAGTCGTTGGTCATAAGGATGGTTGATCAGAATAGCTGTGACGAAAAAGAGCGGTATCAAAATCGCGCATAAGAGGAGGCCGGAACAGTGCAGCAAAGTCAGTTTACATAACCAAGAACTGATGTTCGACCGCACCCCCGATTATACCAAAATGCCTGGTCATCTCCCAACCGCCGGGGCCCAATTCGGCGGCGTTTTATGCTGGAGGCAAAGGTTAATTTCCGCACGGAAGGCGGAGGCGTGGTAGGGGAGGGCCTCCGTGCCCTCCCGCTACCGGTCAACACAATACCGGCAGGATAACCGAGCCCGGTTCAGCGGATGCTGTTCGGTAGCCCGGTTGATTGGCAACCAACGCCGTTTCTCCTCTTTCCCCGGCTTTCCGCTATAATGCCCCCCATGCTTAATAATCAACAGCAGGCAATTCAGAGGTGGCTTTTCATCGACGGGACCCGGGTCCGGCGTACGGCGCTGGCGGCGTTGCTCCTGGCCGGAACGCTGGCTATTGCGTTGGTTGTGGGCGTAGCCGGGCCGCTCATGGCGCTGGCCGCGGCCATGGCCCTCATTGCGGCGCTCCTCATGCTGGACGACACGCGCTGGGGCTTTGTGGCCGTGGCGGGCGTGGCCCTGGTATTGCCCTTCGCCAGCCTGCCCTTCAGTATCGGCTTCAAGCCCACCTTTCTGGACCTGGCGCTGGGCGCGCTTTTCTTCACCTGGCTCTTCAAATTAGTGATCGGCCGTCAGAACGACTTCATCGCTTCGCCCATCGGCCTCTTTGTGGGGCTCTTTATGCTCCTGGCCCTCTTTGCCTTCGTCAAGGGATTGACCCACAGCCCGCCCAGCAGCTTCCTCATTCGGCGTTTCGGCGAGATACTTATCGGTATTGCGCTCTTTTTCGTCTGCGTCAATACCGTGCGCAGCGAAGCCGATGCGGTGTGGGTAACCCGCTGGGTGCTTCTGGCCGGCGGCGCGGCCGCGGTTATCGCCGTGCTCTTTTACATCTTTCCCGACCAGGCCGTCTGGGTGCTGGACCGCCTGGCCCGTTTTGATTACCCAGGCGGCTATGATGCCCTGCGCTACGTAGAAGACGATCCCGAATTGGGCATGCGGGCCATCGGCACGGCGATTGACCCCAACGTACTGGGCGGCATGATGATTTTGGTCGCCGGGCTGGCCGCGCCCCAGCTCTTTGTACGCGAGCGCATCTTCCCCCTCTGGTTGGGCGGCGGCATCCTGGCGGCCGCGGCGCTGGCTCTTTACCTTACCCAAAGCCGTTCTGCCCTCCTGGGGTTGGGCGCATCCCTGGCCCTCCTGGCCGTGCTCAAATATCGCAAGCTCATTCCCCTGGGGATTGTGGCCCTGCTGCTTCTGTTGCTCCTGCCCCAAACCCAGGATTACGTTGCACGCTTCATGGCCGGCATCCGCGGCGAGGACCTGGCCACCCAAATGCGTTTCGGCGAATACAAGGACGCGCTTATCCTCATCCGCCGTTATCCGCTCTTCGGCGTAGGCTTTACCGGCACGCCCGATCTGGATATCTACCTGGGCGTGAGCATGCTCTATCTCATTATTCCGCAAAATATGGGGTTGATCGGGCTGGCCGCGTTCATCGCCGCCGTGATCGGCTTCTTCGTCATGATCTTCACGTCGTGGCGGCACGGGTACGCCCCCCGGCTGGAGGCCATGCTCCTGGGCTATGCCGGAGCCGTGCTGGGCGCGCTGGTCAGCGGCGTCTTCGATCACTACTGGTTCAACATGACCTATCCCCACATGACTGTACTCTTCTGGCTCTATGTGGGGATGGCGACCGCGGTGGTGTTGGTGCAGAGGCGGGAAGAGGAAGAGAATGTATAGGTGGTTGCCTTAAGCCCTAATAATTGACCCGCACCAACACCCGCTCGAAATCCTTGGTCTGGAGGGCTTCATCGGGGATCGCCTCTCCATGCATGTCCTATAGGTATAGAGTGTTGCCGAAGTAGCGGTAGGTGTCCCCGTCGCCCAGCGCGGCAATAACGTCAGCCGCGGCCACGCGCCCGGTCGCGTCTACAGGAACGAGGGTGAGGCGGAAACCGAAATGATCGCGCAAGTCCTGGGCGGTGTAGAGGACGGCTTTGTGCTCGATGGGCAGGGTGATGAGGCGATCCGCTCCGGTGTCGGCGCGTCGGGCCAGGGCCATGCCCCGCAAGGCAGCATTGTCGCTCTCCGTGCCGCAACCGGTAAAGATGATCTCGCCGGGCCGGGCGTGGAGCAGTTCGGCCACCGTGCGCCGGGCCCGGGTCAGGGCCGCGCCGCTGCGCCGCCCCACGGCATGGATGCTGCTGGGGTTGCCGTAAAATTCGGCAAAATACGGCTCCATGGCCGCCATCACTTCAGGCCGCACGGGCGTGGTGGCCGAATGGTCCAGATAGATGGAAGGTGAGGGAGTATGGGACATAAGCAATTCTCAGAGCGAATATATTTTTATCAGCTCACTTGCCCGTGCGCCTTGTTGGCGGTCAAGCGTGACCAGCGGCTCGTCGACTGACGCCGCCAGCGCGACATAGATCGCGTCGCAGCCGCGGATGCGATATGTTGCTGCAATGTCTGCTGCGGTCGTTGCCAATGCGGCGGTGATCGGCACCAGTTCGACGATCGTTGATTCAGTCAACGCAGCTGTGACGGCAAGAGCCAACGCGGCATCATTGACCCCGCGGCTAATGGCAGCCGCAGTCTCACTTACGAGGATGCTTGGCGCGATTAGCCTATTCCCCTGGGATAGCGCTTCTTCAAACCATGTGCGGCATGGCGCATGATGCCGGTCAGCGTGATTGACGACGGCCACAAACACGCTTGCATCGATCACCGGCATGCGCTTTCCTCGCGCATTTCCTCAAGGATCTCCACGCCGGCTTGCGACGCCGCCCAATTTTCGCCAATTTGCCCGGCCAGCTGATCCAGACGGGACAGTTCATCGGCGATTTGGCGGCTGCGGCGGTCAGCCTCTTCCGTAACAGTGTAGGGACGGATGACCGCCACGGGTTGGCCATGTACAGTGACCGTATATTCGACCGCGTCTTCGCGGACCGCACGGATTACGGCTGTTAGGCGACTCTTCAAATCCCTGACCCCGATTTTTTTCACAAGTTCACCTCGGTAGCGGATTTATACTGCACCGTGTCAATGCGTGCCCGCATCGTACGCGCCTACATTGTAGTCGCGCGCGTTTGGCGTGTCAATACATCCATCCCAATATCGCAATACGTCTGAAGGGACACGGCAAACCGGAAACGCGGGCTCACGAACTTTGCGACGCGTCAACGCGGCGAAACCAGAACCACGCCGAGCGCCAGGGGGCCTGCTCATTGACCACCGTCTCGCCGTATTCCACCTTCTCCAACTGAAAGCCGCGGGCAAAGAGTGCGCGCAACCGCGCCTCATCCAGCCAGCTTCGTTCGTCGCCTTCCCGGGTTAAATGTGCGAAGAGCAGATAGTGCGCACCAGGCTTGAGGAGCCGCGTCAACTGGTCGTGATAGAGGGATAGCTCTTCCTCCGACAACCCGTGCGCACAGCCCACGTCCAGCGCCATATCGTAGCCGGGATGGAGAAAATCCAGTTCAGTGATCGGACCCGTGTAGAAGTGAATCTGTTCGGAGACGCCCGCGCTTTCCGCTCGGGCCTGGGCCTCGGCAATCGCCGCGGGGATAAAGTCGACTCCGTCCATCTGCCAGCCGCGCTGGGCCAGATAGATGGACGCGCGCCCCAACCCGCAGCCCAGGTCCAGCCCGCGGCCGGGCGTCCATTCCGCGGCCGCCTGCATCACCTCCGGCGGCGGCTCCGCGCGATCCCAGGGGACTGGACCTGCATCGTAGAATGCCTGTAAACGTTCTTTGTCAGCCATGTTGAACTCGAAATCTCCTGGTCTTTGTCAATCGTATTGCGCGCGTAGACGTGTTCCCATTATTGACGTCGCTCTCTTATTTTGGCAACTGGAGACTTTCAGGACGAGACAATCAGCAATGTTCAATATAAACGTGTGCTACAGCTCTCCCTTAAACGCCCGATCCAGCACGGCGGGCAGGAGCGCGTTCAGCTCGGCCTGGGTGGCGGCTTGCAGATCCTTGACCGCGTCCACTTTTGCTTGGAGCACGTCGAGATGCGCGACGATACGGCGTTGTTCCGTAACGCTTGGCAGCGGTACCATAAATGAAGAAATGTGCCCTTGATTTATTTTCCAGATTCCAGAAGTAGTCTTGGCCGCGGCTTTAATTTTGCTTCGCATGTGAGCACTATTCCACCATCTAACAAAGAATTCGGGCATTAATGGCGTATCTTGTAGTGGCACTTTGATGAACAAGTCAGGGAAAATTAGATCATCGACAATGTTATCAATTATCCCGGCTCGTCCAACCAGATCAAGGCTACCGTTTCCCCGCACGACGTAAACATCGCCAGGTTTGACGAAATACGGTTCAGCGTCATCACGATGAATTGGCACAGATTTTGCATCAGTGCAGTCAATACGGCCATTCCTCAATGCAGACAATCTCAAACAGCGAATATCTGAAATACCGGACGTTGGTTTAGCGGATTTCCCATTGCGCAGATTCTTCCGCCCAACAATCTCATCAACACTAGCAGTGGGCCAATTACCGCCCGAAAATAGTCTATCGGCGGCCGCCCCCATCACGGCCTCCGCCTCGGCCAGGGCCTGGGACCGCAGAGCCTGGGCTTCGGCAATGCGGGCGGCCAGCGCGTCGACGCACGCGACGATGCGCCGCTGCTCGTCCAATGGCGGGAGGGGGATGGTCAATTGTAGAAAGCGATCCTCTTGCAGACGCACACGATTGGTTGTGCCCTCACTTGCTAATTGGCAAAGTTCGACAAATTCGCTCGTTTTGCTGAGCCAAGCCAAATATTCGGGCATTAGCTTGTCGGCGTCGATTCGAAAAGAGGGGAAATCATTGGAAACGATTGCTCCGGCCAGCTCTTCCGGAACCAGACCGAAAGCGCCGTTTCTTGCATCAATTCGAGAAAGAATAAATTGTCCAGGGCTCACGACACGTTGACGTTTGGCTGCGATCTGGCTGCCTTGGACTTCTCTGCGAAGAACAACGCCTTTACCCCATAGTTTTACCGTAACTTGCTTGTACAGTGTATTAGGCGCAATTTCGGTCCATTCATTTGCCTTTGTAAGGACACGACCAAGGGTGGACTGCTGCCAATCGACCATCAGTACGACTCCGCCAAAGCTGAGCGGATTTCATCCATTAAAATGAGGATCCGCTGCTCCTTTGCAACTATTTCGTCTACCAGTTGCCCGGGCGGCATGTTCTGGAACGAGTCGTCGCTGTTTGGATTCTTGATGTCCAGATTTACTGATACCACTCCCCCGTCATCGTCATACACGAGCACGTCATCCGCCGATACCCGCCATGCCTGCTCGGTCTCGTGACGATCATGCCACCAGGTGAGTAGCGGCTTGAATTCCTCGTAGCGCAGCGGTTTGGTTTTGGTGTAGTTCTTGCGGTCTTCGGGCAGCGGGTGCTCGTAATACCAAATCGTCCCGGTGGGCCCGCCTCGTTCGAAGAAGAGCAGATTGGTGGGGATGTTGGTATAGGGTGCAAAGACGCCGTTGGGCAGACGCACGACGGTATGCAGGTTGAACTCCTTGAGCAGCTCTTCCTTGATGCGCGCGGCCACGCCGTCGCCGAAGAGGGCGCCGTTGGGCACGACCACCGCGGCCCGGCCGCCCCGATCCGCACCCGCGCCGGCCCGCCGCAGCCGGCGCATGATCACCTGCAGGAAAAGCAGGGTCGTCTCCGCGGTCTGGCGATCCTCGGGGAAGTTGCCCAGAATGCCCCGCTCCTCCTCGCCGCCGAAGGGCGGGTTGGTCAGGATTACGTCCACCCGCTGACCATCGCCAATACCGGTTAACGGTTGGGCCAGGCTGTTGCCGTAGGCAATGCTGGGCGAATCCATGCCGTGCAAGAGCAGGTTCATCTCTCCCAGCAAGTAGGGCAGAGGCTTGGCCTCGCCGCCCACGATACTTTCCTGCAACAGACGGCGATCTTCGCCGGTTTCACACTGGTCTGCCATGTGGGTATAGGCTTCTACCAGAAACCCGCCGGTGCCGCAGGCCGGGTCCAGCACCGTCTCGCCCAGGCGGGGATCGGTGGCCGCGACCATGAGCTGGACCACCGGCCGGGGCGTGTAAAACTCGCCCGAATCGCCCGCGGCGTCGCGCATCTCGCGCAGCATGGTCTCGTACAGGTGGCTGAGGACGTGGATCTCTTCCGACGAATCGAAACGAATGTCGTTGATGAGGTTGATCACATCGCGCAGCAGGTAGCCGCTCTCCATGCGGTTGTTGACGCCCCGGAAGACAGTCGCGATGATCTCTTCTCTCCCGTGACCGTCGCTGCTCTGAAGGCCGCGTAGATATTTGAAGAGCCCCGGTCCCCGGCTGCCGTCAGGACGCACACACTCGTCCTGATTGATGAAGGCCTTGAGATCGTCGCCGCTGATGCCGTCGGGCCGGCCGGCCCAGTCGCGCCAGCGATAGGGCGCAACGATGACCGGTTGGTAATGGGTGTCGGCCAGGGTCGCCTCCACCACGCGGATGTTCTCCATGTCGTCAAGAAATTTGAGGAACATGATCCAGGTGAGCATGGGCAGGCGATCGAGATCGCCGCTCAGACCCTTGTCCTTGCGCATGACGTCGCGCGCAGATTTGACGATGCTGCGTAGTTGGGTTGCGCTGGTTTTGGGCGCTTTGGAAGCGCTATTGCGTGTGCGTGCCAAAAGTGATTTCTGCTTTCCGGTTGTGTTGCTATGGATTGGCGACCATGGGTAGATGGACTCGGCAAGCGTCAGAGGATTGCCATTGCCAATACCAATCTTTGAAGTGTGCTTTGTGTAACTTCCCCTCTCCCGCTGGTCCGGGATAGATGCTGATGATTTCGGCGTGTAGCCGGGCGCTGATCTCCGATCCCCACGAAGCGGGTTTGGGCGTGCCTGCAATGCAGGTCGGAAGGGGAACACCGTCAATGGTAAGCGCGGCCGTCTTGCGCGAGAAATCCACGATCACCTGAAAATCATGCCATTGATCATCCGGTTCCAGATAGCCGACCGGCTGCCATGAACCGTCGTCGGCCACAGTCCAGGTGGCAACTTCCTTATAGACATCGTCGTAACGGTTAAGGCGCCATTGGAAAAACACGTGATAATCCAGCCTGCTCTGCGCCCCGTCCCAAACGGCCAGACCGCCTTCCAAAGTCTGCGCCTCCAACGACGGGGAAAAAAGTTCCGAAGGTAGCCGAAAACGATAGCCGGCAGTATGCACGAAATCAAACGCGGCAGGGTCGTTGATGCGGTGAAAGCTGAGGTTATGAGCCATGATGCGTCGCTCAAGCAGGTTGGCCCGAAGGTCGCTGTATGTCCTATTGTGTATTGTTTCGATATCTTGCTCGGTGACAGGCGATTCGCCGGGTGCGGCATAGATGCCGTCACCCACAATAGTGGTCCAGCCTGCCAGATCCGAGCCGCCATATTGCTTATCTGAGAGCTTGGCAAACGCTGTGTCCTGACTTGCATTCAAATGACCCACCGACAGAAGGCCGCCTGCAATTGATCCGGCAGACAGGCCGATGAGCTCTCTTCTGGACAAAGACATAGCGTGCTCCTACGCTGCATACAGCAGCGTCTGCATTTGATCGACGGCTTGATAGAGCCCTTCTCCGCCGTGAAAGTAGCGGGCGATCTCGACGATATTGCCACGTGTGGAGATCGGCGGCACCTTGAGCAGATCGGGTAGCGAGAATTGGGCCATGCCGTGCTCCACATACTTGTCCAGCAGATCGCTGAGCACGGCCCGGGCCTCGGGGCCGTACCGCTCAAAAAAGTCTTGCCGGTTGCGACGCAGCCGTTCGGCCCGCTCCCGCCGGGTGTAGAGCGGGCCGCCGTAGGCCAGATAGCAGAGCAGGTCGAAGGGGTCGGCGTCAGGCTGGTCGGCCACCCGACGCAATTCATCCAAATCGACGCCCCGGTCGGCCAGGGCTGCGACGATCTTGCGTCGCTGTGCGCTCTCGGCCAGGCCGTGCTGAAACTCGACCCGGGAGTTGTAGAGCGTCCGCATGGTCTGTTCGGCATACTCGGTATAGCTGAGAGCCTGCAAGCGTCGCCCGTCGGCATCCAGGGTGTAGACCATCTCGGCCACAATCTCCACCCGGCCGTCGTCCACGTAGTACTTGCGCGCCTCACCGTCTGCACCATCGCCTTCGCCGATCACGCGCCAGCTTCCCTCAGCGGTTGCGTTCCCGAACGCAGACTCCTCTTCAAGGGGAGAGAGGGTTGTCACCTCCGCCTCGGCTACAGTGTTACCGGCCGCGTCCATCTCCACCGCGGTGATCTCCAGCGGCTCGCCGTCAAAGTCCGGGTCGGCAAAGCGCTGCATGGCTGAGCCGGTGTAGTCGATGATGGTAAAGAAGAGCTTGCCGTACTCCTCGCGCACCCGGGTTCCCCGACCGATAATCTGCTTGAACTCGGTGATGCTGTTGATGACCCGCACCAGCACTACGTTTTTGCAGGTAGGAATATCCACGCCGGTGGTCAGGAGCTTGGAGGTGGTGACAATCACGGGCGTCTCCCGCTCCGGATCCTTGAAGCGGCCCAAATGACCGCGGCCGATGTCCCCTTCCTCCGAAGTAATGCGGACCACGTAGTCCGGGTCGCGCCGTATCAGGTCGGCGTTGAGATTGGCCAGTTCCCGGCGCATGACGCCGGCGTGCTCCTGATCCACGCAGAAGACGATGGTCTTGCCGAAGCGACCGTTCTCCTTGAGATAGTCGGTCAGGTGACGGGCAATGGCCGCGGTGCGTTCTTTGAGCACCAGGACCCGCTCGAAATCCTTGGTCTGGAAGACTTCATCGGGGATCGCCTCTCCGTGCATGTCCGTCTGTCCCGCATAGGGCCGCCAGCCCAGCGCGTCCACGTCGGAGACCACCTGGCGCACCCGATAGGGCGCGAGAAAGCCGTCCTCGATGCCCTGGCGCAGGCTATAGGTATAGAGCGGGTTGCCGAAGTAGCGATAGGTATCCCGGTTGTCCTCGCGCAGGGGCGTGGCCGTCATGCCGATCTGGTAGGCGGGCGCGAAGTAGTCCAGAATCTCGCGCCAGTTGCTGTCATCCCGCGCGCTGCCCCGGTGGCACTCATCCACGATAATCAGATCGAAGAAATCGGGCGCGTACTCCCGGTAGAGACCGGGGCGGTTTTCATCCCGGGCGATTGCCTGATAGATGGCAAAATAGATGTCCCGGCTCTTGATCACCCGGCCGCCCTCGATCTTGTGGCGGGCGTCGCCAAAGGGAATGAAGCGGTTGTCCTTGGGATCGTCGACCAAAATGTTGCGGTCGGCCAGATAGAGAATTTTGGGGCGGCGGTGTTCACCGGCAGCGTTCCAGCGACTCTCCCAGAGCCGCCAGCAGATCTGGAAGGCGACAAAGGTCTTGCCGGTGCCGGTGGCCATGGTCAGCAGCGCCCGGCGCTGCCCGCCCAGGATCGCCTGGACCGTCCGGTTGATCGCGATCTCCTGGTAATAGCGCGCGTCCATGTTGGGGAAGCGGTAGTAGGGCGTGAGCAGCCCCTCCTCAATTTCGGCGGACTGGCCCTGGTAGAGCCAACCCCACAGTTCAGCGGGCGTGGGAAATGTATCGAGCACCCGCTCGCGTCCGGTGAGGTAGTTGAACTCGACGATTTTGTTGCCGTTGGTGGCGTAGGCGAACTTGAGCCCCAGCTTCTCCGCGTATTCCTTGGCCTGTTGCAGGCCCCGATCCGGCGGCAATGTGTCCCGCTTGGCCTCGACCACGGCCACGGTCAGGTGGGGAGCGTAGCGGAGCAGATAGTCGGGCCGCTGAGCGTCCCGGCGTTTGGCTCTCTTGCCCTGGGGCACGATCCGCCCCGGCGCGATAACGGGTTGGGAGAGGACCGAATAAGGCGGCGTCTCCCAGCCGGCGTCACGCAGTTTCGGTTCAACTAACATGCGGCAAGTATCAGCTTCGTTCATCTGGGTTGGGCGTTATCATCTTTGGTTTGGATTTAGCCGGCATTGGGGTCATGTTGTTGGCGGCAAATGCCGTGTTGCGCCGAGGGATTATACCACAAAGGTTTGCCTGGAGGATGCGTCTATATGAGCCGCATATCAAGAATCCCGGCGAGTTTGCCAGGATTCTTGGTTTTGTGAGCTTTTTATTCTACCCTTGATGATTCTGACTGCCACACCGATCATCGCGCCACTAGCCGACAGCACGGTCACACTACACGCGCCTTGGGGTGGTTCCTGTCAGGCAGTATCGCCGGGGCAAGAGGCGTCCATGGGTCATGAGGTAGCTAACTCGATGTTGGCTTCGGGCTGTCTTGGCGGCTGCAGCCGGGCGGATTTGCTAAGAAGCTGTTTGAAAAGGTGTTAGGTAGGCTCAAGACGTCGAATCATAAGCCGAATCATAGCAATATGAATGAAGGCTTCGCTGCTGGCGGGCAGTCGCTCATAATCCCTGACAAGCCGTCGATTGAGACCAAGCCATGAAAAGGTGCGTTCTACAACCCATCGGCGAGGCAAGAGGGAAAAGCCTTTGGCACCCTCAGGCCTGAGAACAGGGACGAGACGAAACCAAAAGTTTTGGGCGACCCAATCCTGAAGTGGACCTCGATAAGCACCGTCGACCCAAATGATACGTAACTTTTTGCAGAAACCGGCTAGCGATTGAAGCAGCAAGCGAGCGCCGTCTCGGTCCTGGACAGATGCGGCTGTGACTAAAACAGCAAGCAAAAGCCCATTCGTATCCACCAGAATATGACGTTTGCGTCCAGTGGTGAGCTTGCCGCCGTCGAAACCACGAATCCCGGACGGCGTCACGCCTGTTTTGACAGTTTGGCTGTCTATACTTCCTGCCGTTGGATGTTTGTGTCGACCTTCTTTTTGGCGAACTCTTGCTCGCAACGTGTCGTGAATGCGTTGCCAGGTCCCGTCGTCTCGCCATCGGTAGAAATACTCATACACGCTCCGCCATGCTGGAAAATCGTGCGGCAACATGCGCCATTGAATTCCACTGATTGTTACGTACAGAATTCCGTTCACCACTTCACGCATATCCAAGCTGCGTGGTCTTCCCCCAGGTTTGGCCGGTGGAATCAGATCCTGGATAATGTTCCACTGGCTGTCAGTTAAGTCGGTTGGATATCGTTGCGTCTTCACAAACACAACATTTTCCACGACTTGGCTGACAGCCGCTACTTTTCAAACAGCTTCTAACGATCAGCCCGATTGGTGAGGTGATCGAAGATATTTGGGTCCCATAGGTCATGTGGTAGTTGAGACGCCGATACTATTTACCTGCTGGAGCCCAAGAAGAACACTGCGCCGCAAGTCCCCTGAGCCGTCACCAAACGCGCCGCGGTCGAAGAATGGTGTCGCGCCGCAGGCGCTCGCGCTCAGCAACACAGCGGAAGACCATGGCGATACGTACTGATCCCGCATATCCTGATTCAGGAAAACATGAGTATCGTTGAGTTGATTGGTCACGCCTGATTGACTGACACAAAGTATGAGAGACGATTTGCGGAGAATTCGACAGTTTTACAGTCTGTATGCTGTGTACAGGAAATTGGAAGGCACTATATGCAGATCGGAATCTTACTGAAATCACCTCTTTGGCACCTAACATTAGAGGAAGATTAACGCCAGTATAAATCTGTCAGTCAATCAGTTGGTCACTCGTAGAAATTACTTGCTAAACTGATGCCAATTTGAAAACAGCGGTTCGTAATTTAATTCATCACTTCTCACATCTAAATAAAAACCGCATGTTTCATTCTGGCATAAGTTTAATCATTACTCTTGATCCAAATCAAACCTATATAATTACGACATATGCCGACGACACCACCATCGAATGCTGAAGATGAAAGAGGGGACCATGTTGCAATCGACTTTGCAGCATTAGTGACAGAATCCTTATCAATCCTAAACCAATCACCATTAGAAAAGTATCGACAATCTTCTTCAAATTCTTGAAAGAAACTTTCTATCTCTTGTTCAACTTGCTCATCATTGCGTATTGGTAGCGAATATGCTATGTCATATTTCAAGAGGTATTGCAAGGTTTTTCGTGCATCATCTCTTGATATCTCGATCCAGCTATTTCCAATAGAGATAAACCCAATTGAAACAACATATTTATTTACACAGATTAATATTTCATTAAGGTCGAGAGTCAAACAATAACTGCCAGTTTGCGAACGGCGGATAATTTTTTCATGTATATACTTTGAATTATGAGACATTGTGTTCACTCAAACAAACGATTCGCATGTTTAAACCTCGTACTTGGTTGACAAGCACGAGGTTTAAACATTATATCAGAAAGTCTCAATCATGGTATAGGAAAAGCGGTTACGATAAACCATCCTCCGTCACCTTTAGATTCTAAAACAACTTTGATTTTGCTCATATCTACCTGAATAGCTGCCTGCCCATCATGTAAAAGTTTGTATCCATCACCAATGGTGGTTCCGGTATCTAACTCAAACACCTTTCTTTGGCCGCTGCTTGACCAAGTTGCCCAATCTAAAATTTCGGAGCTATTGCCATCTAGGACTTTCCGAATGCTATCAGTCATGCTTGTTTTGGACTTGAATTTTGAAGCTACCGGTATCTCGCCCTTTTTTAATCGATCAATAAGGAATTGCTTCGAGACTTGAGGTCCATGCCGTTGGATAGCGTGTCCGCCTTGCAATAGATCATCCACACTTTTTTGGAGATAGCGCGCTGCGGTGTTACCAGAATGTAGACCAGCTTTCTGCAAAACATCGTCAACCTTGTCGCCAAATAACTCTCTTGCCTTTCTTATTCCACTCTCGACACCGTTCTCTTTGATCTCCTTTTTTATTTGCTTCATGGCAAGTTTTCGTGCCACATCATCAAGCGGAACACCGATTGGGGTTAGGTCATCCGGCTCAATTCCCTCAAATGCCCCCGCTAATACTAAATCGAAAGCCGCAAGTATCTTTTCTTCGTTGGAAGCCGTGTCACTCGACAAAGTCCTTTGGGCTTGCCAGATATCATAGGCTGTCCAGCCGTAGTCAAGCGCTTTTGCTCCAATAACAATAGCTGCGCCAATACATGCCCCGCCGCAAATAACGTAGCCATAATAATCGAAAGAGGATACCGGATTCCCACCAACATACCCATATCGATGCAATGTCATCGGCTCTGCCAACCGACCCCGATACACATCCTGCTGCATCCACACGCCGGTGACCGGATCGTAGTCCCGGGCGTAGAAGTGGAGCAGTTCCGTCTCGTTGTCCCATTCCTGGCCGGTGTAGGTATATTGGTTGTGGGGCTCGGTCCAGTTGCCGTTGACCGGCGCGACCAGTCCGTAGTCGGTGTAGCGATAGTCGTGGACGCTCTGGCCACCGTGGCCGGTCAACCCAGTGACGGAGCCCAGACCGTCATAGGTGTACCAGTCCATTTGGCTGCTGGGATAGCTCTGCATGGCAACCATGCGGTTAAGATCGCCGCGGTAGAAGTCGGCGTACTGACCGTTCCAGAGGCTGTACTCGGCCACCGGGTCCAGGCCGTCGAAGAGGGTTTCGGTGGTCTTGATGCCGCCGTTCCCCTGCTTGGGATCGTAGCTCTTGGTCAGGCGGCGGAAGAGGCCGTCGTACTGCATGGTGGTAACGTCCCGGTCAACCCGGTCGCCCTGATAGTTGAGGGCCTGAATCAGGCGATTCTCGTAATCGTAGGCGTAGTCGGTTCCCTGGATGGGCGGACCTTGGGGGCCGGGCCAGGTTTCGTTGATGCGATTGCCGTTGGCGTCATAGGTGAAGAGCTGGGCCTGGAGATCGTCGCCATTGCCGTTGCCGCCGCTCACGGCCTGGCCGGCCTTGTCCAGCTTGGCCAGCAGGCTGTTGGCAATGCCGTCGTTGTCGATGTCGCCCGACGCGCGGTAGGCCTGCACCTGGTCGCTCAGATCGGCGATGCTCGCAGCAAGCTCGTTGCTCTTGGGCGGCTTGGGTGCGGCCAGATCGGCCAGCAGGCTATCGATGGCCGCCGTGAGTGCGTCGGCCGCGTTCTCGCTGATGTGCTTGCCCCGCTGGGCTGCAATCTCATGGCGCAGGGCGTAGAGAGCCTGGGCCGCCTTGTCGTTCTCTTTCTGGGGCTGGCCGTTGCTGCCGCTCGTCTCATCCAGCACGCTGAGGAGCTGGTTGGCGTCGTTGTAGGTGTAGCTCAGCGTCTGCTCGTCAAAAGGCTTGGGCGAGAGCGCGTCGTCGTTGGTCTGTAATGAAAGACGATTGCCCGCGGCGTCAAAACCATATTGTGTCCAGACGCCCTCATCGGTCTGTGAACGAACCAACCGGCGAATGGGATCATAGGTGTAGTCCGTGGTCACAACCGGCGGGTTGCGCCAGCCGTATTCGGCCACGGTTTGAATGCGCTGCCCAACATCGTCCAGCGTGTACTGGAAGCTGCTGACGGTCTTCTGCGCGCCGCTGGTCTGCACAGTGGCGGTGCTCAGCATGCGGTTGGCTTTGTCATAGCTCTGCTCGGTCACCGTGCTGTTGCTGTTGACGATGCTGGTGGTCAGCCCCACGCCGTCCTTGGCGTACTCGGTCCACTGGTCATCGGGCAGCTCCACTCGACGCAGCCAGTCGTTGTCCAGATAGGCGTAGGTGACGGTGTTGCCGTCGGGATAGGTGACGGAAGTTCGGTTGCCTACAGGGTCATAGGCGTAACCCAGCGTCCGGTTGTGCGCGTCCACGGCCTGGGTGATGCGGTCCAGTTCGTCGAAGGTCCACGTGCTGGTCCCCAGGCTGTCCACCATCTCCACCAGATTGTGGTTGGCGTCATAAGCGTAATCAATTCCCGTACCGTCGGGATAGCTGATCCGGGCCGGCAGGCCATCGGCAGTGTACGCGTATTGGGTCAGGTCGCCATTGGCATCCAGGCGGCTGACAAGGTTGTCCACCGGGTCGTAGCCGTATTCCCACACGTTGTCCAGAGGGTTGACCTCCTGCACCATGCGGTCAAGCGCATCGTACTGGAAGCGGGTGATGTGGGCCAGGGGATCGGTGATGGAGGTCAGGTTACCGTTAGCATCGTAGTCATAACCATAAGGCACGTTGGTTTCGTGATCCGCCTGGGCGGGCAGAATATAGTTCTGGATGACGCCGCTGAGGCGGTAGATAGGATCATACTCGTAGTGGGTGACTACGCCGTCATTTTCCCGCATGTCGATCTGGTTGCCTACGGGATCATAGACGAATGATGTAGTTTCATCCTCAGCGTTGATGACTGCGCTAAGGCGATCCAGCTCATCAAAGACGTACTGGGTCAGGTGCCCGTTGCCGTCAGTGAGAGACGTGCGATTGCCGTTCTCGTCGTAGCCGAAGGCCGTGACGTACCCTTCGGCGTCCGTATGGCTTAGAACGCGATAGACCTTATCGTAGGCGAAGGTCTGGGGATGGCCGTTCTGATCGACCAGGCTCAGCACGTTGCCCATGGCGTCGTGGGTGGCCAGCACCGTGCCGGCCTTGGCATCCACCATGCGAGTCATGCGATAGAGATTGTCGTATTCGAAGTCGGTGGTGAAGCCGCGCCCATTGGTGAGAGTCACCAGGTTGCCCACGGGATCATAGCCGTACGTTTCCTGGTGGGCTTCCGGATCGGTCATGGCGACCTGACGATTGAGGGCATCATATTGATAGGACGTGCGGTGGTCGTTGGCGTCAATCAGGGCCAGCAGGTTGCTCACCGCATCGTATTCGTAGTGGGTCATGCCGTCCAGCGCGTCGGTCTCGGTGACAAGGCGGTGGATGCCGTCATATTCGTATCGAGTGAGGTTGCCGTTGGGGTCGGTCATAGACGCAAGCGTGCTGTCGGCGTTGTAGGCGTATGCAATGGTGACGTTGGTCTCGCTGTCGCCCGGCTCGCCCGGCTTGTGGTTGCGGATTTCCGCACTGAGGCGATCCAGTTCATCGTAGACGCTGTGGGTCACGATAAAGTTGGCGTCAGTGATATCCGTGCGGTTGTGGTTGGCGTCGTAGCCGAAGCGGGTTACGCCCAGCAAGGCATCGGTCACCTGCACCAGCAGATCGTCGTTGTTATAGGCGAAATTAGTGGCATATCCCCGGGGATTGGTCAGCGTGATCAGATTGCCCACGGCATCATAGGCAAATAGCGTGACTTCCTGTTCGGCATTTTCACTGCGGGTCATGCGGTCCAGCAGGTCATATGCATAGGTTGTGGGGTTGCCGTTACCGTCCATCTCCTGCAGCAAATTGTCTACTGCATCATAAGAGAAGGCCGTTGTGACGTTGGTTTTGGCGTCGGGCGTAACGCCTGTCTGCACATTCTCTGTGCGGGTGATGAGGCGATCCAGCGCATCATAGGCGAAGTTTGTCACCACGCCGCTCTCATCTGTTACTGAGGTTTGACGTCCCAATTCATCGTAGGTGTAGACTTGGGTCTGCTGGAGCGGATCGGTCTGCAGCACCGGCCGATTGAGCGCATCATAGGCGTAGCTCCAGACATTGGCGTTTCCGTTCGTCATCTGCGTGACGTTGTGGACAGGATCGTAGACGTAGGCAGTCGTCTGATTTTCAGCGTCGGTGACGGCAATGACCAAATCGTCCAGGTCATAGATGTAGCTTGTACCATGGCCGTCGGGGTCAGTGATCACGGTCAGGTTATCTTCCGCGTCGTAAGCAAAGTCGGTAATGCCTGCCCGTGCATCGGTGATTTGGACCACGTTATCATTGGCGTCGTAGGTGAAGTTTGTGGCAAAGCCCCGTGGATTGGTCACGGTCACGATATTCCCCACGCCGTCATACGCATAGCCGGTGGCATGGCCCTCCGCGTCAGTCTCGGTGATCAGGCGGTCCGCGGCATCGTAAACGAAGGCACGGGTATGACCATTGGCGTCGGCTGTACTTAGCATATTACCTACTGCATCGTAAGTTGCCGTCCATTCGCCGTTGAGCGCGTCAAGGGTTTTGACCATGCGGTCGCGCAGGTCGTATTCATAGCGCGTGATCGCACCGCGCGGATTGTTCTCGCTGGTGAGGCGGCTGACTTCATCGTAGACGTAGCCCGTCTCTCCGCCCAACGCGTCGGTCATCATAACCAGGCGGTCCAGCGCATCATACTCGTACGCGCTGATCTGATTCAGGGCGTCGGTGACTGCGGTTACGTTGCCATTGGCGTCATAGGCAAAGTCTGTAACATTGCCTAACGCGTCTTCCAGTTCGAGCAACTGGTAAATATCGTCATAGCGATAGAGTGTTGTGTGGCCATTGGCGTCGGTCATGGAGATGCGGTTGTACATCAGGTCATAATCGTAAGATGTGCTATGGCCTTGGGGGTCCGTCTCTCTGATGAGTTTAAGGTTTTCGTCATACTCGAAGGTCATCACGCCGCCGCGACGGTCTGTGACCTGGACCAAGTTGTCATTGAGATCGTAGACAAACTCCGTCGCCTGGCCTTTGGGGTCCACAATGCGCGTCACATTGTCATTGCCGTCGTAGACGAACTGGGCGTTGTGGCCGTTGGCGTCGGTCATCTGTGTCATGCGGCCGGTAGCATCGTAGGCATATGACGTGATATTGCCTAACGGGTCGATCACTTCCTGCAGATTGCCTGTTGAGTCATGGAAATATGCCGCGATGTGACCATTGGCATCCGTCAGGGTCAGCATATCCCCGGCCTCATTATAGGCAGCCATTTGGGATACGCCGTCAGGAAAAATGATGCGCGTAGTACGGCCGTCTTCGTTATATTCATAGGCCGTGGTGCGACCTAGCGGATCGATGATGCCGGTTAGATCGTTGGTATCGTTGTATGCGTAGTAGGTGGTATAACCCAGGGGATCGGTAACCGATAACATGTTGCCTGCGTCATCGTAGGTATAGGTCCAGGTATTGCCGTTTTTGTCAGTAAAGGACTCAATATTGTACTGATCGTCGTAAACGGTATGTTCACTATTCCCTAGCGCATCCTCGCTCTGGATGACGCGATTCAAGTCATCATAGTAGTATCTGCTTATATTGCCCAGGTTATCGGTAAACGTAGTAATTTTATTATCGTCATCATAGCTGATGTCGAGATGGGTCCCGCTGGCATCTATTTGTTCGATGACTCGGTCTTCATCGTCATAAATGTTCTCCAGATACATGATGTTTTCCGGATCCCAATGACGGATAATGCGATGTGAGTCATCGTATTCATAGCGACGTGTGCCGCCATTCGCGTCCTGAATTTCAGTCAGATTGGCTTCGTCATCATACGTAAAGTGGAAAGTCCGACCGTCGGGCAGCTCGGCCTGAGTAATGTGTCCGTCGTCGTCTGACTCGAACGTTACCTCCTGACCGGCTTGATCGGTGATAGAAAGCAAGGGCGGAATCGGAACCGGGTCTGGATAGAGCCAGCTTGAGAGCACGCTGAGATCATGCTCGAAAGTTAGCTCGTTGCCTTGGCGGTCAATCCAGGTGTTTAGAACGCCGATGCCATAGATGTGCTCTGTGAAAATAAGGGTTGTTCCCAACGGATCTTCCCACCGTAAATTTCCGTCATCTTCACGCGTTAGCTCTGCGAATACTCCGTCAGGCCGCGTATAACCGTCACCATCGGCCGTGTAGAGATAGGTACGGCCATCTGCCAACGTGATGCTGACTGAGTTGTCACTGTAATGCTGGGCGCGGGCATTGTAGGGGAATGACCAACCGTACCCCAGCCGGTCTTCACGGAAGTCCTGGGAGTTATAGACCAGGTCCATATCGATGCTCTGATCGCCTACGCCCGGCAGGCTAAAGAGGGGTACTTCCATACTGTAATTTCCGGTTGAGAAGCTAACCGGATCGGCTCCACGCACTTGATAGGGCTGGATGCCCAAATCGCGTAAGCGTTGGAGTTGAGCCGCGGTGAGCGGCGGCGCCAAGGCCGGGAACTGGACGTCGCAAGCCGCAGGATCATCACATAACGTAAATTTAATCGCGTCAAAGCCGATTCGGACAGCTGCAATGCTCTGTTCCGGAACAACATCTTCCAGAATCACATTTTCCTGCCCGTCTGCAGCAAATTCTAATGCGGCCAAATCAACCCACGCACCGCTATAAACGGCTTGATTAACCGCAAAGGCGTCAAGCTGGCCATTGTGGGTGACATAATAGAGCGCGCCGGATGTGTAGGCGTCTTGCGCCGGAATGAACACTGAAACAACATAAGTGCCCGGTTGAGGTAGAGTAGGCGTCCAAATCCCCCAATCAATCGGCTCGTTGAGCGGCCCAGAATTATAGGGTGAGCGATTAAGTGTATAGAATGCATGCCCGGCCCAACAACCGTCAGGCGTACAATTTGATGACTCAAATACACCGTCGCCCACTGTTTCATGCGCAAAGCCTGCATCTAGCTCGTCAACGATAACCTCTACGCCGGCATGGGCGGACGCTGCTTTAGCAGCACCTGGTTCACTGTCAGCATTGAAGACCGTGTTTTCAACCACAATGAAAGACCCGAGTCTGTCGGTTCTGGCTTCAATTGTGCGTGCTTCAGAATTTTGTTGTGAGCTGAGGAGCTCCCACTTGGCGCTATGATGCGCACGGAAAGCGATTGACAGGCGGCGGCCGGCGTCATAGTTGTCTTCCAGTTCAAAACGTACGGTAGCAAACCGTTGTGAAAGCTTTGGCTGCGGCTTTGTGCCATCTTCCGAAAATATGGGAATACTGCTGGGATCGAGGTAGGTCACCTGGCTATCATTTGCCGACCAAATGCCGTCGACTCGGACAAGCGGACTTTGGGGAAGAAAGTTAGACGGAAGAATTTGATTCGCGGTGCTTACAAGTGCGATTTGGGTGACAATAACACCATCTGCGACCGAATCATCATCAAGGCCGAATCGAAAGACGCCCGGGTTCAACGGAATATCGGTCACTTGCTGAGGCGGCGGGGAAACAGGCGTTGCAGGACCGTTTTTCAAGACGGGTAGGAACATCTTAAACGAGCCTGATGCCTTATCCGCTCCTTCATTCACTACCGGCTGATCATCAATTGGTTCATCCTGCTGAGTCGGCGTATTTCCGATTGATGTAAGTAACTCTGGATGCCAAGCCGCTGTTGCGAGAAAATCGGGCGTTCTAATCTCAATAGCCGGATTGGGTATCGTTGGTAATAATCCCTCCACGGATATATTGTTGCGCTGGTTCTCTCGCGTTGGAAAAATACCCGGCGACATACGGGAATGGGGGCGCTGAACGGTAAGGTTGCTGTCTGGAACTTTAAGAAGCGCTTGGCTCTCGCCTTGCTTACCAGGCAGTTCCGGCGCGCTGAATCGTTCAGTATTCCCGGCGAACGCTTGTTCGGTGATGACTTCATGGCTATTTCCCGCAAAGACGGGGATAGTGACTTGCAGTAACAGTACGACGACCAACAGAATGTTAACAAGCACATAGCAAGAACGGCGAGACATAGCTCTCCTCCTGATTAAAATTTCATCGTCGCCACATTTTAACTTTATGTTTAATTTGGCAGTACGGACAAAGATAGCACACAATAATGCACGTTATTATCCACTGATCGTACGGTTGTCCTACGATAACCCAATTATCCATATTAAATTTCAATATTGTAATGATTGAATTAAGGGCCCCGGCAAGATTAACAGGAAAATTACACAGTTTCCTCGAGTCAGTTGGCTTAAAATTAGGCTAAACGGCTTTTTTGTTGTCTCAACCCAGCCTGAGAAAGAGCGCGTTGACGCCCTGATAGGCATGATGGCCGTCTTGTATAATACACAGTTTGGCTTTTGCTGACTTTACTTCTGTAGAATCTGCATGCGAATCTGTGTCGGGAACCACGAAATCCCCGTCACGGGCCGGGAATTTGACGTGACCTGACGGGCAAATTACAATGGATCGCATTCTGCCTATGGGTAAATGCGCCACATTTTGCTAACAACAGCCATCAGGTGTCTGCCGCGTGTTGTTCGGTTATGCCTGTCCATGAGCAGAAATTTCCCACTCTTGATCGATCAATCATTGTCGCGCGTGTAAAAAACGCGTGTTGATGCATTTCATTGAGAAGAGATTGATTGTTCGCAATAAATTGAGTTCGGTTAATCCAGCAGGCTAAGGAGGAGTATCTTGCAAGGTAACGTATCGGTAGTATTTGCATTGTTGATGGGTCTGGTCGGCCTGGGCTTTGTCGTCTGGCAGGTCCGCAACGTCATGGCGGAAGATATGGGCAATCAGACCATGCGTAACATCGCTTCGGCCATCCAGGAAGGCGCATCCGCTTTTCTGAATCACGAGTACCTTTATCTGGCCGTTTTCGTGGTCGTCGTCGGTGGGGTCATCACCCTCTTTCTGAACGTGCCCACGGCCATCTGTTTTGTGGTCGGCGCACTGGCGTCGGGCGCGGCCGGCTACCTGGGGATGCGGATTGCGGTGCAGGCCAATGTGCGCACGGCCGCGGCCGCTGAGCGCAGCCTGAACGACGGCCTGCACGTCGCGTTCAGCAGCGGCTCGGTCATGGGTATGGCCGTAGTCAGCTTCAGTATTCTGGGCCTGACCATCCTCTACCTGCTCTTTGACGGCAATGTGAGCTACGTTACCGGATTCGGCTTTGGCGCATCCAGCATCGCGCTTTTCGCCCGGGTAGGCGGCGGCATCTTCACCAAGGCCGCTGATGTGGGCGCAGACCTGGTAGGAAAAGTGGAGCAGGGCATCCCCGAAGATGATCCCCGCAACCCGGCCGTTATCGCCGACAACGTCGGCGACAATGTGGGCGACGTTGCCGGTATGGGGGCGGACCTTTTCGAGAGCTATAGCGGTTCCATCATCGCTGCGGCTACCCTGGGCGCGGTCATGGCCAACGGCTCGGAACTGGCCTTCGTCGGTCTGCCTTTCCTTATTGCTGCCGTGGGCGTTATCGCCTCCATCCTGGGCACCTTCCTCATCAAGACAGAAGAGGACGCTACCCAGGAAGAGCTGCTCTCTACCCTGCGTAATGCCACCTGGGCGTCGTCGGGGATTGTCCTCTTCCTTGCCATTATCATGGTGCTGCTGGCGCCGGGCGTCTCCTATCTTTATTGGGTGATTATCCTTATCGGCCTGATTGCGGGGAATGCCATTGCTTTCTTCACCGAGTATTACACGGCTTTTACCTATAATCCCACCAAGAGCATAGCCAAGGCTGCGGAGACCGGTCCGGCCACGCTCCTCATTCAGGGCCTCTCCGTAGGCATGATGAGCACGTTGGCGCCGGTGCTGATTATCGCCTTCTCCATTTTGCTGAGCTTGAAGCTGGGTTATCGGGCTGACGGGTCATTGACGGCCGGCCTCTATGGCGTGGCCCTGGCAGGCGTGGGCATGTTGAGCACGCTGGGCATTACCTTGGCGACCGACGCCTACGGTCCCGTGGCCGACAATGCCGGCGGCATTGCCGAAATGAGCGAGCTGCCCGGTTATGTGCGCGAGCGCACCGACTCTCTGGATAGCCTGGGCAACACCACGGCCGCCACGGGTAAGGGCTTTGCCATCGGCTCAGCCGTGCTCACGGCACTGGCGCTCATGGCCGCCTATGTGGGCGCGGCGGAAATCGAAAGCCTGAATTTGCTGGACGGCACCATGCTTCCGGGCATCCTCATCGGCGCGGTGCTGCCGTATGTTTTTGCTGCGCTGACCATGACGGCAGTGAGCAAGGCAGCCTACGCCATCGTGCTGGAAGTGCGCCGTCAATTTGCCGAAATTCCCGGCATCATGGACGGTACGGGCAAGCCGGACTACGCGACCTGCGTGGCCATCAGCACCGACAATGCCCTGCGCCAGATGATTCTGCCCGGCGCTCTGGCGGTGATCGCCCCCCTGGCCGTAGGCTATATTCTGGGCGCGGAAGCGCTGGCCGGCATGCTGGTCGGCTCTATCGCATCGGGCTTCCTCCTGGCCGTCATGATGGCCAACTCCGGCGGCGCCTGGGACAACGCCAAAAAGTGGATTGAGACGGGCGAGATGGGCGGTAAGAATTCGCCCGCGCACAAGGCCGCGGTCATCGGCGACACCGTGGGCGATCCCTTTAAGGACACCAGCGGTCCTGCGCTCAACATCCTCATCAAGCTCATGAGCATCGTCAGCCTGGTCTTCGCCTCCACATTTGGCGCCGGTCTGTTCTAATAGCATGTTGTCGGCCAGGACCATGACAAAAGCATAATTGTCTCGTCGGCTGGAGATAAGGCAAGTTTGATTACCAAAGAGGGAGCAGCAGAAAGTTCGCTGCTCCCTCTTTTTTGGTCCCCCGCGTTTTAGCAATTTATTTGCACTCGAGGCGGACAAAACGTGGAGCCGCCTGCTGAATCCGCGCCGGCAAGACAATCCGTCCCCGCCCCCAATGCACCCGCCCCGCTACTCCGCCGCTCCGCAACTTCGCTCCCTACGTGGAGCAGGCGGGCATCGGTTGTGGTACAATGCTGCGGACTCTATTCCTACCTCGCCACCACCCATGACCGATACCCTGCGCGGCGTGATCGAACGCGTCACCTACCACAATGAAGAAAACGGCTATACCGTCGCGCGCTTGGCGCCTGAGCGGCGACGGGCGTTCGCCTCGGACGGCGAAATCACCATCGTGGGCAATCTGCCTTCCATCAACGTGGGCGAAAGCGTGGAGCTGCACGGGCGCTGGACGGTGCACGGCGACTACGGCCGCCAGTTTGCCGTGGAGACCCTGCGGACCGTCCTGCCCGCGACCATCGCGGGAATGGAGAAGTATCTGGGCAGCGGCCTCATCAAGGGCGTAGGCCCGGTGACGGCCAGGCGCATCGTCAAGCACTTTGGGCTGGAGACGCTGGAAGTCATCGAGCAGACGCCGGCGCGCCTCAGCGAGGTGCCCGGCGTAGGCAAAAAGCGGGTGCAGATGATTACCCGGGCCTGGGCGGAACAGCAGGCCATCAAGGAAGTGATGATTTTCCTCCAGAGCCACGACGTGAGCACCGGTCTCGCCACGAAGATCTATAAATATTACGGTGATGACGCCATCCGTATCGTTCAGGACGATCCCTATCGCCTGGCCCGGGATATCTACGGCATCGGCTTTCTGACCGCGGACAAAATTGCCCAGGCGTTGGGCATTCCGCCTGACTCGCCCCGGCGGGTAGCCGCGGGCGTCACCTACGCCCTGAATCAATCTACCGATAATGGTCACGTTTTCCTTCCCATTGATGAACTGGCTGGGCAGGCGGCGGAACTGCTCGCTGTAGAGCGACGCCAGATTGGCATCGGCCTGCTGGAACTGTGGCGGGAGGATCAGGTGAAGCTGGTAGATGAGCCGGGCGGCGAAGCCCTGGCGTCGCCCGCGCCGGCCCTGGCCGAAGAAACGCCCCGCCTGCTGGCTGAAGCCGGAACCCTCTATGCGCCCAATACCATGCACACGGCTGAGGCGCTCCTGCGCGAGAAGCGGGATGTTTATCTGACGCCCCTCTTTTACAGTGAGACGGGCGTGGCCAACCAGTTGGCCCGCCTGGCCCGACCCGGCCCCAGCCGCCTCGCGACCTTTGCCGCTAATCGGTTTAACTGGGAAGCGGCCTTCTTTACCGCGGGGCGCAACAATGGGCTGGAATTGGCTCCTCAACAGCGTGTGGCCGTTCAAACGGCGTTGACCCATCCCCTCACCGTGCTGACGGGCGGACCGGGTACGGGTAAGACGACCACTGTGCGCACCATTCTCCAATTCTGCCGCCAGGCCGGTCACCGGGTGCTGCTGGCCGCGCCCACGGGACGCGCGGCCAAGCGTCTGGCTGAGACTACCGAAGCCGAAGCCAAGACCATCCACCGCCTGCTGGAGTTCAAGCCCGCGGACGGGATGAGCTTCAAGCGCAATGAGGAGTCGCCGCTGGACGCGGATCTCCTCATTGTGGATGAGGCCTCCATGTTGGACCTGGCCCTCACCAACCACCTGCTCAAGGCCATCCCCCCGGGCATGCACCTGCTCCTGGTGGGGGATGTGGATCAACTGCCCAGCGTGGGGGCGGGAAATGTGCTGCGGGACGTGATGGGGGCGATTGACGGGCAAAGATTGAAGACCGAGGATTGGAAGGCGGGGACGCAGAAAGAATTCACGCGTCCTGGTGATACCAATCTTCAATCCTCAATCTTCAATAACCGACCTGCCGTCATTCGCCTCAACACCATCTTCCGCCAGGCGCCGGGGAGCTACATCATCACCAACGCGCATCGGATTAACAAGGGCGAGATGCCCATCATCGACAATGAGGGGGCGACGGATTTTTTCGTGTTTCGCACCGAAGATCCGCAACGCGCGGCCCAACTTTGCGTAGAGTTGGTACAGGAGCGCATTCCCCGCCGCTTTGGTTTCCGGCCGGAGGATATCCAGGTCCTCAGCCCCATGCACCGAGGCGTAGCGGGCGTGGGCGCGCTCAATGAGGCTATCCAGGCCACGGTGAACCCGCCGTCCGCACAGCGGGCCGAGCGCCATTTCGGCAGCCGGGTCTATCGCGTCGGCGATCGGATTATGCAGATTCGCAATAATTACGACAAGGAAGTCTACAACGGCGACATGGGCGTCATTCGCGCCGTCAACGCCATCGATCAGGAGTTGCGCGTCGAGATCGACGGCCGGGAAATCGCCTACGATTTTCTGGAACTGGATGAGCTTACCCATGCGTTTGCTGTAAGCGTCCACAAGAGCCAGGGCAGCGAGTTTCCCGCGGTGGTCATTCCCGTGCTGACAAGCCACTACATGCTGCTCCAGCGCAATTTGCTCTACACGGCCGTAACCCGGGCCCGACAACTCGTGGTGCTGGTTGGCCAGCCTCGCGCCATGCGCATCGCCGTGGGCAACGATAAGGTTACCGCCCGCCACACGGGGCTGGATGCACGGCTGCTGCGGGCAATGATGTGAGACGCGCTGAGGCCGGGTCGCGGGGGCCCAATCTTCAACCGTTAATCTTCACGCTTTAGCTTTGGGAGGGCTTCATGACGCAAAACGCCATGTTTAGCGGATTGGTAATTGATGAACGGGGCAACGCCGTAGAGGTGAGCCAGGTGGGCGATCGGGCCTGCTACGTGGTGAATGATGACGGTTTTCACCGCCACATTGATGCAGAAATGGTGGATCGCCAGGTGCTGCGCTTTATGCGCGGTCAGGTCGAGGGCCAGCGCGACCTGGCGGTGACCAGTATGCTCGACATGCTGGGGCAGGACGACATATTTACCAAAGCCGCCATCGAAAGCTCCATCGACAATATGGAGGACGCGGTGGGCAATCCCATTCCCCAGGATGCGCTTCAATGGCTGGGGATGCTCGGCTTTCAGATCGTCATTAATGAGCAGGGCGAGGTGCAGGAGATTAACTTGCCCGCAGGCGGAATCGAGGAAGAATAGAGCAGGGCGGCGAGCATTCCCTCGCGCTTTTGCGACTCTGTCAGCCTCATTCCCGCACGACAGCGTAACGCTCGGTCTCTGCGTTTGTGTCCAGGGGGATGGTGAGCGTGTCCGGGCTGTAGCCGCTGCGCAGATCGTGGCTGCGAATGAGGATTTCAGTCACGTCAGCGGGAATTTTCACGTCAGTCAGGCTACGCGTAAACGGCTGTTCGTTTTCGTGGGGATGAAGCAGCCGCCGCGACTCGAGAACAGCGCCGTCGGGCGTCGCCACATGCCAGCCGTCGGCGTAATCCTCCCACCCCGTATCAGGGTAGGCCAGGGTCACATCGAAGCGCCAGGCTGCATCATCCTGTACGGCGCGGACAAAGCGAATGTCGGGATGGGGCGAGGCCAGCGGCTTAGCCGCGGCCTGGGGCAGCAGATCAATGACGGCTGCGGGCGTCATCCCTGACGGGCCGTCGATCCGCACCGCGGTTAATCCGCCTTGCTGGGGTTGTTGTAAAAAGAGGGTATCGCCCTCACTCAGCGTAAGCAATTCTCCTTGCCATCGATTGCCGACGCTGTCCGTTACTTCTACAAAACGTCGCTCACTTGCCGACTCGGCCGTTTTATCCAGCGTTGTTAAAAACGTCTCCCCATTACCTGAAAAGCTCAATTCTGTAAGGGTATAGGCCGTTTCCGCCGCAACCGGCGTATGGTCCGGTGCAAGCAATGACGCGCTGGGAAGGGCGCATGCAGTTGCCAGCCAGCACAAGCCGCTCAACAATAGGTACTGTGCATATCGCAACATATTTTTATCCTGTCGTCTTGCTTATTCTCTGCTCTATTCCGCTTCCATCTTTAATAGGGCCATTGCCACTGCGGTTGACCAGGGCATGACCCGAAACTTCCCCTGCATGAGCGCGGCACGCAACTCATCCCGGTTCAGGCGGATGAGGGTTTGCTCTTCCAGATCATCGGCATCAATGGGTCGAACGTAGCGCGCCCCGCGCGCCAAAAAGAGATGGCCGTTGCCGCAGCCCCGGTTGCCGTCAATGGCGTAGCCGCCCAGCGCCGACCACTCGTCGGCCACGTAGCCCGTCTCTTCCAGAACCTCACGTTGGGCCGCGGCCAGCGGATCCTCGCCCGGCTCCAGATAGCCGCCGACGATGGCCAAAGTGACGCCGTCCACGGCATATTTGGTCTGGCGAAAGCAGAGAAAGTCGCCTTCTTCCGTTTCCACAACCACATTGACGAAATCGGGCGTGATCAGCCACGGCCAATTTTGGATGATGCTTCCGTCCGATAGCTGGACCTGGTGATTTTCAACGGTTAAAAAGCGCCCGCTATCCGGCTGGAGCAGGATTTCTCTTGAAAGCGTCTTCCAGGGTTGCATAAAATATTCCCGAATATTGGTAAAAAGCGAATAGAGATAGAAAGACATCTGTTTCCGGCCCGAAATTCGCCTATGGGCGTTAAAAAATGGAAATTGCGTTCTCTACGTCGATTGATACAAAAGAACATGCGTACGCAGAATTCTAACGCATGGGCCCCGATGCCACAATATGCCGGGCCTTGGGGTAAGAGTGTTACGCATACAGGGCGACGGAATGCATGCAAAAGAGGATGAAACGGGTTCGTTACTGATCTTGAATTCAGCCATCACTGATTACGCAGTTGACTTATGGGGAAATCCGTGCTACAGTTTATAAGATTTGTAAGATTCTCGGTAGACGCAGTAGACGCATATGGCAAAACCTCATCATTTTTTAGATTCTGCGGGACAGGTGGGCTTCAAATATGGGTTTCGTCTGTTCATAGCAGAGCGGGTACGCTTCGGTTGGGCCGATTCTGCTTTGTTGTATGACGCCTGACTACATCGTCGTACTGCACACATTCCCCTTGTGCAGGCTTAATTTTATCGCTTAGCATTTTTTTGCATTGATGAAACGCTGCTGAGCTTTAAGCAAAAACCCTTCCTTCACTGTGAGATGTTTTGACCTGAGAAAGTAGATGGTTGGAACATTGGTTGCCCAATAGCTGGCGTCAGTCCCTGAGCAGTACGTTTCCCCCGTTAAGCGCACTACCCCCGATAGACACATCGAATTTTTTGCAACTATTACCCGGCGCGCAACAAGTATTTGCGCGTGCCAAACGATTCATGCATCTGCCCGGCATAACCATGTCGGGCAAGCGGAAAATCGGTTAATCGCCGGAAATCCGTCTTAACATCGCCGCCCGTCCGACGACACAACCGGAGTTTACAGGCTGTGCGCTTGTATTCAACGCGCAGTCATGAGTTATTGGCGTCTGGCGAGTATTCCCCCTGCATGTATTTTTGCGTCCGATTTACTTGTCAATGTTCGCCCATCACCCTGGAGAAAGGGAGCAATTTATGCTCATGTAAATAAATCGGCGTAGGTTTACGTGAGGGCCTTATCAAGCCGGTTTTGTTCTGCAGCGCGTCCAGGCATTTGCGCTGATCAGGGCGTTGACTTGCAGTAGTTTGCAGAGCAGGGGCGGTATGGGGTGGGCCGGTAGTGAACGGCGGAATCAGTCTGCCCCCGATTTGATTGATTGGCGGCATGGTAAAAATTTTATTTTGATTACTGGACTATTCGTAGACCTCTCTTAATGGTCTAAAAGGATATGGAGAGAAAAGAAGATGCAAAGTAATCAGTGGCGGACACAAGATGACTGGCTGGGATTCATTACGTTTCGGATTCTCTATCGACCTATGCTCGCACTCGCAATGATTTTGATTGCGAGCCTGGTGGCGCAACCCGTACTGGCGCAGAACGCCGCGCCGTCGCAAATATTTTATGTGCCCATTCCTGAGGATGAGATGTATCTGGCATTGGACTCGCTTTTCAATACTGACTGTAATATTAATGCGCCTCTTCCCGATGAAACTTTGATGCAGACCTATCTGTCGCTTTCCATTGCGTCGGATAATACTGTGATCTACTATGATCAGCATGAAAACGGTTATGAGGTGGATATTGCCAATCCCGCGAATCTCTGGAGTACGGGAAATCCGGGCGGCACTCAAATCTGGGGTGACAACGATCCGAGCAATGGCATCGCTCCAGGCTTTGCAAGCGACGTGCTGAACTCCGGCGATGTTATCGTTCTGAGTAATGTGGTGGACAGCACCAATCTCGCCACAATCGACTTTGACGGCAGCGACAAGATCGGCGCTACGTCTCCGGTTGCCATCACCCGCGCCGGATGGAGCGGCACGTATAATGGTCAACCCGGCACACTGCTGGCCGGCGCGCAGGAGATGCTTGACACCGGCAGTTGGGGGCTGAACTATATAGTGCCCGTCGGCGAAGATACGCCGAATGATGACTCTGTCTTCCAATACGCCGGTGCAGCCGTCATGGCGGCGGAGAACGGTACGACTGTCGACATTGATACGGATGGGGACGGGACGGTTGATACCACGCTGTCGCTCAATGAGGGGGAGACGGTCTTTGTCGACGGCGGCGTTGAGCAGGGCGCTACGATTGTCGCAGACGAGCCGGTTCAGGTGACCCTCATCACCGGCGATATTTGCGCTACTTATGAGATGCGCTGGTATTCGCTGACGCCCCGGGATGATTGGGACGCTAACTATTATGCGCCGGTCGGCAGCCGGGATAACGGATCGGGCGGCGATGATGAGCGCAATACGGTTGTCTATGTCTATAACCCGGGGACAAGCGCTCTGACCGTGAACTATGAGACGGAATCTTCAACGGGTAATTCTCTGTCCGTCCCGGCCGGCGGCACGGCCCGCATCATTGTTCCGGCTGAGTCAGGGTTACACCTGTCTGCCGCCTCGGACTTCTACGCCATTGCCGCGGTTGATGCGTCAGACTCTGACGATGGTGAGAATCAGGCCAACGATTGGGGCTTTCCCTTGATCCCAACCGATAACCTGACCACCCAGGTTTTGGCCGGCTGGGCGGTAGGCAAAGACCCTGATTCATCAAGCAGCCAAAACGGCAGCCCGCTTTGGGTCACGCCGGCCTGCACGCCATCCCAAACGACGAATTACCTCTATGTGGATTTCGACAACGACGGCACGCCTGATCGGGTTGATTTTAATGGTGATGGAGACACGGATGATACAAATGTGAATGGGTTGGATGAAACCACATCCAATCAAGGGATTTCCGTCACGGCCCTGAAGTCGATTCGCCTCTTCAATCCTGCAACCAATGACCAGACCGGCACATTCATCTACACGCTGGATGCTTCCGGCAACATCGGCGACCCCGGCTGCAAGATTGCCGTTGCCTGGGGCCAGGATCCGCAAACAGCATCTGATGCGTCGCCCGGCCTCGACTTGGGCACGGTGATTCCGCCCTTCCCCTCTTTCAACTCGGGCAAATCGGTGGACTTCGCGCCCAGTGGGGATCAGGATGGCGACGGCGTAATTGAGTACGGCGATACGTTACGTTACGCCATCGAGATTCAGAACGCGGGCGTAGTGAACCTGACGACCTTTACCGTCCTGGATACGCTGCCCGCCGGGGTGACCTACGAGCCCAATTCGACTTACTGGACGCGCAATACAACGCCCACCGGGGGGAATGCAATTGCTGATGATACCGTCGGTACGACCGCTTTCCCGTTGGATGAAGGCGGCTACAGCGTTATCTTTAGCCCGTCGCTCGGGCCGGACGACAAAGGGCTGGTCTACTTTGACGTAACGGTTGACACGCCTGGGATTGGTGAAGGACTCTACGTCCTGCCCTCGGGTCCCATTAATCCCCAGCCGGGCGAATCCGTCACCTATTCGATAGTTGCAACCAATAACAACACATATCCCATGTTTGAGGTCATATTGACGACGAACGTACCGGCCGATATGACCATTGATTCCGTCACGCCTGATCCGGCCACGGGCAATTGCAATACTGTCGGTCAACTTGTGACGTGCATCTTCGGCGGGTCAGTTGCGCCGACGGAGAGTGTGCAGATGGATGTCGCGGTAACCGTCAGTGACGATTCGACCGGCAATATGCAAATTTGGGCCTGCGTCAACTCCACCATCCGCAATCTCGCAACTGTTGATGATGGCTTGCAGTCTGATACGTCCGGTTCGGATGCCCCCATCCTGAATGGATGTGAAGCAGTTGATATAACGCTCGGGGTTACGTTGGGGTACTTTCTGGCCCAATCGTCTGCCGATGGTGTAAGTATTGAATGGCAGACCGCTACTGAGACCGGGATTGCCGGCTTCCATCTTTGGGGCGAAGTGAATGGGGAGATGCAAAGACTAAACGAGACACTGGTCCCGTCTAAGGTGATTGACTCCGTACAGCCGACAGATTACAGCGTTACGCTTGCTACAGAGGCGACGGTCTTCTATCTTACGGTCGTCTCTCTGGATGGCTCCACGGAGCAAGAAGGGCCATTTGAGTTGGGCATTCCTGCAGGATCCTACACATCTAATGAGCCTGCCGTCCAATCGTATGAGATATATCTGCCCTACACGTTCAATCAATAGGCTGAAGCGCTGCTTGATCTGATGCAGTTTAACGTCCTCGGGTCGGAGTGCCGGAACTTTCGCGGGTAAGCGTTCCGGTATTCTGTCCCGGGGATGGGAGCGTATAGCCGGCAAGACTTTCCGCAAGCCATAGGTCCTCCCGCCGGACTCCAGTCCGGCTCTCCCGGGCTGCGATCAAAGTAATAAGCCGTTTACGTAAAACCGGTTGATGGCTGATTATCCGTTCAGGCGGATATGCGCGATCCACTTTACCTGACGCAAAGCATCATCCGTCTCGCCGGGCACGATAAGGCGTACCAGCCCCTCCTCCCGCGTCAGCCCGCGGCCGTCCAGAGCATAGGCCAGCAGCGCCATTTCGCCGGCCTCCACTTCGGCACGCAGGATGCGATTGCCGAAGCCGTCGCCGCTGACGATGTCGCAATAGCGCCAGGCTGCATCTCCAGATGTATAGGCCGCCAGTAAATCTTCCAACAGCACGCCGCCAAAGCAAAACGGGCCGGACGTACCGTGTCCCGTACTGACGATATAGCAATCGGCTGCTTCCGTGTAGGGCAGGCGCTGCAGAGCGTCAACGGCTACGGTGTGGGGCGCGCCGTCCGGAAATGTGAGCGTAAAGGACGCATCGCCCGACGGCGGTTCGGGATTGGGATCGTGGGGGTGGCCGTGGAGCCAAGATGGTTCAGACATAGGGCAAGTGAGCGGGGAGGCGATGTTGCGGAGCGGCGGAAGCAACCGATAAGTCTGGTTGACACATGCCGTTTGCAACTTGCTACCCGCCTTCCTCCTCCGGTTCGGCAGTAAAGGTAAGGGGAAACCCGTCAGCTCGGGCGCGTTGATTGGCCGTGCGTACCAGCCGTTCAGCTTCCGGGCGTGGCCGGGTGACCACGACGGCCGCGCCTTCCCGGTGAGTCTTCCAGGCAATGTGGTCAGCAATCTCGTGGGAGAGGCGAAAGATTAGCTTGAGGATGTGATGGACGTACTCAAAAGTCGTCACATCATCGTTATGGATGATGACCCGATAGCGTGGCTCCAGGTCTGTCACCTGCTCCGCCACGACGACGGGCGCAGCGACGGTCTCCGCCGTAAGGCGTGCAGTCGTCATGATAATCCGATCCGTTCTGTCCAGCCGGCGCGCGGGCCTTAAAGCGCTAATTCTCGTCGGTAAAACGCATGAATCGCAAGCAGGCCACGCGGCAGCGCGCGTCGCAGTGAATTTCCACGTCACCGTTTCCGTAAGCGCCGACCAACCGCATGCGAATCTCCGTCGCGCCGTCCCCGCCCAGCAGTTCGCCGACGGAGCATGGGCCCAGCAGCTGATGCGCGATTCCGATCTGCCGCCACAGCGCCGTCCGGTCGCTGTCCGCTGCGCGCAGCCGGTCTAACTCACGTCGGGTCGGGCGGGAAATCAGCCGGGCCAATGCCTCCATACTGTGGCGCCCGGCTTCAGTGGGCGGCAAAACTGAAGTCACCTCAAGCTCCTGAATTGCGGGCGGATGGGTGGGCGCCAATGACAGCCAGATATCACACCAACCGCGTTCACCCTGCATTCGCCAACTGCCGCGCAGCCAGTTTTCAGCCCGAAAAGCGCCTGCTTCCCGCAGTGCGCCGTGACGCTCGCTCAGCTCCAGCAATTCCTGTTGCCAATGCGCACGATCCAGATCGAGGAAGAAGTTGTCGGCGAAAAGCGCGTCGGCCACGGCGTCATCCCAGCGCTCAAGCAGGCGATTGACGCCTTCCCGCGCCGTGGTCAACGGCGGCGTAATTGACGGAACGCTGAAGCAGGCGCTGTTTTTGTGAAGACGGTCCGTTAACTGTTCAAAAACCTGACCACAGATCCGCCCAACCCCGGCATAGGTCACATTGGCCAGAGCAATAATGCCCAGGCTGCGATTGGTGGCCCACTGCATGTTTGAACCGAAGCCGGGCAATCCGCCGCTATGCCCGACGACGAGCGTGTGCTCATTTTGCGTCATGGAGAGCCCGTAGCCGTAGCCGCTCAACTTTGCGCGTAGACCAATCCCCGCCGCATTGCGCACCAGAGCAGGCGGGTACGGACTCCATATCTGCTGCATCTCGCGCAGAGATCCGGGCTGCAGGATCGACGATTCCGCCTCACCTCCCGGCGGCCAGGCGCGGTTGAAGAGCGTGATCCATTTGCTCAGATCGGCGAGGGTGGTGAAGAGCCCCGCAAAGACCGCACCGTCGTGGTTGGACGGCAGCAGCTCAAGCGCATGATGGCGGCCGTCCAGCCAGTCATACCCCCAGGCCAATCGTTCAGGCGGCGCCTGGGCGGGAGCCCAGACCGTATCCGTCATCCCCAGCGGGGCGAGGATGTTGGCGTTGATATACGCCTGGGCCGATTGACCGGAGACAGCGGCAATCACGCGTCCCAGGATCATGTAGCCCAAATTGGAATATTCAAAGGTCACACCCGGCGGATTCGACCACGGAATCCCCCGGCGCAGAAAGTCACTCAGCCATTCGTCGTCCTGTGCAATCTGGCGGTCCGCCCATGGATCGTCCTGGGGTAAGCCCGCCTGCATCGTCAGCAGCCGGCGGATGGTGACCGGAGGCGAATCCGCGCTCGGATAGGCGAGCCCGGCCAGTTCCGGTACATAGCGCGCCGCGGGATGATCCAGTTCGAGGAGACCAGCGTCGCGTAGCTGCAGAATCGCCAGCGCGCCGAAGCTCTTGGTCATGGAGGCGATGCGGAAAACCGTGTCTGCTGCGACCGGCGCGTCTGCCGCCAGGTTTCGTTTGCCGGCGACATGGATATGGACCAGCTCGCCGTTGACGACGACGCCCATGGCCAACCCCGGCGCGTGAACATGGGCCAAGGTCGGCTCAAAGGCCGCAACCATGCGCGGAAATTCCTCAGCGACGATCCCGCGCTCTTCCTCGGTCAGATCGATTCCGCTTGCAGAATAAAGGGGGTTCCGCTCCATTGCATTCTCCACAGATTGGGCGCGAAAGGCAGAAAGCCGATCCAATCGTGGACCGGCTTGAAGTTGCTCTGTTCTTGAGCGGGCGGGGTTAGAAAATCCCCAGTTCGTCCCGGGCTTCGTCGGACATCATGTCCGGGTTCCAGAAGGGCGTCCAGGTGAGGTGAATGTTGACCTCATCCAGATCGGGAAAAGCCGTGTGGGTCTCACGCTGAACGTTAGAAATGATCTCAGGACCGGCGGGGCAGCCCGGGCTGGTCAGGGTCATGGTGATTTCGGCCGTCTTGAGATCGGCCTCCTGCACTTCGATATCGTAGACCAGGCCCAGGTCTATAATGTTCAGCATCAATTCAGGATCCCTGACCTTGGACTGGATCAAGTCACGAATTTCTGTAGAAGTTGGTAAGCTCATAATAAATCTCCCAATTGAATAGCGCGTCCGTCGCCGGAGGAGGGAACGTTTCCCTCACCAAATTCCCGGCAGGCGCCGCGGTCTCTCGATTACAGCGGCGACTCGATCCAAACCTCGTCGCCGTCCAGACGAACCTCGTAGGTGTTGGTTGGTTCAAAAGCGGGAAAGCAGAGCGCGGCGCCGGTACAAATATCAAAACGTGCGCCGTGACGCGGGCATTGCACCTGACAACCGGGCAAAATTTCGCCCTCTACCAGCGGCCCTCCGTCGTGGGTGCAGACATCCTCAATGGCGTAGAATTCGCCGTCCAGATTAAAGAGCGCAATACGCACGTCATCCACTTCAACCAGCTTGCTGCCGTTGAGCGGTACATCACGCTTTTCGGCAACTTTAATAAAATCACTCATGACCATTCTTCTCCTCGGCAAGGCAGGCCTGGAGCACGGAAAAGGGCAACAGCGCGCACTTGCGGCGTATTGGTCCGATTTCCATATCCAAAAGGGCCAGCATATCGTCCGAACTCATACGGCGGACAGCATCAATAGGCCGTCCGGTTACATTGTCTAATAGGATACTGGCCGCCGCTAAACTGAGGGAGCAGCCGCGGCCGTCGAATCCGGCGTCTTCTATACGACCATTCGCCAGCAACAAGTCAATCGTTACCTCATCGCCGCAAAACGGGTTGACATCGCGCCGACGCACGGTCGGCGCGGCCAGCGCACCGTGCCGTCGGGGATGCTTGTAGTGCTCGAGGATGACAGGGTTCATAGGCTCAAAAGGCGAAAATATCCTGGGCTTTTTCCAGGGCGGCGCAGAGTATGTCTACTTCTTCCGGCGTGTTGTACAGGTAAAAGCTGGCCCGTGCGCTTGCGCTGATGCCGAAGCGATCGTGGAGCGGCTGTGCGCAGTGATGACCGGCCCGGACGGCTACGCCCGCCTGATCCAGCACGGCCGCCAGATCGTGGGGGTGAACATCATCCAGGATGAAGGAGATTAAGCCGCTTCGCCGGGTCGGACCGGGACCGAGGATGCGCAGCCCCTCGATCTCGCCCAGGCGAGGGTAGGCGTAGGCAAGCAGCTCCTGTTCGTGTTCATGTACCCACGCCATGCCGATCCCGGTCAGATATTCGACTGCTGCGCCCAGCCCAATGGCCTGGGCAATGGGCGGCGTGCCGGCTTCAAATTTGTGGGGCAGATCGGCCCAGGTGCTGCCGCTCATCTTTACGTCCCGAATCATCTCGCCGCCGCCCTTGAAGGGCGGCATGGCTTCCAGTAGCTCCCGTTTGCCGTAGAGAACGCCGATCCCCGTGGGCCCGCACATTTTGTGGCCGCTGAAGACGAGGAAATCCGCATCCAGCGCCTGAACGTCCACGGGCATATGGGGCACGCTCTGGGCGCCGTCAATCAGCACTTTTGCGCCAACCGCATGGGCCCTGGCCGTTAGCTCGGCGGCAGGATTAACCGTTCCCAGCACATTGCTCACGTGGATGAAGCTAAAGAGCTTGGTGCGCTCGGTCAGGAGATCGTCCAGCGCATCTTCATCCAAAAGGCCGTCGTCGGTGACGGGCACATAACGCAGGGTGAAGCCGAGCTGGTCGCGCAAGATGTGCCAGGGCACGATGTTGCTGTGATGCTCCATCTCGGTGATGAGCACTTCGTCGCCCGGCCCGAGGTTGGCGCGGCCCCAGGTATTGGCCACCAGGTTAATGCTTTCGGTTGTGCCCGACGTGTAGATAACTTGCGTATCGCTGGGCGCATTGATAAAGCGGGCGATGTGCAGCCGGGCCTGCTCGTAGAGGGTCGTCGCTTCTTCGCTCAGCGTGTGCGCGCCCCGGTGGACATTGGCATTGTGGAAGCGGTAGTAATCATCCAGCGTGCGGATGACGGGCTCCGGCTTCTGGCTAGTCGCGCCGTTATCCAGATAGACCAGTCTGCGTCCGCCAATCTTGCGCGCCAATATGGGAAAATCCGCGCGCAGGGCGGCAGCGCGGTCAAGAGTTGTGGTCTTCATCATTCGCCTGACTTGGAGGAATGCGTACTGCGTATTTCTATGCTGTCACGAACGGGCCGGAAATACAAGCTGATTTCGCGGCCCCGTCCTTACGCATCACGCAGTATGCACTATTTTTTCTCAATCCTTAATCTTCGATCTTCAATCTTAAACCCTCTACCGCGTAATCGGCAATCCGACCGCGTTCCCCCATTCCGTCCAGGAACCGTCGTAATTGCGCACGTGGGGATAGCCCAGCAGATGCGTAAGCACGAACCACGTGTGGCTGCTCCGCTCGCCGATGCGGCAATAGGCCACGACTTCATCGTCAGGGCTCAGACCCTGCTCTTCCTCGTAGATGGCGCGCAGTTGCGCCGCGTTCTTGAAGGTCCCGTCCTCATTGGCCGCCCGGGCCCAGGGTACGCTCCTGGCGCCGGGAATATGACCGCCGCGCAACGCGCCCTCTTGAGGATAGTCGGCCATGTGGAGAAGTTCGCCGCTGTACTCGGCCGGGCTGCGTACGTCTACCAGCGGCTTGCCCGCGTTGACGTGCTCCAGCACCTGGTCGCGAAACGCGCGAATGGGCGCATCGTTGCGGGCTTGCGCGCGGTACGCCGTCGCGGGATAGGCAGGAACTTCTCGGGTCATCTCCCTGCCTTCAGCCGCCCACTTGGCCCGTCCGCCGTCCATCACCTTGGCGTTGTCATGGCCGAAAAGTTGAAAAACCCAGTAGGCGTAGGTGGCCCACCAGTTGTTCTTGTCGCCGTAGAAGACGACAGTCGTCTCGGGCGTAATGCCCAGCCGGCTCATGAGGCGTTCAAAACCGGCCTGATCAATATAATCGCGCACCATGGGATCATTCAGATCCATGTGCCAATCCACCTTCACCGCACTGGGAATATGACCGGTGTCGTAGAGCAGAATGTCCTCGTTGCTCTCCACCAGCCGCACGCCTTCATCATTGCCGTGCTCGGCTACCCACTCGGTACTTACCAGCACGTCAGGATTGACGTAGCCGCGTTCGTTGATCTCCATTATTCCTCCGAAGAAGCGCGAAGATTAAAGATTGAAGATTGGTTTGCCGGGTCTTGAGACCCCATCAACCAATCTTTAATTATCAATCTTCTTATTTTATCCGCCAATTTTCCGTTCAATCACCCGCTCCAACTTCTCCACCACGCTCTCGACCGGAACCCGGTCCAGAACGGCCTGGAAGAAGCCCTGTACGATCATGCGCTCGGCCTGGGGACGGCTGAGACCGCGCGCCATGAGATAGAAGACATACTCATCCTCCACCTGGGCGGCCGTGGCGGCATGGGTGCAGCGCACGTCATCCGCTTCGATCTCCAGGCCGGGAATGCTGTCGGCCCGGGCTGTACCGTCGAGGATAAGGTTGCCGTTGCGCTGGAACGCGTCGGTCTGTTGCGCGCCGGGAAAGACCTTGATAATGCCCATATAGACGTTGCGGGCCTTGTCCTTGAGCGCGCCGTTAAAGAGCAGATCGCTGAAGCAGCGGGGCGCACGATGAAGCTGCAAGGTTTGATGATCAATGTGCTGGCGACCGGTGGGAAAATAAATGCCCAGCAGTTCGGCATGACCGCCTTCGCCCAGCAGATCGATATCCAGAAACGCCTTGGTCACCTTGGAGCCCCAGCTCACCTGAATCCAACGCAGGTCTGCGTTACGCTGCATGGCCGCACGGCCGGTGAGAAAATTCCACGTGCTGTGGTCGAAGTCCTGGAGATTCATGTAGCGCAGGATGCTGTTTTCACCCTGACAGAGTTCGACGACCGCGCTCTGCATGCCGTCTTTACCGCCCAGCAAATCGTCGACGACGGTTACCTCCGCGCCTTCTTCCGTCACCACCAGCGTATGGTGATAACCGGCCGCGCCTTCGGTCGCCTGATTCAGGATGATCTGAAGGGGCAGGTCCACCTTGGTATTGCGGGGCACATAGACGAACGCGCCCGTATCCCACATAGCGGCATGGAGCGCCGTAAACTTGTTGTGGTCAGGCTTGACCGCCTGAGTCATAAAGTAGCGGCGGAGCAACTCGCCATGCTCCGTCACCGCGCTTTGCAGATCGGTAAAGATTACGCCCTTGCCGGCCAGGTCTTCGCTGCTGTCGCGGTAGAGCAGTCCGCCGTCCTGAAAGATGAGGCTGGCGGCGCTCTCCATTTCGTCCAGTTCCTGGCCTAACAGCTTGCTTACTCCAGTGCGGTCGCCTTCCGTCGGCGCGGCATTGTTAAGCTGGTAGTCCTCCAGCTTAAAGCCGGTCAACCGGGTGCGCCGCCAAGCTTCATCCGTGGGCTTGGGCCAGGGCATGGCCTCAAAGATGCGCCATGCTTCCAGGCGGAATTCCAGCATCCATTCCGGTTCGTTGCGCGCGGCGGAAAGCGCACGCACGCCTTCCTCACTCAACCCGATCGCATATTCCATCACTTCTTCTTTTGCTTGTTCTTTATCTTTTACAGCAGTGGTCACTTTTTTCCTCCCGCATAATGCGACGCGCGGGCGATAATTGCCGCGCCCGCGCGTAATGATTTAGCCGATGCTGCCTTCCATCTGCAACTGAATGAGACGGTTCATCTCCACGGCGTATTCCATGGGCAACTCCTTGACCAGCGGCTCGATAAAGCCGCCGACGATCATGGCCGCGGCCTCGTCTTCGCTGATGCCCCGACTCATAAGATAAAAGAGCTGCTCTTCGCCGATTTTAGAGACGGAAGCCTCATGGCCGACGCTGACGTCATCTTCCTCAATTTCAATATACGGATAGGTGTCCGAGCGGCTGGCTTCATCCAGCAGCAGCGCGTCGCAAACCACGTTGCTTTTGCTGTGGTGCGCACCCTTGCCTACCTTGAGCAGACCGCGGTAGCTGGCGCGGCCGCCGTCCTTGGAAATGGACTTGGAGACGATTTTAGAGCTGGTGTAAGGAGCTCCGTGGACGACCTTGCCGCCCGCGTCCTGGTGCTGACCGTGACCGGCAAAGGCAATCGACAAAATCTCGCCGTGGGCTTTGGGGCCCAGCATGTAGACGGCCGGATACTTCATGGTGACCTTGGAGCCGAGATTGCCGTCCACCCACTCCATGGTCGCGCCTTCCTGGGCAATGGCGCGCTTGGTCACCAGGTTGTAAACATCGGTGCTCCAATTCTGGATGGTGGTGTAGCGGCAGCGGGCGCCCTTCTTTACAATGATCTCCACCACCGCGCTGTGGAGGCTGTTAGAGCTGTAAACCGGCGCGGTACAGCCTTCTACATAATGCACGCTCGCGCCCTCTTCGATAATCATGAGGGTGCGCTCGAACTGGCCCATGTTTTCCGCGTTGATGCGGAAGTAGGCCTGGAGCGGGATGTCCACATGCACGCCCGCGGGCACGTAGACGAAGCTGCCGCCGCTCCACACCGCGCTGTTGAGCGCAGCAAACTTGTTGTCGGCCGCGGGAATCACCGTAGCGAAGTATTCCCGGAAGAGGTCTTCATGCTCGCGCAGGCCGGTATCCGTGTCCAGGAAGATAACGCCCTGCTTCTCCCATTCCTCGCGCAGGCTGTGGTAGACGACCTCCGAATCATACTGTGCGCCCACGCCGGCCAGGAACTTGCGTTCGGCCTCGGGGATGCCCAGGCGCTCGAAGGTGTTCTTGATGCTTTCGGGCACTTCGTCCCACGTCTTGCCCTGCTTTTCCGCCGGACGCAAATAGTAAATAATATCGTCGTAGTCGATTTGGGTAAGGTCCGCGCCCCAGGTGGGCAAGGGCTTTTCCAGAAAGATGTCCAGGGCCTGATGGCGGAACTCGCGCATCCAGTCTGGTTCATTCTTTTGGTCGGAAATCTGGTCGATGACCGCGTGGTTCAGCCCCTTATCGGCCTTGTAAAACGCCTCCACATCGTCATGGAAGCCGTACTGATATTGTTCTTTAACGCCTGACAGTTGTTCCATATCTGCTTGCGTTGCCATGATTTCTCCTAAAAGCTAATAAGAAATAAGAAATAAGGAAGGAGGAATTAGAAATCGCACTTGTACAGGATTGCGTTTCCGGCTTCTTATTTCTCTTTTTCTTCGTTACGCCTCAACGACTTCGACGACTTCAAATTCGCTTTCCACCCAACCGTAGCCCTTCTCCTCCAGCATGGCCGCGACTTCGGGGCCGCCGGTCTGAACGATGCGTCCGCCGTAGAAGATGCTTACGTAATCGGGCGTAACGTAGTTGAGAATGCGCTGGTAATGGGTCACCAGCAGGAAGCCTCGGTCTTCAGTCGCCAGCTTGTTGATGCCGTCGGAAACGACGCGCAGGGCATCAATGTCCAGGCCCGAGTCCGACTCGTCGAGGATGGCGAACTTGGGCTCCAGCATGGCCATCTGCAGGACTTCGGTGCGCTTCTTCTCGCCGCCGGAAAAGCCGTCATTGAGGTAGCGGCGGGCGAAGCTGGGATCCACGTTAAATTCTTTCATCTTGGCGTTCAGCTCCCGGCGGAAATCGCGCATGGGCATGAGATTGCTGCCGATGACGCCGCTGCGCTGCGAACCGTTTTCCTGATCGGTGTAACCGCGCACGTTGGAGACCGCGGTGCGCAGGAAGTTGGCCACGCTCACGCCGGGTACGGCCACGGGATACTGGAAGGCCAGAAAAATGCCGGCCTTGGTGCGCTCGTCGGCTTCCATATCCAGAATGCTCTCGCCGTCCAGCAGGATATCGCCCTCATAGACATCATAGTGGGGATGACCGGCAATGACGTAGCCCAGGGTTGACTTGCCCGACCCATTGGGGCCCATCAATGCGTGAATCTCGCCGCTCCGTAACGTCAGATCGACGCCCTTGAGAATTTCCGTATCCTCGACGCCGGCATGCAAATTGCGGATTTCCAAAATACTCATGCGAACTCAAACTCCTCTTTTTTTGCTAAAGAAAATTTATCTTAAACTATGACTGGATAGAAAACGTGCAACAACCGCCATCCCCCATCATACATGCACTGAGGCTCACGTCCGAACCCAGCACCATGCGCATGATTTGCTCATCCATGGCGCAAATTTCCGCATGTTTTTGGGCCAGTTCGTGATAGGGACAGTTGTAAGTGTGCAGGGTGATGATGTCATCTTCGGCTATGGCCACATCGGTCAGGACGCCCCTGGCTTCCAGCGCCGCGGCCATCTCCTCCACCCGCTCGTGCAGCGCACTGGACCGGACGCTATCGGCATAGCCATCGGCCAGCCGCCGGCTTACCCGATCCAGCACCAGCGTGACCCGCTCCGGGCCTTCCACCGCCAATACCTCCTCCAGCAAAGTCAGCGCCAGATCGTCACAATAGCAGGCAAACAGCTCATCCGCCTTGCCGGTGAGAGAATAAAGGTGGTGAGGACGGCCTACGCCCGCACTCTCGCGCCGTCGCTCCACATAGCCTTCACCCTGCAACGAGGCAAGATGTTGGCGTACGGCTGTCGTCGTAACGCCCAGTACATCTTCCAGCTCTTTAATGGTTGCGCTGCCACGGCGCTGTAAGTGGGTAATGATGCGCCATGACGGACTATCGGAATCGGATTGCAGACGAGGCAGAGACATAGATCTATACCGTGAGCTAGGGCCGTATTGCTACGTGCCGAGAACGATTAAGCAGAGTATACGCCCTGGAAACAATTTTGTCAAAAAAATATGTTTTTATTCGGCGGCGAAGTTAGGGGGCGTATGAGCGTCGGACGCGGGCGGATGGATTCGGCAAACTTTGCTATGGGGTCAAGCGAGCTATTTACGCTCAATCCGCGGCTACGGCCGCGGCGTCGGCGGGCGTCCGCAGCAGACGCGGACGCGCTTTGGGCATGGTGTAAACCAAAGCCGCGGCCAAAAGCGGCACAAAAGCCAGCAGCGTCAGGACGGACATCAGGCCGATCCGGTCCGCGGCCAGGCCGGCAAGCCAGGCGCTGGCCGCGCCCGCGGCAAACATGAGCCCCAACACCACGCCGCCGATCATGCCTTTGCGTTTGGGCAGTAACTCCTGCCCCATGATCAGCAGGATGCTGTGGGGGACGTTGAGCAGCGCGCCCGAGAGCGCGGCTGTGATGTAATAGCCCCAGCCGGAACTGCGCAAAAGGAGGAAGGAGAAGGGGACGGAGAGGATCAGCGTCACGGCAATTACGTGGCGGCGATCGAAGCGATCGCCCAAAAAACCGCCGCTGAAGGTTCCCAGGGCGCCGGCCAGGGTAAAGATGCTGACCATGAAACCGTATTGGCCGGAAGTGTAGCCCTGGTCGGCAAAGTAGGGCGGCAGCAGCGCAATGTAGCTCTGAAGCGTGCTGGAGCGCAGGATCACCAGGAGGAGAAAGAGGACGACAATCGTAACGGCCGCGCCGCGTGACCGGCTGCCGGTCGCGGCGACGTGTGCGACCTCATCCTGCTCCTGCATGGGCGCGCGCAATGCCCAGAGCATGTAGAGGAACGCGGGCAGTGTAGCCAGCGCGATGTAGGGCAGACCACGCATACCCATTTGGTCCAACACCAGGCCGGCCACAAACGGTCCGACGGAAAGACCGGTCTGGCCCAATAAAAAGAAGACCGACGTAGCCGTAGTCGGTTGGGAACCGCCGGCATCGCCGGCGTTGACGATGCCGGTAGGGTGAAATGCGCCGCTGCCCAGTGCGCCGATGGTCAATAAGGTGAGGAGGAGCGTATAGCTATCGGCGAAGGCGGCAATGGCGTAAAAGCTCATGGTCCACAGCAGGCCAAAAGCAGCCAGCCAGCGCCCGCGCCAGCGATCCGCCAGCAGGCCGAAGAAGGGCTGGCTCAGGGATGCCGCCAGCATATAAATCATGACGCCCAGGCCAATTTTACTGTAACCCAGGGCCAGATCCCGCGTGAAGACGGTCAAAATAATCACCACCGACGAATTGAGGACGTCGATAGCGAAGTGGCCCAGCGAAATAGCGGAAAGTCTGTTGGCATTCATGCGGTTGGTGTTCATGGGGCGCGGCTCGTGCATAGGGAGGGTGTACGGAATTCGTCCATAAAAGGATAAGAATAACCGATATCTTCTATTCTGGCGACAATCCCGCAGTGCAAGTTGCGTATTTCCGCTTACGCTGTGCGCGACATAGTCCGTCCGGCGGCCAACCGTTCGTTTACGCCTTCGTCATACTGGTCTGCCAAACGATCAAAATACGTTGCGTAGCGGGACCAGTTGTTGCGCATGAATTGTTGAACTATGCGGTCCAGCTCCTCCGCCTCTTCGTCTCGCTTGCGCAGGGAACTCAATCCGCTGCGGGCAAGGCGGGAAACGCCAGGGATGGCGCGGAGCGTGTCTACAGCTAACTCGGTTAGCGTATCCGGCTCTCGTTCTTCCAGGATGGTGCGCATGGCGGCAATGGCTGCTTGCGCGGTTTCGTCATCTTCCAGATAGCCGGAGCAGATCATGTAATCGATAAGAAAGGCGCGCTGCCAATAGTGGCTTAAGCTTACAACTGCGCGGCGTATGGTGAAGACGTAGACGGCTTTGCGCCAAATGCGGGAAAGGAAACGCTGGGGCAGCTTGATGGGCCAAAGCGCCACGTTCTTGATGCGCCGCACCAGGTTGATGGGGTTGGCGTTTATCTGTTTCAGGCGCTGGGCTGAGAGATCGTAGTCTCGACGTGCGGCAATGCTTTGGGGCATCTGCTTGCGAAAACGCTCCTCAGCGGCGTCATCCAAAAACGGCAACGGCAGCAGAGCGGACAATCCGGCCAGCGTTGCATCCCTGTAGATGATCCAGTCGAATGACTGGGCGCACGTGCGGTCCATGGAATACTCCTTTCGCAGTTTTGTGGTTGTCTCAAATCTGTTTGGTTTTTCTATGGGGAGCAGCGCGATGGGGAATCTTTCTTGTGCGCTGCTCAATCGGGGGATAAAGCTTCATGGCTGAGCGAACCGTATCGCCGACTGTAAACCTGGGTAAACTCACCGCCCAAAAATATAATCTGTGCAGAAAAATATACCCAAATCAGAAAAGCAAGCATGGAGCCGGCCACGCCGTAGAAGGAGCTGACTTGCGCCAGGTAGTAGCTGAGCAGGAAGCGCCCGACTTCAAAGAGGCATGCGGTAACAACGGCGCCCTGCCAAACATCGCTCCACGGAATGTCGATGTCCGGCAGTACTTTGAAAATGGAGGCAAATAGCATGGTAGAGAAGAGAATCGAAACGACGAAGTTCGTTACCTGCCAGAGCCAGTCCACACCGGGCAGGGATGCGCGGACCGAGCGCAGCATGGTCTGGGCGGCCGTGCTCAGAGCGACGGAGACCAGCAGAAGAAAGATAATCACCAGTACCACGGCAAAAGAGACGGAGCGCTGCTTCAGGCTGGTTGTCAAGATGTTTCTGTTATTGGTCACGTTCCAGATTTTGTTCAACGCGTATTGCAATTGTGCGAACACGTTGGTGGAACCCCACAGCAATGCGCCCGCGCTGATGATGCCGGCGACGCTGCCGAAAGTAGGGCGGTCGGCATTTTCGATTGCCATGCTGACGAAGTGGGCTCCTTCGGGACCGATGGCCGTCTGCATGTAGTGCATCAACTCCATGCGGACGGCGCGTTCTCCGCCCCACAGAAAACCGGCAATCAAAATAATGAGGAGAGACAGGGGAGCAATAGAAATGGCGGTAAAGTAGGCCAGCGCCGCTGCCATGCGCGACATATCATCCTGCTGCCACTGAACAATGGCCTCGCGCAGCAGAGAGAAGTATTTCATCATGGAGCAGGCTTCTCCCTCATCCTATACGTCAGTATTGCCCGGCAGATACTGGCCTCGGAAATTATGGCTGAAGAAAAGCTCGCACAATTCCACTATATTCTCGGGGCTGGCCACCCAGCGCCAGTCCAGTACCGTGCTTGTTTCTGTGTCGATGACGCCCGGTGTAGTACGAATCCAGCTCATGACGTAGCCGGTCAGCGTTGCAATGTTCTTGCCCAACAGCAGCATCATCAGGTCCGCATCGCTGCTGTGGTAGGAGTTGAGCAGCCAAACCCGACGCACGTCAGGGTGGGGCGGCAGGTCCAGCAGGGCCTGAAAGCAGGCCCGATCCTCGCCCGCTTCTACATCAATTTGGACGCTGGCCGCCACCATCTGGCTATTGGGGCTGACTTCCATCTCCAGATCCAGCAGCGTGTCAATGTCAGCGCGGCCTCCGAAGCTGAGGACCGTGCGCGTTTCGCGCACGCCTTCCACACAGCGTACAGTGTCCAGCATAAAGTCGTTGAACTCGCCCACATCGCGCACCAAACATGCAAAGCGCAAGTCCGCCCGATTCCGCATCCAGTTTACCCAGAGCGGGGCCACGCCGGGCGACGAATAACGGCGGAGGTTGTCCAGCAGCGCCTCGCGCGCCAGTTCATCTTTGCCGCTGACGATATCTGCATCCACAAAGGCCAGTAACGGCTGGACGGCAGCCCAATTTGCCTGAGTCAAAACGTCCCTCCTTGCATTGTTGATCGAGAAGTATACCACCGCCCATTGTACCTTGTTCGGCCCGATTTGCAACTGAAACAGATACTTCAAGAAAAATAAAGCCTTGCGTACGTATTGACAGAGCCTGGATGATGCGATACTATATGTAATCGTTCACATATGTGAACGATTACATATGTGTTTCTGACCTAAAATCCATCACTCCAACCACATATAATTGACTTTGCTCATAACCGCTGGGCAAAGTTGAGGCCACAAAAGACAGGGCGCCATGCGTCAACACGTTACGATTAAAGATGTAGCCAAACACGCCGGACTCTCCACTGCTACAGTCACGCGCGTACTTCAACAACGAGGATATGTAGCAGAGGAAACCAAGGATCAGGTCCTGGCCGCCATCGAAGAGACCGGCTATCGCGTCAATACTTTGGCGCGGGCGCTTCGTCAGCAGCAGACCAAGACGCTTGGACATTTGCTGCACTGTATTTCACCCAACCCTTTCTTTGCCCGCGTCGCTTTGGGGGCGGAAAAGGAGGCCCATCGCTATGGCTACAATGTGCTGTTGTACAACGTGGAAGGCGATCCGGCCGAGGAACGACGGGGTGTCGAAACGCTGCTTGACAGACGTGTTGACGGCATCATATTTACAACGGCGGTTGATCCGGAGAATGTGCAGCTTGCCGTGAGCAATGGCGTCCCAGTCGTCCAGGTCGAACGAATCACGCATGTTGAGACCCATGCTGTTCTGATTGACAACTATGCCGGTTCCTCAGCGGCGATGGAACATCTCATTGAGCTAGGGCATGAGCGCATTGCATACATCGGCGGCGATCCGCACTATTACCAGAAGCGAGGAGAGCCGACAAGTTATCGTCTGATTGAGGAAGAGCGTCTGGCCGGCTATGTGGATGTACTCAACAAATATGGCCTTCCTGTCGATAAGCAATTGGTTGCTCTGGGCGAATACTATTCGATGGAAGATGGAGGCTTTGCCGGAGACGGTGCGCTCTATACCGAGGAGTTCCTCGGGGTTGCGAATCCGCCGACTGCTATTTTCGCCACTTGTGACATTCTCGCGGCCGGCGCTCTCCAAACGCTGTACCGTCACGGTCTCGGGGTGCCTGATGATATGTCGGTGGTAGGGTTTGATGGAACCTACGCCCCCTTTTTGACGCCATCGCTGACGACAGTCCAGCAGCCCATGTTGGAAATAGGCGGCCGGGCGGCGCAGATTTTAATTGAATTGCAGGACGCTCCGGAATCGGAGGAGCCGGCAGTCCAACGACGCGAGCAGCTCACGACATACCTGTCCGTTCGCTCCTCGACCGGCCCGGCGCCTGACCGGTAGGGGCATGGTTACAGCACGCCCGCCACTATAGTTCGGCGTGAATGCTACGACGGAAATCCAACAGTTTTCCCGCTGGAAAAACCGCATATTGAGAATTTCTCTCGTGGTTCACCGGAAATGCAGTTCCAATAACAAAGGAGCATATGATGCGGCTTGCTATCCAAACTTTATTGCTGCCCGGCCGAGACTTGGCGGAGCAGTTCGATAATGCGGCCCGTTATGGTTTTGACGGTGTTGAGATTGCCATAGACCCTACATTCGACTTGACAATGCATATGGCAGAAGTGCAACGGGCGATGAAGTCCAGCGGTTTGCCGGTTTCCAATCTTTGCACGCACCCCATGCATGATCCGCTTGTTCCGGATTCAAATGAAAGGGCGAGGCGCCTGCAGGTGCTGAAGGAATTGCTGTCGCAGGCAGATGAGCTGGGAGCGTCGGGAGTGGTATCTGTACCGGTAAGGCCGCCGTATCAGTTCCCGGATCTTTCCCCTTGGAAGGATAGCTACGCGTTAACGTACGATTTTGCGATCGCTGCGCTTACGGAATGGGCCGCCACACTTCCGTCGGGTACGGCGGCGTTATTGCTGGAACCCCTTAATCGCTACGAGGCGCATTTTCTGAACCGCATAGGACAGGCGGTTGATCTGGCCCAAGCCATCGGTCATCCGCGGGTCCAGGCGTTGGCGGACTTTTTTCACATGAACATCGAAGAGGCGGATATAAGCGCTGCCTTGCTGGCTGCAGGAGAGCGGCTTGGAATGGTCCATGTCGCCGACAACAACCGGCTACAGCCTGGACGCGGCTGCCTGAATTTTCGGCCCGGGTTCGCCGCGCTGAAAGCGATAGGTTATCAAAACTTCATCTCAATCGAATGCTGGAGTCCGCAAGGTCCTGTAATTGAGGGGGCGCCTGACAGCGCATTACCGGAAACCGTTCACTTTCTCCGCAGCGAGTGGGCGGGAGCATAACGCTCAAGCCTCCGGCGGTTGGCCTGAAGAGCTTGCGAAGCAAGCTCAATTTTTATGACTTAACCTGTTGCTTTTTCCGTTTAACGTAATTGCCCGCCAATAAGATAGCGATTGCGGATCGTTGCCTGGGTACGCCAGGCGCCGGCTTGGCATTATTGCCGGATTGGAGTCCGGGGCGCCCGAAACAAAGTACTGCTAACTTGAAAACGGGCAATTACTGAGTTTGTGTGAGTGAAGAAAGGAGATTGCCGCACCCAATCACGTCTGCCTCCCCCAACCATCGTTTACACCTTTATGTCCTATGTAGGTAATTGGAGAAGATCAATGAAATTTCGTCTGTTCAGTTCTTTGTTTGTCCTCGTATTGCTTGCTTTCGCATTGAGTAGCTGCGCTTCTGTTCCAGCTCAAGCGCCGGCAGAGCAACCCGGTGCAGAAACTACGGATGAGGGGGTGCCTGCATCAGTCGTCTTCTGGCAGTTTTTCACCGACCCGCCAATCATCGCGGCCTATGAAAATGCCATCCAGGAGTTTGAAACGCTCCATCCCGACATTGATGTTCAGATGGAAATCGTGCCGTGGGCTGAACAACAGCAGAAGCTGACAACTGCACTGACGACCGGCGCACTGCCGGATGTGTCGATGTTAGGTAACAATGTTGTAGCCCAATATCAGGCAATCGGCGCCCTGGAATCCCTTTCGCCCTACTTTGAGCAGTGGTCTGAGGAGGCGGGGGAAGATATTACCGCGGATTTCTGGCCTGGCGATCGCTATTACTACCTGCTTGAAGACGAATGGTGGGGATCTCCCATGAACGTGGAGACCAGAGCCTTGTGGTACCGGGCCGATCTCTTTGCTGAGGCCGGTATCGAAGAACCGCCGAATACCTGGGCCGACTTGCGGGATGTCGCTATTCAGCTGACGACGGATGATGTATATGGGATCGGCGTTCCCGGCGCAATAGATTATCCTACGTTGCAGGTTTTTACGAACGTCTATCTTGGCTATGGCGCTCGCTTCCTGAACGATGATGGGATGTGTGGATTTGACACCCCTGAGTTCCGTGAAGCCCTGCAATACTATACGGATCTCTATTTGGTAGATGGGGTAACGCCGCCGGATACGCCCAACTACAGCCGGGAGCAGCTGGTACAAATGCTGTCCGAAGGCAAGCTGGCTATGTATATTGACGGGCCGTGGATCTATGGAACGCTGGCAGAGGCCAATCCTGAATGGTTGCCTGATCTGAAGGTTGCCTTGATCCCGGAAGGTCCGGCCGGACGCTATGGCTTCCTGGGCGGCTGGCCACTGGTGCTGTGGAAGGGCTCCGACAATCCTGACGCCGCATGGGAGTGGATTAAGTTTGCTACGGACCCGGAGCAGGGCTTGCCTGATATTGCTGCGCCGGCCAATCTGCCTCCAGGCCGCCAGTCCATTGCCGATCAGTGGCTGGAAGCCTATGAAGAGCCGCTGCGCAGCGAGTTCAACTTCTTCCTGGAGGGCCTCCAATATGCGCAACCTTACCAATATCCCGATCCGGAAATCCCCGAAATGGCTTCCCTTGAAGTCGATGCCGTACAGACCGCCGTGCAGAGCGTCATGCTTGGTCAAAGTGTCGATGATGCCGTTACGCAGCTTTGCGAACGCATTAACGATACGCTGAGCCGATAGCGGATATAAAAGAGGCGTCGGAAGAGTCAACTCATCCGACGCCTCTTCACTTTTCAAGGAGGTAACATGGGGTCTAGACGCTCGGCAGCCGGATATCTGTTCTTTGCGCCGGCGCTCATCGTGTTTCTGCTGGTGGGCTTATACCCGATTCTTTACCAAATCTACCTAAGCTTCACCGATTGGTACCTGCTGCGCAGCTTGACGCCTGTCTGGTATGGGTTGGATGGCTATAAGAGACTTCTTGCCGATACGGTGCTCTGGGAGAGCTTTCTGCGTACGATTATCTGGACCGTTGGTACGGTGGCGTTAGAATTTGTGATTGGTCTGTTATTTGCTCTGCTTCTCAACCGTCGTAGCCGGATTAATGCCATCCTCAGCGGTCTCATCCTCCTGCCCTGGGTTGCGCCATCCATCGTTGTTGCCTATACGTGGCGCTGGCTTCTGGACGGCCAATATGGGGCGTTGCATCAGGTGCTGTATCAGTTCGGACTTGTAGGCGAACGGTCGCTTTTGGTCGATCCTTCACTTGCGCTGCTTGCTGTCACAGCAGTCAGCGCCTGGAAGGGCGCCCCATTCATGACGATTGCGCTGCTTGCCACATTAAAATCAATCCCGGAAGAGCTGTACGAAGCTGCCGCGGTTGATGGCGCTAACCTGTGGAATCAATTCCGTTTCATAACGTTTCCATTGCTGATTCCAGTCAGCGTCGTCATGTCTCTGATTTTAGGGGTTCTCGCCTTCTACAGCTTCGATCTGGTATGGATCATGACCAAAGGCGGGCCTACCGACGCAACTTTGTTGTTAGGGGTATATCTCTTTCGGCAATTTTTTGAACGCAATGAACTGAGCTACGCCGCCACAATCGGCGTTGCAATGCTTTTGCTTCTGCTCGCCTTTTCCAGCGTTTATCTGGGGCTGTTACGGAAGCGTCAGACCGCCTAACGGAACAAACTCATGACCAACAAGCGATTTAAAAATTTTGCTTTTGACGCCGCAACCATTGGTCTGGTATTGGTTTACCTGTTTCCGATCATCTGGCTCTATTCGGCTTCGCTTAAGCCGACTACGGACATCGTAGGCGCGCCGTTTGATTTGTTGCCGCGTAGCGTAACGCTCAGCAATTTTACCAGGATGTGGAATGCTGTAGGTTTTCAGGACGCTCTTCGCAACAGCCTGGTTGTCGCGCTAGCGACAGCAGTAGTTGTAACCAGCATTGCTCTGCTGGCCGCCTTCAGTCTATCAAGATTCCGCTACCGTCTACAGGGCGTCTTCGCGACAACAATTTTGGCGATGCAGATGTTACCCGGAATTGTCATGGTGGTTCCGCTTATCGTCATCTTGCGCAGGATGAATCTAACCGACAATATTCTTGGTTTGATGATTACCTATCTGCTGTTAGGGTTGCCGGTGGCTGTCTGGATGCTAAAAGGGTACATGGACGAAATTCCGCCGGCCCTTGATGAGGCGGCCATGATCGACGGCGCTACGGACTGGCAGGTGCTGACTCGTATCATCATCCCCCTAATGGCTCCGGCCACGGTCGCGGTGGCCGCGTTCACCTTCATGTTAGCCTGGGGCGAATACCTGTTTGCGCTTTCGTTAATGACCTCAACCGAATCAAAGACGCTGCCGCTGGCGCTCCAGGCGGCATTGGGGCGCTACACCATTGATTGGGGCATGCTGACGGCGGGCGGCGTACTGATTTCAATTCCGCCGACCATTCTTTTTATCTATTTCCAACGCTACCTCCTCGGTGGCTTGACCTCCGGCAGCGTCAAAGGGTAGCGATCAGCAAGGACTTTATGATCATGATTACTGAGGCAAACCTGCCTGAACAAGCCCAAATTCTTGCCCTGGCCGGACCCAAGGAATTGACCTATATCGAGCAAACGTTACCCCGGCCTGGGGACCGGGATATTGGCGTGCAAACGCTATACTCCGGTATCAGTCACGGGACTGAAATGAACGTCTACCGCGGAAAAGCGCCTCAATTAACCAAGTACTTTGATCCGGATTTGCGTCTGTTTCTGCCCCTGCCGACAGAAGCGGTATCGCACCCACCGGCACGCGGCTATTGGAAACCTTCCGATACGACGTGGGGGTACCCGCTTGCTTATGGATATGCTAATGTTGGGCGTGTCATAGAATGCGGCCCGCAGGTAACGGGGGTTCGGAAAGGCGATCTGGTCTTCGCCTATGAACCTCATCAGGACTATTATGTCGCGGCCGCCGAAACGGTCATTCGACTGCCTGAACTCACCAATCCAGCCGAAGGCGTGCTCTTTGCTAACCTCAATACGGCATATAATGGCGTTCTGGAGGCAAACATTCGGTTGGATGACGTCGTCGTCATTTTCGGCCAGGGGATTGTCGGTCTGCTCGTTACGCAATTCGTCCGCCGTGTGGGGCCAAAGCAGATAATCGTTGTTGATACGCTTCCCTCGCGGCGCCGGTTGGCTCTCTCGCTTGGTGCAGACATTGCTCTGGATCCCGCCGAAGGTGATATCGCGCTCCAGGTGCGTAACATGACCAATAGGAGAGGAGCGGATGTTGTAATCGAGGTCAGCGGTTCATATACAGCACTCCAGGAAGCAATTCGTACAGCGGCTTACAATACATCCGTTGTGGCAATGTCCTGGTATGGTGGAACCGGTCAGGCATTAAAGCTAAGCGATGAATTTCATCATAACCGCATCTCGATTAAATGTTCCCAAGTTGCGGGAATTGCACCCGAACTAAGCGCCACACATGACATCGTGCGACGCACGGAAAATGTGCTAGCCGCTTTTGGTGAGCTTCAGTTATCCTCGCTGCTAACGACCGCCGTACCGTTTAATGAAGCTGTTCAGGCTTATCGGCTTATTGACCAGCACAACGAAGAAATTGTGCAGGCGGTGTTGTCCTATACATCCTGACATACGCCATACTGCAATCATCAATTTCTGTCTACGCACACAGTTGCAAGACAATCAGTAACTGCCTGCCGCACTCTCCGCCTGATACATATATCTCTCTGAACGCCCCGCAATCTGCTGGGGCGTTCAGCATACTTACGACCTTTGATGAGTCCTGGGAATTGTCCGTTTTCAAGTTGGCGGCTTCAGTCGGCGCACCGGACGCCGTCTCTAATCCCTGTCTCCTGTATGAAATGCACCCTCAAATACGCTGGAGATTGACACATTTCTATGTTCATAAGAGAATGAAAACATAAGTGATTTCCGGTTACCAGAAAAGCGGAAGGATTCGGGTGTGTTTGAATATCAGACCAAAACAGACAAGGTGGGACAGGAAATCTGGAGCCTGACAACGCTCCAACCTCTGGCTCCGGATGCGCTGACGCCCTTTAGCAGCAGCGTGCTGATGGAGCTAATCAACCGCGGGTGGTATGAACACTACGCCGCGCTGGGTTTTGATCCCAGGCCGCGTTCCCAGGTTGTCCGCATGCATGCGGGACGCCCTTACTTCAACCTTACTCTTGCTGCGCGCCTGGAAGCTGAACAGGCGGACGTCCCCCCCGCCCAATTTGTCATCAACGGACGTCGAACGCCCGTCTGCACGTGGGAGAAGAGCGGCTTTCTGGGCGGCCTGCGCGCCGGTCGCGCACAGAAGCGTATGGAAAACCGCATCACCGAGCTGAACGCCGCCTATCCGGACATCCTGGTTCGGGTCAGGAATTGGTATGCCAAAACCGGCGACTTAAAGTGGACCCAAGCCGACATCCTGCAGGTGATGGAGGAGATCGAACGCATCGGCGTCCAGAGCTTTGCGGCGTTTTTGGCCGCGCGGCGCAGCCTGGAGCAAGCGTATAATCGCCTCCTGGTTCTAACCAGGGATCAGATCGCACTTCCCGAAAATTTGGCGCGGATCAACCAGGCCCTCCCCACAGGCGATCTGGTGGAAACCCGCATGATCGCCGAATTGTCGGCGCAGAGCGGGGCAGATTTGTCCTCCTGGCTGGCGGAATTTGGCCATCGGGCCGCGGGCGAGGGGGAACTGCAAAATCCGCGCTGGGATGAGGAGCCCGATTTGCTCCGGCGCTTACGCTCACACTATGCGACAACAGCCCCGGATGCGGCATCTCCGCCTTCCTCCATAGACGAGCAGGTACTGCTGACCGCCGCCGGCAAAGGAAGGAAGGAAGCCGCGGCTTTGCTGACAAGTATGGAGTCCGCATTGACGCTGCAAAGCCGCGCCCTCAATGCCGTGGCCTACATTTTAGCCGGGACCCGACGCTGGGCCCTGGCCGCGGCCAGGGAGGCTATCAGCGACAGGCGTCTCGTCGATTCCACCGAGATCTTTTTCTATGAGCTGGAAGAGATCAAGCAGATGATGACCGGCGAGTGGAACATCAGCGCCATGGAGGAAATCCGCGCCACAGCCGCCAAACGACGGGAGGTTTATGCAGGTCATCTGGCGCTGATGCCCGGCGATCTGTTGGCGGGTGATGCCGAAGCCTTCTCCGTCGTCGCGGGCACGCCTGCCGGGCGCGGACAGGCAAGCGGACCTTTCCGATCCGTGATCGGCCTGGACGCGGAACTTGAGCCGGGGACCATCGTCGGCATTGCCGAGCCGGACAGCGGTTGGTCGTTACTCCTGCCACTGGTGAACGGCGTGATCGGCGCCTACGGTACGCCCGTGGACCCACTGGCTGCCGCCGCCCGTTCCGCCGCCGTCCCCATGCTAACCGGCTTCGGCTCCGGCTATGCCGAGCTAAAAGTCGGCGACATGGTGACGCTGGAATGATTGCGCACAATTTGCGTGTCGCACATCACTTGTTTCCGGCATCACATGGGACGTAATTGAACCTATCCGTTTCATCCGCTGCCTCTTGTTTTTTTCCTGAAACGCGCTTGTGTGGTTAGATAGCGGGTCGGACAAGCGGTATGCGCCCGAAATTTGGGCGACATCATGACGAACGAAACGAGCCAAGCATCATGCAGAGTTTAGCGGCACTGTCCCGTACGACCATTCCGGCCGGCGGTATTCACAAATCGATCCCGCCCCGCATTTCGGTGGTCATACCCCTCTATAACGAAGAAGAGAGCATTCCCGCGCTTTACGAACGGCTCACCGCCGCGCTGGAGGAGTATGGCGCAACCTTTGAGATCATCATTGTGGATGACGGCTCCAGCGACGGCAGCTTTGCCCTGCTGGCGGAGATCGGCACGCGTGACCCGCGTTATCGCATCATCAAGCTGCGGCGTAACTTTGGCCAGACCGCCGCATTTTCCGCCGGCTTCGATCATGCAAGCGGCGACGTGATTATCACCATGGATGCCGACCTCCAGAACGATCCCAAAGATATTCCGCTGCTCATGGAGAAAGTGAACGAGGGCTATGATATCGTCAGCGGTTGGCGCAAAGACCGTCAGGATCGCTTTCTGGACCGCAAGTTGCCCTCCATGATCGCCAATCGCATGATTTCCAACGTCACCGACGTGCGCCTTCACGATTACGGCTGCTCCCTCAAGGCGTATCGCCGGGACGTGTTGCAGCATGTTCACCTTTACGGCGAGCTGCACCGCTTTATCCCTGCTCTGGCCAGCCAGGTGGGCGGCTCTGTGACCGAAGTGGCGGTTGATCACCATGCGCGTCAGTACGGGACATCCAAATACGGCATCGGCCGCACCGTACGCGTCGTCCTGGACCTGATCACCGTCTGGTTCCTCGGTTCGTATGCCACGCGTCCTATTCAGGTTTTCGGCTCTCTGGGGCTGATCTCGTCGGCCGCGGGCGTACTCGTCGGCCTCTACCTCACCGGCCTCAAGCTCTTCAATCACCAGGACATCGGCTCGCGGCCATTGCTGCTCCTGGCCGTGCTTCTGGTCGTCATCGGCGTCCAGCTCATCACCATGGGCCTGTTGGGCGAGATGATTACCCGGACCTATTTCGAAAGCCAAAACAAGCCGATTTACTACGTGCGCGAAGTGGTAAACGGTGAAAATACTTCTGCATAATGCGTGACGCACAATCGGTTTCGCGGCAGCGCACGCGCCAAAATGTTCTGAACGTCCGGCCATAGCGACCGGACGCGGTCCGCATTCCTTCTTACGCTTATGTATCTCAAAACTCGTTCTTTTTTACTCATCTCACTCTTGATTGCAGCGTTGCTGAATGGGCTGCTGTTGCTGCCTCTGCCCCATCTGGTACAGGCAATCGCGGTTTATTTCCTGACGGGCTTTTTACCCGGCTTTTTGTTGGTAGACGCCCTGGTTGGCCAAAGCGGGGCTGCGCCGACGCGCTGGGAGCGTCTGCTTTATGCGGTGGGCGCGGGCTACGGCGTCATGGTCATGGGCATGACCTTGCTCAGCTTCCTGCCGGGCCCGCTTCTTTGGTGGCAGACGCTTCTGGCCTTTGACGGCATCATTGTTCTGCTTCTCGCACTCATCGCGGTCCAGGCCCGCCGTCGGCCCCTTTATCCCCGCCCTACCCCTGCGCTTTTCCCCGAATTGGATCCGGACAGGGCGACCCGAACCTGGATTTGGATCGGCGCGCTGACCTTGCTTTTGGTGGCGGGCTTTCTGCGCTTCACCAATCTCGGCTACGCGGAGTATCAGGGCGATGAGGCCCGGGCTACGCTGCGCGCCGCAGCCATCATTCAGGGCGTGGATGACGTACTCCTTATCCATAAAAAGGGACCGACTGAAATTGTCGTCCCCGCCGTCGCTTATTCCCTCACCGGTCATCTGACCGAGACGACCGCACGCTGGCCCTTTGCCGTTGCCAACGTGGTCGCGCTTTTCATCCTCTTCCTGCTGGGATGGCGTCTGGCCGGTCCGCTGGTCGGCTGGACCGCGGCTATGTTCCTGGCCGTAGACGGTTATTTCATCGGTTATTCTCATATTGTGCAGTATCAGAGCATCGTTTTCCTCTGCTCTGCGCTGGCGGTGCTGATTTTTTACCGCCTGACCGTTAACGCCGTGGCCGTGGGCCGCTACCTGACCTTGGCGGCCGTCATCCTGGCCACGGGTCTGCTTTCCCACTACGAAGCCGCGCTGGCGGTCATTCCTGCGCTCTTTCTGCTCCTGGTCCTTTTTTGGCAGCGGCCGACCCGCTGGCGGGAATTTCTCGGCGATCTCATTCCGCCTATCCTGACCGGCGGCGTGATGCTGGCGCTTTTTTACATTCCCTTCGTGCGCCATCCTCACTTCAGCGCGACCTATACCTATCTCACCGACCGGCGCGTGGGCGGCAGCTTTCCCTATAACAACCTGGCCGACTTCTTTCTGCGCACCACCGTTTACAGCACCACCTATTACGTGCTCCTGTTGATTGCTACGACCCTGGCCGCGCTCTACTTCGCCTACCGGCAGGGCTGGGGACGACGCTGGGCCGCGGGGTTGAGTCTGGCAGCAACCGGCGTGATGATCCTCACCTTCATCAATCCGACATGGTTGCGCTTTGGCGAAACCGATCTGATTGTGCTGCCCTTCGCTTTCTTCATCGTCCTGGCCGTATTGACGCCCAGGCTCAAGCCGGGCGAGCGTATGCTCTGGCTTTGGTTCGGTTTTGGGATGCTGCTGGCCCTTTTCTTTGTGGAGAAGCCCCGCACCCACGTCTATACTTTCTTCACTCCCTGGGTCTTGCTGGCCGCCTGGGCGCTGGTGCGGATTTGGCGCGGGCTGCGGGAGCAAATCGGCGCGCCCGCCGCGCGCATCGGCGGAGCCATCGCGGCAACCGCGCTCATCGCGCTCTTCGGCGTATATGCTTACTGGTACTTCGTCTCCAACACGCCGGAAGTGCTGCGCACGTGGGACGCCTGGCACCCTCAGGGCTACTGGGTCGCATACGACGAGCCGGACGACAAAGCCCTCTTCGGGTTTCCCCTGGCCAACGGCTGGAAGGTCGCCGGCGTGCTCTACGAAGAGGGCGTGATTGCGGGAGATTACGAGACCAACGAAAAGGAAGCCTGGGTTCCTTCCTGGTACACGCGGGGGCAAATCCGCTGCGGCCGCACCGCGGACTGGTTCTTCGAGATCGACAATCTGGAGCCGTGGAGCAACGGCGATCAGCTGGCCATGGAGCATTACCTGCGCGACGGCTTCAGCAAGTGGGGCATCGTGGAGATCAATGATACCGACCAGATGGTCATCTACCGGCGTACGGGCGAAAGCAGCGAATTCCCCACGCAGGAGCCTGCCGATGACGTTCCCCGCTACGATTTGGCCGACTTTACCGCGCGCTTTGATGAATTGGCCGGACCGGATTTCCCCCTCACTTATCCCGCCGTCAATCAGCTGATTGAGAATCCGATTCACACAAACTTTGACGATCTCATCTGGCTGGAAGGCTACAATATCGACTATCCCCAACCGCTGCGTCAGGGCGATACCATCACCCTGACCCTTTTCTGGCGCGCGCAAAAGCCGGTAGACGCCTCCTACAAAGTTTTTAACCAAGCCTACTACGGCGACAGCGGCATGATTGCACAATTGGACGGCTACCCCGTCTGCGAAAGCCGGGAAACGTGGCGTTGGGATCCCGGCGAACTCATCACCGATCGGTACGAAATTCCTGTCGCTGATGATGCGCCTGACGGGCTCTACCCCCTTTACACCGGCCTTTACATCGAAGAGACGCTGGAGCGTTTGAACGTGCTGGACGAAAGCGGCAATACGGTCGGCGCCCAGGTGCAGCTAACCGACATTCGGGTGGGGGAAGAATGATGCGCTTTTGTGCCGGATTGCCTATCCTCAACCGCATCCCGTGTCGGCCATGAAGCTCGTCACGAATCGCTCCACACGCACAGGCGTAATCCTGATTTTTCTCTTTCTGGCGGCTTGGCTGCCCCGGGTCATGGGACTGAGCGAGTTTGTCACCATCGACGAGCGCAAGTGGTTGGCCCGCTCAGCCAACTTCACCTACGCGCTCAGCCGGCAGGAATGGTCCGAAACTTTCCAGCGCGAGCATCCCGGCGTCACCGTTATGTGGGCGGGATCTCTGGGACTCCTGCGCGAATATCCCGATTATGCGGCTGACGCGCCGGGCTACTTCGCCTGGGATCGGGAATATCTGGAAGCGTGGCTGGCCGAAACAGGCGCGCATGATCCCCTGGACCTGTTGGCCGCAGGCCGCTGGTGGATCGTCCTGGCCATCTCGCTGACCCTGGCACTCTCCTTTCTGCCCTTACGCCGCCTCTTCGGAGAAATTGTTGCCATTTGCGGCACGCTCTATTTGGCGTGGACGCCCTTCTATGTGGCCCTTTCCCGCCAACTCCATCCCGACGGCCTGGTCTCCAGCCTGACCTTTTTTGCCCTTCTCCTCTTTCTGGCCTGGCTCTACGCCGGTCGGCGCCTCCATCTGCTTATTGCTTCGGGTGCGGTGATGGGGCTGGCCTGGCTGACCAAAACACCCGCCATTTTTCTCGCTCCTGCCGGCGCGCTGCTCATGGCCGTGGAGTGGCGGCGGGAGTATCGGGCTGCCCGCCTGGCCGGTACGAAACCGGCGCATGCCGCCCTCCGCTGGCTTGGATGGCTGGCACTTTGGGGGGGAGTTGCCACCGCGGTCTTTGTCGTTCTTTGGCCGGCCATGTGGGTCGATCCCCTGGGGACGCTTCTGCGCATGGCGGGCGAGATGGGCGAGTATGTGGAACGTCACACCAACGTTAACTTTTTTATGGGGCGGCCGGTGGAAGACCCCGGCATCTTGTTTTATCCGGTGGCCTATTTGTTCCGCAGCACGCCGCTCACCTGGCTGGGGCTGGCGGCCGCGGCAATTGCCGCATGGCGACGACAATTACCCTTCACCATAAGCCGGGTACAGCAGGCGACCCTGGGCCTGCTCCTCTTTGCGCTTCTCTTTACCGCAGGCATGAGCGTGGGGGCCAAGAAATTTGACCGCTACCTCTTGCCTGCGCTGCTGGCGCTGGACATGGTGGCCGTGCTGGGCTACTGGGCCCTGGCCTTCCGCCTGCGCCGCCACATGACGGCCCGGGCCTGGACTCAGCATCCGCTCGTGCCCGCGTGGATTATCGGCGGCGCGGCGCTGCTGCACGGGGTTCTGGGCTTCGTTCACTACCCCTATTATTTCACCTACTACAACCCCCTGGTCGGCGGCAGTTGGACCGCGCCCCGCACCCTCTTTGTCGGCTGGGGCGAAGGGTTGGATCAGGCTGCCGAGTACCTCAACCAGCAGCCTGACGCCGAAAACCTGCGCGTCGCGGCCTGGTATCATGACGGGCCCTTTTCCTACTTTTTCGACGGTCAGGAAGTGGCGCTTTCCTCTGATTCGCCTCTCTTTTGGCTGGATACGGATTACGCGGTCCTCTACGTCAATCAGTGGCAGCGTGAAGAGCCGTCGCCCCAGGCCATTGACTATTTTTTTGCCCGGGAGCCGGTCCATACGGTTCGCTCCGGCGGGATAGAGCTGGCGCGCATCTACGATCTGCGTGCCGGCCCTGTGCCCGATTTTGTGGAGATCGGGAAGACCCGGACCGCTGACTTCGGCGAGCGCATTCGCCTGGCCGCCTACGAATTCGATCCGCTGACCGTGACGCCGGGCGACGCCTTCCACGCGACTTTTTACCTGCAAAGTCTGGCCGAGATGGAGCTGGATTACAATGTGCAGGTGCGGATGGTGGGCGAAAACGGACAGGAAATCTGGAAGACCGACGGCTGGCCCTGGGGCGCGCCCACCAGCAACTGGCCCATTCGCGAGATTCGCCCTGACGGTTATATCATCGTCGTTCCCGGCGATACGCCGCCGGGACTCTACCAGATTACCCTGGCCGTCTACGATCCGGTCACGCTGGAGCGCCTGTCGATTGCGAACAGCGCGACCGGGGCGCCCGTTGACGCGCAGGAGCAGCCGGTCGCGCTCGTTCGCGTCGGCTCTCTCCCCTGGCCCGTTCCCGTATCGCCGCCGGAAACCATTGACAATTTCGGCAACGTGATTCGGCTGGCTGGTGCCGATCTGCCCGCGACCGCAGCCGCCGGCTTGACCCTGGACCTCCACCTTTATTGGGAAAGTCTTGCACCCACTGCGACAGACTACACCGTCTTCGCCCACGTCATGGGTCCGGACGGCGAGCAGGTGGCCGGGCTGGATCGTCCGCCCCGAAACGGCTTCGCGGCTACCTCTCTCTGGCAGTCAGGCCAACGCATTGTCGATAATCTGGAAGTGGAACTGCCGGCTGATTTGCAGCCAGGCCGCTATGAGGTGCGCGTGGGCCTCTACACCCAGGAGGAGGGACGATTGCCCCTTCTTCACGACGGTGAAGTCGCGGGGGATTCCATCCGCATTGGAACGTTCGAGGCGCCTTGATGCACCCAATCCACTCACCTGAATCCCCTTCGCGCGCCGGCCGGAGTGATCGTCTCCCCCTCGTCGTCTGGACGGGATTGGCTGCGCTCCTGTTGCTGGGCGCGCAACTGCGTTGGCGCTACCTGCGCACCATCAGCCTCTACGTAGACGAATTCACCACCCTGTGGGCGGCGGAGCGCATCCAGAAAATCGGCGTGCCCAGAATGCCCAGCGGCGTACTTTACACCCGGGGCATCCTGGCTTCCTACCTGGAAGCCGGTTTTCTTGCGCTCTTCGGTGACACGTACACCGTAGGCCGTTTGCCCAGCCTGCTCCTGGGGCTGGCAACCATCGGCGTTATCTTCTGGTGCGGCAAGCAGGCGTGGAACGCACGCGTCGGCATCCTGGCCGCGGCAGGATTGACGCTCCTGCCCGAAGCCATCGTGTGGAGCGGGCGGGCGCGCTTTTACGCCCTGTTCCAGTTGCTGGCGCTCCTCACCGCGTGGGCTCTCTTTGCAGCCCTGACCACGCTGGAACCGGCCCGGGAACGTCGGCGTCTTGCTCTTTTCGCCCTGCTCTTCTGGCTTGCGCTCTTCACCCAGGAGCAGATAATCCTGCTCTACCCCGCGCTGCTGCTGGCCATGCTGCTGTGGCGCGGACCGCGCTATTTGCTGCGTCCCGGGGTCATGGCGGTCAACCTCATCTGTCTGGGAGGAATAGCCGCGCGCTTCCTCATGGAAAAGCTGGGCCAGCCCGGCTACTTTGAGACCATCCAGTCCACTCGCCCCTACATGGGCCTGGTTTTTGATGTGCAGGGAGCATGGCAAACCTATGCGCCGTTGCTCATCGCGCCCGCACGCCTGCCGTGGACGATTGCCGGGCTCCTGGCGCTGGGGGTCGCGCTTGTCCTGTGGGGACAAATGCGTTCGCTGGAGAAGTTGCCGCGCTTTCATCAGGCGACCCTCTTTTTCGCCCTCCAGTTCGGTTTTGTTTTTCTGGTGATGCTCACGCTGGTGGGGACTACGTGGCGCGACGCGCGTTACCTTTTCTTCGTTCAGCCCTTCTGGCTGCTCTGCGGCGCGGCGGGCATGGTTTGGCTGATCGATCGGCTTCTTACGCAGGAGAATATGCGCTGGGCGGTCACCGGCGTCACCGCGCTCGTGCTGCTGGCTCTGTTTTGGCAGCCCGCGCGCAGCACGCTTGCGCAGCAGGTAGAGGGCTATGACCGGGTATTTGCCTATGTGGCCGATGTGCGCCAACCGGGCGAGGTTGTGCTGTCGCCCCAGCCGCCCGCTTGCGCTCAGGTGCTGGGCGAATGCGACTACTACGCTATCCAGCACGGCTATGAGGAGTACGTCATTCAGCGGGACGGCGAACTCATTGACCGTTGGTCCGGCGCGCCCCTGCTCCAATCCGCAGAGGAACTCACTGGGCTGCTGGAGGAAGCGCCCGGCGTCTGGTTCGTGAGCGACAGCTTGCGCCTGGCCACCCGTTACGATGCAGCGTTTCTGCGCGTACTTATTCAGCAGTTCGACATCGCATACAGCGAGCGCGGCGTTTTGGCCCTCTATGCGGCGGGCGCCCGCTCCGCGCCGGAGATGACTGAGGAGCGAGAGTTGGCCACGCCCCTGGTCCTGGGCCCGCTGGCCCTCGCCGGCTGGGCGTATTCCCCCCCGCGCGCAGGCGGGGCCTTCCACGTGACCCTCATCTGGCAAGGCGCCGGCGCGATTGATCGCCAATACAACACGTCCCTGCGTCTGATCAATGAAGCGGGCGGCCGCCTGGCGCAAGCCGACGGACCGCCCGCCCGGGGCATCATTCCCACGACGCTTTTCTTCGCTACGCCCCTGCCCGATCCCAAAGTGCTGGAACTGCCTGCTGATCTGCCGCCCGGTCGCTATGGGCTGGAAATCGTCGTCTACGACGTGGCCACCAGCGAAGCTGCCGGCGCGCCTCAGGTTATTGAGTGGATTGATTTGGAGTAGGCTGCTCTTCAGGCTGATCGCGAAAACAGGTAAACAAAGTGGACCGCATGAGTTCCAAAAGAGCCAAATCTATTTGATTTCTCTACGAGAGGATGAGGAACAATTAAGGGGTCAATATGAATTTGAGAACCATGGATCGGCGACTCTTCACCATCCTGATGATTGTCTTTGTTCAGATGGTGGGCGCGGCCATGATCATGCCGATTCTCCCGCTCTATGCCAAGAATGAATTCGCCATGTCGCCCCGGGAGATCACCTGGTTGGGAACGGCGTTCTTTGCCGCGCAGTTTTTAGCGGGGCCATATCTCGGCCGCTTGTCGGACCGGATTGGGCGGATGCCGGTGCTCATCGTCAGCCAGATCGGAACGGCGCTCAGTTTTGCGCTGCTGGCCGTCGCGCCCTCCGTGGCGATCCTCTTCATCGCTCGCATCGTAGACGGCATTACCGGCGGCAATATCATCGTAGCCCAGGCCTACATCACCGACATCACGCCCCGGGAAAAGCGCACCGAGGCCTTGGGCTATATCTTTGCGATTTTCGGCGTGGGCTTCATCGTCGGTCCGGCCTTGGGGAGTATATTGGCCGCGGCTTTTGGCCCGCGTATGCCCTACATTATGGCCGCGGTCGCAGCGGGCCTGGTGGTTCTGTTGACTTGGCTTACGCTGGACGAAACGGTCACCGACGAGCAGCAGGCATCAAACCGCACGGCACGGAAAGCAAACTTTAGCGCGCAGCAAATTTTGAGCAACGCGCCGCTGCTCTTTGTTCTGGTGATTGGATTTGTGGCCCAATTCGGCTTTGGGCTGCTTCAATCGACTTTTTCGCTCTACGGAGAGGCGGTACTGTTTGCCGGCTATAGTCAGCAGGCGGCGCTGGTAGGAATTGGATTACTCTTGGCGTCTATCGGCCTGGGCCAGGTTTTTACCCAAACCTGGTTATTGCGGAGATTGCTAAAGCGCTTTGATGAAGTTTCATTGGTGCTGCTGGGCATCGCCGCTCGAACGATTGCCATGCTCACGTTCGCCGCCATCACTTCGCCGTGGCTGGGCATGCCGGCCAGCATCCTTTTCGCCGTGGGTATGGGCATTACCATGCCGTCGCTCCAATCAATCGCCACCACAACGGTCGATGACAGCGCACGCGGCGGCGTGCTGGGCATCTTCCAGTCCACTACCAGCCTGGCTATTATTTTCAGCACCTTGGTCGCCGGAATCATCTTTGATGTTGCTCCGACGCTTCCTTACTGGATCGGCGCACTTCTGACGTTGGCCGCCGGGGCACCTGCATTTTTCCTCTCCCAGCAGCTTCGCCACGGTAGTAGGGACACGCGGCGCGGCGGCCGGCCGAGTGTTGGCTGAGCGAGAATTTTTTCGGCTCGCGCTCTGTCGCGATTATGAGTAATTCATCATCCTTGGCGCGCGGCGCTCTCCCGATCCGGGTCGCCACCGGACTCTTCGTCCTTGTCGGCATAGGTTGCCGGATCCCGGCCAAAGAGAACCGTGGCTTCCCGCAGACGTTCCACCAGGTGCCCCGTAACCTGCCAGGGCTGAAAGCGCCAGGACCAGTTGCCGTCGGCGCGGCCGGGGAGATTCATACGCGCCTCTGTGGGTAAGTTGAGCACGTCCTGAAAAGTGGCCACGGCCAGGATGGCGGTGCTCTGCCAGGCGGCTTCGATTAGGGTCCAGGCCGCGTCATGGCCATCGGTGCGGAAGTAACGGCGAAACTCGTCCCGTTCACTGTCCGTTGCGCTCTGACGGTACCAGCCCCAGGTCGTGTCGTTGTCATGGGTGCCAGGGTAGACGACGAAATTACGCGTGTAGTTGTGGGGCAGGAACTTGTCGCTGGCGTCGCCGGCGAAGGCGAACTGAAGAATTTTCATGCCCGGCAGGCTGAATTGATTGCGCAAGGCAATGACATCGGGCGTAATCTCGCCCAAATCCTCGGCAATAATGGGCAGATTTTCACCCAGCTCGCCCCGCATGGCGTTGAAAAAATCGGCGCCAGGCCCGGGGGCCCAGCGACCATTAACCGCCGTCTCCTCGCCTGCAGGCACTTCCCAATAGGCGGCAAAGCCCCGGAAATGATCGATTCGCACAATATCGTAGAGGGTCAGCGCGGCCTTGATGCGCTTGATCCACCAACTGTACCCGTTGCGCTGCATGACGTCCCAGCGGTAGAGAGGATTGCCCCAAAGCTGGCCGGTGGCGCTGAAGTAGTCCGGCGGCACGCCCGCCACCACGGTGGGTTGGAACTCTTCATCCAGGAAAAAAAGCGTGGGATTGGCCCACGTATCTGCGCTGTCCAGGGCCGTAAAGATGGGCACGTCGCCCACGATCTGAATGTCACGCTCATTGGCGTAGCGCTTAACGTCCAGCCACTGGCGATAGAAGCGCCACTGGTTGAACTTATGGCCATGAATTGCAACGGCGTGCTCCTTGCGTGCGGCGGACATGGCTGCGTCTTCCCGCCGGCGCAGGGGCATCTCCCACTCGATCCACGGTCGGCCGTCATGAGCGTCCTTAAGGGCCATGAAGAGCGCATAATCATCCAGCCATTCCTGCTGCTCCGTGCAGAATTGGTCGAAGTCGGCCTGCTGCTCGGGCGTGGCCTGCTCGGCAAAGCGCGCGGCCGCATCCCGCAGGACGGGCAGGCGCCAATGATAGATCGCACCGAAATCAACCCGATCGATGGGAAAATCGGGCGCATTGTCCAGCACGTCGGCGGGAATAAAGCCCGCCTCCTGCAGCGCCTCCAGGCTGATGAGATACGGGTTGCCTGCAAAGGAGCTGAAGCTCTGGTAGGGACTGTCGCCGTAGCCCGTCGGCCCCAGGGGAAGCACCTGCCAGAGCGTCTGGCGCGTGCTATGCAGAAAGTCGATCCAATCATATGCTGCGGCGTCCAGAGAGCCGATTCCGTAGGGGCTGGACAGGGAAGTCGGGTGAAGCAGGATGCCGCTTCTTCTGCGGGAAGAGATCATGGAAAACTCCGTAGATAACGGGAATAAAGAAATTCGGCGTGAGAGCTATTGTCGCGTCAAGACGGTAGGACGCGGGGCCTGCCACCGCCCGTGCGTCTGTCGGGCGACCGCAAGGATCGCACTACAGGAATGAATATTTATTAATTTCATCGGCCTAAATCGGCGTAATGGTCAGGGCGTATTGGAAGCCGAGCAGAAAAAGCCCCGCCACGAGCGCGAGCCAGAGCAATTCACTGGTCGTACGCGTTTTGCGCACCAAGGGTTGGCGGCCCGGTTTAATCACCTCGGGCGCAACGTATTGGGGCATGAGCCCCCATGCGATCAGGGCGCCGCCGAGCAGCCCGCCGATATGCCCCCAGTTGTCAATGCCCTGGCCGATCGCACCAAAAGCCAGGTTGACGACAATGATAAAGGCCATGTTTTGAAGGATGGCCCGCCCGCGCGCGCCGAAGTTCTCCCGGTAGCGGAGAAAATAGACCGTAATGGCGCCGATCAGCGCAAAGATCGCGCCCGATGCGCCCGCTGAGATGGCCGGCGACAAGGCGAAGCTGGCCAGGCTGCCAAAGAGTCCGCCCAACAGGTAGATGACCAGAAAGCGCCCGCGGCCGTAATAGCGTTCAACCATGGGCCCAAAGAGATAGAGCGCATATAGGTTGAAGACCAGATGGAGCACGCCGATATGAATAAACATGGCGGTAAAAAGCCGCCAATATTGACCGGCGACAACCAGCTGATTGACCTTGGCTCCAAAAATAATGAGCACCTCGGTCGTTTCCGGCCCCCTCAGCGTATTGTAGAAGAGGTAGCCGAAAATAATCATGCCCACAAAGACAAGCACATTGAGAGCCAGAAGCACATTTGTCCAGCGCGGGGTGGATAGCTTGATGTAAAATTCGGGGTGACCAATCGGCCCCTGGCCTGCATACGGCGTACTCGGCCCGCGTTCCGGTTCGCTGACACGCGCCCGGGGCGGAACGGCCTCTTCCTGGCCTTTTTCATCGCGTGGATCAAACATGATTATAGGCTCACCGGCGTCCAGTCGACCCGGGCCTTTTCCGCGGCGATGATGCTCAGCACTTGCTGCACCGTCTGCTCAAGGCAATTCTCCCGGTTGACGACTACGTAGTCGAACTCTTTCACTCGATCCATCTCCTTGCGCGCCGTAACGATGCGCATCTTCAGCTTATCCGGCGCTTCGGTCTTGCGCTCGCGCAGGCGATTGACCAGCGCTTCTTCGCTCTCGGCAGTCAGAAAGATGGTGATGGCGTTGGGTACCAGGCTGCGGATGGTGGCCGCGCCCTGAACGTCGATGCGCATGACCACATCCTGCCCGCTGGCCAGGGCCGCGCGCACGTGCTTCTTGGGGATGCCCTTGTAATCGCCATAGACGACGGCATACTCCAGCAGTTCGTCATTTTCGATCATCCCGGCAAATTCGCCCATGTTTACAAAGTGATAATCTTTGCCGTCCTTCTCGCCGGGACGAATGGGGCGGGTTGTAGCCGTGACCACAAAATAGAAGCTGTGGTTGCTTTCCGCTAACAGTTGCAGGGTCGCGTCCTTGCCTACGCCGCTGGGGCCGGAAATGACCACCAGCAGCGGGCGAGGCTGGTGAATGCTGGCATAGAGCGCATCAGCCCCATCTTTCTCTTCCACGGAAAAAATCAAGATGTTTGTTCCTTCGCCTGTCAGTCGCTATACTTCAGGTAATGAGTGATGAGTAATAAGTGATGCGTAATGAGTGATGCGGACCGGCGGTAGAGACAAGAAATCACATAGTACGCATTACGTATTACGTATTACGCTAGAGTATACGCGACAAAACGCCCGGTTGCGAAATCAGGAGAGGATGCACGCAGATGCCCATTTATGAGTATGTCTGCTCCGACTGCCGACAGCAAGTCACGCTTTTCTTTCGTTCTGTACGTCAGGCGGAGGAAGAGGAGGCCCGCTGCCCCCACTGTGGGGGCGTCCGGCTTCAGCGACGCGTGAGCCGGATCAATGCGCCCAAGTCGGAGGAACGGCGCCTTGAGGAACTGGCGTCATCTTCCGATCTGATGAAGGGACTGGAGCAAGAAGATCCCCGCGCGCTGGCGGCGTTTATGCACCAAATGGAAGGGGTAACCGGCGAATCGCTGGATGAAGAGACGAAGGCGGATGTAGAGCGATTCGCGGCCGGGGATGATGCATAACACGCGGCGGAGTCTGGCGCGCATCCCGTATCCGCTGCTCATGCGGCAGGCTACGTCTTCTCAAAATGCTCCACATCCAGCACAAAAATTGTCGCGCCGCCCACCTGCTTTTCAATCGGCTTGGGGATGTGGACCTCGCCCGGCTCCATGACCGGGGGCAAAGGCGTGACGTACTGAATGCGGTTGGGACAGCCCTCACGAATGATGGTAAGCACTTCCTCCACCTTCTCGTCTTCCACGCCCGCAAATATCATGGTGTTGCCCACGCGCAGAAAACCGCCGGCCGAGCTGGTCAGCGTGGCGGAGAAACCCCGGCGCGTCAGGCGATCCAGCAGCGCACGGCTGTCTTCGGTGTTAATGATGGCCATAATCATTTTCATGCCGGGTTTCTCTCTTTCATGGCGATAAGATGCGGTTCCAGGCGACTGAGCAGCGTTTCATGCAAAACGCCGGGGCGAGCCGTTGCGTCCAGCAGAAGCCAACGCTCCGGCTCCTGTGCGGCCAGCGCGTGATAGCCGGCCCGTACGGCCTGATGATAGGCCAGCGTTTCCTCTTCCATACGATTCCATTCCGCGGCATCGCCTGCTCGCTTGCGGGCCAGTCCTGCATGGGGATCGATATCCAAATAGATGGTTACGTCGGGCGTGAGCGCGGCCGTGGCATAGCGCCCCAGCGCGCGCAGCTCATCCAGGTCCTGCTCGCGTCCATACCCCTGATAGGCCAAAGTGCTGTCGGCATAGCGATCGCAAAGGACGATCCGACCGGCATCCAATGCCGGCCGGATTACCTCATCGACAATCTGGGCCCGAGCCGCATTGAAGAGCAGCGTCTCGGCCCGGGGGCTCATTGTGTGGTGCTCAATGGAGAGCAGCACCGACCGGATGGCGTCGCCGATAACCGTGCCGCCCGGCTCCCGCGTTGTCAACACGTCGTATCCTTGACTGCGCAACGCGTCTGCCAGTAGGCGAATCTGGGTGGTCTTGCCGCTGCCTTCCGGCCCCTCGAAAGTGATAAAGAGCGTCACGATTGTATCATTGACTGAAGATGCGCACCCGGCGATTGGGCTCGCGTCCGTAGCTGTGGCTAATCAGGTTGGCGGCCCGGGCAAGCTGATGCTGCTGGCTGCGGATATTGGCCGCCTGGGGCTTCAACTCGGCCATGGACGCGCCGTTAAGCACCTGCTGAATCGCTTCCTGAGTTTCGCGCATGGCCGCCGAGAACGCATCCTCCGGCTCGGCGGGAATCTTGAAGATATCGATGAGCGCCTGCTCCATCTGGGTGATGGTGTTGCTGCGCAGAATGTAGACGGGCACATTACGCCGCTCCGCGTCCAGGATGGGCTGGGGCTGCTGGCGATAATAATTCTTGAGCGTCATCATGACGTCCGCCTGTTTCAGGTCGTCCACAATTTGGATGGGCGCCTTCAGCCCCTTGGAGGCCGAGCGCAGACGATTCTGACCGATGCCGTAAGGATAGATGCGCAGCGGTCTGCGCTGGGACGGCTCTTCGGCCGCGCTCACCACCGCGGCCAATTCCCGAGAGCGGCCGTGGCCGTTGCTCTGACCCGCGTTCCAGCTTGCCGGGCTGCTTCGACTGCCGTTGTGAGCTGTGCGCGGCTCTTCCCGCTTGCGCCGACGGTGATGACGCCCCTCTTCCTCATTTTCCTCCGCCGGCTCGGATCGCGCAATCTCCACGTTCCCGTCATCGTTGACGCGCCGCACCTCGGGCGATAATGTCCATCCCCGCAGCAGCGCGTCCACCGCTTCTGAGACGCTATGGTGGATGACCATATGCTGACGATCCTTAATCTCGATGAGGACCTCGAAGGTGGGCGGCGCCTTGCGTTCCAGCACCGTCTTCTGGGTTCCCCGCCGTCGAGCCTCCTCGTCCGAGAGGGTCACCGACTCAATCCCGCCCACCAGATCGCTGAGGGTGGGGTTCATGAGCAGATTTTCCAGCGTATTGCCGTGTGCGGTGCCGATGAGCTGAACGCCCCGCTCGGCGATGGTGCGCGCGGCCACGGCCTCCAGTTCCCGCCCGATCTCGTCGATGATGATAACCTCGGGCATGTGGTTTTCCACCGCTTCGATCATCAACTCGTGCTGGAGATCGGGCAGGGGCACCTGCATGCGCCGGGCCCGGCCGATGGAGGGGTGGGGGATGTCGCCGTCGCCGGCAATTTCGTTGCTGGTATCGACAATAACAACCCGACGGTCATCGCCCCGCACCCGAGCTGCCTCGCGCAGTAAGGTCGTCTTGCCCACGCCCGGCCGGCCCAGCAGCAGAATGCTCTTGTCGCTGAGGACGATGTCGCGGATGATCTCGATGGTGCCGTAGACGGCGCGGCCTACCCGACAGGTCAGGCCGATAATGTCGCCCCGCCGATTGCGGATTGCCGAAATGCGGTGGAGCGTGCGCTCGATGCCGGCGCGGTTGTCCGCGCCGAAGTCGCCGATGCGATCAATGACGTATTGGAGATCAGCGGGGGTGATCTCCTGATCGCTCAGCGTTAATTCGCCGCTGTCAAAGCGCGCTTCAGGCAAGCGGCCCAGGTCCATGACTACCTCAATCAGTTCGGACCTGCGCTCCACCGCGTCCAGCGCGCGGGAAATGCGAATGGGCAAGACGGCTAACAGCACATCCAGATCATCGGTAATTTGTAAGGTATCCATCTCGTTAGTAGTTGTAACCGCGTTCACTATCACCTGTTCAGTCTCTAGCTCCATTAACTGGTCGATCGGTAACTGGTCAATAGGACGTTCCTGCAATTGGTCAAGTTCCGGCGCGTCTAATTTTGCGACTGGTTTTGCCACTTCGGCTCACCGCCTTGGTTGGGGGAAGCGGCCGTCCGCGTGCTTGACGTATACGGGCGGCAAAGGATGCGCTTCCGGCGAGAAGACTCGAATCCGACTTGGGAACAGCTCCTTGTTTTTCCGGCACCGGGGCATTCCCCAGCGGGTCGTTCAATGATGTAGGATTTATTGTAAGATTCGTCGATATAAAGTTGGTCGGCACCGCTTCGGTCACGCTCTCCAGTGCGGGCGTCATGGCCCGGACCGGCTCGCGGATCCACTGAACCACGTGCTTTACCAGCTTGGCTCGATCCGTGAAGGGCGCAAAGCCGAAGTCGGTCAGCAGTGCGGAGAGGCCGCCGTGATGCTCGTTCACCCCGATGTAAACGGGCAGGCGCAGGCCGCTTTCCCGCACAGCGGTCAGGGCTTCCTGTACCATACTACGCATCAGTTGCTGATCCGGGTTCAGCATGTCGGCATAGAGTTGCAGCAAAATGCCCCGTTTTCCCATCCGAATCTGTAGGCAGCCCGTCACCTCTCCCCGCGCTTCGGCGACAAAGGTGTGGGTCGTTCCGGCCCGTCGATAGCGCAGCATGGGCGCCTGTGCACCCTCATCGTCGGTGAAGCCTTCGGCCCGGCGCATGGCCTCGGGCGTCATGCGGGCGTAAAGCTGGTTTACCGCCCACTCATCCTGAGGAGCCAGTTTGCGCAGGGTGAAGGCGTTTTCGCCCGTCGGCGCCGGCAGCGCCTCCCAACGGGTCCGGCGCCAGATGGTCTCCCGACTATAGGGAATAAACCCCACGTGCCGAAAAGTATTCACCAGCAGCGGCTGATCCGGCACGTCGCAATAGATGCGCGCCAGGTCTGTGGCCTCTTCCTGGATGTAGTGGGAGAGAAGTTTTTCCCAAATTGCGGGATGACCGGACGGCGTGTCCAGCGCGGGCGCGAGCAGCAGCAGATCCGCTTCGCCGTCGCCCGCGCGGCGTTGGACCTGCATGAAACCGGCGCGCGCCAATTGATGGCCCTGTTGCTGAAGAATGTAGGTGGAGATGCGTGTATCGCCCCAGGGAATGACCGCGCTCAGGGCCGTTCGCGTAGAGGCAGTGGGAAAAAGCAAAGCCTGAGCAGCATTCAACTTCGTTGCCTGACCGGCGAGTCGTTGAACCAGGAAGATGTCGCTTAACCGAAAGGTGCGGATCAAGGAAACCGATACTCCTAATAGAGCAGGCCTACGGTTCCATCCAACGCAGGTATCCACCAACCGTGGGGGAGATCTTCAGTCAAATCAAGCGCATTGAATGTTACCGCAACATGCCTTCTCGTACCTTGAATAAATCGCTGTCAATCTCAACAAAATCACGTGGGATGGGCCGCCGCGGCCTTCCGTTCCGTAACGGGCGGGCCAACATTGCGCGGCCTTATCCTGAATCCGCCCCAATTGTACTGTATCCATCACGGGTTGACAAGTGCTTTTCCATACATCTCCCCAAACATCCGTTCGCCTTTTCTGCGCCTATCCGAACAGGGTATGAAGCGCAGGCGGCAGGCAAACGGGAACCTGGAGAATTCCGACGGGCGTCGTCGAAAACGTAAGGCGAGCGAAGCCTGCCACGCATCGCGCGTCGCGTCTCAAATATTCACCCGTCACGTATCAGTCCGCCGACCTGTCATGAAACGCTCTCCAGATAAAATCTGCGATTTTCTTTCGCCCGAAAAGATGTTAAGATAGGGTCAATCTTCTACAAAAAATAAATGACCGCCCACCTCTTAAAGGAGATTCATATGCGCAAGTTGCTTGTCGTTTGTCTGGCATTGATTTTGACGTTGCTCTCCGCAAGCGTCGTCTTTGCCCAGGATGAGGGCGATACAGCCGCCTCGCCATTTGTCGCTTGCGGCGTTTTGGAGGGAGACGACTGCGACCTCCTGCTCACCGCCTGGAAAAATATGGAGCAGCTTACTTCGGGCAGCAGCGAATCCAATCTGGCGCTGGATGTGAGCAATGTGCCCAATCTGCCCATGGACCGCATCAACCTGGAAGTGCATCGCACAGCCCAGTTCAACGCCGACGAAGCATTGGTCCAGCGCCTCATCGATCTGCAGGCCATGAGTTCAGAAGAGATTTCCGCGCTGCTGGCCGATCAGGATGAATACAGGGCGCTGACCGCGGAACTGATCGCAGGGCTGGATACGGCCCAGACCCTCAACTTCACCTTCTCGGAAGAGCTGGCCGCGACCATCTCCGAGGCGGCGGGCATGAATATTCCTACCGAACTCAAGCTGGATCTGGTGCTTAAGGACGGAACCGTCTACATTTTCCTGGACGACATCATCAAGTTTGTGCCCAACATTCCGCCGCTGCTCCGGGGGTGGGTCGGCATTCAGATTCAGCCGCTCATCGACCAGGCGCTGGCGGATCCCGATGCGTTGGGCCTGCCCGTAGGGCCCGAAATGCTGGAATTTGTGGCCCCCGGCGTGGGCTTGGCGGGCGTGGGCCTGGCCATGCATGCTCCCCTGAACCGCTACGCCGACGCCTACCGCCAGGATGACGGCAGCAGCGATACGGCGACCTATGAAGTCGATGAGAATTTCGTGGGCTACTTCACCAGCTCCGAATTTCGGGATCTGCTCATGCTGGTGCTGGAACAGGCCGACGTCGCGCCGGAGGGCGAGCTGACGGCGGATGACGTGGACCAGATGGCCTCCGTCCTGACTATGCTGGCGCCCGTACTCTTTGAGGACTTGAGCTATACCCTGATGCATGAAGTGGATACGGCCAGCGAAACGGTGACCAGCGTGGCGGGCGTGCTGGATTGGGATACCACCGGCCTCTTCGAGACCATTGCCACGCTTCAGAATTCAGATGAGATGATGGTGGAAAGTCCGCCTAAAATCTACATGGAAGGCGAGACGGTCTACAGCGATTCCAACTCGGGCGCGCAGGTGCAAGCGCCGGGCGGAGCCTTCGTCCTGCCCGTCCAGATGATCATGGGGATCCTGGGCGGAATGTAATGAAAGACGCATAAAAAAACGGGCGGGGATCGACGATCCCCGCCCGTTTTTTATGCACAAAACTAATGAGCTAGGCGCTTGCCCCATTGGCCGCGTACGCTTCCAGCGGCGGACAGGCGCAGATCAGGTTGCGGTCACCGTAGACGTTGTCAATCCGACCCACGGCCGGCCAGAATTTGTTCTCCTTCACCCACGGCGCGGGGAAAGCGGCATCCTCCCGGCTGTAGGGGCGGTCCCATTCTGCCGCCAGAACGGCCTTAGCGGTATGGGGCGCGTGCTTAAGGGGATTGTTTTCCGGGTCGATCTCACCGTCGGCAATCGCCTGAATTTCCTCGCGAATGGCGATCATCGCATCGCAGAAACGATCCAACTCCCCCTTGGATTCGCTCTCCGTGGGCTCGATCATGAGCGTGCCCGACACGGGGAAGGACACGGTGGGCGCATGGAAGCCGTAATCCATGAGGCGTTTGGCAATATCTTCCGCCTCAGCGTATTCCTTAAGAGGGCGGGTGTCCAGAATGCACTCGTGGGCCACGAACCCATTGGTGCCCTGATACAGAACCGGGTAGTAGCCCTCCAGCCGCTTGGCAACATAGTTGGCGTTAAGAATCGCGTACTCGGTCGCCGCGGTTAAGCCGGATGCGCCCATCATGGCGATATAAATGTAGGAGATGGGCAGAATGTTGGGGCTGCCGTACGGAGCGGAGGAAACTGCGCCCATATTCGCCTCGCCGCCTACGCCATCGACCACCATGTGGCCGGGCAGGAAGGGAGCCAGATGTCCGGCCACGGCGATGGGGCCCATGCCGGGACCGCCGCCGCCGTGGGGAATGCAGAATGTCTTGTGGAGATTGAGGTGGCAGACGTCCGCGCCCATGTCGCCGGGCCGGGTCAGGCCGACCTGCGCGTTCATATTCGCGCCGTCCATGTAGACCTGACCGCCGTGACGGTGAATAACGGCGCAGACCTCCATGATGCCTTCTTCAAAGACGCCATGGGTAGAGGGGTATGTGACCATGATGGCGGCCAGATTGTCGCTGTGCTCCTGGGCTTTGGCCCGCAGGTCATCCAGGTCAATATTGCCGTCGTCATCACAGGCTACCACTACTACGTCCATGCCCGCCATGACCGCGCTGGCCGGATTTGTGCCGTGGGCCGAACTGGGGATGAGGCAGATGGTACGGTGCGCATCGCCATTATTCAGGTGATAATCGCGAATGGTGAGCAGGCCCGTGTATTCGCCCTGGGAGCCGGCATTGGGCTGAAAGGAAACGGCGGGAAAGCCGGTGATTTCGGCCAACGCATGGCCGAGCTTTTCAAACAGTTCGCTGTATCCCCGGGCTTGATCCTGCGGCGCAAAGGGGTGGATGTGGGCGAACTCGGGCCACGTAATGGGCAGCATCTCCGTGGTGGCGTTGAGCTTCATGGTGCATGAGCCCAGGGGAATCATGGAAAAGGTCAGGGAGAGATCCCGGGACTGAAGCTTGGTGATATAGCGCAGCATCTCCGTCTCCGAGTGGTAGCTGTTGAAGACGGGGTGAGTGAGATACTCACTGGTGCGTTGGAAGGGCGCGGCATAGGCGAGGACGACACCGTCGGCCAGGTTCTCGATGCCGACGACATCAGTCGCCCCGAAAATGGCCAGCAATTCAGTCAATTCCTCCAGGGTGACGGCCTCATCCAGCGATACGCCCACTTCTCCATCATCCAGAACGCGCAGATTGATGCGGCACTCCAGGGCCGCGGCGACCAGCTCGGCCTGGGTGTGAGGGCCGCCGCTGATGGTCAGGGTGTCAAAGACCGGGCCCGGATTGACGGTGTAGCCCAAGTTCAACAGGCTGTCGCGCAGAATGCCGGTCAGCAGGCGCACGCGGAGCGCAATGCGCTTCAAACCTGCGGGACCGTGATAGACCGCGTACATGGAGGCCATAATGGCCAGAAGCACCTGGGCCGTACAAATGTTGCTGGTGGCCCGATCCCGGCGGATGTGCTGCTCCCGGGTCTGGAGGGCAAGGCGCAGGGCCGGGGCGCCTGCCGAATCGTGGGAAACGCCAACCAGCCGCCCCGGGATAAGGCGCTTGTATTCCTCCCGCGTGGCCATGAATGCAGCGTGCGGCCCGCCATAGCCCAGGGGCACGCCAAAACGCTGGCTGTTGCCCACCACGATGTCGGCTCCCCACTCGCCCGGCGGCGTGAGCAGCGTAAGCGCCAGCAGGTCTGTAGCCGCGACCGTCAGTGCGCCGTGTGCGTGGGCCTTAGCGCAGAAATCGGCATAGTCCAGAATGTCGCCCCGGGTGTCCGGATACTGGACCAGCGCGCCGAAAGTCGGTTCACTGAAATCGTACGTGGCCGGGTCGCCCACAATTACTTCAAAGCCCAGGGGCTCGGCCCGGGTCAGCACCACATCAATGGTTTGGGGATGGCAGGTGTCGGCTACGAAGAAGACATTCGCCGTGGAGGAACGCTTCTGGGCCCGCTTGCAGAGGGTCATGGCTTCAGCGGCCGCGGTTCCTTCGTCCAGCATGGATGAATTAGCGATCCCCATGCCGGTGAGATCGCTCACCATGGTCTGAAAATTGAGGAGCGCCTCCAGCCGTCCCTGAGCGATTTCGGCCTGATAGGGCGTATATTGAGTGTACCAGCCGGGATTTTCCAGAATGTTGCGTTGGATAACCGCCGGCGTCAATGTGTCGTAATAACCCATACCGATGAAGGAACGATAGGGCGGGTTCTTGGCCGCCATGGCCCGCATCTCGGCCAGCACGTCGGATTCAGCCCGGGGCGGGGGCAGGTTGAGGGGCTGCTTCATGCGAATGCCCGGGGGAATGGTGGCGTTGATTAGCGCATCCAGCGAAGGCGCGCCGATGACATCCAACATGGCGGGCAGGTCTGACGGTCGGGGACCGATATGCCGATGTACAAACTGGTCCTGAGCCGGCAAGAGATCACGCGGCAAGACGGTATCGCCTTTACCGACAGGACGGCTCTGTTCAATCGTTGCGCTCATGGGGAATATGCTCCTTTGCATACAAAGTAAGTGGAAAAGCGGGCTCTTGCGGAATTCATGCGGGCCGCCGCCTAAAACGTGACTCGTGATGCGTAATCGGACGTGCCGTGACGCATCATGATTCAGCTATTCACGTATTCTGCATTGATCAAGTGCATGAAATCCGGTTGAACGGGAAAGTATACATGGATATATGGGAATTATTGTACCACCCGTCGGATAAAAATGCGTTTGCCGGCAAACGACTGGCGCAATTCTAAATGGATGGTGAAGCGGTAAATAGAATTCGGTTTCGGACCGGACCAATAATTATGATACGGCGTGCAGATGAAACGCGCGGCATTGTGGTTGGCGCGGCAATCCTCTATAATCGCGTTGTCAACCTGCGCGATCAATCTATCGTGCGTCCGCTCTTTCCCCTTCGCGATCACAGGAAATCACCCAATGGATACCCAAACAATCCTCGAAAAACAGCGTCGTTACCTTTGGCCGAACCACATTTTGTACTATACCGACCCGCTGCCGCTGGATCACGGCGAGGGGCTTCTTGTCTGGGATACGGACGGCAATCGCTATCTGGATTTCTTCGGCGGCATTCTGACCACCAGCGTAGGCCACAATCATCCCAAGGTTGTGGAAGCGGCGCAAGAGCAGACGGCCCGGCTGATCCATTCATCGACCCTCTATCCCAACGAGAACCATGTGAAGCTGGCCGAGAAGATTGCCGGGATCGCGCCCGGTGATCTGGAGACCTCCTACTTTCATAATTCGGGCAGCGAGGCGAACGAAGCGGCCGTACTCCTGGCCCAAATTTACACGGGCAATCGGGAGATTGTCGCCCTGCGTCATGGTTATAGCGGCAAGACGCAACTGGCTATGAGCCTCACAGCGCAAGCGTCATGGCGCATGGGGCCTACCTTTAGCCCCGACATTAAGCATGCCCACAATGCATACTGCTATCGCTGCCCGCTGAAGCTGACCTATCCCAGCTGCGACGTCGCCTGCGCACAGGACGTGGAGGACGTCATCCGCACCCAGACCAGCGGCCGTATCGCCGCGGTGCTGTTGGAGCCTATTCAGGGTGTGGGCGGCTTTGTGACGCCGCCGCCGGAGTACTTCATGATTGTGGCGGAGATTGCGCGTCAGTACGGCGGCCTGGTGATCATCGACGAGGTGCAGACCGGTTTCGGCCGTACGGGCGGCTTCTGGTTCGGCATCCAGCACTGGGACGTGCAGCCCGACATCATGACCATGGCCAAGGGTATCGCCAACGGCTTTCCGCTCTCCAACTGCATCACGCGCCGGGAGATCGCCGACGCGATGGTCGGCGCAGGATTGACCATCAGCACCTTCGGCGGCAACCCCGTTTCCACCGCAGCCTCTTTGGCGACCATTGAGGTTATGGAAGAGGAGGCGCCGCCTCAGCGCAGCGCTGTGCTGGGGGCGCGTCTGCGCGCCGGCCTGGACGCCTTCTGTGAACGCTATCCGCTCATCGGCGAGGTGCGGGGCAAAGGGTTAATGCAGGGCATAGAAATGGTGAACGGACCGGACAGGGAGCCCGCGCCCCAGGCCGTGAATCAGCTCTTTGAGGAAGCGCGTACGCGCGGCCTGCTCATCGGCAAGGGCGGGCTGTACGGCAACGTGGTGCGTATCGCCCCGGCCCTCACCGTGACGGAAGAGCAGATCGACGAGGCTCTGTTGATATTGGATGCATCACTGGCAGCCGTGCACGAGGGGATGGGGGTGGAATAATCGGCACGCGTCCGGAGGTTATGACCAGCGCGCCCGGGTGCGGGGCGGCGGTTCATTGGGAATGGGGCGGACGCGCAGGCGTTCGGGATGGACGGCCAGCACAAAGACCTGCGCGCCGTCGGGAATGAATTCGCCGGTATCCGAATAGGCGTTCCAGACTTCCCGCTCGACCAGCACGCGTCCGGTAAGGCGCTCAGGGTCGATGGAGGTAATGACGATCCCTTCCTCCCCGACCAAGCGATCCAGATCGAAGACCGTCTCCTGCACGGCTCCGCTCAGCATCGGTTGCGGCGGACGGCGAAGCAGGCCAATCAGTCCAATAAAGAGGAAAGTCAGCAACTGCCAGGCGAAACTGATGCCGCCCAGGCCCAGCAGCGCAGCCAGCACCGCGCCCACGCCGGCCACGATTAGGGATTGGCCGGGCACAAAAATCTGAGCGATCATCAGCAGAAGCGCAACGGCGATCCAAATCCATTGCAGCCATTCCATGGGCGGACCTCACAGCCTGGGGCGGGGTGAACGAATGGCGCAGACGATCAAAAAGCGGGTATACCAGACCATCATCAGCGCGCTTGATGGTTCCAGTATACCCGCTTTTTTGTCCCGATGCCAGCATCCGCATTTCTGGATGCAGCGCTGCCCGCCGGAGGGCGGGTCGTCATGCTTGAGCCGCTCCTACAGCCAACCCTGCCGGCGCAGAAAGCTGGTCAGGCCGGGAATAGCAAAGCGCTTGCCGTTGTACGCCTGCAAGCCATAGTAGAGGAGGGCGATTAGGGCCATGAGGCCGAAGATCGGCGTCAGGCATAGAAGCAGAAGGCCAAACAGGGTCCCCACCAGGGGCACAATCTGCAAAATCGCTGAGCCAATTAGCCCCACAATCGAGATGCCGATAAAGGTCAGCAGCAGAGCCAGGCTCTGTACTGCGTGATAACGCTGGAAGGGGCGTCGCTTGCTGCTCTCGCTGATCAACACGATGAGGGGCATGATCAGCGGTAGGAGTATCTGCGAAACATAGCAGAGCATAGCGATCAGCCGGTCATTGTCCGTCGCGTCCGGGTCAACGGCTGCATCTTGAAGCAATTCGCCCCGGCGCAGGGAATCAGCGGCCTCGGCGGCCTGCTCCCGGGCTGTGCCCACAGCCCGCTCAAAGATGGTGGGATCCTCGGGGCGACGCTCTTCTCCGCCGGGCTCGCCCTCAGAATGGATATTCTTGTTCTCGTCCATGGTCAGTCTCGACTTTCCTTATGGTATCATGCCGCTTGGCGATATTGGCTTATTATCCGACGCTCAACAATACGCAGCCGCGGGGGAAAGGTTGCAAAAGGGAGCGAGGCGTTATCAGGAGAGACAGCATGAAAGACCCCATCCGCATCGTTTTTATGGGTACGCCCGAGTTTGCTGTGCCTGCCCTGCACGCGCTGGTGGAGGCTGGACCGGAGGAGGGGTGGGAGGTTATTGCTGCGGTTACCCAACCGGATCGACGGGCCGGACGGGGTAAAAAACCCGCGTCCAGCCCAATCAAGACCTATGCCCGGAGTCGGGATATCCCCGTGCTCCAGCCGGCCAAGCTGCGCAAGCGTCCGGATGCCGTAGCGGAGCTGGCCGGCCTGGAGGCGGATCTTTTCGTGGTTGCGGCCTACGGCCTGATTCTTCCGCCGGAAGTTCTGGATCTGCCCCGCTACGGCTGCATCAACGTCCACGCCAGCCTGCTGCCCGCGTATCGGGGCGCATCGCCCATCAACGCGGCCATCCTCGACGGGCTGGACGAAACGGGCGTTACCCTCATGCTCATGGATGCGGGAATGGATACCGGCCCGGCATTGGCTCAGGCGGTTCAACCCATCCGCGCGGACGACACCGCCGCCGTCCTGAGCGAACGCCTGGCTGAGCAGGGCGCGCAGGCTCTGGTTGCGCTTCTGCCCGCCTGGCTGGCCGGTAACGTAGCGCCCATCAATCAGGCCGATCTGCCCGGCGAGCCGTCCGCCTGTACGCTCATCAAAAAGCAAGACGGCCGCATCGACTGGAACCGATCGGCCGCGTACATCGAACGCATGACGCGCGCGTATGCGCCCTGGCCCGGCGCCTTTACCGCCTGGCTGGGAGAGAACTTCAAGATTCTTGAAGCCGGCGTCCTGCCCGGGCATGGGGAGAGCGGTCATGTCGTTGCTGCGGATAGCGGCGCCGCCGTGGGAACAGGCGACGGCCTGCTCCTGCTGCGTCGGGTTCAACCTGCGGGCAAGCGTCCCATGGCCATCGCCGACTTTCTCAACGGTGCGCCGGACTTTATTGGCTCCGTACTGGGTGAGGAGGGGTAGCTGTTGCGCCAGGATCCTCACGTGATTGGCCGGTTATTTTATTTGCTTGGCGGCAAACGCCGTGCTATACTCGGCTTTGGTCTCGGGGCGTAGCGCAGCTCGGTAGCGCGCTTCAATGGGGTTGAAGAGGTCGGAGGTTCGAATCCTCTCGCCCCGACCAGAAAAGGACGCTGACACGATGTGTCAGCGTCCTTTTTGTTTACCGGCTTCTACCGCGACGCCAATCCCGCCTGCCGCGCTCCCTCCTCATCGCCTGACCGCCTAACGCAAAAATTCACGTTGACAGGGTGAAGCAGCAGTGCTATAGTTCTGTTCGCAACTTATTTCACCAAATGAAAAAAGATGGCGAATCATTTACCGGGCAACCGAAGTTTACTCAAGGATATGAACCGGAGTTTACTCCTGAACACTATCCGGCGCGAGGGGGCTCTCTCGCGCACCCAGTTGATGGAGACATCGGGGCTGAGCGGCGGCGCCGTCTCGAATATTGTCAATGAACTGTTGAGCGAACGTTGGATACTTCCTGCCGGAGAAGGCGATTACACCGGCGGACGGCGCCAGACGCCTTTGCGCCTGAATCCCCAGGCCGGCTACGCCGTCGGCATCAAGCTCATGGAAGACCGCATGGTGAGCGCGATCACCGATTTTCAGGCGACCATCCTTCACGCCCATGAGCATCATTTTTCTTACGATGACGATCCCCAGCGTATCGCAATGCGGATATCCCAGGTTTTGCAGGAGGACATCGCCCGGTCCGGCGTTGACGCCGCCCGCCTCCTGGGCGTAGGCATCGGCCTGGCCGGGATTGTGGATGCCCAGTCCGGCGTGGTGCGTCATTCGCCGTTCTTCGGCTGGCAAGATGTTTCCCTGGCTGCTTTGGTGGCCGCCAGGAGTCGGCGCCCCGTATTTGTTGAAAACGACGTCAACACCCTCACGCTGACTGAGCAGCTCTTTGGGGCGGGACGCCATCAAAAGAATTTTGTCGTTATTACCGTGGGTCGGGGCATCGGCATGGGGATGGTGATTAACGGGCAACTCTATCACGGCAGCCGGGGCGGGGCGGGCGAGTTCGGCCACATTGTGCTCCTCTCCCCCACGGATGAGGAGAGAACCCTGGAGGAGTCAGCTTCGGACCCGGCTGTTCTGGCGACGCTCAACGCCCAAAGAACGGCCGGAGCGGCATACGCAACCATCGATGAAGTTGCGGCCGCAGCAAGTGCAGGCGATCCGGCCGCGCAAGCCGCGTTGGCCCAAAGCGGGGCCTTACTGGGCAAAGCCACGGCCAATGTAATCAACGTCTTCGTGCCCGATCTGCTCATCATCAGCGGTGAGGGTGTGGCGGCCGGACCGTATCGGCTGGACGCCATGGAGCGTGCGCTGCGCGAGCATGCCTTCGCACACCTGTTGGATGACGTCCAAATTTTAATTCGCGAGACCGGTGATCAGGACTGGGCCCGGGGCGCGGCCGGGCTGGTGCTGAGCAAGGCTTTTGTCTCACCCGTCATTCAGTCCGACGGACTCTAACGGAGAAGCCGAATGGCCGGTACGCAGGGTTGGCAAAAATGGAAGTGGGTGCTCTTTTTTCTGCTGCCCAGCGCGGCGGGATTGGCCGTCTTCGTCATCTACCCAATCTTTTCCTCCCTCTGGTATGCGCTCCATCGCTGGAACTTGTTGACGCCGCCCGTCTATGTGGGCCTGGCCAATTTTGGCGAACTGATGGGTGACGCCGATTTTTGGAATGCAGTTCGCTATACCCTGCTCATGATTGCGCTTTACCTTCCCGCCGTCTTTGGGTTGGGGCTGGTCCTAGCGCTCTACCTCAATCAGCAATTCCGCGGCAAGATTCTTGCCCGCACGGTGAGCTTTCTGCCCGTCGTTGCCTCGTGGGTAGTGGTCTCCATCATCTGGAAGTGGCTCTTCAATCCCGCCTACGGACTCATCAACTGGGGGTTGGGGCTGGCGGGCATAGCCGGCCCCGCCTGGCTTTATGAACCGACTACCGCGGCCATCGCTATCGTCCTGACCAGCATTTGGAAAGACGTGGGCTACATTGCGCTCCTCTTTCTGGGCGGCTTGCAGGGCATTTCGACCACCTACTACGAGGCCGCGCGTATTGACGGCGCTGGGCGCGGACGCATCGTGCGCAGCATCACCCTGCCCCTGCTCACGCCGACCATGTTTTTCGTGCTGATTACCCTGCTCATCAACTATTTCCAGATGTTCGAGCAGGTTTGGCTCATGCCCATGCCCGACAGCGCGGCGGATCGCCAGGTCGAAGTCATCGTGACTGAGGTGGTGCAAAATGCGTTCAGCTACGGGCGCATGGGCTACGCTTCGGCCATGTCATGGGCCCTCTTTCTGATTATTTTTGTCATCACCTTCATACAGCTGCGCTTGCAGGATCGTTGGGTCTATTATGAAGCCGAGTAATCGACGGATGCAGGCGGTCATTAATTACGCTATTTTGGCGCTCCTCATCATCACCATGATCGCGCCTTTTCTGTGGATGGTGAGCACGTCGCTCAAATCGCAGGAGTACATTCTAACCGCCACTCCCCAGTTTATCCCCCGCCCGCTCACCTTTGAAAGCTATGCTGCTCTGGCCCAGCGCATGGCCGTGGGGCGCATCTTTTTTAACAGTGTTTTTGTGGCCATTGCCGGGAGCATCGGGCAAATTCTCATCGCGGCCATGGCCGCCTACGCCTTCTCCCGCATTCAATGGCGAGGACGAGATGCTGTTTTTCTGCTCTATTTGGCCACCATGATGATTCCCGCGGTGGTGCTGGTGCTGCCTCAATTCGCGTTGATTCGACGCCTGGGGTGGGTCAACACCTATCAGGCCCTTATTGTGCCGGGCCTGGTCAGCGCATTCGGCACATTTTTGTTGCGCCAGTCCTTCCTCGCGCTGCCGGTGGATTACGAAGAAGCGGCTTTTGTTGAAGGGGCCAACTATTTCACTGTTTTCCGGCGCATTATCCTGCCCTTATCCCGGCCGGCTTTGGCGACCTTGGCCATCTTTAGCTTCATGGGCTTGTGGAACAGCTATCTCTGGCCTCTCTTTGTGGCCCGCAAAGAGACAGTGATGACTTTGCCCGTGGCCCTGGCCGCGCTCCAGTCGGGACCCCGCGCGCTGACCGAATGGAATGTCGTCATGGCCGGCGCGGTCATTACCGTCTTGCCCATTCTCGTGGTCTATCTCTTCGCCCAGCGTTGGTTCGTTCAGGGCGTCGTCACCAGCGGCATTAAGGGATAAGGCGTGAAGCGTGACGGGACACGCATCATGGGCTATACACCTTTACGCGTCATGCATCAACTATTCACGTGCTGTACTATCGACACAGGAGGAAAAATCATGTTACGCAAGATGAAAGCTTTGATAGGGCTGGGCGCACTGCTCGTGCTGGCGCTGGTCGTCGCGGGCTGTGCGGCCCCGGTGACGGATCAAACCGCGACCGGTGATGGTGCGGCCGGGGGCGGCGATGCCGTTACCGTGCGCTACTTCACATTCTCGGCCGCGCCGGATCACGTGGAAGATCTGGACGGTCTGGTCGCGACGTTTGAAGAACAAAATCCGGGCATTACCGTTGACGTCACCACCGCACCCTTTGACGATTACTTCACCCTGCTCCAGGCGGATGTCGCGGGCGGCGACGCCCCGGACGCATTTGAGTTGAATTACGAAAATTTCGTTACCTACGCCGCGAACGGCGCGCTCCTGAATATCGACAGCTACCTGAGTGCGGATACGCCCTTCTATCCCCGCGCGCTGGAAGCGTTCCAGTACAACGGCGAGCAGCTCGCCCTCCCCGAGACCTTCTCCACCGTGCTCCTCTTCTACAATGCCGATCTTTTTGATCAGGCCGGCGTGGCGTATCCCACGACCGACTGGACGTGGGATGACGCCGTTGCCGCAGGCCAGGCCATTGCCGGGCTGGGCGACGATACCTGGGGACTCTTCTCGCCCGTCCAGTTCTGGGAGTTCTACAAAAAAGCCGCGCAGAACGGCGATTGCCATTTCTTTAACGAGGATATGAGCGCGTCAACTCTGGATTCGCCTGCGTGCGTTGAAACGTTGCAAATGATGATCGATATCCAGAACAGCGACATCATGCCCACCGCAGCCCAGCTATCGGGCGTCTCCGACTCCGAACTTTTCCTCAGCGGCAAGCTGGGCATGTTCGTGACGGGCATCTGGATGTTCGACGCCTTCCAGGATGCAGATTTCGCCTGGGATGTGCAGCTTGAACCGGCCATAAACCAGCATGCGCATCACTTCTTCGCCAATGGCGTGGCCGTTTCCGCTACCACCGCGCAGCCCGAAGCCGCCGCCAAGTGGGCCGAGTTCCTGGCCGGCAGCGCCGAGGCCGCAACCGTACGCGTTGATACCGGCTGGGAACTGCCCGCGCTGGATCAGCCCGAATATTTTGAAGCGTATCTGGCCAAGACGCCGCCCGCCAACCGGGCCGCGGTTTTCCAGGCGCTGGAAAGCCCGGTGACGCCGCCGGTTATCGCCCGTCAGAATGAAATGCAGGACGCCGTTAACGGCCTCATCAGCCGCGCGGCAGACGGCGAGCTGACCGCCGAGGAAGCCCTCAGCCAGGCCAAAGCTGAAGTAGATAAGCTGCTGCAATAAAATTTGGGCGGGTCAACATTCGCATCCTGTGCAGTTGACCCGCCTGAATTCTATACCGTAGGGCGCGTCCCTTGCGGGCGCCCGCCCTACCGCATAGTCCAATGTTTATTTGTTCTCATTATAAGATCCGGCTCTCTGAGGTTTCGTGGGGTCA
>JAGRCP010000079.1 GCA_020433455.1 Caldilineaceae bacterium | reverse complement strand
CAACGTGCTGAAGCACGTTTCCCGTAGCAGAAGCCGAATTCATTCGGCGGCTTGACCCCACGCAACCTCAGAGAGCCGGAAAGTTTTATGTTATATGTATGCGCGGCAGGGGGCTATATAACAGGAGTGTAACAACTGACTCGAACGTATGAACGAAGGATTGATTGCCCGGTTTCGATAAACTACGCAGGTAGCTTGAGTGAGCCAGGCAATCGCTGAGGTGATTTTAGCGGTTAACAGAACTTAATTTATGTGGAAGCTGTTTTTTTACATCCATTCATGTCTTTCCACGAATGCTCACAAGCTACAAAGCCGACTGTCGACTGTGGATAATTGGAAATGGGTGTAACAATAAATGTCTAGGATAATCGATTTCGCTGTTTCGACGCTGGCTGTAGTCCTCCTGCTGCCTGTCTTCCTGATCATCGGCATGGTCATAAAGGTTGATAGTCCCGGACCCGTTTTTTACCGCGCGCGTCGGGTCGGCAAAGATGGCCGCATTTTTTTTCTCTACAAATTCCGTAGCATGGCCGTGGGCGCCGATCAAAATGGGCCGGCAATTACGGCGACGGGAGACCCGCGCGTTACCCGTGCGGGACGCTTGTTGCGCAAGACAAAGATAGATGAGCTGCCCCAACTGCTCAACGTTATCAAAGGGGACATGAGCCTTGTCGGCCCCCGTCCCGAGTCCCCCGATTATGTTCAATTTTATACGACAACCCAACGCCGCATTCTCGCAGTCCGCCCGGGCATTACCAGCGCCGCATCCTTACGCTATCGGCATGAAGAAATGCTGCTGACCGGAGCGGACTGGGAAGAGACCTACCGCGAAAAGGTTATGCCGGACAAGTTGCAAATTGACCTGGAGTATGAAGAGCGACGTACGCTGCGCAGCGATTGGACGCTCATTTTTCATACCCTCGGGGCCATGTTTCAGTCGCCGGACTCGGCAGAAAAAACGGGTCGCTCAGGTATATCAACGTACTCATCCCAGAGTCGGCCATAACGTCGTTAAGAGTGCGGCGGTAATCTGATTTCGTCTTCCAGGAAGCTGCTCGCCCAAAAGGGCGATGCGTCAATACCAAAAAAACTCCCCGGAAGAACGTGGGTTATTTGCTCGCTAGGCCAAAAGACCGCCGCAAGTGAGTAACGCCGCCCTTATTTTTCCGCGCTTGCGCATTGATGGAAAAAATCGATGAGGAGAGGAGTCATCGTTTCTATGGAACAACACAACTTTTTGCCGAATGGCCTGCGCAACAGTGTGAACGATTTCTTTCTGAACCTGCGCAATCGCCATATGATGATGTTGGATATCGTGATCTTCGCCCTCGCGCCCGTGCTGGCCGTCATGTTGCGCACGGACGGCTTGAATAGCGTCATCCGCTATTGGGATACCCTCTGGATCTACATTCCGTTGGTCATTCTGACGCATCTGGCGGTCTATTATTATATGGGGCTGTATCGCCGCTATTGGCGTTATGCCAGCGTAGAAGATCTGATTCAGATCGGCCTTGCAGCCTTGCTTGCGAGTATTTTTCTCTTTGGCATCACGGCGTTAATCGACAGCCTCTCCATCAATGGCGTGGCGGTTACGCCAGACGCAAGATTGCCCCGTTCCATTCCCATCATCAATGCGTTGCTGATTCTATTGTTGACTGCGGGCGTACGCTTTCTGCCGCGCCTGGCCGCCCAGCGGCAACACGGCCATCCCAATGGGAAGGTGCGCAGGGTCGGCATCGTGGGCGCCGGGGAGGCCGGTATTACGATTGTGCGGGAAATCCGCAAAAATCCCATGCTGGGTATGGATGTGGTCTGTTTTTTTGATGACGATCCGGGTAAGCAAGGGATGGAAATCCACAGCGTGTCCGTACGCGGCGGTCGCTCGCTCATTCCCCGGGTGGTGCATGAGGCAAAGCTCGATCTGATCATTTTGGCGCTTCCTTCCGCGCCCGGTCGGGAAATTCGCGAAATCGTCCATATTTGCCAAATGGCCCAGGTCGAAACCAAGACGATCCCCGGCGTCTATGAATTGATTGACGGCACGGTAAACGTCAATCAGCTGCGCAATATAGAGCTGAACGATCTGCTGCGCCGGACGCCCGTACAGATTGATAACGCATCCGTTAAAGACTTGCTGCGCGGCCGCCGGGTGCTGGTTACAGGCGGCGGCGGTTCGATTGGGCGTGAGCTGTGCCGCCAGATTATTGACGCCCAGCCGGCTCAATTGACGCTCTTGGGTCACGGCGAAAACTCTATCTTTGAAGCCCAGCGGGAACTGCGCCAGACGTTGGCGGCACGCGGCCTGCTGGCGGAAAATCCGGGCGATGCGGGCGTCTATCTCAAAGCGGTCATTGCCGACATCCGTTTTGCCGACCGCATCCATCGTATATTCCAGGCGCTTCAACCGGAGATCGTTTTTCACGCGGCCGCGCACAAGCATGTCCCCCTCATGGAGGGAAACCCGGTTGAGGCCATTACCAACAACGTCCTGGGCACGCAGAATGTGGTTGAGGCGGCCGCGGCGGCCGACGTTGCCCGGTTGGTCATGATTTCGACCGACAAGGCCGTCAACCCCAGTAATATCATGGGCGCGTCCAAACGCGCGGCTGAGCTGGTTGTTTTGGATGCCGCCCATCGCTTGCAGCGACCCTACGTGGCCGTACGCTTCGGCAATGTCCTGGGCAGCCGTGGCAGCGTTGTACCCATTTTCCAACGCCAAATTCAGGCGGGCGGACCGGTCACCGTGACCCATCCGGACATCCAGCGCTATTTCATGACCATTCCCGAAGCCGTACAGCTTGTCCTGCAGGCCGCGGTCCTGGGGCGCAAAGGCAACATCTTTGTGCTGGACATGGGGGACCCCATCCGCATTGCGGATATGGCCGCCACGCTGATTCAGCTTTCAGGCTACGAGGTGGGTCGGGATATCGAAATCGTCTATTCAGGCTTGCGCCCCGGGGAAAAGCTCTACGAAGAACTCTTCATTGAAGGGGAAGAGTATGAAAAGACAGGACATGCAAAAATCTATACGGCATTCAGCGCGGCAGCTAATCAGCCGGACGATCTGCATCAGCGCCTGCGTGAAATCAAGCAGGCGGTCATCGATGCGGACGAAACGGCCATGTACGCAGCCCTATCCAACCTGGTGCCGGAGTACGCGATAGGACGTAACGGGAATTACGGAAAACCGTCGCCCGACAGCCCGGTTCCCGCAAAATCGTATCTGACAAATAACGGCGTAAGTTCTACTTCGTTACACCAACTAGCTATCTGAGATTTATGACGTAAGTGCGGTAAGATAATACGGAATCAACCTAATATTGGCGAACACGATGATTTCAACATCCGCTACCTCCGACATTGCCGAGCCAAATGTCGTGGAATCAAATAGTAAGCCGTCCGCTTTATCGCACTTTTTTGTCCGTTGGGGACGACGCCTCGCTTGGCTGGAGCCGATTTATCTGCTCCTATTGGGTCCCTCTATTCTTTTTCCGGGCCGCTTTTGGACCCTGGCTGTTCACCCTCTACTCGTGTTGAGCCTATTGATAGGGTGGCCTATTCGACGAGTGGCGTATGGGCGTTGGAGCGTGCACACAGAATTAGCATGGCCCATTGGGTTGCTCATGGCTTGGCTGCCCGTCACAATAGCGGTTGCGATCTACCGATCCCAAGCCTGGATTGCCGTTGGATACCTATTGTGGGGCATAGCGCTTTTCTGGGCGCTGATTAACTGGCCGCCGGCCCGCCGCTACCGCTTTATTCCCGCCGTATTGCTTTTGGGCGTCGGCCTCCTGCTGGCCCTTATCGGCCCCCAGGTTTTAGTCGTAGGCGCAGGTTCAAAACTGTTCCTGCTGCCCGATTTTTACGCGCGGTTGGGGCAATTGGCTCCCTTGCTGGGGGAAAGCGTCAATCCCAACATTCTGGCCGGCGGATTAGTCATGATCGCGCCCTTGGCCCTGGCGCTGGCCATAGAGCCGCGCTGGAGCAAACGCTTCTGGCTGCCGGCGGGCGCAGGCATAATTGCCTTGCTCATGCTCTTCCCCCTGTTGGCAACGCAAAGTCGGGGAGCACTGCTGGCCGCGTTGTTGGCATTCTTTGTGCTGTTTTTGTTGCGTTGGCCGCGGCTGATTTGGAGCGTACCCATCCTGCTGCTGCTTGCCGCTTATGCGCTATGGCGCATCACGCCCGCGGCGTTTCTTGACGGGCTGTCCAGCGACACCTCCGTCGTCGGCCTTTCAGGACGTCTGGAAATTTGGGATCGGGCAAGTCGGGCGCTGGTCGATTTTATGTGGACGGGCGTGGGACACGGATTATTTATTCCGGTCGTGCCCCAACTCTATCCATTCTACGCCATGTCCAACGATATTCCGCATGCCCATAACCTTTTTCTACAGATCGGCGTCGATATGGGTATGATTGGCATCATCGGCTTTGGCGCCGCAACGATTCTTGCCGTAAGGCTAGCCGCCAGGGAACTCGTCAACGCGCGTCGGACGCGTAGAGACGAGCGGCCGGGCGGCAAACGCTGGCGGCATGATTCTCTTACCTGGGCATTAGCGGCCGGCGTTATCGCTTCCCTATCAGCTATGCTGCTGCATGGTTTGGTAGATGCGGCCGTGTGGGGGACAAAATTGGCGTTTTTGCCCTGGTTGGTTTTTGCTCAATCCGTTCTGCTTTCCAGCGGGCCTCGCCTGCGCCGAAGGCGAATCCGTCGTGAAGAGAGAGAATAAATATGTTCAGACTACAAAGTGTGAAGCTGCGCAAATTGGTGCAGTTGACAATCATAACGACTTTCCTGTTTGCAGGGCTTCTTTTGGCATTGTCGGCCGCGCCGACAGTTGCCGCGCCACCCGGACAAACCGTACCGATTCCTACCCCCACGCTCGCACTGCCTCAGCCTGAAGCGACCGCTACGCCGGCCGGCAATAACGACAGCGGCGGGGATGCGGATACGCCAATCGAACCAGAGGACGAAGAGGGAGCGTTACCGCCGGCCGGGGGGGGAATCCCTATGGCGGAAGGCGATGTCGCGTTCCCGGCGCGCACGGGCGCGGACCCGGTTCCCGTTTATGCCGGCCCCGGAACCCGGTACGAGCAGCTGGGAACGCTGCCGCCGGCTACAGAAGTGGAAGTGTTGGGCCGGGACACGGGACTTGCCTGGTTCGTCGTCTGCTGCCTGCCGGACGGGCAAGCCGGATGGGTCCACGCCCATGATTTGCTGGGCTTGACGGTGGGCAATCAAATTCGCCTGCCCATTACCAGCGATTGGCGCGCCGAGCCGCGCGCTCTTGCTGAGCCGGCTCAGGACGGAGCAGCAACGACGCTGCAACTTTCAGCCGCGTACACGCCGACCATGGCGCGCCCAGGAGACGAAGCGCTGTTGCAAATTGTCGTAAAAAATCCGGAAACGCAGCCGGTAAGCAACGTACGCGTACGCAGCACGCTGCCGGCCGCGCTGGAGTATGTGGATGGCCAAACAACAAGCGGCAAAATCACGCCGCCTGACGCCGCCGCGCTTGAGCCGTCGTTTGAAGTTGAGTGGGCGCGACTGGCCGCCGAGACCGCCTATACGACCACCATTACGGTTACCGTAACGGGCGAGGCGAGCGATAAAAGCGTGATCGAACAGATTATTGCGGCGCAAACGGCCGATACGACGCCCGTTACCGCGCGGGCGGTTGTCGCGCTTCCGCCGTCCGCCTTACCCGACTTCCGGTAGTCATGAGTTATCGCATGAAAAATGAGCCTTTTATGAATCACATTGTTCTTCGTCGTGCGCGTCGCGCAGATATCGTTGTCCTTTTCTTACTGATTATCTTCCTTACCGCGGGCTGTAATATCGGACGCAGATCCGCGCCTGTGGTTGATGAATTCGCCTTACCGGCCATGCAGACGCCCGTTTTGGAGCGAACCCTGTACACCGTGGCCCGGGGCGAAGTGCAGGAAACGGTCGAGTTCGAAGCGCAAGTGTCGCTTAACATCGATCAGGATCTCTTCTTCAATACGGCCGGCCGAATCCGTACAATTCACGTAGAAAACGGCGATGCTGTTCAGGAGGGAGATCTGATCGCTGAACTCGACACGCGTGATTTGGACTTTGATCTGCGCCAGGCGCAGTTGAATTATGACCTGGCTCAAGAGCGTCTGACCGACGCCCGGACCGCGGCGGATTTTTCCCGCCGTGAGGCGGAATTGAATCTGGCCGTTGCGCAGCTCCAGCTGGAGGCTTATGAAGAGCGCGGGGCTCCTCAGGAACAGGAAGTCGAAATCCGCAAACGCCAGGTGGAAGAGGCGGAGCTGGCGCTGGAGCGGCTGGACGCCGATCTTTCCGTCGGCAGCGCGACGGACGTCCGCCGTTTAGAAACGGATGTCGCGCTGGCGGAGTTGACGCTGGAGCGCAGCGCCGCCAAGTTAAGCGATGCTCAAATCGTTGCGCCCATGGATGGCGAGATTCAATTTTATCCCGAATTGGAAGCGGGACGGGGCACTGCCGCATATGCTACCGTCGCACGTGTCGTCGATCCGACTTCCATGGCCATTACGGCCAATCTGGTGCGTGAGGACATGCTCAAATTGCAGGAGGGTATGCCGGTTTCCATTTCACTGCCCGACTCATCGCTGGTGTTGGCGGGCGTGATTCAATCTCTCCCCCAGCCGTTCGGCACCGGCGTTGACGCAGCGACCGTTATTGCGCTGCAGGATGCCAACGACGCGGATCTGCTTCGCATCGGCAGCTCGGTCAATGTCGCGGCCGTTCTTCAAACCAAAGAGAATGCCCTGTGGCTGCCAGGAAATGCCGTACGCGGTTTTGGGAACAGCCGTTTTGTCCTGGTCCAGGAAGTAAGCGGCAGCACCACCGAAGTCCCGGTGACCGTCGGCGTCTCAAATGGCGAGCAAACTGAGATTGTAGAAGGCCTGTTAGAGGGGATGCAGATCGTCGGCCAATAAATATTGCGCGACGTAGGCAAGGGCCAATTTATTAGGCCCATTACCAACAGAGAGTCCGGTCATGATGGGAGCATCATGACCGGACTCTCTGTTTTTAGCTATAAAACTTCTTGTCACGCCACGGCGCATCCAAATCGACCGTGTCCGCGAAGTCTTGCCGCATTTGCTCCACTAACTCCGGTTGGGTCATGAGATCCACTGCGGTCATGGCCATGGCTTTGGCCGACTGGAGAAGCGCATGATTGCCCCGCTCGCTGGCCGCGGCCACGGCAAATTCCGGCGTATGCCCGCCCACGCCGATATCAGCAATGGGCAGGTAAGGATGCAAGGAAGGCACCGTCTGGCTGACGTTGCCCATATCGCTTGACCCCATCCGCTCGTCATGCGCGGGCTCCACCACCGTCTCGCCCAGCGCCGTCACATTTGCGCCGAAAAGGCGGGCCAGGGTCGGGTTGGCAATGCGATTAGCGTAATGGGCCTCGTGCTGGTATTTGACCGTCGCGCCCGCTGCCAGCGCCCCTGCTTCAGCGCAGCGAATTACCTTTTCCAGCGTTTCAAAAGAACGTTCAGACGTGGCAGCGCGCACGCTGAAGGCAGCAGACGCGTACTCGGGCACGATGTTGGGCGCCTGGCCGCCGTGGGTGATAATGCCGTGGATGCGCACATCATCAGTAAGGTGCTGGCGCAGAGCATTGATGTTGTTGAAGGTCTGGATGCAGGCGTCCAGTGCATTAATGCCCAGATCGGGCGCAGCCGCGGCATGGGAGGCCTTGCCAAACCACTCAAACTCAATCTTGTTGGACGCCAGCGTACCCCGGGTAGTCATGGTCTTGGTGCCGGGATGAACCATCATAGCCGCGTCGACGTCGTCGAAAACGCCCCGTTCCACCATGATGACCTTGCCGCCGCCCCGCTCCTCCGCGGGCGTGCCGATGAGCTTGATGACGCCGGGCGTCTGGTCCCGGACGGCCTGGACGGCCAAGGCCGCGCCCAGAGCCGCGGTTCCGATGATGTTATGACCGCACGCATGCCCCAACCCCGGCAAGGCGTCGTACTCAGCCACGAAGGCAACGGTGGGCCCGGGCCCCTGACCGGAGGCGGTTGCCACAAAAGCCGTATCCAGCCCGGCCACGCCCCGCTCCACGGCAAAACCGTACTCCTGAGCCGTATCGGCCAACAATTTCATGGACTCATATTCTTCAAAAGCCAGTTCGGGATTGGCATGCAGCGTTTGGCTCACAGCAATGAGCCGGACGCTCAGTTCATCCACGATATCGATAACCCGCGCTTTGAGTGCATCTGTTTGAGTAGTCACAAGCTTGCTTTCTGTTGATTGGGCGGCCGGCGATGGCAGACCTGTCGCGCAGGCCGGTTACTGGCGGGCCGCAATGATGATGGGTAGATATTGGGCGGGCTGAACGGCATCATTCAGATCGATGGCCACGGACGCCTGGGCCACGCCGGTACGCGGCTGCCGGTCACCCTGGCTGTCAACGGCTATGGCTTCAAAACCGAAGACGCCATCCCCCAGCCCCAAACTCTGGTAGTTAAACTCTGCGCTGAACTGGTCTCCGGCAAAAGCTTGCCAGCTTTGCCAGGCTCCGCCATTAAACTGGTAGAAAAGCTCAAAGGAGGAGATGGTCGTCCTGAGGGCCGACGAAGCGGTCCAACTGACGAGTACGGCCCCGGGATTGGGCGTATCGGACTTGATGACAGGCGGCACGAAAGGCTGAACCTGGGCGACGGAATAAGTGCGCACCGTGGTCACGGCCTGGGGCGACTCGGGGAAACCCTGCACGTTGCCCACATTATCCGTCGCGCGCACGCGGAAGTCATAGACCGAGTCAGGCTGTGCGCCGGTAATCTGGAAGGAAGTGCGTGTCGTTTCGCTCAGCAGCGTCTCCCAGTTGCCTTGATTGATGCGCCATTGCAAATCGTAATTGGCCACGCCGGAAAGATTATCCGTTCCGTTCCAGCTAACGGAAAAGTAGGTTTCGTTGGTGAAGGCAGGCAGGGGCGTCATGCTGGTAGCGGGAGGAAGATCGTCAATGGTGGTAGCCGCCTGGACGCCATGGCGGTCTTCCGCATTGCCCGCCCGATCGACGGCGCGTGCGGTCAGCTCCACCCGGTCCCCGTTGCCGGCGTAGTTCTTAAAGTGCTGGCTCGTCGCCTCCGTCTGCTCCTTCCAGTGCACCCAGGAACCGCCGTTGATGCGATAGAAGACGTCGTAATAGGCAATGCCGCTGGGCTCGCAATTATCCGGCGCAAAGTCTTCGCCCTGCCATTCAGCGAGAAACAGGCCGGGCGAATAAGCGTTCAGAGGCTTCACGTTGGTTTGGGGTGGAACAGTGTCGCACTGCAAGCTGTAGTCAACTTCAATATAAGGGGCCAATGAAGTCTCGCGCGAGCGAAAAATGCGCGCCCGGTTGAGGCTCGGCGTCTCGTCGCCGGTCACGATGAGGCCGTAATTGGGTTTTGCGTCCTTCTGCCACGTCTGGATCATGCCCGTAACGTCCACATGGCGCCATCCGTCAACGGCTTCGGATTCTTGCAGGGGCAACGCTTCACCACCCAGATAGTTGGCATTATTCCACGTCACGCCGTATTCATCCCATGCCGAGCGAACATATTGGGCCCGATAGACCATGGGCTGATCATCCGGCGGGACGGTCTGGGCTTGGTAGACGTAAAGGCGTGCGCCATCGATGGCGGCATTGGCGGGAATGCCGTCCAAATCAAACTGAACCATGAGACGCATGGCGTTGTATTCGCTTTGATCCCACCCCATGCGCAGGCTCGACTCGCCGCCGTAATTTGAATCAGGCTGGAAGGAGGAAAGGAAGGTGTCTTTGGTCGTGCGAATGCGGACGGTGGCCGTCACCCCGTCCGGCGTTCGGGTATAACGGATGAAGGTGTAGTCAGCGCTGTACGGCTCCGGAAATTCATCTTGAGCAAGGGCCGGCAGCGCGCCGATCAGGAGAAGGCAGATGGTAAGAAATCCAAAGAGGGCCGTGCGAAAAAAAGGCGATGCAGACATGGAGTTTCCTTCCAGGTTGCCCGACAAAGTCGGAGATTGGAGAGACGCGGTCATTTCTTTAAGTTTGCAAAAGTCCGTTTGTCACACGACCGGTGGGGAGATCAATCCGTTTTGCGCGGGTCCAGGGCATCACGCAGACCATCGCCGATGTAGTTGATGGAAATAACGGTCAGGAAAATCATCAGGCCGGGAAAGAAGGCCATCCACCAATTCCCTTTGCGCATCTCATCCTGCGCAGAACTAAGCATGTTGCCCCATGTGGGCGTGGGCGGCTGTACGCCAAAGCCCAAAAAGCTGAGCCCCGATTCTGAGATAATAGAGCCGGCCACCAGCAGCGTGGCGGCCACAATAATAGGCGTTGCGGCATTGGGCAGCACGTGACGAAAGACAATGCGCAAGTTACCGATACCCAAGGTACGCGCTGCTTCCACAAACTCTTTCTCTTTCAGACCCAAAAATTGACCGCGCACCAGACGCGCCACGCCTGTCCAGGAAAGAATGCCCAGAATGAAGACGATGCCGCCCACGCCGCCATAGGCTTGAAGGAACGGCACGTCGAGCGAGCGCATCAACAAAGACATAATGATCAGCATAAAAATACGCGGCAAAGAGATAAAGAGGTCCGTCAGCCGCATGAGCAAGTTATCCGTCATGCCGCCGTAAAAGCCGGCGAGCGCGCCGACCAGCGTGCCGATGGTCACCCCTACGACCGTAGCCAGCAAGCCCACGGTCAGCGAGATGCGGCCGCCGTACATGAGGCGCGTAAACATATCCCGCCCGAGGGTATCGGTGCCCATGGGGTGGGCCAGGCTGGGCGGCTCGCGTCGTTCGCGCATGGAGCTTTTTTCCGGATCATACGGGCTGATAAAGGAGACCGCAACTGCGCCGAATATCAGCAGGCTAAGCACGATAACGCCGGCCACGGCCATGCGGTGACGGCGAAAGCGCCGCCAGATCATGCTGCGCATGGTCCTGGTGTTGGAGAGCGCCGGGGTTTGATTGGCTGTCATGGTAGTCGTGGCCATGGGTAATCCTTCTACAGGGTTTGCTTGCTTACGGCAGAGAGATCAGGAGATGGGAGATTCAGGCGATTGATCGCTCAACCCCGCCCGATCAATCATAGCGGACCCGGGGATCCAGGAATGCATACATTACATCCGCGACCAGGTTGAAAAAGATGATCAAAACGGCGTTAATCATAATGATGCCCATGAGCATGGGGTAATCGCCCCGCTGGGCGGAACGATAAAAGAGACGTCCCATGCCCGGCCATGAGAAAATGGTCTCGGTAAAAAGCGCCCCGCCGAAGAGCGCAGGCAATTCCAGCGCAATGATGGTGATGATAGGCGTCAACGCGTTCTTGAGCGCGTGGCTCGTAATCACCTTTCGCTCGTTCAATCCCTTGGCCCGGGCCGTGCGAATATAGTCCAGGTGAATCACCTCCAGCATCTGGCCGCGCATGTAGCGAGTGTAGGTGCCCGCGCCGAAAAGCGCCAACATGATAACCGGCAAGAACATATGCTGGATGCGCTGGGAGAGTGTGGGGTTCTCGGCGCCATAGGGCGTCATCCCGCCCCCGGGCATAAGGGGGCTGCAGTCGCCGCAATTCCACAGGTGGGAAAGCTGAAAGCCGGTGGACGGACTGACCGGATTGTTGAGCCAGACGTTAAAAATGATGATCAGGATCAGGCCAAACCAGAAGATGGGGATTGCCTGGCCCACAAAAGCCAAAAACGTCGTGATGTGATCGAAGAGCGAATATTGGCGCACAGCCGAGATGATGCCGATGGGAATCGCAATAATGAGCGTCGTCAGAAAGGCTACGCTCATCAGTTGGATGGTGTTGCCCAAGCGCTCGAAGATTTCGGTCCGCACGGGGCGACGCGTGGCGTTGCTGTAGCCCCAATCTCCGCGTACAACCTTGCCTGCCCAGGTAAGATAACGCTCGTAGACGGGCGCATCCAGCCCGAGTTGGGCCTCCAGGCGGGCGATATCCTCGGCGGTGAGATTGGGGTTTTCCTCAAACGCAGAGGTCGGACCGCCGGGGGCGAGGGAGATCAGCAGGAAGACGATCATGCTGATCACGATGAGAAGCGGAATAGCCTGAAGCAGGCGGCGAATGATGTAGTTGGTCATGGGGCGCACTCCGGTGTAGAGAAGCGTCTGTCAATCAGGAACAAGGAATGAGAAATCGGGCAGAATCTCGGGTAAGACGCCATGCCTGATTTCCCGTTCCTCATTCCTGTTTCTGATTACGCAGCACGCATTAGGATCAAAGCTCGTTCATACCAACAGCACGTTTATTCCTTGTCCCAGTTTGCGTTGCCCCAGGTGATGCTGTTCTCAAACACGTTGACGCCGAAACCCGTGATATTGCTGCGGGCCAGACCAATCTCCGCTCGATCGTAGAGGTAGATGTGGGGCAGATCGGCCGTGATTTGCTCACACGCAATCTGGTAATTGGCCGCGCGTCCCGCCTGGTCGGCCGACTTGCCGGCCGCATCGATGGCTGCGGTGGCTTCTTCATTGATCCAGCGGCTATAGTTAAAACCACTGCCGCCATTGGCCTCGACCGGAATCTGATTGGCTGAGAAGTAACCGTCCATCTGGCTCTGGGGGTCGATGACGTCGCTGGTGGTGTACATGAGGATATCGAAGTTGCCGTGCTTGCGGAAAGCGCCGCTGTCCCAACTGCCGAAAAGCTCGGCGCTGGGCACATTCTCGATATAGAACTCGATGCCGATATCGGCCATCATCTCCAGAACAAGCTGCTGGGACTCTTCGCGCAGCTGGTTGCCGGACGTGGTCTGGTATTTCAGGCTCAGGGGCGCGCCTTCTTCGGCATACTCACAGTCGTGGCATTCGCGGACGCCGTCGCCGTCCTCATCGGTAAAGCCGGCCTCCTCTAACAGGGCCATGGCGGCATCGGGATCGTAGGCCGACGGTGCAATATCGCACTTGGCCCAACCCAGGCTCAGCTCGCTGGTGCCCACGGTGGTCGCCCCGAAGAGCAGCTCGTCTACGATAAATTGCTTGTCAATGCCCAGCTCGATAGCCTGGCGCACCCGCAGGTCGCCCAACAGCGGATGGGGATTGTTCAGGGGATCGTCCGTCGCGTCCAGCGCGGGATCGGCCAGATTGATGACCAGGCGCTCCGTGCCCAGGCCCGGTCTGGAGTAGACATCCACGTCGGGGTTCTCCTCGAACTCAGGCACATCAGCTTCACTCAGGTCCCACAGGATATCAATCTCACCCGAGGTAATGAGGGCCTTGCCCACTTCCCGGCTGGGGATGATGCGGGCAATGATTCGATCTACCTTGGGGCTGTCAGGATAGCCGTGGTAGTTCTCGTTTTTGACCATGATGATCTGGTCGCCTGAGACCCATTCCTGAAGCTTGAAGGGGCCATTGCCCACGAAGCCTTCCCGATTGTACGCCCAATTCGACATGTTGGTCGGATCGCCCGTAGCGTGGCGCGGCAGAAGGATATTGCTGGAGAAGGTGGTGAGGAAGGGCGCGTAAAACTCATCATACTTGGTGACGATGGTGTTGTCGTCCGGGCATTCCAAGGAGGAAATGGCGGAAAGATCGGTGGTATTCACCGCACCTGTCTCGGCCGGATTCATGGCTAACTCCCACGTGAAGAGGAAGTCGTCGCATGTCAGCGGCTCGCCGTCCTGCCAGAGCATACCCTCACGCAGATTGTAAGTCACGGTCAAGCCGTCATCGGTGATGAGGCCGTTTTCCACGCTGGGCACCTCTTCGGCCAACATGGCCACATATTCGCCCTCATCAGTGGCGGCCAGCAGATCCTCAACCAGGAATTCGGCGACCTCATCCGCCACCGTCTGGGTATAGATGATGGGATTCAAAAGTTCAGGTTCCTGCGAGAAGCCGATGATGATGGATTTCTCGCCGCCTTCATCCGTCGCCGCCTCGCCGCTGTCCGCTGCGGGGGCGGCCGCGTCAGATGCACTCTCGCCGCTGTCTGTTGCCGCGGGGGTGGAGGAAGAGGCGCAAGCCCCGATAGTCAGCGCCAAAAGCGCCAACAGCGTTAATAACAAAAGTCGTTTTTTGGCTTGATACATACGTTTCTCCTTGTGAATGATTGTACGAGGCGACCATGTGGTTAGTCGCTGGATAACATGGGAACGGCGTCAAATCGTGTGGCTTCTATTTCTATTGAGGATGCAATATTGTGCGCGTATTCACGCATAATAAATGGATGGATTGGTGAGAGGCTTAAGCAATTTGGCAAGGCCCAAGCGAGGGCGCGTGTAGTATAACGAAAGCGCATAATGCTGTCAACGCGAAAAAATTTCGTCTTTCTTCCGCTCTTGACCCCGCCCGCTTTCTGAGGTACTGTAGCATCCTAACATTTTTCTCGCGTCAGATAAACGTAGCCGGATAACCGTACCAGATGACTCAGCGTAAAGAACCAATGCAGGCTGCCGGCCGCCGGCCTATACTGCTCCTCTTCCTGCTGCTGTGCGTGCTCTTCATCACCGGCTATGTGGGGCGATTGGGACAACTGGCCGGACTGCGGGCGGACATAACCGCCAAACAGGTTGAGCTGAACGCAGCGTTGGATCGCCAGGCCGCTTTGCTGGATGAGCAGGCCTATACCCGGACCGAACAATATACGGATGAAGTAATGCGCGATCAATTCGGAATGAGCCGGCCGGGGGATAAGCTGATCGTGGTCGTCCCGTCCCGGGAGGGCGACGGCGCTCCGGCTGCGGCCGAGTCGGCTTCGCCTCCGGCCGCGGAAGCAGACGCTATCTGGCGGCAGTGGCGGGCGCTCTTTGCGCCGGAGGAATGAGCGGCATTTTTACACGCCCAAAATTTGACGCCGGATGGGGTTCGTGATATAGTGCTTCCATTGATGCGGGGTAGAGCAGTGGTAGCTCGTCGGGCTCATAACCCGGAGGTCGTAGGTTCGAATCCTGCCCCCGCTACCTAAAAGCCGTCGGTTCACGCCGGCGGCTTTTCTACTCTTGGCGACGTAGCTCAGGCGGTTAGAGCGAAGGCTTCATAATCCTTAGGTCGGTGGTTCAAGTCCACCCGTCGCCACACCTACAGAATATACTTCGTTTGCGTTGAGCGGCTACCGTATATAGCGGAGCCGCTCTTTTGTTTTTGTATCGAAAACTTCGCGAATCCTTGCTACAAAATTTGTCAAGGTAATATGCGTCTCGCCTGAACTATGCCCAATTTTACAATAGCAGCAAGCGTCACCTGAGGGCCCGGTGAACGATGATTATGCAAAGCCAGGCACAACAATGCAGCCGGAACCTCCCCGTTTCACGCCATCGCCGAAGCCTCTTCCGTTGAACGATGCGGAGGTATGGGACCGGCTCTTCTACTCCGACTGCGGCGATGTTTACCAACACCTGTACGACGGCGACCTCTCCGCCTAAGGCATTGATTATCGTTTCGTCAAGACGAGCGAGAAATATTATTTCGGCTGGGAGGCAATGGAGTTGGACGGTCATATAAGCCATATCGCCACACCTGAGAAGTCGTTGGTCGATCTGGTCCAGTTTCACCGCACGCGTCTCTCCGTCAACCTGGCGGCGGAAAAGCTGGCCGCCTATCGGGAGAGTCTGGATTTCGACAAACTACAAGCGCAAGGCGGAACACTGCGCCCTCACCCTATTGGATGCATAGTCGCTGATTGGGATCAGAATATCCAAGGCGCGGTCCAACGCTTCTGTCGCCGCATCAATGCGGCCAAGCGCCTGATAGATGGCGCTCAGCTCCACCAGCAGCGCCGCTGATTGGGCGTCCAGGGCGTGCGTCCCGGCAATGGAAAGCCCCCTCTCAACACGCTGGAGCGCCCCGTCAAAATTTTGGTTGGCGCGTAAAAGCTTTGCCGTCTTTTCCTCAGCCAGGCACTGTACGCCCGGGCTGTCGGTCTGGTTGGCAATGCTTAAGGCTTCCGCCAACGCATGGTGCGCCTCTTTATCTCTGGCCAATCCCTGGAGGGCAACAGCCAGATGGACAAGACCAATGCTTCTGTTGTGCAGGTCGCCGATCTCCTGGGCAATCGCCTGTCCTTCCTCCAGAACTGAGATCGATTCGGCATAGCGCTCCAATGCATTGTACGTACATCCGAGATTGATCAGGGCAACGCCTTCGTTGCGCCGATCCCCCACGTTGCGGACAGCTTGCAGCGCGGTCGTATGACAGTCGAGCGCTTCTGTATGTCGCCCGATCTCCTGAAGAGATCGACCGAGGCTGCTCAACGTGATGCCTTCGAAGCTGGAATAGCCGACTTTTGCCCGGAGATCCAGGCACTCTCTGTAGACATCAATAGCCGACTCATGTGCGCCCATCCCGCGATAGACGTCTCCCATATTGTGGAGCACCGTACATTGATTTTCAGCGTTATTCAAGGGTTGACACAGTTCGAGCGCCTTCTCGAGATGAACCAAAGCGTCCCGGAATCGTCCGAGATAGAGATATGCCACCCCCAATTGATTGAGGGTCATGGCTTCGTCATCCCGATCGCCGCTTGAGCGGGCAATCTGCCACGCCCGATGCTGGTACTCAATGGCTTCATCATGTCTGGACATCTGGCTGTAGATGAAGCCGATCTGGCTCAGGATGTGGACCTCTTTGTCCGTCAGTCCGGCCGCTTGTGCGTCGGCAAGCGCTCTCCTGCACGTGTTGACGGCTGTCTCATAATCACCCTGATCACAATAGACAACGGCAAGCCAGTAGAGATGATTGATCGCGGCGGCATCGTCCCAAAGCTCCAAGGATGCTTTCAATCCGCCTTTGGCCAGGACGAGCAAATCCGTCCAGTAACCCTGAAAATGCAGGGATGGAATGACGGACGCGGCCAGTTCGTTGGCAAGGGGCCATGCCTGCTGCGTCAAAAGGAGATCCATGAGCGCGGCTGTATGCCTGCGCATGATGCTGAGTCTCTCACGCGCAAGGCGCGAACCGGTCGTCTCGGTCATGAGAACGCGGACGAGCCGCTCCAGGGAGACAGTGTCAATCGTCAGTGCGCTTCGTGCAAAGGTGTAAACCAGTGCATGGCTGACTTCGTAATGCTCGCCGTCGGTGAGGAGCAGCCCCAGATCCACCAACTCACCGAGCCCGCGTTTGACGGCGAACGCATCACGTTCCAAACTCGTGGCGATTAAATCGGCGCTTACCGGCGCCAAAGCCAGCCGCCCGATGACGGCCAGCGCTTCCGCAGCATCTTGGCTGACCTGAGCCAGGCTGCGTTGCAGCAAAAGCGGGACGCTTTCCCGGCGACGCCGCCCCTGATCCAGCGCGGCCAGGGGCGTCTTTTCCAACCACGCCAGATAGTCCTGAACGCGCCAACCTTGCTGCGCCATGAACCGGCCGGCCAACCGCAAGGCCAGGGGCAGCCCGCCAACCAGCATACACAGGCGCTCGACAGCCGCCTCATCCGCCGCCCACGCCCCGCCCCAGGCTTGCAAGAGCGCCGACGCTTCAGCAGGCGGCAGGGGAGAGAGCATCTGCCACTGATCGACCGCATCCTTGCGCTGCCGACTGGTTATCAGAACGGCGCAAGAATCCCGGACCGCCAGAATGCGTGCCAGATCATCGGCGTCTTCGGCGCCGTCCAGAATTAACAGGGCTCTTTTGCCGGCCAGTATACGCCGTGCGGCTGCTTCCGGCGTCGGATGCGGCTCTTCTCCATAACTGCGGACAAAGGCCTCTAAAGCCAGGTCGCTCTCCGGTTGGTTGTAGAAGCTGTGAAAGAGAATGCCGTCGGGGAACCGCACAGGCGGTTCTCCGTCAGGTGCAAGGCTCCAGACAGCCTGGGCCGCCAGCGCGGTCTTTCCAACGCCGCCCGGCCCGCAGAGCGTCACCGCCTGGCCGGGCTGAAGCTCATCCAGAAGGCGAGCCAATGCCGCTTCCCGACCGACGAAGTGCGTAGCCCGGGGCGGGCGTTGGAGCGGCGGCTTCATGGCCGGCTTCATGGCCGGCTTCGCTGTAGGCAATGCTGCAGACGGCGTTGCGTACCCTGCTAAATCCAGCAGCTCCGTGCGCTGAGTTTCTCCCAATTCCAATAATTCACAAAGTTCAAAAATGACCGTGTCCGGCATCCGGTTTACGAAGCGCACCCACTTATTGAATGTGTCGCGCGCGTACCCCAGCTTTCTGGCGACTGCCGCTTGAGAGCGGCCATCCTGGCGGATGTACTCTTTAATTTGGCGTTCAAATTCCCGGTGGTCCATGGACGACTCAATCCAAAGCGACAGGCGTCTGCTGTTGCGTTGACGAATTAGCAACGTTTTGTCTGCTGCACAGGTCAGGGCTTTCCTGTATCCTACACCATGTTTGCTTTTAGAACATGTCGGAATAACAGACGCTTTCCCTTTTCGATCCCCTCCTTCTCCACATCGGAGCAAAGTTCGCCACGGCAGCCGGCACGGCCGTCAATTACATCATCCAACGGGGCAGAACCATTCGGATCGGTCGAACTCTGTCCACAACGTTTGTATGCGCTTCTCAAAAGGAGACAAACCATGCGTAGTAAATCATCTATACTCTGCGGCTGGCTGGCCGCGCTGCTGATCGCCTTTTTGCCCAGCCACAGCCGGGCGGCTACGGATACAGGCAACTGGAGTGATGAATTCTTCCTGAAGGATATGAATAACCTTATCTATGCCCTGACCACGGACGCGAGCGGTAACCTCTACGCCGGGGGAACCTTCACCACGGTCAGCGGCGTGGCTGTCAACTACATTGCAAAATGGGACGGAAGCGTCTGGACCCCTCTGGGATCCGGCATGAACGACACTGTCTATGCCCTGGCTACGGATGCAAGCGGCAACCTCTACGCCGGGGGAACCTTCACCACGGCCGGGGGAGTGACCGCCAACCGCATTGCCAAATGGGATGGAACCGCCTGGACCGCTCTGGGCTCCGGTATGAACAATCGCGTATCCGCCCTGACAACGGATGCGAGCGGCAACCTCTACGCCGGGGGAACCTTCACCACGGCCGGGGGAGTGACCGTCAACCGCATCGCCAAGTGGGACGGAACCGCCTGGACCGCTCTGAGCTCCGGCATGAACAATAGCGTATCGGCCCTGACCACGGATGCGAGCGGCAACCTCTACGCCGGGGGAAACTTTTTCGTCGCCGGCGGCGCGTCTATCACCTACATTGCCAAATGGGACGGAAGCACCTGGGCCGCTCTGGGTTCCGGCACGAATGGATTAGTCTATGCCCTGACCACGGATGCGAGCGGTAACCTCTATGCGGGGGGAAACTTTTCCGTGGCCGGCGGTATAACCACCCCCCGCATCGCCAAATGGGACGGAACTGCCTGGAGCGCTCTGGGCTCCGGGATGGATAACTCTGTAAGGGTCCTGACCGTGGATGCGAGCGGGACCCTCTACGCTGGAGGCGGGTTCGTCACGGCCGGCGGGGTGACCGCCAACGGCATCGCTCAATGGGATGGAGCCACCTGGAGCGCTCTGGACTCCGGCATGAATAACGCTGTCTACGCCCTGGCCACAGATGCGAGCGGCAACCTCTACGCCGGGGGAGAGTTCACCACGGCCGGCGGCACGCCTGCCAACCGCATCGCCAAGTGGGATGGAACCGCCTGGACCGCCCTGGGCTCCGGCATGAATCTCCGCGTATCGGCCCTGGCTACGGATGC
>JAGRCP010000078.1 GCA_020433455.1 Caldilineaceae bacterium | reverse complement strand
ACCAAAGTCTCGTTGTAGTAATAGATTAAGCGCTGATTTTCAATTTGTTTCCTTGTTGTTAACGCTTTTCCACCACAATAACTTATGCAGAAAGGATTCTCGGCCATGTCCGCGCCTGTTTCTTTCGAGCCCCCTTATTTTCTCGGTATCGACGCCGGCACCGAAGCTATCAAGGCGGGTATTTTTGACGCACGGGGGCAACGCGTTGCCCTGGCTGCGTGCCGCTATCCCACTTATTTTCCGCGTCCCGGCTGGGCCGAGCAGGACCCGGATCAGTGGTGGTCGAGCCTGGTGACGGCGATCCGGGAGTGCGTGGCGGCTGCGCCCATCGACGCCCGGGAAATCAAAGGAATCAGCGCCGACGCCACCAGTTGCACCCTGATCCCCATGGGCGCAGACGGCCGCCACCTGCGAAATTGTCTCCTGTGGATGGACGTGCGGGCTGCGGCCCAGGCGGATGCGGTCTTTGCGTCGGGTCACCCGGCGCTGCGTTACTGTCTCGGCGGCGTCAATGCCGAGTGGATGCCGCCCAAGATGCTTTGGCTCAAGCAGAACGAGCCGGATACGTACGCGTCTATGGACGTGCTGTTGGAATACACCGATTGGATTGCCTACCGCCTGACCGGGCGCTATACCCTCAACATCAGCACTTCCTCTCACCGCTGGTTTTACCATACGCCCAGCGGCGGCTGGTCAAACGACTTTTTCGAGACCATCGGCCTGCCCGATCTCACGTCCCGCTTCCCGGCCGACGTGTTGGGAATCGGAGAAGTGGTCGGCCCCCTGCGCGAAGATGTCGCGGCCGAACTGGGGCTGCCGGCGGGCATTCCCGTATCAGCCGGAGGCGCGGATGCCTTCATCGGCATGTTTGGTCAGGGCGTCACCAAGCCGGGAGATATGGGCGTGATCATGGGCTCGTCCAACGTTATGTCCGCCCTGGCTGCCGAAGAATTCCACTTTCCCGGCATTTTCGGCGGCTTTCCCGATTCTCTTATTCCTGGGCTCTGCATGGTTGAGGCGGGGCAGGTTTCGACCGGCTCTATCCTCACCTGGTTTCGACGCAACTTTGCCCGGGGCGCGGACGCCGAAGCTGCGGCGCAGAATATCTCCGTCTATGAGCTGCTGGATGGGGAAGCCGGGGCCGTGCCCGTGGGCTCCAATGGGTTAATCGTCCTGGATTACTTTCAGGGTAACCGCACGCCCCATACCGACTCCTTTGCCCGGGGCGCGGTTTGGGGACTCTCCCTGCAAACCGGTCGGGGCGAAGTCTATCGCGCGCTCATGGAGGGAATCGCCTACGGTATGGCCGACATTCTGGCCACCTTTGCCGCCAATGACTTCCAGGTGGAGCGCATCATCGCCAGCGGCGGGGCTACCCTCAGCAGCCTCTTCATGCAAATCTACACCGACGTCGCGGGCAAGGCCATCACCACCACCGCGGAGACGGAAGCGTCGGCCCTGGGTTCGGCCATCGTTGCCGCGGTGGGCGCAGGTCACTTCCCGGACCTGGCCGCCGCATCGCAAGCCATGGTCACGATTGACCGTACATACGAACCGGATGCGGGTCGCCACGCCGAATATGCTTACTACCTCCAGAAATATCAGGAGACCTATCGCCAACTTCGCCCGCTGATGCTGGAGATGGCGGAGCAGCAGCGCTGAACAAAACGCTTTGTGCAGGTTCCAATCGACTTGTTTTGAATGCAACCAGGCAGGCCTTGGTCGCGCTCCATTTTTTCGCTTTTTCCCGGTGCGCTATAATAACGAGTGAGTTTCCCTCCGCGCCTGTTTCCTAAATTCATATTGAAGGAGTTTCACCATGAAACAACGAACTTTGTTCCTCCTCAGCCTGCTGCTCATGGCGCTGCTGGCGATTGGCGCCTGCGCCGCGCCCGTCGCCCCGTCCGAAGAGGCCGGCAGCGATACGGCTGAGACAAGCGAAGAAGCCGGCGATGCCGCGTCTGGACCATTTACAATCGGCGTCTCCAACAACTTCGTCGGCTCCGAATGGCGCACCCAGATGATTCAGGACCTGGAAGAAGTGAACGCAGAGTTCATGGATCAGGGCCTGACCAACGAGTTGGTGATTGAGAATGCCGACACCGATGCGCAGGGTCAGATCCAGCAGATTCAGAACCTGATGAACCGGGGCGTGGATGCCATCATCATCAACCCCGGCGACGTGAATGCCCTGAATCCGACGCTGGAAGAGGCAACCGCCGAAGGCATTATCGTCATTGCCGTCGATCAGGAAATCTGCGCCGAGGGCGTCTATAACGTGGTCATCGACCAGAAAGAGTGGGCCAAGACCAGCGCCCAGTGGGTAGCGGAAGCGATGGGCGGTCAGGGCGACCTGGTTCTCATCGAAGGCTTTGTGGGCCATCCCGCCAACGAAGCGCGCATGGCCGGCGTGGATGAGGTATTAGCCGACTATCCCGACATCACTGTGGTCGGCCGGGACACCGGCGGCTGGGACCAGGCCACGGGTCAGCAGGTTGCATCGGATTTCCTGGCCTCCCTGCCCAACATTGACGCCATCTGGACCCAGGACGGTATGGCCGAGGGTGTGCTGCGCGCCGTCCAGACCGCTAACCCCGACGAATGGCCGGTTGTCTCCGGTGAAGCGCGTGCCGGGTATCTGCAACTCTGGAATGAGGTGCTGACCGAGCGACCCGACTTCACCACCGTCGGCGTGGTCAATCCGCCGGGCGTGGGCGCCAGCGGTCTGCGGGTCGCCATCGAAATGCTTCAGGGCGGTCAGGTAGACGAAGCGCAACTGGCCGGCTCCTGCGGCAACTCCCTCTACGTCCCCGTGCCCTACGTGGTGACCAGCGATAATTTTGCTGAATATTACGCTGAAGTGGAAGATAAGCCCGCTTCCTATGTGAATGACGGCTTTATCACTCAGGAAGATGCCGCCGCGTTTATGCAGTAAAGCGCACTGTTGCGTACTCAATGCTACGTACTGCGTAAGGTCGTCGTAACGAAAGATTCAGGTTGTTTCCGGATCAACACGGCGACGCAACCAATTACGCAGTACGTAGTACGCAGTCCCGTTTCCCCAATAACCTCATCACCCAACCACCCTGTTTATGTCCATTTCTTTAACCGCCCGCCATATCGTCAAGCGCTTCAGTGGGGTTGTCGCCCTGGCTGAAGGCGATCTGACGGTGGATGGGGGCGAAGTGGTTGCGCTGCTGGGCGCCAATGGCAGCGGCAAGAGCACCCTGGCCAAAATCATCACCGGCGTGCTTGCACCCGACGAAGGGCGGCTGGAAGTTGACGGCCAGGCCGTGACGTTTTCATCGCCTCAGGGAGCCATTCGCCGCGGCATTACCGCGGTCTATCAGGAGTTGAGCCTGATTCCCGATATGACCGTCACCGAAAATATCTGGCTCAATCACGAACCCATGCGCTGGAGCGTACGCGTGGATCGCACTCAGGCGCGCCGGCGCACGGAAGAGCTGCTTGCGCTTTTCCAGGGCGCAGTCTCCCCCGCGCTCATGCCCGAGACGCCGGTCGCCGCGTTGCCGCCGGACGAAAAACAGATCGTTGAAATATTGAAAGCCCTGAGCCGGGAGCCGCTCCTCATGATCCTGGACGAGGCCACAGCCAGTTTGGACGCCCGTCAGGTCAGCCGCCTCTTTAAGCTGATGGATGCATGGAAGGCTGACGGTATGGCGCTGGTCTTCGTCTCCCATCGCATGGAGGAAATTTTCCGGGTAGCGGACAGGGCCGTGGTGTTGCGCAACGGCAGAACCGTAGGCGAACGCGCCATGAGCGACGTAACCGAACGCGATCTGGTGACGCTCATGGTCGGGGATGAGCCGTCTGCCGCCGCGGTCGCCCAGCCGGATGCGGCGCAGCCGGTCGATCCGTCCGCCCGTCCCCGCCTGCAGATCGACCGCCTGCGCAGCGGCCGCGTCCATGATGTGAGTCTGGCCGTCCACGATGGAGAGCTGGTAGGGCTGGGCGGCTTGCGCGGCCAGGGACAGGACGATCTGCTGCTGGCCGTTTTTGGTGCGCTGCCCTTCACGGGCAAGATGGCTCTGGCCGGCGAGGAGGTGAAGTTCAACCATCCCCGCCAGGCCGTGAAGCGCGACGTCGCCTATGTGCCCGGTGAGCGGGGCAGTCAGGGGCTCTTGCTGATCCGCTCGATTTTGGAGAATTTTCAACTCCCGTCGTGGGTGCGTTACGGCACGCCGCTCAAGATGGGGCAAGCCCGTCAGGACGCCGCCCAAATGGGGGCGAGTCTGCGGCTGGTCATGGCGTCGCTGGACGCGCCGGTGAGCAGCCTGAGCGGCGGCAATGCCCAGAAGGTAGTGCTGGGGAAATGGCTCCTGCGCGAACCGCGCCTCCTTCTCCTCAACGACCCGACCAAGGGCGTGGACGTGGGGGCCAAGGCGGAAATTTATCAATTACTGGAAGATTTGCGGCGGGCGGGAACGGCGATTCTCTTCTATAGCAGCGAGGACGAAGAATTGCTCAATCTTTGCGATCGGGTGCTGGTTATGCAGGACGGTCGCATCACGGCCGAGCTGAGCGGCGTTTCGCTGCAAAAGGAAAACCTGGTTGCCGCCAGCATGGGCGCGGTCGAACAGGCCGGCGACCAAGGAGGCTCGTCCTCATGAGCCGCTTCGACTTTCGGCGCTTGAACGCGCGCCATCCCTATCTGCTGGCGCTGCTGCTGCTGGCATTGGCCCTGGCGGTGAACTATCTCCTCCAGCCCAATCTGTTTCAGTCGCGTGTGCTCAACAGCAATATGCGGACTTTTCTGCCGCTCATGATTCTGGCCGCGGGGCAGACGATCGTCATCATCACCGGCGGCATCGACCTGTCGGTGGGCGCCATCGTCTCTCTGGCCGCGGCCGTGTTGGTGACGAACCTGTCGCCTGATGCGGCGGCCGGGCAGATTGCCCTAATTGTTCTGGCCGCCGCAGGCGTGGGCATGGCGGCGGGCGCGCTCAACGGCTTTTGCGTCGCCTTTCTGCGCCTCCAGCCCATCGTCACCACCTATGCCACCAGCTTTATCTTCAGCGGGCTTGCCCTCTGGATTTTGCCGCGTCCCGGCGGCTCCATGCCCCAGCAATTGGCCCGCACCTACCGCAGCGCTGCGCCGCTGGGCCTGCCCCTGGGCATATACATCGCCATCCTGCTCATCATCGGCTGGACCTTTTTGCGCAGTACGCGCTTCGGAACCTACCTCGTCGCGGTAGGCGGTCGGCCGGACGCGGCCTATGCCTCCGGCGTGCCCGTCACCTGGGTGCGCTTTGCCAGTTACGTCCTGGCCGGATTGCTGGCCGCATTTTCCGCTCTGGCGCTGACGCTCCTCACCAGTTCCGGCGATCCCCGCATGGGCGACGCCATGACCCTGGACTCCATCGTGGCGGTGGTGTTGGGCGGTACGCGTCTGAGCGGCGGGCAGGGCGGCGTGGCCGGCTCGATTATAGGCGTGGCCATCCTGGGCCTGATTCGCAACATTATTTCCTTTGCCAATGTGCCGACCTGGTGGCAGACGCTGGTGGATGCGCTCATCATCATTACGGCGTTGGCGGCTCCCGGCCTGGTGCGCCTGCTGCGCAGTCGGAGGCAAGCATGAAAAAAGTACAGCTCTCGCCGCCTCTGCTGGCTCTGTTGCTGGCCATTGCCCTCTTTTTGCTGGGCGGCGTTTTGGCGCCCGGCTTTGTTAACGTTGAGCAGGCCATTAACATTGTGCGCTTGTCCGCTTTCCTGGGCATCATCGCCGCGGGCCAGACGTTGGTAATTCTCAGCGGCGGCGAGGGCATTGACCTTTCCATCGGCGCCATCGTCACGCTGAGCGCGATTTTGGTCTTTCGCATTGTAGACGGCCAAAACGGCATGGTGTTGCCCGCTCTGGCCGTGGCGCTGCTGACCGGATTCCTCTTTGGCGCAATCAACGGCTTGGGGATTACCGCCCTGGGCATCCCGCCCCTGGTCATGACGTTGGGGATGGCCGGCGTAGTGCAGGGCTCCATTCTGGTCCTGACCCAGGGGCAACTGGTAGGCAAGGCCGCGCCCATCATGTCCACCCTCATTTCGCGACCGCTGGTGCTGGGCATTCCCGGCGTCATTTTTATCTGGCTGGCGCTGGGCGCGGTCATGTGGCTGCTGCTGGAACGCACAGCTTACGGCAAGCACCTGTTTGCCGTGGGCGTCAACCGTACCGCCTCGCGGCTGTCGGGCGTACGCGTGCCCCGCACCGTGCTCATTACCTATGCGCTTTCGGGGTTGCTTTCGGCCTTCGGCGGCTTTATGCTTCTGGGCTTTACCCAGAATGTCTTCCTCAGCCTGGGCGAACGCTGGCTCTTTCCTTCCGTGGCCGCGGTGGTGGTCGGCGGCACCATCCTGGCCGGCGGCAAGGGCAGCTATTGGGGAACCATGGCCGGTGCGTTGGTCCTCACGCTTATCAGCAGCCTGCTCACCGCGGTTCAGCTTCCCGAAGCCGCGCGCCAGATCATTTTGGGCGTCACCCTGCTGGTGCTGCTATCGGTCTATGGCCGTCAGCGGGCGCTGCGGGAATAAACAGTCGAAGAGTAAAGATTGAAGATTAGGGCGACGCCTTACGTGGCCCAATGCCCCGCTTACAGCAGCGAACTCATCAGCGCCCAATCTTTAATTATCAATCTTCAATCTTCGGTTTTACTCACCAAGGAGCGATCATGTCTTCTACTCTCAGAGTCGGCTTTGTCGGCGCGGGATTCATCGCCAATTTTCAGCTCGAGGCCATTCGTCAGATTCGCAATATGGAGGTCGCAGGCGTGACTTCCCGTACCCCCGCGCATGCAGAAGCGTTGGGCGCGCAGGCCCGAGAATCAGGCATTGGCGCGGGCCGGGTCTATGGAAGCATCGGTGAGATGGCCCACGCGGTGGACGCCATTGCGCTTTATGCCCCCAACTACCTGCGCGTCGCCATGATGGAGGAGATTGTGGCGGCAGTCAACGACGGCGCCGCGCTCAAGGGCGTCATCTGCGAGAAGCCTTTGGGCCGTAACGTGGCCGAAGCCCGCCGCCTGGTAGAGCTGGCCGACGCGGCGAATCTCCATACCGCCTACTTTGAAAATCAGCTCTTCATGAAGCCGTTGCGCACTCAACGCGCCCAACTCGCGCCCCAGATGCGCGCCATGGGGCCGCCTTCTCTGGTCCGCTCGTCCGAAGAGCACGGCGGACCCCATGAAGCCTGGTTTTGGGATCCGACCCGCCAGGGCGGCGGCGTGCTCTCGGACATGGGCTGCCACAGCATTGCCGTGGGCTGGTATGCGCTGACGCCCCTGGACAAGCCGCCGCTGTTTCTGGAGCCGGTGTCGGTTACCGCAGAGGTGGCGCTGCTCAAGTGGGGACTGCCCCAGTGGCGCGCCGTGCTTCAGGAGCAATTCGGCATCGACTACGCCCAAACGCCGGCGGAGGATTTTGCCACCGGCGTCATCACCTATCGCAATCCTGAGTCGGGGCAATTGGTGAAGGCCCAATTCACGAACTCGTGGATGTTTGAAAAACAGGGACTGCGTCTGCTCATGGACGGCATGGGGCCGGGCTACGCGTTTGAGGTGAATACCCTGGCCTCCAGCTTGCAGGTTTTTATTGGCGACGCGGCCGCCGACGCCATCGCCGACGCCGAGAAGGCGCTGGAAAAGTCCACCGCCTCCCGGGGGCTCCTCACCGTCCACCACAACGAAGCCGACCTCTACGGCTACACCGACGAAAATGCAGATGCGGCGGAGGCGTTCCTGGCCGGCCGGGATGCTATGCTCGATTGGCGCTACGGGCTGGAGATCACCAGGCTGGTCACCGCGGCGTACATGTCCGCCGAGCAAGGGCGTACGGTCGATCTGACCGATGCGGCGGTACAGCACGAGCTGGAGAGCTACGTGCCCCTCATCCAGCAGGGCCGGGGCCGGGAAGTGCTCCACGTGGTTGAGGCCTGATAGATTTTTTAACCTACAAAGGAGCGGCTTATGCCAAGCTATATTGAGCGTTTTTCTCTCTCCGGCAAGCGCGTCCTGATTACAGGCGGTTCCAAGGGTATCGGCGCGGAGGCGGCTGCCGTTCTGGCTCAGGCCGGGGCGGATGTGGCCATTTCCGGGCGGGATGCGGCCGGCTTGGCCGAAACGGCCGCCCGGGTGCAGGAAGCCGGCCGCCGCTGCGTAGAGATCCAGGCCGATCTGAACACAGCGCAGGGCGCGGTGCAGACGGCAACCGCCGCGCTGGAAGCTTTCGGTACGGTGGACATTCTGGTCAACAACGCGGGCATTGCCCGCATTGCTCCGCTGCTGGAGATGACGATTGACGATTGGGACGCGACCCAGGCCGTCAATCTGCGCACGCCCTTTCTTCTGGCCCAGGCCCTGGTCCCCAACATGATCGCCCAGCAGATGGGCAAAATCATCAACATCTCTTCCCAGGCCGGCGTCATTGCGTTGGAAGAGCACGGCGCGTACGCAGCTTCCAAGGGCGGGCTCAACATGTTGACCAAGGTCATGGCCGCTGAGTGGAGCCGCAATAACATCCAGATCAACGCGATCGCGCCCACGATCATCCTTACGCCTATGGGCCAGCAGGTGTGGGGCGATCCGGCCAAGGGCGAGCCCATGCTGGCCAAGATTCCTCTGCGGCGCTTCGGCCAGCCGGTTGAAGTGGCAGACCTGGTGCTTTTCCTGGCTTCTCCTGCATCGGACCTGATCACGGGGGAGACGATTCTGATCGACGGCGGCTATACCGCGCTGTAACATGGATTGGCGAATACTGGTCTATGAATACCGCCCTGGTGAGATCATTACGCTCCGGCGCCTCCCGCATAACGCTGCCCAATCAGGTCGCCCTGATCACGGGCGCGGGGCGGGGGCTGGGCGAGGCCCTGGCGCGCAGGCTGGCCGCCGCCGGCGCGCGGGTGGCGCTGGCGGACGTGCAGGGCGAAGCCGTCACGCGTATCGCCGGGAACATCGCGCAGGCAGAGAAGCGCCCGACGCTGGCCCTAACCGCGGACGTGACCGACGATGAGCAGGTTGCCGCCATGGTGCGCCGGACCGTGGCGGAATGGGGCCGGCTGGATATCCTCGTCGCCAACGCGGGCATCGTGCGCTCCGCGCCCCTAACAGAGCTGGGCGCGGCCGATTTCCGGCTCGTCATCGACGTCAATCTGACCGGCTACTTTCTCTGCGCCAAACATGCGGTTCCCGTCATGAAAGAACAGGGACGCGGCTGCATCATCCAGATTAACTCGGTTTCGGGACGGCGAGGCAGTCCGGGCAATAGCGCCTACGTCGCCGGCAAACGCGGCGGCATCGGTTTCACCCAGAGTCTGGCTTTGGAACTGGCCGGGTACGGCATCCGCGTCAATGGGATTGCGCCCGGCCATCTCCTGGATTCGCCCCTGTGGGTTGATTCGCTCTTTGCCCAATATGCGGCCCGGGATCAGGTCTCACCCGCGGAAATCCGCCGTCGCTATGAAGCCCGCGCCCCATTGGGCCGCGCCTGCACCTACGACGACGTCGCCCATGCCGTTCTCTTCCTCGCCTCGGATCAGGCCGCCTATCTCACCGGCCAGACCCTGGACGTAAGCGGAGGCGAGGTAATGTAGACTGGTTGAATTGAGGTCCGAACTATGATTTTTGTGATTTCGTGATGGACTATGATTATGCTATCAACAGACCAGACCGCGTGCACAGCGAAAAATCATAGCCCGTCCTCAAATCAATCAAATCATAGTGCAAATTTTTGTGCGCGAAAGCGGCAGTCCGAACTATGATTGTTATGATCGCGTGATGGACTGTGCTTTGCAATCTCCCAATCTCCCAATCTCTCAATCTCCCAATCCCCAATGCAACCAATCAACCACCCACCCATGAACACCCTCATCAGCATTGACAGCAGCACGACCGCCTGCAAGGCCATTGCCTGGGATCGGGAGGGCAATGCCCTGGCCGAAGGCCGCGCAAGTTATCCGCTGCTCCGCCCTTATCCCGGCTGGGCCGAGCAGAATGCGGAAGATTGGTGGACCAGCGCCTGCGCCGCCCTCCGCGCCTGCGTGGACCAGATCGACCCTGCTTCCGTCGAAGCGCTGGGCATCACCCACCAGCGGGAGAGCTTCGTGCCCGTGGATGAGGCGGGCCGGCCGACGCGCAACGCCATCCTCTGGCTGGATGAGCGCAGCCGCAGCCAGGTAGCGCAGTTAGAGTCCGACTTCGGCCGGGACGCCCTTCACCGCCTCACGGGCAAACCGCCGTCCATGACCCAATCCCTGCCCAAAGTGCTCTGGATGTTGCAAAACGATCCGGACGCCGTTGCCCGCGCGGCCAAGCTTGTGGAGGTTCACGCCTTTCTCGTCCATCGACTCACTGGCCTTTGGCGCACCAGCCTGGCCGGCGCCGATCCTACCGGCATGGTAGATATGGAAGCGCGGCAATGGGCCGCCGACCTGATTGCCGACCTGGGCTTGTCGCCCGATCTCTTCCCTGAACTCGTCCCGCCCGGCTCCGTTATCGGCCACGTGACGGCCGACGCGGCCCACGCCACCGGCTTACCCAAGGGCTTGCCCGTTGTCGCGGGCGCGGGCGACGGGCAGTGCGCGGGATTGGGCGCCAACGCCATTACCCCTGAGCGGGCTTATCTGAATATGGGCACAGCGGTGGTGAGCGGCGTCATGAGCCAGCGGTATGAAGCCGATCGCGCCTTTCGTACCCTCTATGCGCCCGTACCGGGAGCCTACTTCCTGGAGCATGTCCTGCGCGGCGGCGTCCTCACTGTAGCCTGGTTCGTAGAGCGCTTCGCGGCCGATCTGGCGGAGACGCGCCTGCCCCTCAGTCCGGAGGAGGCGCTGGAAGCCGCGGCCGCCAAGCTGCCGCCCGGCGCGCAGGGCCTCATGCTCGTGCCCTACTGGAACAACGTCATGAATCCCTACTGGGACCCCCGCGCCTCGGGCATTACCATAGGCTGGACGACCGCTCATGGCCGGGAGCATTTCTATCGGGCCATTCTCGAAGGCGTTGCCTACGAGCAGCGGCTGGTGGGCGATGCCATGATGAACGCGACCGGCGCGCGCCTGGAAGAATATGTGACCATGGGCGGGGGCAGCCGCAGCGGACTTTGGTGTCAGATCGTGGCCGACATTACCGGCGTGCCCGTCGTGCGCTCCGCCACGGCCGAAGCGACCTGTTTGGGTGCGGGCATCCTGGCCGCGGCCGCGGTCGGCTGGTACCCTGACATCCGCGCCGCGGCCGCAGGCATGACCGCCACGCATGATCGCTTTACGCCGGAACCGGAACGGCAGGCCCTCTATCACCGCCTCTATACCGATGTCTATCGCGGGCTTTTTCCGGCTCTCCAGCCGCTGGTGGATCGACTCACGGAATTGACCGATGCGGCCAGTTGAGGATATGCCGACCATGCGCCAGGCCGTCTGTCTGCGCACGGGCGAAGTGGAAGTCATCCAGGTCCCGCGCTCCAATTTGGGACCGGGCGATCTGCTGGCCGAACTGCGCCTGTGCGGCATCTGCGGCACGGACCTCATGAAGGTCTACGATCCCGATGTGCCCAAGCCCGTCCAGCTGGGGCACGAGATTGTGGCTCTGGTGGTAGAAGTCGGTGCGGAGGCGGATGCCGCATGGCTCGGGCGTCGGGTGGTTGTAGGCCATCACGTACCCGATTACGCTTCCCACTACACGCGTCGGGGCAGTGCGCCCATGGACGCGGCCTTCAAGCGTACCAACATCGAGCCGGGCGGTTTTGCCGACTTTATCCGCATTCCGGCCGGCCACGTACGCCATACGGTGCAGCCCCTGCCCGATGACCTGCCCGACCGCCGGGCCGTCTTCACGGAACCGCTGGCCTGCTGCTTGCGCGCGCTGGACCGGGTGACGGTCACCGAAGGCGACACGACGTTGCTGGCGGGCGCGGGCGCTGTGGGCATGCTTTTCATTCCTCTGCTCCAGGCCCGCAGCAGTCGAGTCATCGCCACGGATGTACGCGCCAGCGCATTGACCATGGCCGCAGCCTGGGGCGCGCGTTCGGTTTCCGCGGCAGAGGCGGAAGGCGTAAAAGAGGCCGTCCGCGCGGCGAGCAACGGCCGGGGCGCTGACCTGGTCATTCTCACCGTGGTTACCCCCGCCATTCTTGACCTGGCCATGGAGAGCGTGCGGGACGGCGGCACGCTTCTGCTCTTCGGCGTCAAGCCGGGGACAAGAATTAAAACAGACTACTGGGCAATCTGGCGCCGGGAGCTGAACGTGATTAGCTCTTACTCCGCCACGCCCGATCTTTTCCCCCGGGCTCTGGCTGTACTGGGCAGCGCGTCTGTCCCCCTTGAAGAGCTCATCACCCATACTCGCCCATTGGCCGACGCAGATGACGCCTTTCGCCTGGCTCAGGCCGGCCAGGCGATGAAAGTGGTGATAAGCCGTGCATGATAAAGTAAATTTCTTGCTGTAGCCTGAATCTGTCAGAATGCAAATGGCTGAACACCAAAAGCATGATCACCTAACTTTTCGGGAGCAATTCATATGGCAAATGTGGTGATTTTGGGCGCCGGCGTTATGGGGACGGCCTTTAGCTTTCCCCTAGCCGATAACGGACACCAAATCCGACTGGTCGGCACCCATCTCGACGGCGACATTATCGAAGAAATACACGAGAGCGGCCGGCATCCCCGCTTGGGCTCGACCGTGGCGGCAAGCGTGACGCCCTACACCTATGATCGCCTGGGCGAGGTCATCGTCGGCGCGGATATGGTGGTGCTGGGCGTCAATTCGTTGGGCGTGGATTGGGCAGCGCTGATGCTGGGCGACGTGCTCAGTAGCGTGCCCGCACAGATTCCGGTTGTCTTGTTGACCAAGGGGCTGGTCGGCGATGAGCGGGGCTTGCATATTTTGCCGTACGCACTGCGCGCCGGCCTGCCGGCCGCGCAGCGAAGTCGGATAAGCCTGGCTGCGATCGGCGGTCCGTCCATCGCCGGCGAGCTGGCCGAACGGCGCGATACCTGCGTTGTGGTCACCGGTGAAGATGAGGCGCTGCTGCCGCACCTGGCAAATCTGCTGCGCACACCCTATTATCACGTCTGGCCCAATGCTGATTTTGCGGGCGTGGAGGTCTGCGTGGCCATGAAGAATATCTATGCGTTGGCCGTGGGTCTGGTGGGCGGCTTTCTGGAGCGGGACGGCCAGGGCGGCAACGGTGCGGTTATGCACAATCTGGCCGCAGGCATTTTCGCCCAGGGGCTGTGGGAGATGGCTTATCTTGTGGAAAAGATGGGCGGCAAACGGCGCAGCGTCTTCACATTACCCGGAGCGGGCGATCTGTACGTGACCAGCATGGGCGGCCGCAACAGCCGTATGGGGCGTCTGCTGGGCCTGGGCATGACCTATTCCCAGGCCAAACGCGAGCGCATGCCGGATGACACCATCGAGGGAGCGCAGCTGGCCCAGGCCATCGGCCCCGCGGTCGAACGCATGGTGGATGCCGGCGAGTTGGAGGGAGATGCGCTGCCCCTCATGCGCACCATGATCGATATCGTCTGCCACGACGCACCGGCCGAGATTCCCTGGGACGCGTTTTTCGCCCAATAGCCGCCTCCGGGAGCGCCAAGCTCCGGCTTAACGGTACTGCCGGACTGGAGTCCGGCGCTCCCGGGGGGCGGCCCGCAAGCGCTATGCGGACAATCGTTACCCAATCCGCGCCACCCGCTCAGCCATAATTTCGTCGTCCAGCTTCTCAAAGAGCGGCGTCGGCGGCTGCATGGCCTGACCCGGCGGCAGGATCGAGGGCGCCCAGCGTCCGGCCGCGGGCGCGTGATCGTAGCGTAATACCAGATGATCGCCCCGATCATCGTCTACGCGCTGGGTATACTGGCGACCGAAGATGGGTTCCGTATAGCCCAGCATGACGTTGATCTGCTCGCTGGCGAAGGGAAGGATCGGCCCCCAGAGAATCTTGAGCCAATCGATGGCTTGCAGCGCCACGTAGACGGCCGTGGCCGCGGCTTCCGGATCTTCCTTGATCAGCTTCCACGGCGCTTTGTCGTTGAGGTATTGATTGACCCGCTGACTCAGGCGGCGCACTTCAATGAGCGCGCTCTTCAGCTTGACGGCATCGTACAGATCGCCCGCGCTTGCGAAGCCCGCCTTGATGTCGGCCAGCAGTTGTTCGTCCGTCTCATCCAGCGCGCCCGGCGCGGGGATATGGCCGTCAAAGCGCTTGTAGGCGAAGCCCATGACCCGGTTGACCAGATTCCCCCAATTGGCCACCAGCTCATTGTTGATGCGCTCCATGAAGTCCAGCCAGGTGAATTCTACGTCGCTGGTTTCGGGCGCGAGCGCGGTCAGCACGTAGCGCCAGGCATCGGGCTGGAACTCCTCCAGCACGCTGTTGAAGCCGATGACCCGACCCCGGCTGGTGCTGAATTGTTCGCCGCCCAGGTTGAGATATTCGTTGGCAGGCACATCGTAGGGCAGATTCAGCCGCCCCTCGCCGCCGTCATTCCAACCCATGAGCATGCCCGGCCAAATCTCGGTGTGGAAGGGAATGTTGTCCTTGCCGATGAAGTTATAAATGCGCGCGTCGGGATTGACCCCCGCGTCCCACCATTGACGCCAGGCCTCTTCGTCGCCCGTCACGCTGGCCCACTCAATGGGCGCGCTCAGGTAGCCGATGACCGCATCGTACCAGACGTAGATGCGCTTGTTTTCGTAGCCTTCCAGCGGAATGGTGATGCCCCATTCGATGTCACGGGTAATCGGGCGTCCGCGTAATTCCTGCAACTCAAGCTGGCCCCGGGTAAAGTTAAGCACGTTGGGACGCCAGAAATCCTTGCCTTCGTTGATCCAGCGGAGGAGCGGCTCGTTCATCTTGCCCATGTCCAGGAAGAAATGTTCGGTCTCCCGAATTTCCAGATCCGTGCTGCCCGTCAGCTTGGAGCGCGGCTGCTTCAATTCCAGCGCATCGTAGAGGCGTCCGCAATTATCGCACTGGTCGCCCCGGGCGTCTTCGTACCCACAGAAGGGGCAGACGCCCTCTACGTAGCGATCGGCCAGAAAGCGCCCCGCGACCGGATCGTACCACTGACGCTGAATGTCCCGGTAGATGTAGCCGTTGGCCATGTGGCGCAGAAACATAGCCTGGGTCACGTTCCAGTGGTTTCGGGTATCGGTATGGGTGTACCAATCGAAGGTCAGCCCCATGGCCAGACAGCCATCTACAAACATCTCATGATATTTATCGATGATCACGCCCGGCTCTACGCCTTCGGCCTCGGCCTTGAGCGTTACGGGCGTACCGTGGGTATCCGATCCGCTTACCATCAGTACGTCATTGCCCTGTAGGCGCTGATAGCGAGCAAAAATATCCGGCGGCAGATAAGCCCCCGCGATTTGTCCAATATGTTTTTCGCCGTTGGCATAGGGCCAGGCAACGCCGACTAAAATTTTGCGTGCTTCGTCACTCATAATGATTACTCAGGTGATAGATAACGACAGACTGATCACAGATTGATCACAGGTTGATCGTTGAGAATGGGTAATGACTGGCTATTATAGTCGCGCTTGGCGGGCGGGCCAAAGGATTGGGGGGAGACTTTTGAGCGCGTCGCGGTCACGCGCTGTCGTCACCCGCTGTGGTATAATCGCGACCGTTCGCTTTAATTCACCGCACTATCGGGATGGACTATGAAGGCCTTTTTGGTAATGGGACGCGTATTTAAGGCGGCCTACGATGAACTCTTTCTCTGTATCATCATAAGCTTGCTCTGGTGGGCGGGCGCGCTTTTGGTCGTGACCGCGGGGCCGGCCAACATGGGCCTGCATTATGTGGCCAACCGCATGGCCAACTATCGCCGCGTCGGCATGAACTTCTTCTGGGACGGCGCCAAACAGTACATCGGCAGAGGCTGGCTGCTCCTGGCGCTGGTCGTCCTGATGACCGCGGGGCTCTTTTTCAACATCAGCTTCTATGGCAGCGGGCCGGGGTGGAGTCAGGCCATCGGCTTTGCCTGGCTTTGGCTGCTCTTCTTTTTTCTCATGATGGCCCAGTATTTTTTCCCGCTTTTCTGGCAGCAGGATGAGCCGGATTTCCTCCTCATCCTGAAGAATGCCTTTCTCCTGGCCCTGCGCCATCCGCTTTACTCGCTGCTCATGCTGCTGTTCATGATCGCGCTCGTCGTGCTTAGCTTTGCATTGGTCGTGCCGGTGCTGATTCTGATGCCCGCACTGGTGGCCCTGGCCGGCAACTTTGGCTTGAACGGTCTGCTTCAGGAGATGGACCTGGCGCCCGAACCGCCTGAAATTCCCAGAAATTGATCAGGCTCTTGCGGGACTTATGCGGCGTGTCTCGTGACGCGACCTGTCACGCATTATGCCTTGAACTGTTGATCACCCGAATCGCTCATTCGAGCGGGGTAGTGTGAAGTGGGCAAATTTACCCGGTTTGTTCTCATCCTCATCGCCGTTTTGGCCGTTTTCCCCGTTTACACGCGCTACAAGGTAATCGCTGCGCCCATCGCACCGGGCGTCACCCTGGGCGGCCTGGCGCTGGATACCCTCAAGGATCGGGATGAGATCGCACGTCATCTGGAGGGCGTCTACGCCGCGCCCGTGACGCTCTACTTCGGCGATCAGCGGCTGGTGCTGGAGCCTGCTGCCGTGGATTTTGCCGTGGATGTAGACCAGATGCTGAATGAAGCCTCCGCATTTTTAGAGGGGCCGGACTTTTTGGATATTGCCGTGCGCGCGGCCCTGGGCATGGACCAGCGGACGCGCAATGTGCCCGTACGCTTCGTCATGAATAGCGACAAGCTGCAAGCCTGGCTGGAAGAGGCGGCAGCCCTCCATAACAGCGAGCCCCAGGGCCAGCGCCTCCTGCCGCCTGCCGCCCGTCGCCAGGAAGCCGGCGCGGCGGATGCAGATGCGCCGGCCGCATTCGTGGGCGAAACCCGCCGGGGCTGGTATTGGACTGACGGTGCGCCCGGCTATACCCTCGACGTGGCCGCCAGCCTCCCCCTTGTCATTGACGCGCTGACCAGCCACACAGAGCGCTCGGCCGTACTGACCATGGACGTGGCGCCCGCGCCGCGTCCGGCCATGGCGGACCTGGCGGCTGCCCTGGATTCGTACAGCTCCAGTTTTCCCGGCTTTGCCGCCGCCTATGTGCATGAATTTGATCAGGCAACCAGCGCAGCCATGGATGCCGACGTTGCATTTTCCGGCATGTCTACGCTCAAGATTGCGATTGTCACCGCGGCCATGGAAAAATTAGGCGGCATGGAAGCCGATGATCCGACGGCCACGGAAGTGGGACAATGGATCGACCTGGCCTTGGGCGAGAGTAACAACTACGCGGCCAATCTCGTCCTGAGCTGGCTGGGCGACGGGAACAGTGCGGCCGGAGCCCAACGCGTCACGCAGGTGATGCGTGCGCTGGGGCTGGAAAGCACCTATATGCAGTCGGGCTATGACTTTGCAACCCAATTGCCCCAGATCCCTACGCCGGGCAATCAGCAGGAGGAGTGGGATACCAACCCCGATTCCAACCTTCAGTCCACGCCCCGGGAGATGGGGGAACTGTTGGCGGCAATTTATGACTGCACCCAGGACCAAGGGCTGCTGCGCACGACTTTCCCCGCCACGATTACGCCCGATGAGTGCGAATATATCCTCTTTTACATGAGCCATGACGAGTTTAAGGAATTACTTTGGAGCGGGCTGCCCCGTCCCGAAGATGCCTGGATTGTCCACAAGCACGGCTTCGCGTTCGAGTCTCACAGCGACGCGGCTCTCATCTGGGGTCCGGACGGCCCCTACGTCGTCAGCGTCTTCCTCTATCGTCCCGGCTGGATGGACTGGGAGACGAGCAACGGCGCCATGCGTGATATAAGCCGCATCACGTGGAATTTTTTCGAGCGCCGGCGCACATTTGACGAAGCCGCCGGCGCGGAGGATGGGGGTGAGGCGGAACCGCCGGTACTGTCACCTCCGCCCGTCTACGTCCCGGTCGGCGCCTATGCGCCGGCAGGCTGACGGCTCTCCCGACGCCGTACAAGGACGTCGTATAAGGGCGTCGCTGTGCGCGTGAATAATTTGTCACCGAAGCCTAAATTGACCAATGCACGCCCCGTGGTAGAATATGGTGATGCAGAATCCGCCTGGATTGGGGCACAAAACGCGCTTGTTTTTCGTTTGTTTGATTGTGTGCCCGCTTGCTGCCTGAAAAAAGCAAGATCGGGTATTCTGTTCAGATGAACTTGTTCTGCAGGATGATTTTTGCCGCCGGTTAATCTCGGCGAGAATCCGTATACAGTGTCTGTCAAAGATGGGGTTGTGAGATTCCCGGCGCGGTATTCACGCCCAATTGTACTAGCCTATTGAAGGACCACTTATGTTTCGCAAACTGGTTTACGCTATTACTGGCGATCCAAATGAAAAAATTCTCAATCAGCACCGGCCGCAGGTAGACGCGATCAACGCGCTGGAGCCCGAGTTTGAGCGCAAGAGCAACGATGAACTGCGCGATCTGACGCGCCAGTTCCGCGCACGCATCGTTGAGGCTACTGACGTACTTCGTGAGGAGTTGGCCGCGGCTGAGGAAGAATTCATGGCCGTCCTGGGTACGGACGAACAGAAATTCGCCCGGGTCGAGGTCGATCGCATCAAGAAGGCCATCCTCAATGCCGAAGAAGATGTGCTCCTCGCTATTCTGCCCGAGGCGTTCGCAGCCGTGCGTGAAGCGGCTAAGCGCACCATCGGGCTGCGCCATTACGATGTTCAGCTTCTGGGCGGTATGGTGCTCCATTCGGGCAAGATTGCCGAGATGAAAACGGGCGAGGGAAAGACGCTGGTGGCAACCCTGCCCATGTATCTGAATGCCCTTACCGGGCGGGGCGTTCACCTGGTCACGCCCAACGATTACCTCTCCAAGGTCGGCCTGCAACTCATGGGGCCCGTCTATCGCCTGCTGGGGTTGAGCGCTTCCGTTATCCAGAACAGCGCCCAGGGGCCGGACAACGGCAGCTTTATCTACGATCCCGAATATCCTGTGGCCGACGATCGCCTCCAGTCCTTGCGCCCTATCAGCCGGGCCGAGGCCTATCGTACGGACATCACCTACGGGACCAACAACGAGTTCGGCTTCGATTATCTGCGCGATAACATGGCCCGCGACCCCAATCGCCTCTCTCAGCGCGAGCTTCATTTCGCCATCATCGATGAGGTGGACAACATCCTCATTGACGAGGCGCGTACGCCGCTAATCATCTCCGGCGAAGCGCGGGAAAGCTCCAATTACTACGTAGAGTTCGCCAACCTGGCCAAGACGTTGCGGGAAGATGAGCACTATGTGGTCAACGAAAAAGAGCGGGTAGCGACGCTGACGGAAGAGGGAGTGGAGTATGTGGAAAAGCGCCTGGGCTTTGAGAACCTTTACAGCCCCGAGCACTTTGAGCTGATCCCGTATCTGGATAACGCTTTGCGCGCGCACGCACTCTACACCCGGGACAAAGATTACATCGTCCGCAACAGCGACGTCATCATCGTGGACGAATTTACCGGCCGCCTCATGGAGGGCCGGCGCTACAGCGAGGGGCTGCACCAGGCCATTGAGGCCAAAGAAGGCGTTAAGGTGCAGAAGGAGTCCATGACCCTGGCCACCATCACCTTCCAAAACTTCTTCCGCATGTACGATAAGCTCTCAGGGATGACCGGTACGGCCAAAACTGAGGAAGAAGAGTTTCAGGCTATCTACGATCTGGATGTGGTCGTGGTGCCCACCTACAAGCCCATTATCCGCGACGATCAGGCCGACATGGTCTATCGCACCGAGCCGGCCAAGTACAAGGCGCTGATGGACGATCTCCAGGATGCGTATGAGCGAGGACAGCCGGTGCTCCTGGGTACGGTCGCCATTGAGACCAGCGAGCGGCTGAGCAAGATGCTCAAGCGTCAGGGAATTGACCACGAGGTGCTCAACGCCAAAAACCACGAGCGGGAAGCGACCATCATTGCCCAGGCCGGGCGACCGGGCGCGGTTACCATTGCGACCAACATGGCCGGCCGCGGCGTGGATATTCTGCTGGGCGGCAACCCCGAAGGCATGGCCCGGGAGCAATTGCGCAAGGCGGGCGTGGACCTCACCGAGATTGATCAGCGCGCCTGGACCGATGCGGTAGAGATGCTCAAGCACGATCAGGATCCGACCACGAAATACAGCGAGCCGTGGGCCGAAATTCTGCGCGAGAATTTTGTCGTCACCGATCAGGATAAGGAACAGGTCAGGGCCGCGGGCGGTCTCTACGTGTTGGGGACAGAGCGCCATGAGGCCCGCCGTATCGACAACCAGTTGCGCGGCCGGTCAGGGCGTTTGGGCGATCCGGGCGCGAGTCGCTTTTACCTGAGTCTGGAAGACGAACTCATGCGCCGCTTCGGCGGCGAACGCATTGCCGGCATCATGAGCCGATTGGGCGTGGAAGATGACATGCCGATTGAAGCCGGACTGGTCAGCCGGGCGATTGAAAATTCTCAGACCAAGGTGGAAGGCTACAATTTCGATATTCGTAAGCACGTGCTCAAATATGATGAGGTCGTCAACGAGCAGCGCAACCGCATCTATGAGCAGCGCCGGCGCATCCTCCACGATCCGTCGCTCAAGACGTCTGTTCAGGATATGATTGAACAGGAAGTCGCATCCATCGTAGAGGGATATACCTACTCCAGCCTTGAGGACGAGTGGGAATTGGAGGAAATGACCCATGCGTTGGGCGGCGCTTTCCCCTTGCCCCAGGCATTCTCCTACGAGCTGTGGCATGGCATGAGCGCGGACGAAATTGAAGAGCAGGCCGTTGACATGGCCCTCACCGCCTATGCCATGAAGGAAGAGGAGATTGGCGATGAATTGATGCGTCGGGCCGAAAAGCAGATTATGCTCCAGGCAGTGGACAATCGCTGGGTGCGCCATCTCACCGATCTGGACCGCCTGCGCGAAGGTATCGGCTTGCAGGGCATCGGCGGCGTCGATCCGGTGGTGGCCTACAAGCGCGAGGCCTTCCAGATGTACAGCGAGCTGATGGACGCCATTCGTAGCGATATCGTCAAGTCTGTCTACTCCGTCCAGGTTCGCCAGCCGGAGATAGCTGCACCCATTGCCCGCAATATCCGCGCCCATCGGGGGAACGAAGCCGCGGGCGCGATCCAGGAGACCGTGCGTAAGACAGGTCCGGATCTGGGCCGGAATGATCCCTGCTGGTGCGGCAGCGGCAAAAAGTATAAGAATTGCCACATGAGGAGCGACGCACGTCAGGGAAGCGATCAGAAGATTACAGCGTAGGCGGGGCGCCCGAATCAGAAATTAAAAACGGCGAGCAAGGGCCGAATGCGCCTTGCTCGCCGTTTTTTGTTTGACCAGAAGTGTAGCATTTGATCTGCTCGAACGGCTTCTTCATCGCCGGACTCCAGCCCGGCGCTTCCGGATGACGGTCCTCAATCGCTCTCTGATTGGCGAACAATTGCTTAGATCATGCCGGCCTCAGAGCACTCCCTGACCAAAAAGAATCAGCGCCTGCTCGTCATTCACCGGATGGAGCAAGCCGCCGCGCACGTCCCGATAGTAGCGCTCCAGAGGCAGGCTTCTGGTCATCCCCGCGCCGCCCACGGCGCGCAGGCAGTGATCCACCGCGGCGATGGCGTTGTTGGTGGCGACGACCTTGGCGGCCATGACCATGGGGCCGAGTTTGATTCGCTCAGCAGGCGCTTTATCCCAGCACGCAGCGGCGTTGTAGAGCATGACCTGGGCCTGGTGGATGAGGATATCGGCCTGGCCCAATTGGCGCTGAATTGCCGGCAATGTAGCGATGGGCTTTCCCAACGCAGTCGGCACGCGCTGATTGGCATAGTCCGCCGCGGTTTGCAGCGCCGCTTCGGCTACGCCCAAATAGACCCCGCCGATCACCAGCATAAACCAGGCGTTTACCTTGCCGCCCTGCGTAAAGCGGGTTGAATTGCTGCGCGAGGTGATGTTGTCTGTGGATGCCGTGACGTCATGCAGCACGATGTCGTGGCTGCCTGTTGCGCGCATTCCCATACTGTCCCACGTGGGGATGATTTCGATGCGGTCGCTGCTGGGTATCACAAAACGGGCTACCTCCTCGCTGCCGTCTTCCAGCGCGGCGGGGATGATGTAATAGTCCAGCGTAGGCGACATGCTGGCAAAGCTCTTGCGCCCGTTGATGCGCCACGTTTTGATGCTGTCGCCGACCACGTCCAGCGGCGTGGCCGTCGTTTTGGGCCGTCCGCCGTGACTGGGGCTGCCCAGTTCCGGCTCCGTAGCGCACGAATTGATCAGCGCGCCTTCAGTGACTATTTCCCGACATAATTTCTCCAGCAGCGGTTCCGGCCAACTATCGCCTTCCAGCGCGCTGCCCATGGTTTGCATATGCATGGTCAGGCTGAGAGCCGTGCTGCCGTCGCCTCTGGCCAACGCTTCCATGGTCATGAGCGTTTCCAGCAGGGTTGCACCCTGGCCGCCGTACGCCGTGGGGATGACCAGACCGGGCAGTCCCGCGGCGCGAATCTCGGCAAAATTTTCATGAGGAAATGACCCGTCCCGGTCATGTTCCGCCGCGCGGGCGGCAAAGCGCGGGGCCAGTTCATCTGCCATGGCGATAAAGGCTTGCTGGCGTTCGGTACGTGGAATATACATGTCCGCTCCCTGACAGTGGATGGTCATTTGCCACTGATTGTAGCATAGCGCCTTGAGAACGGTTATGGTGCACCGGCAACAAAAAAACGAAGGTAAGGTTGTTTTGGCTGAGGCTTGGGAATGCCAGATTCCTGTCGGGCAAGCGTAACAAGCCGGCGCTTGGCGATCCCAAACGCCGGCCCGCAACCGCAATGCTATTCGCGTACAGTAGTTACTCATTCACCGCCCGGTATCAATTCTCCGGCAGCTTTACGCTTTTCAAATTGCTCTATTTCTTTCAATTCTTCTTCGCTTAAAGGCGGGACTATCGACCTTAGATCAAGCGGCACAATTTCTATTTTTCCGTCCAAATCCTCCAATTCGGATAAATTATTTAAACTTTTTATATCTGGAGGCGATGAGGCCGAAAAGGATGCTGTTCCGGCCAATAAACCCGTTGCCGCATCTAACCCGAGAATTACTCCATCATATTTTATAGTGTTAAAAAAGGGTAAGCTATTCCCTATATTTCCCTCAATTACGAAAACCCAAACGGGTGAATCGGCAGCAGCAAACTCTCCGCTACTTGGATAGTTATCCGCGTAATCCCCTAATACCTGTTCGTCAAAATCTTTTCGGAGAATAAGCTTAACGCTTTTAATTTTCAATTCGTCTACTTCGCTGCTGAGCGCTGCTCTACTGATTGCTGCCTCGCGCGACAATATTGCGCCCTCCGTCTCCGTCGTATCCCCGCTTATATGCGTAGGCCGTACATAAAGGAGAAGCCCGCCAGTAATGACAATTACTATCAAGGAAACCAGGCCAATGAGTGTTCGTTTTGTCTTCATTCTGGAGATATCCTCGTTAATGGTGGTTAAATTGAAAGCTCTACAAAACCATAATTTTTATAGACTGTTACATTGCTGACAGGTTAAGGTTTTTCACAGATTGTCAAGGCAAAATCGGGAGCATAAACCTTAAAATTTCGCGCCGGTTGACACAGGTAGTGACCGGTTTACAAAATTGATTGCCAAATCGCAATGGAAGTGCATGCCAATTTTGCGGAAATAGTTGGCCTCTTCACCGAAATCGCTTACTTCGATATGACAAGTGCTCCATATCAGGCCATTTTTCGCCTGTCATCTGGACTTGACAAGACTGGATTTTGCTTAACCTGTCACGAATGAGACTGTTATGTAGTCTTGGATAGCGTGGATTCTGAGTTCAGCACAATTCAGTTTGAGCGTATTCTATTGCTTCCAGAACCACCACTTATTCCCATTCCATGAATTTGGGGGGGTCATAGAAATATGACTCGTGACGAACCGAATCCGATGAGTATGAGATGACTGTCCATGGACCACTTTGTCGATATTGAGGATACTTTATAGACATGGTGGGATAGAAAGGGATTGACTATATCTGGTATAACCGCACTTAAACGTGGGACGGGCTCTGATGGGTTGCTGATTTGACAAC
>JAGRCP010000013.1:64194-66080 GCA_020433455.1 Caldilineaceae bacterium | reverse complement strand
GAAATTAAACTGCTCCTGTTTCAATCCCTCGGGCGGGTTGATGGTCGTTCGGAACGATGGCGCGCTCCCTCTGCGCCGGGGTCTTCGCTGTTTCAATCCCTCGGGCGGGTTGATGGTCGTTCGGACCGCTCTCGCAAGGGGGCAAAAACAGGCCAAAATCAGAGGCTCTCGCCCCACAAGCATGACGATTTCGCCCTTGGACCCCCACCATACAGCTGAATTTCGCTTCCATTAAGCCTCCTCTTCCCACCTGCGAGAATCCCCGTAAATCGAGCGCCAATTGGGGCCTCATCGCCGGATTACGCTGCGCTCGGAATATATGCTCCATCTTGTTTCTCCTCTGGTAGAGCAACCCCGTGACGCCTTCTGCAACTGTGCGAGCGTCTAAGAGAGGGAAGTCCCCTGCTCCGTCGCTCGCTGTCGCCGGCAAGCAGCGGTTGCGGATTTTCGCCGGGATTCACTAGACCAGGTAAAGGTCCGGCTCCTCGGGCTTGGGACTGCCCACCGTTTCCACCCGTGCATGACAGGCCGAGCAAAGCGGGTAGAAGCGCACCGAGTCCTGCGCCATTTCCAGATGCCGGTCCAACAATTCACGCAGGCGCAGGTATTCCTTCTCCGTCAGATAACATTCAAAAAGACTGAACTGGGACCAACGGCCGAATCCGCTCAGAACTTTGTGCACCTTGGTTCGCCGCCGGTCAGAGCTGATGTCGTATGCGATTACGTAGAACGTGGTGGTGCGGTTGTCTGCCATTATCCTACCGGATTTGGAACGCTTTGTAAACCGGCGTTTCTCCCATGAGATATTTAGCCAGCAGACGGGCCTGCAATTCGATGCAGCGGCGATAGGTCGCCTTATAGCCGAAAACAGGGTGGGTGATCTCGGTGTTGAGCCGCTGCTCGAACTGCTGCAAAAAGAGCTTGCGCCCCTGGGGCTTGAGCCGGCAGACGCCAAAGGTCTCCTCAAAGTGTTCCCCGCGCAGAATCTGCTTGTTGATGACGGTCATGACCACCGAATCCGCCACCGGCGTGCGCATCTCCTCCATCAGATCCAGGGCCAGCGCGGGCTTGCCGTAGCCTTCGCTGTGCAAAAAGCCGATGAACGGGTCAAAGCCGACAATGTGGGCCGCGCTCAGGACATGGTTCAAGAGAAGGGTGTAGCCGAAGCTCAGTAAGGCGTTGACCGGATCCGTGGGCGGACGGCGGTTGCGGCCATTGAAGCCCATGGGCTGCTTGAGCATGCGGCCATAGCCCTTGAAGAAGGCGGCCGCGGCCGCGGCCTCCATGCCTTGCAGCGCGCCCAGCGCGGATTTCAACTGGGGGCGGGACGGATCCAGGGGGCCGTCCTCTTCAACCTCCAGATTGTCCACTTCAACGATCAGCGCGCGGATGGTCTCCGCTGCCCGCGCGATCAGTTGCGCCGATTCGTCGTCGGTCACGGTGCGATTGGTGCGCAGGAGGAGCGTGCGCTGGTTGTGCAATTTGCCGCGCACAAAGCGGGCCGCCAGCAGCACCCGCGTGCGATACCCCTCATGCGCGCGGAACTGGGCCAGCCGCACATAGACGTTCTTGCTTGCCGCAGGGGCCAGCCGTCCCTGAAAGGCGCCCCAGTAGTTGCAGAAACAGACATCCGCGTTCTGCTCCAACAGCGCCAGCAGCGCGGGCGTGGTCACCGTGCTGTTGCCCAGGACCACCACCTGGTCCACCTTCATCATGGGCACGCGCACCGTGCGCGGCGGCTGATCGGCCTCCTTGTTTTCGGGAATCTTGACGATGAGCGTCTCACCGTCCTTGCGCACGGTGCTGTAGGGTTCGGTCAGGTAGAGAGTGGTCATGGGCGCTCCTGTAGGGCGGGTCAAAGATTGAGCATTGAAAATTAACCATTG
>JAGRCP010000013.1:0-64180 GCA_020433455.1 Caldilineaceae bacterium | reverse complement strand
CAATGGTTAATTTTCAATGCTCAATTGTTAATTGTTCGGTCTCTGCGGGCAGGCAGATGTCGATCAGGCTGCAGCCCCGGCAGCGGGCGCGTTTGTCGGTGTGGGGCGGGATGACGTCGTGGGCCAGGGTGCGGTGCATGGCCGCGACCAGCGTCCGGGTCAATTCGCGCAGGGCGGGGTCAAAGGTCACTTCCTGACGGCGACGGCTGCCGAAGTAGAAGATCTGTCCCTGGGGCACGGGCCGTCCGCTCATCTCTTCCAGACAAAGAGCCTGGGCGCAGAGTTGGGCCTGGTCGTTGTTCCACTTGCCCCGCCGGCCCTGCTTGTACTCCACCGGCATAAGCGTCCCGTCTTCGGCCTCTTCCACCAGATCGCAGATGCCCCGCAGGCGCAGCTCATGGCTGATGACGTAGAGGCGTCGATGGGCGCGCGTCCCGGTCGCGTCCGTGGCGTAGCCGGCCGCGTCCACGTGACGATGATTTTGCACGCCGCGCAGCACGTGCGCGTTCTCCGCCATCTCGCTCTGGACGCACATATACCAGAAGCGGCGGGGACAATAGGCGAACTGATTGACGTAGGAGAGGGGCAGGTAATCGTCCATCATCATTCCATCCCGAAGCGCAGGCGCACCTGGCCCAGCCCGTGGGTCGTCTTGTAGCCGATGCCGGTGTAGAAAGCCAGATGCAAGAGGCGGTGCAGATGGGCGGCCGCGGCCTGGTCCCGGGCATCCAGCAGGCGATATTCCAGCGAGCCCAGGCCGCCCAAATAGGTCTGGCGGCGGTAGGGAAAGGGCTGGGTACGCCAGCGTTCCACCCGGCTCACGATCACATTGCGCTCCACCCACTCTTCAAAATCCCGTCCCCACGTATCGCCGGTCAGCGCGTCCCAGCGGCTGCGCAGCCCGGCCACAGCCATGCGCGGCAGGGGGAAGAGCTCCGCCCGGCGGGTTCCGTCATCCGCCTTGCCCCAGCGGATAGCCGTGGGGCTGGCGAACTCCAGGGTCCAGCGGTCGGGCGGATAGCCCAGGCGGGCCAGATCGCCCATGGTCGTATAGCCCGCCCAGGGATCGCTCTCCGGCGCGCCCAGCACTTCGGTGACCGCGAAACGGACCGCGCCCAGGCGGATGGCGGGCAGGCGCTGGGCGAGCAACTGCCGGATAAACGCGGCGAAGAGCCGGTCATCCAGCAGCCCCAGGCGCAGGCGCGCCTCATCGCCCGTGCGGATGGTGATGCGCCCGCCCCGGCCCGGCGTAATGCCGTAGAGGGGCGAGAGGCTAAAGGCCTTGCGGTTCTGCGCGTCGTGGATCTGCGTCGCCAGGGACGGGTCCGCCGCGTCGATGGCCGCGTAAAACGCGCCCAGGCCCAGCTCGCCCACCGTGCTGTTGAGTTCGCCGCCGTCCAGCGCTGTGAGCTTGAGGATGACGGCACGCAGGACGGTTTCCTGCCAGAGAGTATGTTGATCCGTAGCGGGAACTGATGGATCGGCAGACGTCGTCATGGGATTGACTCCTTGAGTATATGGTTCTCTGGGCTTTGGTTAGGGCCGGTTTCCCGTAGCAGGCGGCGGTTTCAACCGCTGTCGGTCTCTGATCATAAAATCAGCGCTTCTTCACGCAAACGGTCCTTCAACCGGAAATGGCCCAACAGTTCGGCATGGGCATGAAAAGCGGATGCGCCCGTCAACACGCGATAGCCATCATCCTGTGAGCCATCGGGAAAACGCACCGTCATTTTCTGCGCCCAAAGATTCGTACCCCGCAATTTGTGAATCATGGGACCAACGCTCTTCGGCGGAACGATCAGTATAAGCAACGTCTGTTCCACCAATGCCGTCACGATTGCATGGTCCAATCCTCCCACAATCGGATCCCCGCCGCGGTCGCGCACCTGCAGCCGGATGCCGGACAACCCCACCGGACAAGAGCACCATTTCTGCTCAAAGCTTTCAGCCTCATAGTCACTCTCGTAGACGAATTCCAACACGAGCGGAATCTCTCGTTGCGCCCGCAGCTCAAAGTAAAAATTCCCAACCAGTTCGGTGCGTTCACACTGTTCCTGAAATTGATTGCGCGTCAGGGGTGAGGAGAGATGATAGTTGCGGACCAGATGAAAGAGGTCATACTGGTTGACAGTCCGGCTGGAAAAGCGTCCCTCTGCATCGTAAATCACGGCCGTCGGCCCCTGAAAGGAGTCGCGAAAAGAGAAGAGCGAACGCGTCACAGTGACTTGGCTATGGACAAACTGAATCAGGTCGCGTCGCTGCGTTTCGCCTGATAACAAGCGCGTAAGATGAGGTTGCAGGTGAGCGGCGTCAATCTTCTCATTGCGGACGTTATTGTTCTCCGGGTCCAGGAACGCCAGCCAATCGGCGACGTTCTCCGCAGTCATTTTGTCATACGGCAGAATTCCTTTCCGCGCGGCGGAAAGCCATCGTTCCCGCTTCTCATAGGTGCGAAAGAAACCTTGTAGCCCGCCCATGGAGCGGCGGCTGTTGGGCGCGAAGACGGAAAGCATCCGATCGTAGAGCGCCTGAAGTTCATCATTCAGATGGGGCGGCAACATTTTGCCGAGACTGTAAATCGGCCAGAAACATTCGGTGATCGCATGGCTGCGGATATAGCTGGTAAGCGTATGTTTCGGCGGCAATTCGGCGCAGTCGCGAATCAGTTGGGCAAACGCCGGGCGACTGAGCGTCTGCCCGTCGTACTGATTTAATGCTGCAATCGCTTCAGCCGGCAGCAAAGCAATCGCACGGCTGGGCGCGGTCGTTTCTTCTTTTCCCAACACACGACCGGCGCGGCCGATCCGCTGCAATAACTCGTCCCCAAAACGAGCATCACAGACGATAAAATCTACATTCTGACGGGCTTTCCCCTGTTTAACAAAGTTGTAGCCGATGTCCACCGTAGGCGTTGCCAGAATCAGATCCCGGGCAGTAGATTCAATACGCGCCGCCTCGGGTTCCGGACCGGTGATGCGCCCCATACGTGATTCCGCCAGCAGCGGCCGCAGGGTTGCATAGACGCTGTTGACCTGGGCCAGGGAACTGCTGATGATCGCCCCGTCAAGCTGATCACGCAGAATCCAGTCCACAAGCGATTGACCATGGTCAACCGCCCAGTCACGGAGACTTTCTTCACTCATAATTTCCAGCGTCATGGGCGAAAGAGCAGGCGTGGTTTGACAGGCCGCGCTTTCCGGCGGCTCGTTGTCGGGGCCGACACGCGTCCAGCGCGCCCCAAAGATCCGGTCCAGATAGCTGATCACAGCCGCGGCAGGCGTGGCCGAAAGGAGACAAACCTTCCGGCCGCGGACAGCGAAATAGCCGAGCTGATCGAAAAGCGTAAAGGCAAAGAGAAAATTGGCCAGTTGCTTGTAGTCATAGTAGTGGAACTCATCTACAACGATATAGTCGAATGACTCCACAAAGCGTTCGAACAGATTGCGCTGATCGTGCGCTCCGTAGCGGAAATAGAGAGCGTAGTAGAAAATATCCGGGTTCACCACCAGAATCAGCGGCTTGCGCATCACTTCGTCCGGCTCAAACTCCAGATAGTTTTGAATCAATCGCTGCAGCGTCTCTCCGGGCCGAAGCCTGGCCTGGTCAAGCCGTTGCTCCCGCTCCATATTGCGGATCTCGGCTGCGGTCACGCGTTTGACCGCGAAATCCAGCCCGTTTTCAGCGACAAACGTCTCAATATCGTCCGCATGCTGAGCAAGCAGCGCGTTGGTCGGTGCGATAAAAAGTGCGTTTTTCCTGACCGCACCGACCTGCTGATTTTCTTCCTGCAAGGTAAAAAGATGCAGCAAGCTGGCTATTGTTTTTCCGGTTCCGGTGTTATAGGTATTCATGACCAAGTCATGGCCACGCAACGCCTCGACGGTTCGCATCTGATGATAGAGCGGCCACGGATCCAGACGATACGGGTTGCTTCCGGAGACCTTTTCCGTCTGGGGAAGCAGCTGGATTTTGGTCATGGCAACCCCGAGAGGTCATAACGCATTCCGATTGGCAACAATTCCGTCTTGCTGATGCGATAGAAACGGCCGCTCATGCGGGCGTTGCGGACAAGCGGCGTCGGCGGCACGTTGATCAAATCGAAGACGAGCGGTGCCATCTCCGAAGGCAGATCGCCCAGGGAAAGGAGAGAAGGCAAAGTGACGTTGCCGTCTTTAATTTCAGAGAATGTCACTTCCTGCGATTGAACCTTCGCCTTGCTCATGAACTTTCCCAACCGGATGTAGCTTGGAATGGTCAGCGCATCCCGACTCAACACATAGGCGACGGCCTGATTCCCAATTGCCAGGGACCGGATACGTCCGAATTGGGGACGCGTTTCGGCGCCGATCTTGCGCCGCTTCCCCTGCGCGTCATACACCCACCAGGATTTTCCTTTGCTCTCCGCCCGGCCGCCTTCCGGCACGGTCACAAGGGCTCCGGCCCCCATTGCCGACCAATACGCGTCGGGCTGTGCATTGAATTGCCCCAGGGTAAAGCGCGGTTTGTTGACGAGCGTCGCCGGGGTCACATAGAGCCCCTGTTCATTTAAGGCGGTCAGATGCTCCTTGTAATGAATCGTGCCGTCGTTGTAATAAGGTGAACGGCAGAACCCGAAGGCATAGCTCAGCGCGATATGACCAATCAGGGGTTCAGTGAAGTAGGTGGCGCTTACCTCGCGGCTGCTAAAGAAAGTCGCCTCCATCAGCGTCAAGGTACAGCGATAAATGTGCATGGGCCACTATCCCTGTGCGCCGTAAATTTTGCTCGTGTTCTCCAACATTTCCGTGACGGCGACGCCATCGCGATAGAACGCCCCAATTTCGCTGATCAGGGCGTGAAGATCAGCGGACGGCACGATTGTGAGTTGGCCGACGACCTGCTCCGCCAATGTTTCAGTTGCGGCATTGACAGCCGTAACCACAGTGTCTGCAGCGAGGGGGAAATCCGGCTCCGGTTCACCCTCCCGCAGCAGGTCATAGACGGACTGGGTCAATTCGAGGTTGCTGAAAAGTTCGCAATCGCTAAAGACAATCCCGGCCACGATATTTTTTACCTTACCGATGCGGGAAGAGATCGCCCCATAACGGGTGGAGCGCAAAATGTTGCCCAGAATGTAGCGAAATTCATCAGCCGTGACATCGCGCAAAGTTTCGATATCCAAAAAGATGCTCTCAGGTTTGACGTATTCATCCGTCCCGATGCTGGTTGATGCCTTGCCCGTTTCCGGATCACGCATGGTGCTGTTGTCGAACAGAGCGTTAAATTGCTTGAGATCGGTCACGGCGCCGGCTCCATGCAGGCTGAAAGCGTCATCGGTCACGACCCGGGATTTTTGGGCGCCGCCACCACCGGCCGCGTAGCCGTAGATCATGCAATCCATGCATTTTTCGCACGGGTTGTTGCGATTCAATGAACAGACTTCGGATTTCGCGTCTTTCTTGAAGAGCAAGTCATTGGCGCGCAGCAGTTGTCGCCCCGTGCGCCGCTCCACGGCCGTCTGTTTGCGCTTGCTGATAACCACACGCTGAATAACCGTATCATCCGCTAATCCGGCATGGACAAATTCCTTGCTGAGCGGCTCTCCGCTGCCCTCGGTTCGGAAGATCGCTTCCGACTCAACGCGTCGAACCAACAGGATGCTCACATAACGCCCCTGGGGATAGTTGCTGTAGGCGGGCAGAAAATGATCTTCGTACTGATTCATAACAGACATGAAAACTGTATCCTTTCTTGAATTCAAACACGGTTGGGCGGGTTAAAGGCTTTCTTCAACGATCAGGTCCGATTCTTCCACATCCACATCCTCGTTATTATCCGTTTTGCGCGGGATTTGTTGTCGAATATAGAAATGATAAGCGGAACGGATCAGCTTTTCATCGCTCAGGAATTTGCGGCGATTGCCGTGATAGACGCGGCCCAGCACATCATCGAACCAGACATCCACATAGGCCTTGGTTGCGTCCAGCTTTGTCCGGCCGGGCTTATAGCGATCATCGGCAATCCGTTCAAGATGGTCGAATATCTCTTGCGTCGTAGCCGCGCGCAGGGTCTCCAGATCGGCCTCGCCTGAATAGCCGAGCCGCTGAAAAACTTCAGCGACGGGGAAAAGCAGGCTGCTCTTTTTGAGCGTCCTGCCCAACAATCTGTTCTGCCAGGCCATTTCGGCCAGTCTGTTCAACTGTTCGCTTAGTTGTGCCATCAATGCGCCTCCTCTGGATTGGGTGAGTGAAAGAACGTGTGGATGAGCCTCCTGCATGAGCCAAGTCAAAAGCGCGCCGGTCTGATCCGGCCCGCGAACCTTCGCCTCTAAAAGCTTTTCAACGGTGTAAAAAATCCCCAAGGGATTGCCGACCATAGCCCGCACAATTCTTGGCGTATTATCATCACTGACAAACGTCAGCTTTCTCAGCGCAAAAAGATGACTCACATCGTCCCAAAGCGTGGCTAACGGCCCCGGGTTCGAGCCGTCCCCGACAAACTGGGCGAAATCGTTGCGCGGCAGCAAGCCCTGAGAGCCGAGCGGGATATTATCCACATAGAGATCCGGAATATCCTCTTTGGCGAACGGTGTAACAGCCATATCGCTCAGCAGCACTTTCACGCCGAAATATCGCTGCAAGACCAGCGCATTCCACAGCGCATAGAGAAAGCGCTCGGTATCGTTGTCTCCGGCAGGATTGATGGGGAAAATGATCAAGTTCCCAACCGTGTTGGCAAATTGAGGTAAATACAGACCGTAGGGCTGGGGGCGATCCTTATTGGTGCGGCTGCGGAAGGTCGGCATCAACGTCCGGCCTTGAATGTATTCTTCAACCGCAGCCGTTGAGTTCATGTTAAGCGCCTGGAGCGCGCCGTCCTCCATCGCGATGCGCTGAATCGATCCCTGCAATCCCTGAATAAACGGCTCCGTGAGGAATGAGTAGGGAAAGAGATGCAGATAAAGGGCCTTTTCGCCGCGGATTTCCGGATAGTTCAGCTTCTCCAGAAGAAATTGTAACTGGCAAACGGCGCAAATATACTTTTTGGGCTCGCCGCCCCCGCCGCGCAAACGGTTGGAAAAGGTCTGAACAGTGATGTCGGACCGGACATCGGCAGCCATCCATTTATCGGTCGGGAATGGACCGCTGCAATAAACGCACTGTCGGTGCTGGTGGGTCACATATTGGGCAAGATGACTCTGACGCCCGTCAACAAAACCGGAACTATGGCCAAAGATGCCATAGAGTTTCAGATATTGGGTAAATAGCGCAATGTTGGGCGAATCCGCCTCCTCCTGTTCCGCCATCAATGCTGCACCGTCCGCATTGATGCGCTGATACAGCTCTTCCTCGCTCAAGTGAAAGTCACGCGAGAGAACGTAGGCTCGCGCCCAGCGCGCATCAAAATACGCGTAGTAGTCCCATTTCTCTTCCGGAAGATCCAGGAGCTGATAGATGTGTTGCCAGGCGTCCTCCACAGCCGCGGAAAAGTGCTCGTCCAGAAAGATGTAATAGGTGCGCACGAACTCGGCCTGACGCAAGCGATCGGGGTCGGGACTGACCAAAAGCTCGCTGTCGTCAAGCGCCGCGATAACTTCATTAGCCGCTAGCGGCAAAGCGGACTGATTCTTTTCAAAATTGCGTTGCGCATACTCCCGGGCCTTTGCGTCAAAATCCGCCGGTACAGGATCACGCTTGGCGACAATGTTGTAGATTTGGTCCAAAATCTGATCGAAGGTGAGCCCCAACTCAAGGCATTTCGCGTCCACTTTGATGCCTGCCGGACGCGGTTCAATAAACTGCTCAAAATTCTGCATGGTCATCTCTGCAACCGCTTTATTGATCCGGCGCGCAATTTGGGGCAGATCACCTTCCCCCACCTGAGGCGACTTCCCCCTTGCGACCAGATAGGCAACGCCATCCGGATAAAAAAGCAGCGGCAGCAGGTCGAATTCTTCTTGCAGATAGGCGACAATCGCGTTGTGAAATACGTTTGTCAGAATACCTCGCTGCTCGGTTAACCGGTGGGTAAAAAATTCATATTGGACCGGCTGCCCCGTATCAGCCAGAAACGCGTTAAGCTCACTCAAAAACTTATCTTTATGGGCTTGCTCTTCCAGCGTATGAGACAGGTCAATCCGATCGGCCGCCTTCATAAGCTTCACAAGCGCGTTGATTCGATCCAGGCCAAGCCTGTATTCGGGATTCCGCCGAACAAACAGACGTTCACCGCCGGCGTGATATGACGCGCCATGGCCGCGGATCAGGCTCATGAGATCTTCGCCGTAGGTTTGCCACCCGGGGAAAAAGTCATCCAGCCCTAATCGCTCGATTTCGGCCGCGATGTTCTCATGGGTCACCAAATTGCTGAAGGAGAGTTTTGCCTCGACCACCTTGTTCAAATCGTGGATGGTAAAGGCCGTAAAGAGAAGACGCGCCTCCTCGTCCGAGAGAGAAAGCGGCTTGCACAGGGTTTCAAGCACCTGAATGCCATTCAGCACATGGGTGTAAAGACTCTCGCCTTGCTTCGCGCCCCATTGCAGATAGGTGCGGTAAACAAGCAATTTTCGGTTCGCCACCGTATCCATGTATTCCTGGAAGAGGGACGGCTCGGACTTTCCGATCAGGAATTCAATGTGCTGCAGATCAATATTTCCCAAGTTGTTCCTCGCTTTCACCATGTCTGTATGGGCTTGTTGGGGCCTTTGGGCCTCGTACGATCATCGCCGGGCTTGGCTCAGCGGCAGCGGTTGAAACCGTTGCCTGCTACGGGAAACAGGCTGAAGCCTGTTCGGGCGTCCGAATGCGCAACGTGTTTCAACACGTTTTCCGTAGCAGCCGCCGAATTGATTCGGCGGCGCCGGGCCGGACCATCGTTCACTCCATAAGCTAATCAGGGGCTATTACAGGATTCATCGGAGGTCCACCCAAGAAACCTCCGATAAATCTCTGAATTCAAAAACATTACCCATCAATTGTTCCGATTATTCCTCCGGCACAATCGACCTTTTCTCTCCTTCACTTTCCCCATCTTCCCACACGGTCTCCCTAAATAATTGGGGAGTTTCCGCTTTCTTCCGAATCGGCATACAACTCTGCCATTTTCTGCGTCAGCCGTGCCATCTCCCGGCGCGCTTCGGGACCGCCGATGACGCGGCAATTGGGGCCGTAGCTCAGCAGCAGGCGCACGGCACTGAAGAGGTTATCCGTCTGCGCGGTGACCCGCACCCAGCCATCCGCCTCTTCCCCGTGGATTTCGGTTTCGGCAAAGTGACGGGTGATCTCGCCCAGCCGGGCAATGTCCGGCGCGAGCAGGTATTCCAGGCGGATACGGGGGCGGCGCGGCGGTTCAGGCGGCAGGCGGTTCGGCAGGGTTTCCAGACTCTCGGGCACGATGCGCGCCGGCCGATACTGGACCCAGGCCGTCTCGCGCCAGCGCCCATAAGGGCCGTCCACCTCACGGCGAAAGGCGTCGAGATAGAAATGGCGGCGGGTGGTGTCGAAATAGGTGGACCACGGCTCGACGGTGTGGAAACGCAGCTCGCCGTCAGCCTGGCCGGGTGACCGATAGGCAAAGCGGATCAGGCGCTTCCCCACGGCCTGATCGAGAATCTGTTGCACCCTCGGCGCGATCTCATCGCTGTCACGGCGGTTGAGATCGATCTGCAGACGCCGTCGCCGCAGGGGAATGGAGTCGCGCCGACTCTCGGGCAGCCAGTCGTAGATTCGGCGCAGCAGCGCGTCCACCTGCCGATGGTGGGGCGCTTCAGGTGAAAAAGTTTCGGCCAGAAAGGCCAGCGTGTCCAGCTCATTATCCCCCAGCGTGACCGGCGAAAAGTCGCCGTAGCCGCGCAAATGGTACTCGCCGTCGGCATAAAGGATATCCACATCCAGATCGCGCAGGCGCTTGATGTCGTTTTCAAAGCGCTTGCGGTCAACCGTGCCGTCTTTCCCCCAATAGGCGTCAGGATCGAAATCGACGCCCACCCGGTCCATGAGGTTGTCCCGGCTGCCGGGTGCAATCTGCAGACAGCGCAACAAGCTAAGGATGCGCGGCAGCGTCACATTTTGTCCATGCATGATGGCCCCTCACTCCTCCTCCGACTCTTCCAGGCCCACCGCCATGAGATAGCCGCGGGCCCGCTCGGTAAGCGGATAGCGGTTGACCAACGCCCAAAAGTCAGGGCCGTGGTTGGCCTCTTCCAGGTGGGCCAGTTCGTGAACGATGACGTAATCCTGCACAAAGCGGGGCATGGTTCCCAGCCGATGGGAAAGGCGAATCGTGCCCCGGCTGGGCGTGCAGCTGCCGAAGCGTTGCGTCTGATTGGTCACCCATTGGATGGAACGCCACCGCAGACGGCCGTCAAAATAACGCCGGTTGAGCAATTCCGCCCGCGCCTGGAGTGCGTCGTCATCCAGTGCATTACGCGCTTTGCGCTTTTGCAGCCGCCCGGTCAATTTCTCTACGATGGGCGCGAGTTCCTCATCGCTCATGTCTGCCGGGACGCGCACCTCGATAACGCCATTTACCTCTTTGGCCTGGACGGTACGCTTGCGTCGCTGACTGCGAATAATCCGAATGTCCAAAAGAATATGCACCTTTTTTTGTTACCGTTGATTAAATGGTTGTTCGGCATACGGCTGAGGGGGGCCGGCAAGGGGTACTTATGCTGAATGCAGCAGTTGCCGGACCGATAACCGTCGGAAAGGCAGGATACCCTATTTCGCGGGCAACGACAACGGTATCCGCTTCCGGCAGGGGTATATTTCAATTGAGAAGGGGAAGAGCGAAGCGCCTCTCCGCTATGGGAAGTATATTCAGCACAAGCGCACAACAAAAAAAAGCGGGGCCCGCGGGCCCCGCTTTTTTTGTTGTTGACGGTCAATCCGTCTCTGCACTCGCTAGAGATCGGCTAAACGCCAAAGCCGGCGCAACCAGGGTCGGACGTATCCGGCCTGACCAAACGCACGTTGCATACAGCGTATTAGTGAATCCCGGCAGAAATCCTTATCCAGTTTCTTCCAACAGCAGAACAATTGAATTTCTGTCATGGGATTCACGCCGAACTGTATTAGCGGCTCGTAACCAGAGGCAGGTAAAGCGAGTCGATCAGGGCGCTTTCGTCCACAGCCACCGGCTCACCATACTCTTCGCCGATCTTGAAGGGCCCGTAGCGCTCGATCGAGCTATCTATATGCACAAACTCAATGTCATAGCTGTCACCAACTACGTTTGCCTGGTAAGTGTAATGGGTCGGCGTTACCGAATCAATAACGTGTGACGGCTCCATCTCACTATTGACCAATTGCACCGAACCGTCGGCGAACTCCATATACAGATTGAAGCCGACGTTACTCGTCTCCGTCGCCGTCTCCCAAATGAAGTAAACCGTGTCACCATCCCGCTCGGCATACTCATAGGAAAGAGGGGCAGACAGGGCGGGGCTAATGACCTCTATTTGGTAATCTTCCACCTCGCCATAGGCGGCGGCATCGGCCGCGGCCGCCGTCACCATGCCGTCTGTACCGGCTGCAGCGACCGCATCGCTCGGAGTGGCAACGTCAGCGCCGAACCGGAAGCGCGCAATTGTCTTTCCGATTTTGGCGTCAGCCGGAATCGTGACGTTTACATTGTAAATCTTTGAGACTACATCCGCATTGATAGTCACACTATCGGCAATCTGTTCACCGGCATCGGCGAAATCTCCATCTGCATTCCAATCGATCCAGGCGTTCAGATATCCGCCCAGAAAAGCGCCCGTCTGTCCAAAGCCCAACACAACGGGTATCACAACCGAATGACCCTGACCCATGACCGGGAACGTCACGCCGTTCTCATCATTTGTCGGGTTCAGCGTGTTGGAGTCATTGGCATCATCGCCCGTGGCATCCAGCGAAGCCTGGTTGGCAAATTCAGGATCGACGGTTGTTCCCAGATACATAAACGTCGCCGGGTTATCTACCGTAATCTTATGCTCTGCAATGCCATAGCTTTCCGGCGCATCGCCAAAATCAGAGGCTGCAACATAGGTATAGGCAGATACCTTATCGTTATCTGTTACCTGGTTATCATGATTTCCGGGTTGGATATTCACATTGAATCCGTTCGCCGGCGTACCAGTCGAGTATGAATTTTGGGTTACCTTATAAGCAATAACGACCGGTTCTAAAACTGACCCGCCGATGTCTTGATTCTGAACGCCCGTATAGGTCTTATTGGTTGCAGCATATGACCAATCAAACCAGCCGGCTCCAACTCCCGATATGGCTGCCAGCGGATCACCATCGGGCTCGCCATATGACAAAGTGACTTTTACGGTCATCCGTCCAGCCGGATCCGAGTAGAGCGTCAACGGTTCGGAGAGTAAATTTCCAATTTTGAAAGAAATATCTCCAGCGCCGCCAAACTCAACCGGCAACAACGGTGTTGGCGTAATAACGGGATCATATACATACGGATCCTGAGCAGCTAACACAGCATCCGGTTGTTGTGCATGAACCACTGCCGGCGACAAAACATATGTCGCCAAATAGAGGAATAGCACGCCCAACCACGTCATTTTTTTCATCTCTCTGTACTCCTATGAATTGCTCGTATATGATGATACCGAGCGAATAAATTCTGGAACTGATCTTCTACAACATGACCCTGCTATGCAGTAGGGCCCGGCGGCTCGTTGGGACGAGTCGCCAAGCCACACTACATGTCATCACCGGCTCTGCTGCAAGGATCCGGTTTCCGACAACAGGGATCTTGGCGTATCGGAAACCGGACTTTCTGCCTTGGCATACCTTTTTTGCAGTAAAGCCGCTATCGTCTTAATTCAGGAAATAGTCAACAGCATCTGCATCCCCGTTATCATCGAAGAAAATTTCCGCACCGCTTCCCGCTTCAATCACCGCTGAGATGTTCAATGATCCCTGAGTTCCATGGGGATCCCAGCTTGCATTGAAGCCGAAAGTCGAAAAGCCGCTGCCTGAGATCATTGCGTTACTATGGAAGATATGAGAAGCGGCGTCTGACGAATAACTCCAGTTCCCGTTGTCCAACGCTATTGGCCCCAATTCAGTCAAACCGGGATCGTACGCGCCATCCAACTGCCAGAGGCTGGCTTTCGGGATTTTCACCGTGATCGTTCCGTTGGTGTCAAAACCTTGCTTCTCATAGACTCTCACCGTAACGGAGAAACCCTGAAGGCCGTGCATGATATTGGGCGTAATCGAGATATCCGGACTCAGATCCGGGCCATCAGCTACGATAGCCGCATCGCTCCATATCACCGGCAAACCGTCCACCGGCGTGAGAATACCGTCGCCGTCCGGATCGCAATCCGCCGTGCAGTTGACCACGCCGTTGCCGTCCGTGTCCAGCACCGCCGGATCCAGACCGCTCTCTTCCAGATCGGTCACTCCGTTGTTGTTGCTGTCCAGATCATACGGATTCGGCGCACCGTCACCGTCCGGATCGGGCATGGGCAGCGGCGTTCCGTTCGTTACTTCACCCGCTCCGCTTCCGCTGTCGATATCGTCAACCGGATCATGCAGCCCGTCGCCGTCAACATCCATTATCGGCCCCGTGCCGATGACGCCGTCCCCGTCTGGATCGTTTCCGCCGGCCTCCTCGACATCATTGATGCCGTCGTTGTCCGAATCCAGGTCCAGCCGGTTCGGCACGCCGTCACCGTCGCAGTCGTCACTCGCAAACGGAGCGCCCGTCATCGCCGCACACGTCGCGGCATCTTCCACGACATCCGGAATCCCGTCATTGTCGTCGTCCAGGTCTACTGAATCCGGAACGCCGTCACCGTCCGTATCCAGCGCATCGCCCCATATCACCGGCAAACCGTCCACCGGCGTGAGAATACCGTCGCCGTCCGGATCGCAATCCGCCGCACAGTCCACCACGCCGTTGCCGTCCGTGTCCAGCACCACCGGATCCAGACCACTCTCTTCCAGGTCGGTCGTTCCGTCGTTGTCGCTGTCCAGATCATTATAGTCCGGCACACCGTCGCCGTCCGTGTCGGGCGTCGCCGGATCGTTCAGGTCGCCAAAGGTCGTCGGCGCTCCGTCCGCCGGATCCATGATGCCGTCGCCGTCCGTGTCCGGACCGTCCACCATGCCGTCACCATTGGTATCGGCGCCGGGATGAGGGCCTTCTTCCACGTCGTTGATACCGTCGTTGTCACTGTCCAGATCGTTATAGTCCGGCACACCGTCGCCGTCCGTATCGGGCGTCGCCGGATCGTTCAGGTCGCCAAAGGTCGTCGGCGCTCCGTCCGCCGGATCCATGATGCCGTCGCCGTCCGTGTCCGGACCGTCCACCATGCCGTCACCATTGGTATCGGCGCCGGGGTGAGGACCCTCTGACACATCGTTGATGCCGTCGTTGTCCGAATCCAGATCGCGATAGTCCGGCACGCCGTCGCCGTCCGTGTCCGGAGGCGTCGCGCCGCCGTCCGGCACACTGCCGGGAATACCGTTCCCATCCACCGGATCGTCGGCCATGCCGTCGCCATTGGCGTCCGTTCCGCCGGACTCGATGACATCGTTGATGCCGTCGTTGTCGCTGTCCAGATCCTGGAAGTCAGGCGCTCCGTCACCATCCGTATCCGCCGGCGTATAGTCAATCTGGCCGCCGTTCGGATCCAGGCCGGTCTGCACCGAGTCCGGAATACCGTCAGTACCCACAGGGCCGTCCAGCCGTCCGTCGCCGTTGGCGTCGAGTTCATTGTGACCGGCTTCCACAACATCCAGAATGCCGTCATTGTCGCTGTCCAGGTCCAACGGGTCGATAATTCCGTCACCGTCTGTGTCACAACCTGCATCCGGGCTGGTGGAGCACTCTACCAGGTCCGGAATACCATCGTTGTCGTCGTCCAGATCGTCCACATCCGGAATACCATCACCGTCGGTGTCGATCGCATCACCGTAGTTGGCCGGGTCGCCGTCTACCGGCGCCAGAATGCCGTCGCCGTCAGGATCGCAATTCGTCGTGCAGTTGACCACGCCGTCGCCGTCCGGATCCAGCACAGCCGGGTCCAAACCGCCCTCTTCAAGGTCGGTCGTTCCGTCATTGTTGCTGTCCAGGTCCTGATAGTCAGGCGTACCGTCGCTGTCCGTGTTAGGCGCGCCCGGATCGTTAGCGTCGCCAAAGGTCGCCGGCGCTCCGTCCGCCGGGTCCTGGATGCCGTCACCGTCCGTGTCCGGACCGTCCACCATGCCGTCGCCATTGGCGTCGTCACCGGAATTCGGGCCTTCCTCCACGTCGTTGATACCGTCGTTGTCACTGTCCAGATCGTTATAGTCCGGCACGCCGTCGCCGTCCGTGTCAGGCGTCACAGGATCATTCAGGTCACCGAAGTTGGTCGGCGCTCCGTCCGCCGGGTCCATGATGCCGTCGCCGTCCGTATCCGGACCGTCCACCATGCCGTCACCATTGGTATCGGCGCCGGGATGAGGACCCTCTGACACATCGTTGATGCCGTCGTTGTCCGAATCCAGATCGCGATAGTCCGGCACGCCGTCGCCGTCCGTGTCCGGAGGCGTTGCTCCGCCGTCCGGCACACTGCCGGGAATACCGTTCCCATCCACCGGATCGTCGGCCATGCCGTCGCCATTGGCATCCGTTCCGCCCGACTCGATGACATCGTTGATGCCGTCGTTGTCGCTGTCCAGATCCTGGAAGTCAGGCGCTCCGTCACCATCTGTATCCGCAGGCGTGTAGTCCACATCCGGCACGCCGTCGTTGTTGCTATCCTGACCATTGGGATCCAAGCCGGTCTGTACCTCGTCGGGAATGCCGTCATCACCGACAGGGCCGTCCACGCGGCCGTCGCCGTTAGCATCGGTCCCACCGTGACCAGCCTCCACCACATCCAGGATGCTGTCGTTGTCACTGTCCAGATCATAGTCATCAGGGATGCCGTCGCCGTCCGTATCACAATCCGGCGAGGGGCTGGAGGCGCATTCCATGATGTTGGGAATACCGTCATTATCGATATCCCAGTCAAATTCATCGGGAATGCCGTCCCCGTCCGTGTCACCGCCGGTCCCCCAGGCAATCGAATCAGGATTGGCCGTAATAATGCTGGTTCCCGCGCCGGTGCCGCCTACGCTGTTAACACTGATGTAATCCGGATCAAAATCCACGCCCACCGGACCGTAGCGGGAGATATGGTAGCCACCGTCGACCAGCGCGCCGCCCCCGCCTGCAATCGAATAGTTGCCTCGGTAGCCGTAGATATAGACATTGCCGTCAGCATCAACAGTCCAGTCATCGCCAGGTCCGCCACGGTTGGTATTGGAGTAATCAAAGCCGTCATCATCGTTCACTCGGTCATAGTACCCCTGACCCAAAGGGCCAAAAGCCGTGTCCAGAGTCGCATAGGCAGCGCCAGATGTCGGCATTTCCAACTTAAACAAGCCGTGGGCATTCTCTTGAAGAATGTAGAAGCCGGTGTTTGAGAAGAAGCGCAATCCAGGTGCGGTACCCGCGCCCTGGCTCAGATCAATGTTGGGTATAACGACCTCACCCAGATAGGCGCCTGTTGCGACATCGTAACGATGCAGCTGGTTATTGTCCTGCCATGAAAGCGTATAAAGGTATTGACCACTGGGAGAAAACTGAACGTCAAACACGCTGGCCCGCGCGCCGGCATCCAGAGGAATGGAACGGATCAGTGTTCCGGTATCCTTGTCATATAACTTGATATCGGTAGCCGTGCTTATATCCCCAAAGAGACCCGCCACCAGACCAACACCGCCATGGCCGTCCAGGTCATATACAGTACCCACGCCGGCGCCGGAAAGATCCCAGGCCAACGTACCGTCTGTATTGAAAACAGCAATCCGCCGGTTTTGGGCGATACCGGCAGTGACGCCGGTCAACCACTTATCGCCCATAGGCGAATATTGAGTTAGCGGCTGCGGCCACACGTCTCCATCGTTTGCGCGACCGTAGTAATCGGGGTGATATCCCGGCTCATTGTAGAGAGATTCCTCGCCCTGACGCCAGATATAAGCCTTATCACCCGTGACCAGCGAGTTAAGACCAGGAGCACCTTTGCCGTATCCGGGCATAGCAGTCGCGGCGCCGGTTACAAGCGGATCGGTCGAGGCTACGCCGAGATCGGCGGTTAAGTTCTCGACCGTGTTATTGATAGGAGTATCCGGCAGGCCGGTCTGGTGCATACGGATAATGGCGTGCTGTGGCAGATTCTGCAGTCCTTCATAACCGCCCGCAACAAGCAGCTTACCGTCAGGCTGAAATTGCAGATCATTGGCAATCCCGGCCATCTGACCATTGACTGAAGCGGCCTGAGCGCCAAAGCCATGGGTAGCCTCAATAAATGCCTCGTCAAGCACGCCGTCCGCGCTAAACTTGGCAATACCGCCGATGGGGTGCTGGTTGCTGCTGCCGCCGAGACCATTCGGGTCGATGTTCGTAAAAGAGCCGCCCATAAAGATCTCATCCCGGTCGTTCACCTCAACCGCTAATGAGCTGCCGACGTACGAAGCGCCGTGCTGCCAATACAGTGACTTCTGAGGTGCGAAGCTACTATCCACAGTGCCGGTAACGCCGTCAAGACGCGCCATATAATTGTAGACGCCGCTGTTCAGGCTTAGTGCGCCGACGATAATAATATCGCCGTTACTTTGGAAGGCAAGATCAGCAGGGTTCACAGTATTAGGGACGCCAGGATAGTCAAGCAGAACACCGCCGGAGTTGGGATCAAGCTTGCGCAAACCGTAGCCGTCGCCACCAACAATCAGATTGCCGTCCGGAGTGAACTTCATGATCGACGGCTTGACCGTAGTGGTGATGTTCGTGTAACTAAAAGCGGTAACGATGCCTGTGTCGATATTGACCTTGCGAACCCCATAATTGCCGCCGATGTAAAAGACCTTGGGATCCGTCGGGTGAGCGACAATGGCCCAGCTAGAGCTGGCGCTGCTGGAGGCCGGACCACTGTTGTAGACATACGTCCGGGTGCCGTCAGACAAGGCTTGATAGACGTTGTAATGGGATCCCAGGTAGATAAAGGTGTTATCCGCCATCACGTCAATGCCTTCAGACTTAGTACCCGGAGCATTACCGGGGTCGCCCGAATTGCTCATCTTCCAGGAAGCGGCGGGCGTAAAATCCGGGTTGAGGAAGACGACATTCGTGCCGTCCAGCGCCGTGTTCCCGTTATACGAATCCACCTGATTCGCGAAATGCACGCCGATGATGCCGTCATCATTGACGGCAACAGAGCCGGCGATATCGTCTGGCGCACCTGCGCCATCTGTTACGTTAATCCCCTCAAACTCAGGCTGGGTTGAATAAACGCCTGTGTTGGCCGTGGGATTGTATAAATCCATGGGCGGCGTGACCGTCCCCCCCTGCGCTAAAGCCGGTGAGGCGGGCGCAAAAGCGATCCCCCCAATCAGAAAAGACAGGAGCAACAGAGAAAGGTTGAGTATTCGCAACCTTAACCGCCGCCCGCCGTCCTTTTTATACAGCTTTTTCATCTTAACCATCTCCCAATCAATAATACCTTGAATAAGAACACGCTAAATTTCGAATTGGAAACATCACCCAGCATTCTGCATGCCGGATTTCCGCGTATTTCTACTTCATGTCAATCCTCCTCACTGTTAAGAGAGGGAACCGAATCCCTCCTGCTCAAACCTCAACGAGACCTTATCCCGGTAATTTGCAACAGAGTCATGCTCTAAATTTCAGAAATTTGATTTACCCAGGCACCAGACGATTGCCTGCTGCATGAACGCATACGCGACATGTGATGCGCACTGCTTGCTAGTGCGCATCACATGTTAGGCGGATCCCTACATGAATTTAGTAAGAGCCAAAAGACTATTATAAAATCCGGGTAAGAGGGGGAAAACAGGAAAACGGGCGGTTGTTATCCACTTATTTTTCATCCATACCCTACATGCTTGAGCGGGATCGGATATCCGTCAGATCTGGCAAGGCGCAAAGAGGCTGAAACAATTAGGGGAAATATTCGGGATATTGGCGCAAAGCGCCTGCTGCACAAGCAAACCCGGTTAGCGGGATAGGAACGGCAGGCAGGCGCGCCTGCCTGCTCCCCCAACTCATACACGCCCCGATCCATCCATAGTATCCGCCAAGCAACCGCATGCGCCCGGACAGGATTTATAGCGACCCAGCGCGAACGCAACGGAGAAAATGCTCCTCATGACCAGATCCGCCGTCGCCATTCGCAATCTGAGCCTCAGCCGAGGCGATCTCCCCGTTCTTCACCATGTGGATTTGACCGCGGCGCCGGGGCAAATTATCGGCCTGCTCGGTCCCAGCGGCAGCGGCAAAAGCACGCTTCTCCGCTGCATCAACCGCCTGCTGGAGCCGCCGCCGGGCACGGTCTTCGTCTATGATGAGGACGTAACCGCCACGGACGTTCTTGCTCTGCGGCGGCGGGTGGGCATGGTCTTCCAGCAGCCCGCGCTCTTTCCCGGCAGCGTGGCCGACAATCTGCGCTTCGGTCCCGATTTGCAAAAGAAAAAGGTGGATAGGACCGAAATAACGCGGCTCCTGGAGATGGCCCATCTGGAGCCGACGCTCCTTGAGCGTCCGGCCACGGATCTGTCCGGCGGGCAGGCACAGCGGGTGGCGCTGGCCCGCACCCTGGCCAATCAACCGGATGTGCTCCTCATGGATGAACCGACCAGTGCGCTGGATCCTGCATCCCGCCGTCATGTAGAGGAAAGCGTAAGCCGGGCCGCGGCTGAGCAGGAGCTGACCGTGCTCTGGGTCACCCACGACGTGGAGCAGGCCCGCACCCTCACAGATTATCTCTACCTCCTGGTAGAAGGTCGCATAGTCGATCAGGGGGCGCCCAGCCACGTACTCAACGCGGCGAGCGATCACACGCACTTGCTGCAACAGTTCGCGGCGGGCGAGTTGGAAGGCTAATACAGTCTGAACCAGGACGGATCAGGAGACAATATGGCTGCATTCTTCGAGTCGTTAGATTTTGCGCGGATCGGCGCGAGCATGGCGCTGGTGCTGGCGGCAGGGCTGTTGGGCTGGTGGCAGCGAGCAGGGTTAACCCGTGATCTGGTCATGGCCACGGTACGCTCATTTTTTCAGCTCATCGCCATCGGCTATGCGCTTGAGCTGATCTTCGCCCGGGAGAGCATTTCATGGACGCTCTTCATTATCGCGGTCATGCTGGGCGTGGCGGCCTATACCTCGGCCCAGCGGGCGCGGGGCATTGCCGGCTCGCTGGTCATTGCAACCGCCGGCATCGGCACGGGCGCGGTACTGACTATCGGCCTGCTGGTGGCGTTGGGCGTCTTTCGCTTCACGCCCCAGTTCATCATTCCGATTGCCGGCATGGTCATCGGCAACGCGATGACCACCTGTTCGCTGGTCATGACCCGGCTGCGGGACGACATCCGCGATCAGCGCAACCGCATTGAGGCGGCCCTGGCATTAGGCGCAACCGGTCGTCAGGCCGCCACGCCCATTGTGCGCCGCTCCATCCGCAGCGCCATGATGCCCGTGATTGACACCACCAAAACCGTGGGCCTGATCAAGCTCCCCGGCGCGATGACGGGCATGATTCTGGCCGGCGCATCGCCGCTGGAGGCCGTGCAGCTTCAGATCATCGTGATGTACATGCTCGTAGGGGCGACGGCCTTCACCAGTCTGGTGGCAGCCTATCTCACGGCCCAGGCCTTTTTCACCAAGACGCATCAGCTCGTACTTCAGCCGACCGGGGAGAAGGAGTAGGGGCGTATCCTGCTCGATGAGGAATGATAAGATCCGCCTGGGCGGAAATTAGCGATGCTTAGCCGCAAAGCGGAGGTATTGGGCCCAATCATACGCGGTGATTTCATGGGGGCCGGAGCGGATATGATAGCCTATACGGCTACCCACGGGTTGGTTGACGGGCGGCATCGCTTCACTCGTCAGCCCCGTATGCCCCAACAATTCATAAACCGGCGTTGCGTGGAATGCGCTCAGGTACTCGCCTCGGGGGTCCGCCCACAAGTCATCCTGCGCGCTGGCCACGTAAAGCGGGCGCGGCGCAACCAGGGCCAACAGCATATGTTGATCTATCGGCAGCGCATCTTCGCGGTCGTTATACGTATGAAAGCGGGGACAGAACCAGTGGGGAAAGCCCTGGTTGATGGCCGCGACCGTTTCGCCGAAGCGACGGCGGGAGATGGCCGCGCCGCCGCAGCCCGAATTATTGGAGATAACCAGAGCAAAGCGCTGATCCTGGGCGCCCGCCCAGAGCGCGGCCTTGCCTAAGCGGGAATGACCGACGACCGCGACCCGGGTCGCGTCCAGATCCGGATCCGCAGCGCAATAGTCGAGAACCCGGCTAAGCCCCCACGCCCACATGCCGATGGCGCCCCATGCGTCGGGCGTCTGGACATCATCCTGCGGGAAGAGGGGCGCAATGCCCGCCGCGCGGCCCTGGGGATGGTCGGGAAAGAGATCGTTGCAGTGGAGCGTGACCAGCGCAAAGCCCCGATCGACAATCGCCTCAAGCGGCCAGCGGTCGGCTTTGCTGCCGCGGGGCGCGGCGTCGACCTGGGCGCCGGGAACGCGGATGGCCGGGTCCGGATGGATCGTCTGATTGCCCTGAAAATTGAGACCGGTAAAGGAGGGGACGGGCCCATCCCTCTGCGCGGGAATGTAAACGAGGAGGTTCAGCGTGCGCGTTTGCCCATTCCCGCGCAGGACCGCCTGGACCTGCTTGCGAACCGCCTTCCCGCCCAGAGCATCGCGGCTCGACTCGATGATGCGGAACGCGACGGCAGGGCCTTCCCCGGGCGTGCGGCCGTAGACGTGCTCGGCGAAAAGGTTGCGGATTTCCCTGCGCCGAACGTTACGCCATCCCGCGGCTGTGATTATGCTCCCGTCGGGGAATGGAGCCAAAGGGTCCGGCAGAGTGTGGGCGGGAACCAACGTTTCGTCGTAAACCGGCTCGGCTGTCATGTGCGCCATACCTCTTTTACTTTCCTGGGTGTGTAGCAGCGGTTGAAACCGCCGTCTGTTATGGGAAACAGGCTGAAGCCGGTTGGGTCGGCCGGGCGTCCAACGTCTTTTAACACGTTTCCCGTGCCAGACGCCGAATTGATTCGGCGGCGCCCTACGCCAGCATCGCCCGCAATTCGGCCAGGCCCCGCTTCCAGCGCGCCCAGCTCGTCCAGGATCAGTTGGGGCGGGCCATATTCGACCTCCTCGTAGACGATCTCCTTGTAGTGGTTGATGCTGAGGTCATAGCCGTTTTCGGCGATCTCAGCCTTGGGCACGAGGAAGGACTGCTCCGTCCGCGCCCGTTCCGCCTCTGAATCCCGATGGCGCCAACGCTCGATGATGTCGGCGATGTTGTTCTGCTCGTGACCTGCGTTGCCGTTACCCAGCTCGGTGCGCTTGTCATCCAGCGAATAGCCGTCTCAGCACATACTTCTGGAGACCGCCCTTGGTGTCCCGATCATCCATGGGGATGTTATCGATCATATCCACCACCCGGGCCAGCAGCCCGGCCTTTTCCGGCGGCAGGGTGAAGCGGGCATCCTTCATGTAGACGGCACAGGCGCTCCCCTCGCCGCCGAGTTCCTTGACAAAGGGGAAGACCGCCTCGGTGATGGTCTGGTATTCGCCCCAGGGATCCTGGTTCTTAAAGCGGGATCAGCACAGATTCCGATAGGCGCCGATCCGGGACGCACTCTTTTCGCCCTTCTCCAGATAGACGCCGTCGGGGAAGATGGGGTTTTCCACGGGTTGGCCTAGCCGACTGGCCTTGTTCTCCTGGACGGCCGCCTGCCGGGCGTCCGGCAGGCGGATCACGCTGCGGGCGGATCGCCCCAACGCCGGTCGATTTCCTCCTGGCCGTCGCGCATGGCCAGGAGCAGGGCGTCCTGATCGATGGGCAGGGCCAGGCAGCGCACGCCTACCGCATGGTAGATGGCATTGGCAATGGCCGGACTAATGGGAATGGAGCTGATTTCACCCACGCCCTTGGCCCCATAGGGCCCGTCGGCCGTCTCATGTTCGACAATGTGATTCACCATCCGGGGCGTCATCTTGATGCCGGGCATCTTGTAGTGACCCAAATGCCGGGTCCAGGGAACGCCGTTTTCGGTAATGTAGTGTTCGGTTAGGGCGTTGCCCATGCCCATGACGATGCCGCCCTCAATCTGACCGCTCAGGCTCAGGGGGTTGATAGCCCGTCCTACATCATGGGCAGTGACGACCTGCTCCACCGCCACTTCGCCCGTGTCCAGGTCTACGCTCACCAGCGCGGCATGGACGGCATAAGAAAAGGCAAAGTGCATATCGCCGCCCGTCCCCAGAGGCTGAGTCTTGGGGGCCCAGTACTCGTAACGCAGCCTGGGTTCCCGTCCCTCGGCAATCAGGGCGCGGACCGCATCGGCAAAGGAGATGCTGCGGGAAGGAGATGGGGACGCGTGACCGTTGGTCCTCCCGGCCCCATTGGACTCGCCCAATCCGTTCTCACCCCCAATCTTCAAGCCTGAATCTTCAATCTTTGCTTCTTGCTCTGCATTCTTCACGTTCGCCAAACGCGCCTCATCCACATACGCCAGGCCCTCGTGGAAGGCGATCACCTCGGGCGGAACGTCGAACTTCTCCGCCAGCACCCCCTGCATGCGTTCGCGCATGGTGCGCGCGGCCAGACGCGCGGCATTGCCGCTCACGTAGGTCTGACGGCTGGCCGTGGTGGGACCGCCGTCAGGCGTTCTATCCGTATCCATGACCAGAACGCTCACCTGATCGAAGGGCAGGCCCAACTCTTCGGCCGTACACGCGGCCAGCACGCCGATGAGATTCTGCCCCATCTCCGCGCTGCTGGTGCGGACCTCGGCCCGCCCCGTGGGGAAGACCTCCACCTCCGCTTCCGCCTTATCGGGCGCGCCCCCGCCCAGGCCCGTATTCTTGTATCCCGCGGCCAGGCCCCAGGCGTAGCGCTTGCGGCCGATGGTGAGGGGGGAAAAGGGATCGGGAGATTGGGAGATTGGGAGATTGTCTTTTACGGAGTCTCCAATCTCCGAATCTCCAATCCCCCAATCTCCAGTTCCCAATCTCCAATCATTCATTGACCCCTCCACCTTCTCCAAACAATCCAGCAACCCCACGCTCTCCCGCAGGGTCTGGCCGGTGGCGGTCATGGTCCCGACGCGCATGGCGTTCTTGCGCCGCAGCTCAACGGGATCCATCTCCAACGCCTGGGCCAGGAGGTCCATGTTGCTCTCCACGGCAAAGGCGGATTGGGTGACGCCAAAGCCCCGGAACGCGCCGCAGGGGGCGTTGTTGGTGTACATGGCGTAGCAGTCAATCTTGGCGCTGCCCACCACGTAGGGGCCGGTGGCGTGGGTCGTGGCCCGGGTCATGACCTTCTCGCCCAGGCTGGCATAGGCGCCGCTGTCGCCGTAGAGTTCCGCCTCCACCGCGGTGAGGAGGCCGTCCCGGGTCGCGCCCGTTTTGACGCGGATGATGGTCGCGTGGCGCTTGGGATGAAAGCGCAGGCTCTCCTCCCGGCTGTAAAGAAACTTGACCGGCCGTCCCGTGCGCTGGGCGGCCAACGCCGCGTGGATCTGCCCGGCGATGTCCTCCTTGCCGCCGAAGCCGCCGCCCATGACCGCGCCCTTCACCCGCACTTCTTCCGGATCCAGGCCCAGGCTTTTAGCCGTCTGCTGCCGGTCGCTGTAGGGAATCTGGCTGCCCACGTAGATGGTCAGCTTGTCGTGCGCGCCGTGGACCGGGTCTACGAACCCCGCGGGCACGCCGATGGAGCATTCCGGCTCCATGAACGCGTGCTCGGTCATGGGCGTGCGATAGGTGCGCTCGATGATGACGTCGGCCCGGGCAAAGCCCGCCTCGACATCGCCCTGACGCACCTTGATGTGCTTGAGCAGGTTGCCCGTAGGCCGATCGGGATGGAGCACCGGCGCGTCCGCCCGCCGTGCGGCCACGGGGTCGGTCACGGCAGGCAGCACCTCATAAGTCACGTCGATGAGCTTGAGCGCTTCACGCGCAATCTCTTCCGTATCGGCCACGACCACGGCAATAGGATCGCCCACATAGCGGGCCGGATAATCGCCGCCGGCAAAGACCGGCCAGTCATTCTCCACCAGGCCGTGGCGGGGATCGCCGGGCACGTCTTTGTAAGTTAACACCGCGTGGACGCCGGGCAATGCCTGGGCTTTACGCGCGTCAAGCGCCTGGATACGGGCATGGGGATGGGCGCTGCGCAGCGTCGCGCCGAAAAGCATGCCCTCAAATTGATAATCATCGGCGTAACGGGTTACGCCCGTCACCTTCTCCACCGCGTCGGGACGATGGAGGGGCTTACCCACATTTTCCAATGCGTCAACGGTGGAAGGCAGCGTCGGCGCGGGCATCGCGCGGCCCTGCATTTTTTCCGCCGCGGCCCGGGCCGCGCTGATCACAGACGTGTAGCCGGTACAGCGGCAGACGGTGTCCTTCAGGCAATGCTTGATCTCTTCATCCGTGGCCTGGGGATTTACGTCCAAAAGCGTCTTCACCTGGAGAATCATCCCCGGCGTACAGAAGCCGCATTGGGTCGCGCCGTGACGAACGAAGGCCTCCTGAAGGGGATGCAGGTCTTCCAGACTCTGAGGACCGGTATCTCCGGCCAGAGATAGTCCGCCAGAGCCGTCAAGGGACCGGCTTTGCCAGCTCTGGGCTACGCCCTCAATGGTGAGGAGGTCCGCGCCGTTGGCCTTGAGCGCGGGATAGATGCAGGAGTCTACGCTTTGGCCGTTGACGATGACGGTGCATGCGCCGCACTCGGCCTCATCGCAGCCGATCTTCGTGCCGGTCAAGCCCAGATCGTAACGTAACACCTCGGCCAAAAAGCGGCCGGCCGGAATGTCCAGATGATGGATCGTACCGTTGACGGTCAGCGTAAGATGTGGCATGGTTATTTCCTCGCAGATAGAGTCAGAACGATGGATATGCTTATTATAATATACGCTGGCGGAGAAAATGGCTATGGGGCATAAAGTTGCAGGCAGCTCAGGATACAACGAGCGGCTGCATCACGCTGTACGCTGCGGCCCGCGCGGCGGGGGATGACGCCAATCCGGAAACGACGGCTCCGGCCGTTTTGCCCCTGGTTAAGCTTAAATTTTCGCTTCGTACAGGGCTCGTCGTTAGCTCTATCTTTAGATTGGTGTATAATGGTTGGAACGGAATGTCAATCAGTGAATTTACTGTACTCCATTTGCTTGAATCTGAAAGGAGAGCCATGAGCGTCCATCAGGAATCCCTAGACCATATGACCAAAGGCGGGGCCGATATGCGTGAGCAGTCCGACGCCCCCGAGTTGGAATACCGCACGGCCCGCACCGACTCGTTGAGCATGTTCGCGTCCGCCATCGGCGGGGCCATTCTGGGCATGCTGTTAACGCTGCTCATTCTGGCCATCATCAACGGCGGCACCCTGAGCTTCACCGGGGGCGAGCGCCTGTCCGTCTTTGAGGCGAATCTGGGCCGCATCAACGAAAATGTGGGATCCGTCAGCGCCAATATCGACATCGTCGCTGAGCAGGCGCGGGTCATGCAGGCGCAGCTGGATGAGTTTGAAAACACCCTGAACGGCGAAGTCAGCGAAATGGGCGACGCCATCACCGAATTGAACCAGACCAAGGCCCAGTTCGATACGTTTGTGGGCGCCCTTACCGATGCGTTGTCCAGCATGGATGGCGCAGGCGAATAGGTTTTCTCGGCAGTACAACGCGGCTCTCGTTAATCCTGCATAAAAAAAGAGACGCTCTGCGCAACAGGCAGAGCGTCTCTTTTTGCGTCTACTCCTCATCATCCGGCTCGGTCAAATGCTCGGCCGCGGTGTAAAAGAGCAGCAACACCGAACCATATTGCCGCCGGTCATATTCAGCCAGATACGTCAGCGCCAGGGGTTCCTCTTCCTTGGGATGAATCTGGACGATGATGTCGCCGTCCTCGACCAACAATTCAGGCCGTTCATCGATCTGCATGAGGGCCTTCCGCCACAGGCCCTCATATTGGGGCGGAGCCACATAAATAAGATCAAAGGCCGGGCCCGTATAGCGGTTCAGGAAAGCGAAGCTGTCGCCGCGCTCGATGAGGACCTGCTCGGCAAAGCCGCAATTCTCTGCATTGTTTTTGAGGGTCTTCACTGCCCGGCGATTCAACTCCACAAAGTAAACGAATTCAGCGCCACGGCTCAGAGCTTCCAGCCCCACGCCCCCCGTACCGCCAAAGAGATCCAGGACCCGGCTTCCCTCAATCCAGTCGCCCAGGATGCTGAAAAGCGCCTCCTTGGCCCGATCGGTAATGGGACGCGTGCTGTCGCCTGGAACCATTTGCAACTTATGTCCCTTGGCGGAACCGGCAATAATGCGCATGGTAAATATCTCCTCTTTGAGGGAATAAACGGGCTATTTCGCCAATAAATTGACCGCGTCACGCAGCATGGCCGCGGCCGTGGGCAGGGGCTCCCGCTCCCAGATTTTATGATACATTTTGCCGTAGAGATCGCTGTGGATCTCCACGCCCATTTCCCAGCCGCTGCAACGCCCCAAAAACGAATCCTGCTCTACCGCGGCGGGCGCAATGCTAAACCGGTAGCCTTCCGCGGTGGCTTGGGCCGTAGCCAGCAGCTTAACCACGCTGCCCCTGGACGCCGCCTCCTCGATCTGCGCCGGCGTCAGGTCGGTAATGCCCTGGACCGCCACGTCACTCAGGGTGATCTCGACGCCCAAAAAGCTATTGGCGATGATGACCAGCTTGTTGGCCGTGTCCCAGCCTTCCACATCCAGCGCGGGATCGGCTTCGGCGATGCCCCGGACCTGGGCTTCGGCCAGGGCTGCGGCGTAGGGGCGTCCCGCCGCCATTTCCGCCAGGATAAAGTTGGTCGTGCTGTTGAAGATGCCCTGCAGCAGCGTTACGTCCGCGGCGATGAGGTCCCGGCGACCAATGTTGATGACGGGCAGCGCGCCGCAGACTGTTGCGCTGAAGGCGAGACCTGCGCCATGGGCCGCCGCCAGATCGTGCAGCTCGCGGAAGGCCAAAACGAGCGGCCCCTTGTTGGCCAGCACCACGGGAATCCCGCGACCCAGAGCATGGCGGGCGACGCTCAGCCCCGGATCGCCGTGCGCCAGATTGACGGGCGACGCCTCCAGCACCAAATCGCACGCCAGCGTCGCGGCAATTGCGCCCGCCGTGACGCCCGGACGAAATCCGGGCAAATCCGCGACCCGGCCGCCCCGCTCCTTGCAGGCGCGCACTGTCGCCGGGTCAAAGCCGGCGGCATCCACGGCCACGCCGCTGCTGTCAGCTACGCAGACGACGGAAAAGGTCAAACCGTACTGCTCACGCAGACGTTCTTCCTTGATTTCCAGGATTTTCAAAAAATTTCGGCCCACGTTTCCCAGGCCGATGAGGGCAAGACGAACTTCACGAACTTGCATAACGAGTTCATTTCTCCCAAATCTCTAATCGATGAAACGCCCCCGCTTCTCCTTTACCATCGCAGCAAAGCGGGCGAACAGAAGATCCGCATCATGCGGGCCGGGACTGGCTTCGGGGTGATACTGGACGCAGAAGACGGGCCGGTCGGTGAGGCGCAATCCTTCCACCGTACCGTCGTTCAGGTTGCGATGGGTCACCTGGACATTGGGGGGCAGCCCCTCTTCCGCAACGGCGTAATTATGATTCTGGGCCGTAATCTGGACGTTGGCGGAATCCGAATCGCTCACCGGCTGGTTGCCGCCGTGATGACCGAACTTGAGCTTGTAGGTTTCCGCGCCCAGCGCGCGGCCGATGATCTGATGCCCCAGGCAGATGCCGAACATGGGCACGCCGCTCTCCAGCAGCTCAGCCACCGCGGCCGCGGCATAGGGCACGCCGGCCGGATCGCCCGGGCCGTTGCTCAGAAAGACGCCGTCAGGCTGCATAGCCAGGACGTCGGCCGCCGGCGTGTCGGCCGGCACCACGGTGAGACGCAGCCCGTGGCTGGTGAGGCGGCGCAAAATGTTGCGCTTGATGCCAAAGTCATAGGCCACCACCAATGGCCCGTCGTCCATAACGGACTCATTTATCCCCGCCTGCCCCCCGCTCGCCGGCGCCGGCGTCCACGCAGCTCGGGTGCCTTCCACCCAGCGATAGGCTTCCCGGCTGGTCACCTCCCGCACCAAATCCCGGCCGTCTAATCCTTCCCACTCCCGCGCCATGCGTAAGAGGGCGGCCTCATCGTGCATTCCATCAGTGGAGAGAGCCGCGCGCAGGACGCCCTCTTCGCGTAATTTACGGGTCAAACCGCGGGTATCGATTTCGCTGATACCGGGAATACTGTGGCGCACCAGGTATGCATCCAGCGTCTCATTCGCCCGCCAGTTGGAGACGACCGGGCTGACTTCGCGCACAATGAAGGCGGTAATCTGCGGACGGTCGCTCTCCACGTCTTCGGTATTCACGCCCGTATTGCCCACGTGGGGCACAGTCATGCAGACCATCTGCCCCCGATAGGACGGGTCGGTGATGATCTCCTGGTAGCCCGTGAGGCTGGTGTTAAAGACCGCCTCGCCCACCACCGTCGTCCGCGCGCCGAAAGCCGCGCCGGTTAAAACCGTTCCATCTTCCAAAACCAATCGTGCATTCACTAAGCGCTCCTTACGCGTCAACACTGAATTCCCCGGGCGGAACAATCTCCCAATCTCCCCAATCGCCGAATCTCCCGTTTCGATTGGCGATTAGGCGATTGCGAGATTATCCATCCCTTTTCTCCGGTTTCTTTTGATACGCCAGCTTGAGGGGCTGCCAGGCGCCGTATTTGAGCAGCCTGTTCCAGCCCGCGCTGCCCCGGTCGTCATCCTCCCCCGCCCCATGGACCTCCGTCAAATCCATGAGCATGGCGACCTCGTCACAGCGGTGGAACTTGGGGCAGTAGATGCACGCCTGCCACACTTTGGGGCTGATGCTCCAGCGATCGACGACGGCAAATCCCAGGCGCTCAAAAAAAGCGGGCCGCAGCGTCAATGCGCAGACCTGCTCATATCCCCGAATCCGGGCCTCATCCACCAGCGCCGTTACCAGGCGACCGCCCAGCCCCGTTCCCTGGCGGCTTTCAGCCACGGCCAATGACCGCACCTCCACCAGCGTAGGCGTCAGCGCGACCAGGCAACCGCAGCCGACCACGGCATCTCCCTGGGTTTCGTCCGCCACCACCAGCCAATCGGGGAGAGAGCGGCGGATGCCCTCCTCGGTACGCGGCAACATAATATTTTGTGCGGCGAAGCGATTAACCAATGCCAGCAGGCTGGGCACATGCTGGGCTGCGGCCGGGCGGATTTGATCGATCATGAGCTTGACAATATTTTTGCAACAATCTGGACAGCGTGGGCCAGCTCATCGTCGGTGATGACCAGGGGCGGGACGAAGCGCAACACGTTCGCGCCGGCGTTGACCAGAATTAACCCCTCACCATAGGCGCGGTTGATAATGGGCGCGGCCTCTATATCCAACTCCACGCCTACCAGCAGCCCCTCTCCCCGCACGGCCAGGATATGGGGGCTGTTGATTTCTTCCAGCATCTCTTTCAGGCGGACGCCCTTGGCGCGTACGGTAGCCAAAAAGGCGGGATCGGCAATACGTCCCACCACGTGATGGGCCACGTGTGCGACCAGGGGCCCGCCGGCAAACGTGCTGCCGTGATCGCCCTTGTGCATGGCGTCGGCCACCCGTTGCGTCATGAGGATGGCGCCCATGGGCAGCCCCCCGGCCAGGGGCTTGGCCGCGGTGAGGATGTCGGGCGTCATGGTCGCGCCGACGTCGCCGCCGATGGTCTCATAGCCCCAAAGCTTACCCGTACGCCCTACGCCGCACTGGACCTCATCGTAAATCAGAAGCGCGTCATGTTCATCCGCCAGTTCTCGCAGGCCGCGCAAAAACTCGGGCGTAGCCGGGTAGATGCCACCTTCGCCCTGAACGGGCTCCACGATGATGGCGCAAACGCCGTCGTCCATTTGCGCCCGGGCATCGGTCAGGTTGTTAAATTCGGCAAAGCGCACGCCCGGCATGAGCGGCGCAAACGGGTCCTGATACTTGGGTCGGGGCGTGGCGGCCAGGGAGCCCATGGTGCGGCCATGAAACGCGCCCGTAAAGGCAAGAATATCATTCTTGTCAGCATGACCCTGCTCCCGGGCATAGCGCCGGGCAAACTTGAACGCGCCCTCATTCGCCTCCGCCCCGCTGTTGCAGTAATGAACCTTGTCGGCAAAGCTCTCCTCGCACAGGAGTTGGGCCAGCCGGGCATGGGGCGCGGTATGGTAAAGATTGCTCACGTGGAAAACGCCCGTGGCAGCAGCCTCACTCAGCGCCTGGTTGACGCCGGCATCGTTATAGCCCAATGCGTTGACCGCAATGCCTGCCACGCAATCCAGATAGGCGTTGCCCTCCGTGTCGTAGAGCGTGCTGCCCTCGCCCCGCTCGATCACAAAAGAGGGCCGGCTATAAACGCCGAGAACGTACTGCTGCTCCAGTTGAATAATGTCATTGCTTGTCATGAGCGCCTCGGTAAAAAGTTGGAAAATAGGAATAAGGAACGGGGCGGAGTAGCGATGCGGCGGAGTTACGGAGCGGCCAGGCAGACTTGCTACCTGCCACTTGCCGCCTGCTACCCGTCCCCCAGAATTGCCGTTCCGCCGCCTTCCTGCACGCCGGCCAGATTGGTGATGACGGCCTGAGCCACGCCCCGGCGCACGGCGCCTACCGCGCTGCGCACTTTGGGGATCATGCCGCCGAAAATGATGCCCTCTTCGATCCAGCCTTCGGCCTGGGTGGCGGTAATCGCGCGGACGACCCGCGTGGCAACCAAAATGCCGGGCACGTTGCTGATGAAGATGAGTTGGGTCGCGCCCAGGGCCGCGGCAATGGCGGCCGCGGCATGGTCCGCATTGACGTTATAGCTAAGGCCGTCGTGCGCGCCGAAGCTGATGGGGCTGACCACGGGCGTAATTCCCGCGGCCAGAAGCGTATGGAGCAGGTGGGGATCCACATCCTGGATTTCGCCTACGCGTCCCATATCGCCTTCGGGATGCCACATGGGCTCCACGTAGATGGTGCCGTCATCCACGCCGCTGAAGCCCGCAGCCCGCAGGTCGGCCTGAACCAGCGCGCGCACGATGCGCTTGTTCATGAGGCCGCTGAGGACCATTTCCGCCACATCCAGACTGGCTTCATCCGTGATGCGCAGGCCGTCCAGGAAACGCGCCTCCAGCCCCAGGCGCGTTTGATAGTCGGCAATGGTCTTACCGCCGCCGTGGACGATAACCGGCTTGCGGCCCTGGCCGCGCACGGCCTCGACGGCCAACGCCAGCCCCGTCAGGAAAGACGGATCGTCCAGCTCATTGCCCCCCACCTTGAGCACGGTCACGTAGGGATCAGGCGGAACGGCGGTCGCCTCTTCGTCCTGCGGATCGGTGTAATTGTGCATCGTTTTCAGATTCCTTCTGCTCGTGACTGGTTTACTGGTGATGGAGTCTAATGCGCTTCACGTGTCACGCATCAACTGCCTGAATTTCCGTCAGAGGTCTGCTCTATCGTCCCTCACAACAACCCCGTCGTCTCCTCCAGCCCCATGGCCAGGTTAAAGCACTGCACCGCCTGGCCGCTGGCGCCCTTGAGCAGATTATCGATGGACGCAGTGATAATGTACTCGTCGCCGTCGGGCTGATCCGGCTGCGCGGGCGTGATGCCGATGACGCAGAGATTGGTGTGGGTCGTATGGCGCAGGGTGGCAGCCTGTCCCGCGGGCAGGACGCTGACGAATGGTTCATCCGCATAGGCCACGGCATAGAGATCGCGCACATCCGCCTGGCTCAGACCGCCGGTGACGGTCACGTAAATGGTGCTGAGGATGCCCCGGTTTACGGGCAGCAGATGGGGCGAGAAGGTAAAACGATAGGCTCCTCCGCCGGGCGTCGCGCCGTTAAGCACCTGCTCCATCTCGGCGATGTGGCGATGGCGATAGCCCACGTTATACGGCACGAGATTATCGTGCACTTCCACAAAATTATAGGCCAGCGCGGCTTTGCGCCCGGCTCCGCTGACGCCGCTCTTGCTGTCGGCGATGACGCGCTCGCCCAGACAGCCGGCCTTTGCCAAGGGGTAGAGCGCCAGATTCACGCTGGTGGGATAGCAGCCGGGGGCAGCGATCTTGCGCGCACCCCGGATTTCATCGCGATAGACTTCGCACAATCCGTAGACAAAATCGTCAATGAGATCGGGCGCAGTATGCTCGACGCCATACCAACGAGTATAGACGGCCGGGTCCCGCAGGCGGTAATCCGCGCTCAGGTCGATAACCCGCACGCCCGTCTTATCAAAGGCGCGCACCGGTTCAATCGACGCGGCATGGGGCAGGCAAAGAAAGACGACATCGACCTCGTCCGCACGACGCATAGCTTCGTCCAGGGAGATGAGGGGGTAGTCCCAGGCGCAGGCATGGACGTCGGCCATGGTCTTGCCCGCGCTGCTCTCGCTGGTGATCCAGCCTACTTCCAATGCGGGATGGCGATGGATGAGCTTGATCAGCTCGTACCCCGTATAGCCGGTTGCTCCGGCGATACCGGCTTTATACACTACGTCGTCCATGACAATGTCCTATCCAAAGGGTGAAACAAAAAAAGCCCTCCGTCTGGAGAGCTTTGCGCATTGAGTCAAATGTACCGCGGCCGCGTCAAAGAGTCCAGAAAGTATCCGGTTCCGTAGGGCGAGGCCTGATGATGAAGCTTGCTGCGGACAAAGTTTGATGAATCATGATGGCAGAGTGTAGCATGGTGGCTTACGCGTGTCAACAGACGCGTGCAGAATTTCTAAAATTCACTCAAAGGAAGCAATTCATGACCAAGCTCATTATCGTACGCCATGGTGAAACCGAGGCCAACGTACGGCAAGTCTGGCAAGGTTCGCTGGATGCTCCGCTCACCCGCCGGGGTGAGATTCAAGCGCAAGCAACCGGCCGGCGCATGGCCGAACTGAACCGGGAACACCCCGTTGATCACTTTTACGTCTCGCCCCTGCCCCGTGCGCAAAGCACCGCAGCCGCCATTGCCGCGGCCATCGGCATGGAGCCGGAGATCTATGCCGGCGTGAGCGAGTTTGACCTGGGCGACTGGGAAGGGCGCACCTTCGTCGATCTGAAGGAGACGGAAGACCTGTGGAACCGCTGGGCCGCGGACCCGACCTTTGCGCCCCCCAGCGGCGAATCGCCCGCCACATTCGCCGAGCGCATCGAGCAAGCCTTCGCCGACCTGGCCGCCGAGCATCCCCAGGCAACCATTCTCGTCGTCACCCACGGCGGGGTCATCTCCAATCTTCTGGCCCGGCGTCTGGGCGTGGGCCCCCAGGATTGGCGCAACTGGGAGTCCCACAACTGCGCCATCACCGTCATTGAGCAAGACGGCAGCGGCTGGCGGAGCGTGTTGGTCAACGATATCCAACACCTGCCGCCCGCTGCGCGTAACCAGGAGGACGCATCGCTTTACGAACTGGACGAGCAGAACGACGGCACGGACCATGAGCGCTAGCGCAACGGACAGCCGCAGCAACGACTGGATCTGGTATGCCGCGGCCCTGGCCGCCCACACGGGCTGGGGCATCTATCCGGCGCTGGGCCGCTACATGCAGACCGTGGCCGGGCTGCCGAGCATGTCGATTCTGGTCATCGGCGGCCTGCCCATGCTCGTACTCATGTTGGTCTACGTGTTGCCCCGTTACGGCATAGCCCCCTTTCGTCGCAATCACCTCATGTGGGCGTTCGCGCTGGTGGTGGCCTTTCGCTCCATCACAAACCTGGTATCAGCGCGCTTTACGCTCTCAATTTACGTGCAGCTCATCGCATTACTCACGCCGTTTATCGTGGTCCTGCTGAGCCGCGTCTTTCTCAAAGAGAAAGTTCCGTCCTATACGCTTCCGGCCATCACCCTGTCCGTTATCGGCTCGCTCCTCGTCATGAGCAGCAGCCCTGGCGCGGCGGGCCTGCGCATTGCCCTCACGCCGTCGGACTGGCTGGGCATCAGCATGGCCGCGGCCAGCAGCATTGGCCTGGCCGTCTACATGCTCATCATCCGCCGGACGGCTTCCAGCCACATTCCCGGCGATGTAGTGCTCATCTTTCAGACGGTGGTCATTATGCTGACAGCCCTGCTCCTGAGCCTGCTCCTGGGCGAAGATTGGTCGCGCTGGGCGACGCTGGATCGGACAGGCTGGACGGTAGTGGGCGCGTATATCGTCTGCGTGATCTTCGGCGCCAATGGTCTCCAGATCACCGCGCTGCGTCATTTGGGCGCGCCCACGGTCAGCACGCTCATGCCGTGGCGGCTGATCAGCGCATTGATTATCGGCAACCTGTTGTTGAATGAGCGGCTGGAATCAATCTGGCAGGCGCTGGGCGCGGTATTGGTTCTGGGGGCAATCAGTTGGTATCTGTGGCAACGCCGCAAGGATAGTCGCGAGCAGGAAAATTTGGGGTGAAAATGCGGGAATAAAAAAACCGCCCGGCATTGCGTTCCCCCGAAAGTGGTTGTGGACCACTACGCAATACCAAGCGGTAGAGCCCAGTATAGCACGTTTTTTTGAGATTGCAAGCACCAAATTATTTAAATATTATTAACAATGTTTCGGATGCAGCGAAATGTTTATCGAATTACTTATGGAAACCAACCCGTTTATCTCCGGGGTTTTGGGTTTTCAGACTGCAATGGGCTATAATCGGGCAAATTTGCCCGTATAGGGGAGAAGAAGCATGTCACCTGAGTTAGTTAATACAATTGCAACGATAGCCGGAGTCATCGTCGCCGTTCTGGGGGCGTTTTTATTTGCCTTCTGGGTGGCCATGGGCATCTGGACCTTTAACGATATTCGCTCACGCACGCGGGATTGGCTGGCCATTGCCCTGGCCGTCGTCCTGACGTTGGTCTTTCCAATTATCGGCTGGGTGCTCTATCTGATGATCCGCCCCAAAAGTACGCTTGCCGATACCTATGATCGCGCGCTGGAAGAAGAGGCGCTTCTACGCGAGCTGGAAGAGACGCTGGCCTGCCATACTTGCGGCATTCCCGTCCAGGACAAATGGGTCTTTTGCCCCAATTGTCACAGCCAGCTCCAGCACGCCTGCCCCACGTGCGGCAACCTGGTACGCAACGAATGGGAAATCTGCGTTTTCTGTGGGACCAAGCAGCGCCCGCCCCTGCCCGCGTCACCCCAGCATACGCAGCAGAGGAGGAGCATGGGAATCGCCCAACCCGACAGCGCGCCGGAGCAGATCGATGAAAGCGTTTATCGCCCCATGGAGAGCAACCGCTAATCTTCACCGACCAACTGCATCCCTTTTCCGTCAGCAACGATACGCCCGGAGGCGCCTGCCTACCGGGCGTTTTTCATGGGCTGTGATCCAGCGGCTGGATCTATTCGTCCCAGTGTTCACGATCGGGCGTCACGTAGATCAGGGGCATGCTGATGAGCGTAACCGCGTACTTGATGACGAGGTTGAAGACAAATATCTGCCAGACGACGGGCCAGGGCAGGGTCCAGCCGAAGGCGCCCACGGCGAAGAGCGCGTTGTCTACGGGGATGCCGGCCGAGTTGCTCACCAGCACCCGCAGCCACTGGCGGCGGGTGGTTATCCGGGTGACAAACCAGTGATAGACTTCGGTGTCGATAAGTTCGCTGACCACTTCGGCCACGATGGAGGCGATAACGATGCGCCAGACCGGGACCAATACAGAGCGATAGGCCTCGCCCAGACCCCACGCCGGGTCAGAGGGGACCGTCGCGCTCCATGAAAGGTAGAGCGCCATGAGGAGGTTGACCACAGCCGCCATGACGATCAGCACGCGGGTGTTGCGCTTGCCCATAACCTTGTGGGCGACATCGCGCAGGGTAAAGGTAATGGGGTAGATGAACGTCCCCATATCCACAGCCAGGGTGAAGACCAGGCCGATCTTCAGGCTGGCGATATCGGCAACCATCTGTGCGCCGATGTAGAGGGAAACAACGATGACGGCCACGCGCAACAGGCCGACCGATTCGGGTGAGAGCGCCGCCGGGCGGCGCGCCTCGCTTGCGGACTTCACACTCATAAAGAATACTCCTGTGTTTTGTTGAGGCGGGTGCCACGACCGCCGGACTAAAAGCAAGCAGCCATTGTAGCGGAGAGCCATTCCATGCCCAAACGGACAGACATCTCATCCATTCTGATTATCGGCTCCGGGCCGATCGTCATCGGCCAGGCGTGCGAGTTTGATTATTCGGGGGCGCAGGCGTGTAAGGCTCTGCGTCAGGAGGGGTATCGCATTATCCTGGTTAACTCCAACCCGGCGACCATCATGACCGACCCTGAATTAGCCGACGCTACCTACATCGAACCGCTCACGGCAGAGGTGCTTACCCGCATCATCGACAAGGAACGGCCGGATGCGCTCCTGCCCACGGTAGGCGGACAGACGGGACTGAACCTGGCCGTGGATCTGGCCGAAGCGGGCGTGCTGGAGCAGTATGGCGTTGAACTCATCGGGGCCAATCTGCGCGCCATGCAGGTGGCGGAAGATCGGGAACTGTTTAAGGAGGCCATGGACGCGGCGGGATTGGAGTCTCCCCGCAGCGGCGTGGCCCGCAGTCTGGACGAGGCGCGCCGGATCGCGGGGGAAATCGGTCGCTATCCACTCTTCATCCGTCCCAGCTTCACGCTGGGCGGCAGCGGCGCAGGAACGGTCTTCACGCCCCAGGAATTTGACGAGAAGGTCGCCTGGGGGCTGAAGGAAAGCCCGGTGCACACGGTCCTGATCGAGGAGTCGCTCATAGGCTGGAAGGAATATGAGTTGGAGGTTATGCGCGACAAAGCGGATAACTTCGTGGTCGTCTGCTCCATCGAAAACCTGGATGCCATGGGCGTCCATACCGGCGACAGCATCACCGTCGCGCCGGCTCAGACACTCACCGACAAGGAATATCAAAGACTACGCGACCAGGCCCGGCTGGTTATGCGGGAGGTGGGCGTGGAGACGGGCGGCAGCAACGTGCAGTTTGCTGTAGATCCGGTAAGCGGACGGGTGGTGGTCATCGAGATGAATCCGCGCGTTTCCCGCTCCAGCGCCCTGGCGTCCAAAGCCACGGGCTTTCCCATTGCCAAGCTGGCAGCCAAGGTGGCGGCGGGTTATACGCTGGATGAGCTGCAGAACGAAATTACCCGCCAAACCGTGGCCGCATTCGAGCCCTCCATTGACTACGTGGTGGTCAAGTATCCGCGCTGGGCCTTCGAGAAATTTCCCGGCGTAGACCGGACCCTGGGCCCGCAAATGAAGTCGGTGGGCGAGGCCATGGCCATCGGCCGGACCTTCAAGGAAGCCCTCCAAAAAGCGGTACGCAGCCTGGAGATCGGGCGGGACGGTCTCGGGCCGCTTCTGCGCGATGAGGAGAACGGCTACAAGGGCTACGTGACAACCGTCTCCCTGCACGATCTCCTGCGCGAGCCAAACCGGGATCGCCTGTTTGCCGTCTACGAAGCGCTGCTGCAAGGCGACAGTCAGGCGCTCATCTGTCAACTGACGGGCTACGATCCGTGGTTTGTCGCCCAAATGGGTGAAATCGCCGCGTTCGAGCAAAGCATAATCGGCCTGGACGAACCGACTCTGCGGCAAGCCAAGCGCATGGGGTTTAGCGATGGGCAATTAGCGCACATTGTGCGGACGAAGATGGGGGAAAAGAGATTGGGAGACTGGGGGATTGGGACGAACGAAAACCCAATCTCCCAATCTCTCAATCTCCCAATCTCAGAATCCCATATCCGCGATCTCCGCCGGCAACTCGGTATTCTGCCCACCTACCATCAGGTCGATACCTGTGCGGCCGAATTTGCGGCCGTAACGCCTTACCTCTATAGCAGTTATGAGCTGGAGAGCGAAGCGCCGCCTACAGGGCGCAAAAAGGTCGTGATTCTGGGCGGCGGGCCCAATCGCATCGGCCAGGGGATTGAGTTCGACTACTGCTGCTGCCACGCCAGTTTTGCCCTGGCCGACGAAGAGATTGAAACCATCATGGTCAACTGCAATCCGGAGACGGTGAGCACCGATTATGACACCAGCGATCGCCTCTATTTTGAGCCGCTGACCCTGGAAGATGTCCTCAACCTGGTCGAGCGGGAGCGAACTGCGGGCGAGTTGCTGGGCGTCATCGTTCAGTATGGCGGCCAAACGCCGCTTAATTTGGCGGCTGCCCTGCAAGAGGCCGGCGTTCCCATTCTCGGCACATCGCCCGACGCCATCGATCTGGCCGAAGACCGGGATCGCTTCGGTGCGCTGCTGACGGATCTGGATATTCCTGCGCCGGCGAATGGTACGGCCTTCACGGCCCAGGAAGCCGTGGACGTAGCCGGTCGCATCGGCTACCCCGTGGTGGTGCGGCCCTCTTACGTTCTGGGCGGCCGGGCCATGGCCATTGTGGATGATGAAGCCGCGTTGCGCCGCTACATGCGCGAAGCCGTGGACGTGACGGAGAGCCGGGCCATTCTCATCGATCAATTTCTGGAAGACGCGTTTGAGGTAGATGTAGACGCGATCTGCGACGGCGAGCAGGTGGTCATCGGCGGCATTATGCAGCACATTGAAGAGGCGGGGATCCACAGCGGCGACAGCGCCTGCGTCCTGCCGCCCTACAAAATTTCGTATTATCACCTGAACATCCTGCGCGAGTATACGGAGAAGCTGGGGCTGGCGCTGGGCGTACGCGGGCTGATGAACGCCCAGTATGCCATCAAGGATGATGTCGTTTACGTGCTGGAAGTGAATCCCCGGGCCAGCCGCACCGTGCCTTTTGTGAGCAAGGCGACGAACGTACCCCTGGCCAAAATCGGGGCGCGGGTGATGGCGGGCATGTCGCTGACGGAAGCCGGATTTACCCAGGAGCCCGCGGTAGACGGCTTTTTTGTCAAAGAGGCGGTCTTTCCGTGGAAAAAGTTTACGGGGATCGACACGGTTTTAGGACCGGAGATGCGCTCAACCGGCGAGGTGATGGGCCATGCCGCGCGCTTTGGTCACGCTTTCGCCAAGAGCCAGTTGGGGGCGGGCACGGCCTTGCCCGTAAGCGGCGGCGTGCTCATCACCGTCAATGATTATGACAAAGGCAGCGCGCTCAAGCTGGCCCGGGACCTCCAGCGCCAGGGTTTTTCGCTCTACGCCACGCCGGGCACGGGCAAGTTCATTGAACGGGCGGGCCTGCCGGTGACCATTCTGGAGAAAGCGGTGGCCGGAGCAACCGGTTACACGACGCTGGACGCCATGCGCGACGGCAAAATCCAGCTCATCCTCAACACGCCGCTGGGGCCGGACAGCCGGGAAGACGGCGCCAAAATCCGCACGCTGGCCACGCGCATGGAGATTCCGCTGCTAACCACGCTGTCTGCCGCCCAGGCTGCGGCCAATGGCATCCAGGCCCTGCGCCGTCAGGATTTGGCCGTGCGCAGTTTGCAGGATCATTACGCGCGGATGTAGATATGTTGCAATGCAACGTCTCTACCACGGCATTGCGACATTTTTACGAATATTGCAATGCCAATTTTTACGGGTATGATGGGGATCGGCAGGACAACCGGATAATATCTGTTACCACAATGAAAGGTCGATCCCCCGATGACCCTTTTCCGCAACCGTTACCGCATTGAATCGGCGCGTCTGCCCAATTGGGACTATAGCGCCAACGCCTGGTATTTCATCACCATCTGCACACAGAATCGACGCCATTTCTTTGGCCGGATCGAAGGCGCAACGATGCGCTTATCCAAGATCGGGGACGTTGCCGCGCGCAATTGGGCGGATATTCCCCTGTTTTCTATCGGCGTGCGCGTGGATGAATTTATGGTAATGCCCAATCATTTACACGGCATCATCGTCTTGGAACGCACGCCGGCAGATCAGAACATTTTGGGTATCAACCAGGACAGCCAGGATCATGTAGAGACGTTGCAGTGCAACGTTTCTACATCCACAATGGATCAGGACGAATTTGCGGCAAAAATGTCCCAAATTTCCCCCAGGGCAGGGTCAGTCAGTGCGATAGTCCGGTCTTACAAATCGGCGGTCACACGTACGGTGCGCCGGCTGGGATTTACGGATTTCGGCTGGCAGGCGCGCTTCTATGATTCGATTATCCGCCATGAACGATCGTTACAGCGGGTCCGGGCCTATATTCAGGCGAATCCAGCCCGCTGGGATAAAGACAGGGATAAGGCAATGGGGCTGTGGATGTGAACAAAAAAGGGGCGGGTTTCGCAATGAAACCCGCCCCTTTTTTGTTTCCGTTCAATGACAATGCGGTAGAGACGTAGCAATGCTACGTCTCTACTGTCCAGGGTGATTAACGCACAATCACCGGCAGGAAAATGCGTCCGTTTTCGGCCGGCACAAAATCCGGGACATCGTCATCAATCGCGGTAGGCGTGGCGATATCCGTCGCGCGTACCGCCGTGTCGGCGCCGTATCCGTCGGCAACCACCGTATGCGTCAGCGTAATCGTCGCGGTGGACGGGGCGGCAATGTCTTCGGCTACCTGAACCATGAAGGAAATGGCCGTCGAAGGCACTGTCCAGTCGTAGCAGACCTGGAAGCCGTCTTCCAACTCGGCGTCATTATATGCATACTTCTGGGCGCTCGTACCGTCGGCATTTTCCACGCCGATGGTAGCAGGCGTGAGGTCGCCGTTCAGGTTGTCGTAGGCGAAGACGATTTCGTAGAAGCCCGGCGTGTCATCCACACTCCGGGTGAAGACCGCTTCAAAATCGTAGCTGCCGTCAGATCCGTCAGCAGGCGTGACGTCATCCCACTCGACAATCATGAGTTCACCGCCGCCGGCTCCTGCGATAGAGACGCCGGTATTGGCATCCGCGTCATAGGTCACGACGAAGTCGCGCCAGAAGGGAGCCATGAGGCCATTGGGCGCGGCCGCGTCAGGCAGATCGGTGTTGGCCCCCGGCGTATCGCCCACAGTCTCATCTACAGTCAGGAAGCCGTCGGCCGTCACGTAGACCGCGGGATAGCTCTGTCCATAGAAGTTGAAGAAGTCCGTACCGCCGTAGAAGTCATCAATGCTCAGCACGAAGCTGTCGCCGCTGATGGCATCACGTGCGCCCAGGCCAAAGGCTTCGAGATCCACGTAACCGCCGAAGCCCGTATCGCACAGCGGATTGCTGTTGCTGTTCGACTGTACGTAATCACGCAGCACGCTGATGGGAACATTCTCCCAGCGGAGGGTGTTGCCATCAACGGAAGTCGGCGCAATCGCCGCTGAGCCATCAACGTAGGAGAAACCGTCAGGCAGGGTCGCCTCGAAGGTATAGACGACGGCATCGCCGCTCAGCGTTGTTTCAGGCTGGACGTTGATGGCGTATTCCACCGTATCGCCCGGTTTTACAGCCTCGTTGGGACCCGAGACGGTGACATCGTCGTCAAGGCGATTTAGAACCACCGCCGCGGTTGTGAGAACGCCTTCAGCGTCGGTTGCAGCCGGCGCAGCCGTCGAGGTGAGCGCATCACCGCCGGGGGCGGCTAATTCCAGCAGCCCAAAGCGAACATCGCCCGCCATCAGCTCGGGAATGTCCCAGGATATTTGCAGTTGGTAGGGGACATTCGTGTCAACTGAGGCCGGAGCAGAGGCGGAGATAGCGCCTGTATCCGACTCATCGATGAGGCTGACGCCCAGGTCAAACGTATCCGTAGCATCCTCAGCCGAAGCGCTCCAGCTCTGCACCAGAATCCAGTAGGAGCCGGCATCCAACGGAGCCGTAAACGAGCAGGACTCGTTGGCCGTACCCGAAGTGCTGGCGCACAGCTCTTCAGCCTCATCCGGCATACCGTTGCCATTGGCATCCATGCCCACAAAGAGATCCAAGTCAGGAGCAGTTGACTGGGAAGTCGTCACGGCAAGAACCTTGGTTGTTGCAGGAACGTCGATCAACTTATAGACTACGCCGCCCTGGTCCAGATCGTACGGCGTATCATTGGTCGGATCCTGAACGATCTCCTCTTGTGTAATACTCGGCTCGGCCGAGTAGATGTTCACGATAGGATTCTCGATGGCGACCGAGACCGCATCCACCGAAATCACGCCCATGTTACGACGCGTCTCGATATTGATGTCATCGACCTGTGCGGCAGACGTATAGACCGCCACAGGGAAGTGGGCGTCTACCGTGGCATCGCTGTCGGGTGAGAACATAATCTGACCAAATGACCAGGCGTCGATTGGCGCGTTCAGAACGTCAGCCGTAATGGTTACGTCCTGGGTTCCGCCGGCAGCCAGAGTAAATTCCGCCGGCTCTACGGTGAGCGTGACGCCGGCGTCGGCCATAGTGGAAGCACTCCAAGTGACGTCGCTATCCATGACGCTCGTAAGCGTACGCGTCCACGAGCAGTTGGCCAGGCAGCTTGCGCTGCCCAGGCTGGCCAGATTCAACATAGTGGGATCACCGCCGTAGTAGGGATCAACAGCCAGGAAGTTCTCCGTCGTCTCATCCAGCACAAAGCCTGCTCTGGCAGCCCTGGTCAGATCGACGCGACCGGCGCCCATGTCAAAGGCATCGGCCGGCGTGCTGCCGTCTTCCTTGCGCATGGTGTCAATAACCGCCGTCGTCATAAGCGCTGACTTGATTTCATGCGGCGACCAGTCGGGGAAGAGGGCCGTCATCAGCGCCGCAGCGCCGGCAACATGGGGGCTGGCCATGGAGGTACCGCTGATAATGGCCAGCTGTTCCGGATCGCGGTAGGCGGCAAAGATATCCAGGCCAGGAGCGGAGACATCAGGCTTAATGATATCCAGAGCCCCGGCATTGGGGCCGCGGGAGCTGAAGGCCGCCATAATATCACCATGGACGTCCGCCACGTCAAGCACGGCTCCGGTAATGGTTCCCATATGGCTGTCGCCGCCGGCCAGCCACTCGCGCAGGGGATTGGCCACATCCACATCCACATGGATAGCGGGCAGATAATGGACGTCATTCATGAGACCCTGGCCTTCTTCCGTATTGCCCAGGATCATCGCTCCGGCGCCGCCTTCCATGACGTTCAGACCTTTGTCAACGCGCGCGTTGACACCGCGATCACAGACGACGATCTCGCCGTCAAACGTGCCTGCGGCAAACGAGCCCAGACAGAGCGCGTCGCCGTAATCGCCGGCATAGACGATGGGGGCGGGACCGTAGCCGATGGAGAGGCCCTTACCCGTCATATCCGCGGGCGGTTCCGTGTCGCCGCCGGTCAGGTCCATGAGCATCTTGGACGCATCGCGGTCATGGGTGCTGGCGGCCACCGTGATCATCCACGGGGCGTTGCCGGGCGAGCCGACCGTAAAGGGACCGGGGCCGCTGTTACCGGCCGAAGTGGCCACCGTCACGCCCGCTTCAGCCGCGGCCAGGAAGGCGGCTTCGTTTCCGCCCAGCGCCACGGCATCCCACGGGTTAAAGGGGCCGCCGCCGATGGAGTAGTTGATTACATCCACGCCATCGATCGTGGCCTGCTCAATCCCGGCATTCGTCGCCGAATTGAGGCAGCCGTCCGCCTCACAGACGTCATAAGCAATGATGTTCGCATGGGGCGCAACGCCGGAGATGGAGCCGACGTACTCAAAAACATCGGTCGTCAGGGTTGCATCCACATAGACGTTGCCCGCGGTCGTGCTGGCCGTATGGCTGCCGTGTCCGTCGGCGTCTTCGGGGCCGTCCTGCTCCCCGCCCTCTGAATCGGAAAAGTCATACGCGCCGATGAGCTTATCGTTACAGGTAAACGCGTCATCGTACAGATCGCTGTCAGGGTCACAGACGCCGTAGAACTTGCCGCGGGGGTTGGTGTGGTCATAACCGTCGCCGCCGATATCGGCGAAAGACGGATGATTCATATTGATGCCGCTGTCCAGAATACCGACAACGATGCCCTCACCCTGCGTGCCGACGTCATCCATCGTTCCGCTGCCGTCCCAGAGGCTGGGCGCGCCGATCCACCCAGGCCCGTAATCCGTATCCAGTTGCAGCATGAAGTCGCGGGTGACGCTTTTTACGCCGGTCTGCTTGACAATCTGCGCCGCCTCCTGAGGAGAAAGACGCAAGGCAAAACCGTTGAGCACAACCTGGTAAGTAAAGACGACCTCGGGGGAGCGACCGATTACTCCGCTGATTTTACTCAGGGCAGCGGTTTGCTGTGCCGCCAGATACCCCATATACGCCTGGGCATCTGCGCTCTGGACATCCAGATTGGCCTGGCCGGTCAAACCGGGGTTGGTGGCCGTCAGGCCCGTTATCCCGCCGCGATAGAGGGCAACAGGCGCATCATTCAACATGACGCTGTAAACGGCCAGGGCGGTCCCATTGGGATCCGTTTCCGCTGCGACCATGGGCTTCGCGTCCATGCGGCCGGCAGGTTCCGGCAGGGTGGGCTGAAGCTGGACCGTTATCGGGGCTGGGGCGGGGCGACTGTCCACGGCAGCAAAAGCCGCCGCCGGAGATAACGCCGAGCCCAGGAGCAAGACAAATGCCATGACTCCTGCAAATCTACGATAGATCATATTCTATTCTCCGTGTAAAAAATTATGATTGGGTGAAACAATGGTAGGAATGAGGATACATCGAACGGATCAAAGACCGATAGCGTACAGCCATCGGTCCCAGCGTGGCCCGCATCATATCATCAAATTTACGTAAATCAAAAGAAGTAAAATTACCGGATTGACAACGCGGACCATGTTATCATGGCGTTCTCACCGATTCGAGCAATGATTTCGAGCAATGATAAAGGAGCATACCGTATGCAGCAGTTCAGTACTTGGCGCGTAGCGCTTGTTATGGGGATCGGCGTTACGATTCTGTTGGCGCTGCCGGCCTGCGCCGGAGCCGAAGAAGGCGACGGGCGCATAACGCCCGACCGCGGGGCAGGCCGCTTTACCCCCTGCCCCGCCAGCCCCAACTGCGTTTCCACTCAAGCCCCGGCGGATGATGCGCAGCACTACATGGAGCCAATTCCCATGGGCGACGATGCGGCAACGGCCAAGACGCGCATCCTGACGATTATCAACCGGATGCCGCGTACAACCGTCACCCAAAATGACGCTGACTATCTGCGGGTTGAGTTTCGCTCACGCGTCTTTCGCTTCGTGGACGATGTGGAGTTTTACTTTGATGAGGCAGCGGCGAGGATTGATTTTCGCTCTGCTTCGCGCCTGGGCTATTCGGATATGGGCGTCAATCGGAAGCGGATGGCGGAAATAACCGAGCTTTATACAACCGGCAATTGAGGATAACTCCGGGGATAAGCGCCGTTTTTCTTGTGGATAACCCTGGGGAATGCTGTTGACGACCAGGGGAACGCAAGGGGATTGCGCGTACTTCTTGTCCCAGTCGTTGTGGCGTCGGAACGCCTAATCACTAGATGTAGCATCACGACAATTACGATTGGATAAGTCGTTTTTTTCATCCCGATGCTTTGCCGGCGTCATCCCCAAAATAAAAACGCCGGCGCATGCATGTATGCGCCGGCCCGTCTACTAAATAAGCGATGCTTTCCGCCAAAAGTACAATATAGCTTACGCCTGCTTCAAGCGGTACATTGAAGCAGCAATTTTATCCCCATAATCCCCCATATCTATGATGATGAATAAATATATTCTGATCAAGCTACAGTGAATGTTTAAACCACCGACGCCTGACCTGATTACGGTCGGCGCATGCCGCGTTCTTCATTGAGTAACGGCGGGGGAAGAAATTCCGGCTCTTCCTGATCGGGGATAATAAAGGACGCCGCCGCAAGATAGGGCAGCGGATCGGCAAAGCCGCCCCATCCGTCAAAGCGGTTATATGGTGCAATGCGTATGGCGAAATGGAGATGAGGCGCATAAGCCGCGGTCATAATCCCGGAAGTTGCAATCTCCTCGCCGCGGGCAATTGTCTGGCCGGATTCGACCATCATGTCGTCAAGGTAAGCGTAGAAGGATTCTCCCCACCGGTGCTCGACCTTGAGATAGCGCTCGAAGCCGCCGGGCTCCCGGCTGATCTCCACCACCCGGCCGTCATCAACGGCCAAGAGCGGCGTACCGGGCGTCAAGCCAAAATCAACGCCCGGATGGCCCTTGAGCGCCGTGCCGTTATAGCGAAAGTCCCCATGGAAGCGAGGGTGCGCACCCCAGGCCTGTAAGAGCGGCGCGGGCCGGCGAAACGGCGGCGCCAGGTAGATGCCTTCCGGTTCATAGAGGCCGTTTTCCAGCGGCTGGTTGAGGAAGCGATAAGTCATAGAGCAAGTTCACCCGATCAAAGCGAAGAAAAATTCGACAGGGCAAGGCCCTCTCGGTATACTTGCTTGTTGATTGTAACATCGATTATGGATCTTGTCCCTGCCGCGCGGATTGCAGCCACAGGCAGGAGACGTTGTTTTCAGGAGTACGTATCATGCCTATATATGAGTTTGTTTGCCCGAACTGCGGCTGTGAATTTGAAAAGATCGTCTCTTTTTCCGATACCGCAACGCCCGTCTGCCCCCAGTGCGGCGAGCAGCACGTTGAGCGCCAGGTTTCCCGACCGGCCATTCATTTCAAAGGCAGCGGCTGGTACATTACCGACAGCAAGAGCAACGGCAAGAAACCGGCCAAGGATTCCGCCAATGGCGCAGGGTCCGACAGCGCCAAAAGCGAGAGTACTGGCGAGGGTAAGAGCGAGAGCCCGGCTGAAAGCAAGCCGAAGAGCGCCAAGTCTGAACCTTCATCTTCTTCGACCGCTAACTCTTCCACCGAAGCATAAACGTCGGGAATTTTTCGGGATTTAAAATCGCTTTGCAGAGGCTGGGTTTCCCAAAGAAACTCAGCCCATTTCTCCATCTCCAGACTAACGCACCAACGGCCGGACCGGTGATCGACGGAGACGCATCCGCCGCTTGCCGGTTCTTTTTCTATCATCTCGGAGTTCTCTTTTGTTTGAACTGGTTTTTCTCGGCACTTCCGCCTCGGCTCCCTCTATTCAGCGCGGGCTCTCTTCGGCGTTGGTCATGTGCAATGAATATCGCTTTATGATCGACTGCGGAGAAGGGACCCAGCGCCAGCTCCTGCGGAGCGGATTAGGTTTTCGGCGGCTGGACCGCGTGCTCCTTACCCACGGCCATTTGGATCACATTTTGGGATTAGGCGGACTGGCCAGCACGTTGGGGCGTTGGGAAACCCTGGAGGAACTGCACGTTTACGGCGGAGAGCGGGCGCTGGAGCGGGTAGGCATGCTCATGGAGGTGGTCTTTGGCCCCGGATCGCTGGATGCGGAAGCCGCGGCCGGCTCCAGCATCTCCCTTACGCCCATCACCCCGGGCCTGCTTTTCGAAGATCGCCACTTCTTTCTTTCAGCCGTTCCTGTACGCCATCGGGGCGATGGCTGTTTTGGTTTTGTTTTTGAGGAGCAAACCAAGCGCCCGTTCAACTCTCAAAAGGCCGAGGCCCTGGGCATTCCCCAGGGCCCCATTCGGCGAGATTTGGCCCAGGGCGAGGCCGTGATCCTACCGGATGGTCGGGCCATCCGTCCGGAGGATGTGCTGGGCGATCCCCAGCGCGGGGCCAAGCTTTGCTTTATCGGCGATGTGAGCCATACTGGCCCTCTCCACGAACCCGTCGCCGGGGCCGATCTCCTGGCGATTGAGGCCACTTATCTGGATGAAGATAAGGATTTGGCTAAAGCCCACGGGCATATTACCGCGGGCGCGGCCGCGCGCCTGGCCCGCAACGCCGGCGTCAAGCAGCTTGTCCTCCACCACGTCAGCCGCCGCTACCGTACGCGGGACATCCTGGCCGAGGCCCAGGCCATTTTTCCCGACACGGCTGTTGCCGCGGACCTGGACAGCTTCCAGGTGACCAAGAACAAGTCGGTGCAGTGGCGGAGTCTGGGCAAGTAGGCAGGTGGCAGGTGGCAGGTGGCAGGTGGCAGGTGGCAGGGAAGAGTGTCTCCGACCGCCAACCACTGCGCAAATTCGCCACCTCGCCACCTCGCAACATGCAACTTGCCTACTTGCCACCTGCCCCACCTGCCCTAAATCCGATAATTCACGATCCCCTGCACCGCTGCCACAATATCCGGCGTCTGGGGGACCATGGCCCGCTCCAGGTTACGATTGTAGGGCGGCGGGACATCGGCCCCGCCCAGGCGCACGATAGGCGCATCGAGATAGGCGAAGGCGTCGCTCTGTGCAATGGCCGCGACCAACTCCCCGCCGTATCCCCCTACCAGCGGCGCTTCGTGCGCGACGATGAGCCGCCCCGTCTTCTTGACCGACGTAATGATGGGCTCTGCGTCATACGGCTTGAGGGTGCGGGGATCGACGACTTCCGCCTCAATGCCCTGCTCCGCCAACTCGGCCGCGGCTTCCAGCGCGCGGGAGACGAGGATGCCCGTTCCCACAATGGTCACATCGCGGCCCGTGCGCTTGACGTCCGCCAATCCCAGGGGCACGACATAGGCTCCTTCGGGAACCGGTCCCTTCTGCTTGTAGAGGAGCTTGTTCTCCACAAACATGACGGGATTATCGTCGGCAATGGCGGCCAGCAGCAGCCCCTTGGCGTCGTAGGGCGTGCTGGGCATGACCACCTTGAGGCCGGGGACATTGACAAGCCACGCTTCCAGGCTTTGGGAATGTTGCGCGGCCGCACCCGTTCCTGACCCGGCGGGCAGGCGCAGCACCATGGGCACGCTCGCCTTGCCGCCGAACATGTAGCGGATTTTGGCGCCCTGCAGGACGATCTGCTCCATGGCCAGGGTCACAAAATCCATAAACTGCATCTCCGCCACCGCACGCATCCCCGTCATGCTGGAGCCGATGGCCACGCCGGCAATGTTGTTTTCGGAGATAGGCGTATCCCGCACCCGCTCGCCGCCGAACTTTTCAAAGAGGCCCGTCGTCACGCCGAACGCACCGCCGTAGAGGCCGATGTCCTCGCCCAATAAATAGACCTTCTCATCATGGGCCAACGCCAGGTCCATGGCCTCGCGCAGAGCCTCGGCGTAGGTGATTTCCCGCTCGCCCGGCGGCGGGTTGATGGGCGTTTCGGGGCCGAATGTGCGCTTGATCCACGCCGGCGGCACGCGTGCGGGCGCGGCTGCGTGCTCCGCATCCTCGGCGTAGACAGTCTTGGTCAGATTGCTCAGCGGCGGCTCGGCCTGGGCATGGGCCCACTCTATGGCCGCTTCCAGCTCGCTTTCGGCCGCGCGATCAATTTCATCCAGCTCGGCTTCCGTGGCGTGATCGCGCTCCAGCAGCCAGGCGCGGAAGCGGGCAATCCCGTCCCGCTCCATCCACTCCTGCACTTCTTCCCGCGTGCGATAAAGTTGCTTGTCGCTCTTGGAATGGCCCCGATAGCGGTAGGTGACCAGTTCCAGCAGCGTCGGACCTTCCCCGCTGCGCGCCCGCTGTACGGCCCGTTTGGTTGCGGCGTAAACGGCCAGCACGTCCATGCCGTCTACTGCTTCGCCGGGGATGCCGTAGGCCGCTGCCCGATCCGCCACGCGTTGTACAGCATGGGAGCGGGTCATGGACATGGACATGGCGTATTGATTGTTCTCGCAGATAAAGACCACGGGCAGCTGCCAGATGGCTGCCATATTGAGGCTTTCGTGGAAGTTGCCGTTGTTGACCGCACCGTCGCCGAAGTAAGACAGCACGACTTTGTCGTTTGCCTGGAGTTTGGTCGACAGCCCCGCACCGACGGAGAGGGGAATGCCGCCTGCCACAATGCCATTGGCCCCCAAGCTGCCCAGGCTCAGGTCCGCCATGTGCATGGAGCCCCCCTGGCCCAGACAGACGCCGGCTTCCTTGCCCAGCAGCTCGGCCATCATGGTGTTGATGTCCTGGCCCTTGGCAATGGCGTGCCCGTGACCCCGGTGGGTGGAGGTAATCTGGTCGTCCGGGCGCAAGGTTGCAATGGAGCCGACGGCTGTCGCTTCCTGGCCGATGCAGAGGTGCATGGTTCCGTGGACGTTGCCCATGGAATATTGCTCAAACGCATTCTCCTCAAAGAGGCGGATGAGGACCATCTGTCGATAGAGCGCACGTAACTGCTCATTACTGAAATCGCCGACTGCACGCTCATCCAGTGCGGCATCGGTGTGGACAATTTCCTGGCTGGTCGCCATAAGAGAATTCCTTCGTACTGCGTAATACGTACTGCGTAAGGGACGCCGTTGCGAGTCGATTATGGCTTGCTAAACGACTCACAACAACGAAATTACGCAGTACGCATTACTTCATTATTCATTGCTGCTAAAGGCAGCGTCAAAGACTACATCCGACGGGTCAAATTCCTGACCGCGGATGAAGGCCAACGCTTCGGGCGCACCAAAGTCCCGATCCATTACCGTATCTTCCCACTCGATGCTCAGCGGCCCGTCATAGCTGATGCGGTTCAGCGCCCGAATGATGGGATCCCACTCGACGTCGCCCCGACCGGGCGAGACGAAATTCCAGCCCCGACGGTGATCGCCGAATTCCAGATGGGAAGCGAGGATACTGTTGCGGCCGTTGAGCTGCACGCGGGAATCTTTGACGTGGACGTGAAAGATGCGATCCGGAAAGGCGTCAATCAGTTCCACCGGATCGACAAACTGGTGGATGAGGTGGCTGGGGTCGAAGTTGATGCCGAAGGCGGGATGACCGTCAACTGCATCCAGCGCCCGGCCGAAGGTGATGATGTCGTAGGCGATCTCCGTGGGATGCACTTCCAGGCCAAAGCGTACGCCTTCCGCCTGAAACGCGTCGAGAATAGACGTCCAGCGGGCGGCAAAATCCGCATAGCCCGCGTCGATCTCATCCTGCCCCGTCGGCGGGAAGAAGTAGAGCTTGGCCCAGACGCTGCTGCCCGTAAAGCCGGTGACCACATCCACGCCAAAGAGGCGCGCGGCCTGGGCGGTCTTCTTCATCTCTTCGGCCGCGCGTTGACGTACGCCTTCCGGCTCCCCGTCGCCCCAGATGTAGCCGGGCAGAATCGACTGATGGCGCTGGTCGATGGGATCGCAAACGCACTGGCCTACCAGATGGTTGCCGACGGCAAAACACTGGAGATTGTATTGCTCCAAGAGATCGCGTTTTGCCCGTATGTAGCCGTCTGACTCCAGGGCCTTGTCCACCTCAAAATGGTCGCCCCAGCAAGCCAGTTCCAGTCCGTCAAAGCCCCACTCGCTCACTTTTGGGGCCAGGGTTGCCAGCGGCAGGTCCGCCCATTGGCCGGTAAATAATGTAACAGGTCGTGCCATCGTGAATCTCCTTTTGTGTGGAGGGTAGTGAAGGAGAGCGATTAAGGACGATTAAGAGATTGGGGATTGGGAGATTGTTTTCTTTCTTGAATCTTTCCCTCTTGGATCCTCATCTGTCGCTTTCCGCCTCCCCTATTACTTTATCGACTGCTTCCAATAAATAGGTGAGTGACACGGCGCCCGGGTCTCTGTGGCCCAGGCTGCGTTCGCCGAGCGTGGCGGAGCGGCCGCAGCTGGCTACCATCCCGGCTGTTGCCGCGGTTCCGGCCTGCGCGGCGGGCAGGGCCGTGCGCCAGGCTACGGGAAGCGGCCGGTCCGCGGCCGCGTCCAGCGCGACGAGAAACGGCTCCAGCGCGTCCAGCAGCGTTTTGTCGCCGGGTTGGGCCTTCCCCAACCGCATGACCACATCGCACCCGGCCCGCATGGCCGCGGCGACGTCCGCGGTCGCATAGGGTCCTGCGCCTAATTGCCGGCCTGCCGTGGCAAACAGCATGCCGTAGAGAGCGCCCGATGCGCCGCCCGCGGCGTCGCTGAAGGCCAAAGCCCCGCGGCTGAGCAGCGCGCCGGCGTCGGGCGCATTTGCATCCAGCACGGCGACCGCAGCCTTCATGCCCCGCACCATGGTGATGCCGTGATCTCCGTCGCCCGCTGCCGCGTCCAGCCTGCCCAGTTCATCTGCATGCTCTTCCATTGACGCCAGCGCCTGGCGGATAATGCGGCGCATGGTCTCGACTGACGTTGCTTCACTCATAATGCGCTCTGCACATAGCCTGCCGACGCGCAGGGCGCATCCAGCAGCGCTTCCAGTTCGTCATCCAGCCAGAGGAGGCTCAGGGAGCAGCCGGCCATGTTCAGGGACGTAACCTGCTCGTCCACCACCGGGCGATGTATGCGAACGCCTTCCTGCGCCAACCGTCGATCGATATCTTTGTAGAGCACGAATAACTCTTCGTATTTGGTGTTGCCCAATCCGTTGAGGAGCAGCGCCGCCCGCGCTTCTCCTCCGTCGGGCCGCTCGGCCAGAAGCGTGTCCAGCAGAAGATCGGCTATCTCCGCGGCCGTGCGCATTTCGCTGGAGCTGACGCCCGGCTCGCCGTGGACGCCCAGGCCCAGTTCCATGCGCCCCGGCTCCACCGTAAAGAGCGGCTCTGTCTGGCCGGGCAGGGTGCAGCCGCCGAAAGCCACGCCGAATGAGCGGGTACGGGCATTGGCATGGCGCGTCAGGCGCTCGACTTCATCCAGGGTATCGCCCCGGGCAGCGCTCGCACCTGCAATCTTGAAGACGAAGAAATCGCCGGAGATGCCCCGTCGCTTCTCCTGCTGGTCGGGCGGCGCAGAGGCCACATCATCGGTCACGCGCACGGTGCGCACATCCTGCCCTTCCATCTGACAGCGCATTGCCGCCATATCAAAGTTTAACACGTCGCCGCTGTAATTGCCGTAACAGTAGAGCGCGCCTGCATTGCCGATGACGGCCTGGGTGCAGCGATAGACCTGCTCGCTTGACGGCGCGGCAAAGACGTTGCCCATGACGGCCGCATCGGCCAGGCCTGGCCCCACGTAGCCGCAGAAGGCCGGATAGTGGCCCGAACCACCGCCGATGATGACTGCGACCTTGCCCGAGCGGGGCCCATCAACCGCCATGACGCCCGACGCATCGGGAATGCGCCTCACGTAGCGGCCGTACGCCGCAACAAAGCCGTCGATTAGCTCCGCTCGGAAGTCGGCCGGATCATTCCAGAGTTTGGTCATAAGAGACTCCGTTCTGCTGCGAAATGAGGAAGGAGAAACAAGAAACAAGAAATGAGAAATGTTCAGGGCGTCCCGCGTCGTACGTTACGACGAGACCAATTTCTTATTCCTCATTCCTCATCATTTTTTTAGCACCGAATAAACGCCCCGATTTCCTCATCCTCCCGCAGGTGGGTCAACGCCTCCGCATCGGGTAATTGAGGCCGGTCACGCTCATGATTGACCAGGCAGAGAAAGCCCAGGGGCTCATCGTCGCCCGCGCGAAACTGGTGCCAGGTAAGGGAAGGGATGTAAACCAAATCGTGCAGCTCGAGTGGATAGATAGCGTCTCCCACCAGAACCCGCCCCTCTCCCCGTACCACCATGACGGCGTGAACGTGCTCATGTCGCTCCAGCGTAGAGTGGCCGCCCGGCCCCACTTCAAAGTAGCGCCACTGGCAGGCTAGCTCCGGCGTATCGAAGAGATTCTGGCGCGTTACCGCTTTGAAGATTGTGCCGTCTTCCTTGTAAGGTCGTACTTCGGTTGACGCCCACGTGCCGTCTCCGCCGTAAGCACGAACCGGGGGCGCCGTCTGTTGGTCGCTCATGCGCCTCCCTCCCCGGCCGCATGCACTTTGTCCACAAAGGCCCGGCTGTAAGCGGTAATGTTCGGGGCCGTGAGGAGACCGCCGCCGATGAGGAGCATGACGTCCCGGCCGTAAAAGTCGATCATCTCATCCACCCGTTCCGTCGTCATGCCGCCGGCGGGCGCGGGAAAGGCCCCTTTTAGGCTGCCCCAGGGTTGGCGCAAGTTGTTAGCCAGACGCAGGCAGCCGGTCTTGCTGTAGCTGAAGCGGCCGCCGTAGTTGGGAAAGATGGAGACGTCCGCGCCCAGGAGGCGGTAGAGTTTGCCCAGCAACAGCTCGGGGTTGATGCGCAGCGCGCCGGCAAAGGCGGGATGGGCCAGCACGGGCACGCGCAGCCGGTCCCGCACCAATTCGTAGAAGACGGGAATACCTACCAACATAGGCGAAATCATCACCGCGCCTACGCCTAGTTCATGCACCTGATCAACCCGGCGGTAGAGGTCGCTGGGCGTGCCCGACAGGTTGGGCGTGTAGATCGCGCGGTGGCCGGTCTCGGCATAGACCTCATCCACCGCCGCCTGGCACGCGCGCACCCGCGCGTCGAAAGGCGCATAGCGCTGGTCGGCCAGGCCGTGGTCGTCCTTGATGACGTCCAGCCCGCCCAGGGCGAAGGCGCGGCAGAGATCGCCCAACTCCGCGGGCGAGAGGCCCATGGGCTTGAGCGCCGTGGCGGTGAGGGGGCGAACGGGCGCGGCGAGCTGCTTGCGCAGGCCTGTCATGCCGACCCTGGGACCGCCGAACGTATCCAGCAGCGAGTCGGTGAGTGTTACGTCCATCAACTGCACATCAGATTGGAGAGATGTGTTGCCAAAGAGAACGTTGAGAAACTGGGCCGCGTCGTGTCCCGTATTCTCGACGTTGTGGGCAATGGTAACGAGGAACTTGCCCGGCTCGACCTCAGTAATATCCGCGACTTTGCTCACCACGTCCGACAAAATATCGGCCCGATGAATGGCCTGTAGCGGCACTTCCACGCTCTGCTCGACCGCTATGCCTTGCGCGCGGGCCTCAATCTCCGTTGTGCTGGATTCAACCCGGTAGGTAACGCCAAATGTTTCCACAGATCAATCTCCCCAATTTTTGTGAACGGTTAAGTCGTTCTATGATTTTTTGTTGTGCACGCGGTCTGATCTGTCGATAACGCAATCACAGTCCATCATGCAATCACAAAAATCATAGTTCGGACTGCCGCCTTCGCGCACAAAAGAACCGATATCCGTTTATTCCTGCGCCGGCAATCTCCGTACTGCGTTTGCAGATTCGGCAGCCGGCACGCGCTGGGCAGCCCCTGCGCTTCCTCTGCAGAAAGGTTGCGCAGCCGCGCCTTCACCGGGCCGACGGCCTGGACGCCTACGCTCAACTCGCTGACGCCCAGGCCGAACCAGCAGGACCGCTTGCTAACTCGCCGCAGACGCTTACCGGAATGCCTGCGTCGCGGGCGGCCTTGGTTGTCGCGCGTCAACCGGCGCGGCCGTCGCCGTCCGGCATTCCCATGCCCACGAAGCCGCCGTGCATGGGTTCATGACCGCTGCCCTCGCCCGAGATCAGTGCGACTTTGCCCGCCACGGGCGCATCGCCCCGGGATTGGGCGCTACCGGAATGCGTCCCGCTCTTTGGGGCGTTGGATTGACTTTGCCGGTGCAGGCCCCACAGGCGGAAGGGGATAGCCGCGGATAACGACGACGGGCCGGGCTTCATCGCTCTGGCCCATGATCAAGCTGGCCGCACCGGTCAGCTCATCGGCAATACACTCTTCGCTGCCCGTCAGTTCGTAGCCGTAGAGATCGTGGAGTCCGCGCTGGTTCCAGACGGGCGGCAGCCCCGCGCAGCCGATGCAAACGCCGACCGTGCCCTGTCGCCACGGGCGGCCGTGGCTGTCGTTAATCAGCACCCCGGGCGCAACGCCCGTCAGCGCGGCGATTTCCTCACGTATTTGGGCGGCGCTGGCGTCGGCGTCGGCCGGCAGGAGCGCCAGGGCGGAGCCGCCGTCTACGTTAGAGCGATCGACGCCCGCGTGGGCGCAGATCCAACCCGACCGTTGCTCGGTAATCAGGAGGCCGGGCAACGCACGGATGACTTCGTTGCTGTCGTCCAGAATGACCTGTACCGTGGGCGAATCCTTGCCGGTTAGGGTTGCCAGCTCCTGGGCTGCGCTTGTGGGCGTCACCGTGGCCAAATCGATCACCCTGCCCTCGGCCTTGCTCACGATCTTCTGGGCGATAACGAGAATGTCGCCCGGCTCCAACTGTTCGCCCATACGCGTCAGCCTATCCACAACGAGGGCGGCCAGGTTATCGCCGGGATGGACGAGCGGAAAATTTTCAACGGCAAAGAGCGTCATTGCGCACATATTTTACAGTTCTCCTGCCGGGACAAAGCGATAGCCGCGGCCCCGTTCATTTTCGATGATGCCGACGGGCGGGTGGGCGTCTTCGAGCTGGAGACGCAGGCGGCGGATGGCCTCCTGAACCCGACGGCTGGTGGCGTTGGGGCGATTCCACACGTCATCCAGCAACTGCTGGGGCGTGACGATATCCCGGGCGTGGGCGCGGAAATAGCGCAGAAGTGCGGACTCGGTTTTGGTTAACTGCCGGTAAATGGGATCGTCATCCTGACCGGATGCGTCGGCGACTTGCGCCCGGCGGGGCGCCGCGTCGGTCGGGGCGAATTCCAGGCGGTCGCTCAGGAATTCGGTGAAGAGGGGCGAGAAGAAGCGATAACCGTGCCGGCCGCAGAGCATCATTGCCTGGTTGATCATCCAGTTGAGGACAATCCGCTCCTCCCGGTTCATCTCTTCAATGCGGATGGGGCCGCACAGCAGCTGCCCGATCATGCTGTCTACGACATCCTCGCGCAGGCGATCCGGCGGCTGCCTGAGCTTGCGTTCGAGCATGGAGAAAAGGAGCCGGCCATGCTCGGCCAGGCGCAAGCGCACCAGCGCACTGTGATCGGGCCCCAATTCCTGATTGGGCGTGAGAATTTTGCGGATTTCGGGGATAATTTCACTGATACGACGCAACAGATAGGGGTGCGTGCCGGTCAATTCCAACAATTCTCCGCGCATGCTTTCCAGGGCGGGAAATTCCAGGCAATAGGCGTCGAGCCACTCATTGGCCGCCTCCACATCAATGAGCCCCACAAAAATTTGGGTCATGACGTTGAAGAGAGGCGATGCCGCCAGTTCCCGATCCAGATCGTGGAGGGGCTGCTCCGTGGCCACAACCAGCGCCATCTCCAGCGTCAGGGGGCGCAGCTCATCCACGGCGTCGGAGTGAATGATCTGGCGCTCGAAGACCCGGTCAAAATTATCCAGCAGCATCACCAGGCGGTAGCGCCTGTCATTGAGTTGGCGGGCAATTTGCCATAGGCGCAGGGTCGGGCTGTGCTGGGCCAGGATGCGCGCTTCATCCAGCGCCAGGCTTTCTTTTTCCCTAATCTGTTCAAAGGCCTGCTCATAGAGATAGGTCAGCAGATCGTCCTGGGCTTCGGCCCAGTCGCAATCGATCTTAACGACCGTCACATTGCCGCCGTCCTTAAAGCGGGGCGGCCGCCAATTCGCGTATTCGGGACCGCGCAGGGATCCATAGGGCGCGGCCAGATACCCTAACAAAAAGCTCTTGCCGATGAGCTTGGTGCCGACCAGAGAGAAGCTGCCGGGCTGATCGGCCAGCACGCCTTCCGTGATGTCGCGAATAATATCGCTGCGACCATAAAGCTGAGACTTGAGCGGGTCCATGATCGGACGTCCTTTCTCTGGTGAATCCCGACAGAAATCCGTGTGCAGTTCATCCCAGTGGTAGAACAGTTGACTTTCTGTCGTGGCATTCACGCCGGACTGTAGTAGCCCGCGGATGGCGGGAGTTCCGGTTCCTTTCCTAACCAGCGCGCCGTTTGGTTCGGTTACACACGCGGATTGGTATGGAGCCATCGGCGGAAGAGCAGGCTGGCAAAGCGCCAGCGCTCCTCAGGTTCGGCAATTAAAATATCGTGGCGGCTGAGTTCTTCCAGGGTGCGCTGCAATTGCTCCCGGGTGATCTGGGGCATGGACTCGCTGAGTTGCGTCATGGCGATTTCATCCTGACCGCTCTCCTCGGCCAGATCAGCCAGACGCTGGGCCGTCACCAGGCCCACGCCCCGCACAAGGTCCAGCAGGTGGGCGAAGAGGCTTTCTCCCGGGTGCATGAACTCCCGGCAGACCGCCTCGACATCGTTGCGCGTCACCCGATGGGCATGGCGGCGGCGCATGCCCGTCACCAATTTGTGGCAGAAAGCCTGAATCAGAAACGGGCTGCCGCCGGTGAGGGAGGCCACGTAACCCACCAACGTGGGCGGATATTCCAGCACATTTTGAATCGGCCACTCAATCAGGCGCTGCACGTCGGCATGATCCAGGGGGCGCAGGATAAGGTGATCGCCCAGTTCCAGCAGCTCTGCAATCGGCTCTTGCTCGAATGACTCCTCCCCCTTCAACCGCTCGTATGTGCGCTGTTGCACCACAAGAACCATGTTGACGTTGATTCTGGGCGTGTTGAGCATAATGCCGCGCCACTGGTCGAAGAAGTCAATGGGAAGTCGCCCCGCTTTTTTGGCATCGATTGTGCGGCTGAACTCATCCAGCAGAAGGAGCAGGTGATTCTGGCCCAGGCAATGCTGGATATCCATGAGGTACTGCATAAATTGGCGGGCCGGCTCATGCTCAAACAGATCGCGCAGGGGCGGCCCCAACTCATCAATCCGCGCGGCGACGTGATGCTCCCCGAGCCGGAGATCGCTGTGCTGCAGATCGCTGTAAATGTGCGCGGCCAGGTCATAAAAAATGAGCGGTCCATCGATCTGACTGAGCATTTGAAAGTCCACATAAGCCGGCACAAAGCCCTGGGAGTGCAGATGGATTCGCTTCAATTGGAGCAGCAGCGATGTTTTGCCGACCCGCTTTTGGCCGCGTAGCCAGATAGCCTCGGCATTGGCTTGCAGGTCGCCCGCAATGCGCTCTAATTCGGCCTTGCGGCCAAAGAACATCTCGCGCTCGTGGACGGGCATGCGGCTGTAGGGATTGGTAAAAGCCAGGGAGCTGACATTGGCCAGGTCTTCCCGCTCCGTAGGCGGAACGTCCATGATGCGGACATGATCTACGTTCCGATAGGGGAGATCGCGCAGGGATTGGGCCATCTGTTCCAGAACGTCATGACTTTCTGCCTCAACAATAAAGTTGATAACGGCAACGCCCCGGCGTGCAAGCGCGTCCGCGCGGTGAAGATTGACGTGAGGCAGTGCGGCGTAGACTTGGCCGATGGCATCGCCCAGCAGGCCGTCGTCGTTTTGCGCGATGATCTCCAGTTGGGCCAGCACTGCAAGTTTGGAACCGGGCCGCCAACTAAGCGCCAGGCGATCGGGGGAATCTTCGGCCATGTCGCTCATCCGTTCACAATCCGCCCGGTGAACCCGCAGCTCTAGAATTGCCGTGCCGCGCCGTTTGGCCCAGCCTACAATGGGATCGCCCGGGCGGGGACGACAGCACTGGGCGATGCGCAGATTGTTGCGCCGGGAGACGCCGGGCGGCAGTTCGATCTGCTGCGCGACCTCTTCGGAAAAATAACGGATGAGCACGCTGCGCGGATCCAGGCGGCCGTTGGCAATCTCATTGTAAAATTCTTCCTCGCCCGATAGCTCAAAGAGGGCCAGCGAGCGGCGCACAACCTGATCGACCCGATGTTTGGGCATGGCGAAGCCGTAATAATCGGCCAGCTGTTCGAGCTGCTCTTCCAAAATGCGCCGCCCCTGATAGACGCCGTAGCCGCGGCGCTTGAGGAAGCGCTGGATTTTGGCCCGGGCCCGGCTGGTGCGCGCGGCATTCAGCCAGACCTGGGTCGGACCGGGGGCGTGGACGTCATGCTCCAGCTCCACCAGATCCAGGTGGCGCAGCACGGTGAACGGTTCGGCCGTTTCGCCGTTGACCACAAAGCGCCGGCAGCGGTCCGCCAGGTCGGAGTGGACGTGATAGGCGTAATCGACCACTGTCGCGCCCTGGTTGAATTTGAAAAGCTGGCCGTGGGGGCTAAACACATAGAGGGTGCCGGGCAGCGCGCCGGGCTTGTCCAATGCGATGTGGCGGCTGCCGGCTTCGCGTTGCGTCCACCAGCCCGGCGGCAGCTCGCCCTCTAACCGGCGGCGCAGATAGTAGGCCGCCAAGCCCCAACTGTTGACTTCGTAGAGCGCGTGGGTGGCGATGCGGAATTGGACGCGTGCTCGCTCCCCCGGCTTGCGCCCGCCGCCGTTTTCCGCCGTATCGATTGGACCTGCTTCATCCGGCAGTTCGCTCCAGACCATGCAGGTGAGGCAGCGGTAGCTGTTGGCGCGGCCGCCGCGCAGGTGATCGGCCAGTCCGCCGTCGATAATTGTGTAGGTATCGTGAATGTGGTACAGGGCTGTATAGCAATCGGGCAGGCGGGGAACCAATACGTCGATGACGATGGGCGGCGTCGCACCGCTGCCCGCATCGGCTGTGTGGATTTGTGTATATCGTCCCTGTTTGAATTCAGCGGTCGGCAACTGGCGTTGAATCGGCTCTACCATCCGGGCAATTTGTGCATTTGTCAGGCGCGGCGCGGGATCCGGGTCATCGGGCGCCTGTTCCGCCAGCCACCAATCCACTTCCCCGCTTAACTCGCGCATGCCCAACATTTCCAAAAAAGGGCTGAGGAGCAGGCGCGCCTCGTCCTGATAGGCTCGGCGGTGGGGCTCCCGGGCATCCCGGGCGCGGAGAAAGCGCTGCCAAAGAACGGCCGCATAGAGGAATGCTGCATCCGGCGCATCATAGGCCGCGCAGTAGGCATGGATGCGCTGGAGCGCCAGCGGCGCGCCGCGCCGATTATGGGCAGGCTGGGGAACCGGGATGTCCATCTCCTCCGGGGGGAGGGGACTGGTCAGGCAGAAGCGGCGGTAGCGTTGACAGAGGGTAAGCGTTTCCGGGGCTTCCGCTTCCAGCCTGCCCGCATCCAGCCCGGTAAGTCCAGCCGCGGTTGTACACCATTCGCCCGCGGCCTGTAGGGCGGGCGCTGCGCCCCATTCCCGCAAAATGGCGGCTACGCTTATCTCTTCCGCCCAGGCGTCGTCCGGTGCAGCGTTGCGCCGGTTATCGGTTGTGATCGGCTGATTGTTTGAGGTCATGGGTTCGGTTGGAAATTGCGCCTCATTGCAAACCTATCGACTGCTCTTCTTCGGCACTATTGACGGCGATACACACAAAACGTGTTTTGGGTATTGACAAAAGTGTATTTGTGTATTATTATCCTGTTGCTTGTGCAATTAAGCGATAAGCACAATATACACGAACGTCGCATGTTCTGCAACCAATAACGCAAATTATCCATCCGCGGTTGTCCTGTCAAAAGCGTCATGCACAAGCCTGACAGCAGCGTTTACAGCAGCATGGACCGCGACGTTTACAGGATCCGCTCTCAGGGCGAAGAAAAAAGGGAAAGGAGGCGACTATGGAAAGATCTATCCAGGATTTTTGGGCGGCTCAGGCGCGTTATGCTGATTATCGACGCTTTGCCCGACGTCAGGGCGTCCGCATCGAACGCGTCAGTTCCGCTGATGCAAACATAGTCGGCCGCATTTCCGGACGTATGGCTCGCGTCGTCCGTTCCGTAACCGAACGCCGAACGGAGCCGCAGGAGGGGGCGCTCTCCGGAGCTGGATAAGCAACGTCCTCCGCATGCGGTCGTACACAAAGCTAATTGATACACAAAACGACTTGTAGGGGGAGATCATGTTGACTATTAATACGCACCTATTGCTCGATCTGCATAATCAACGGTTGGAGGAGGCTGCCCATCGTGCTCCGATGACCCATGCGGCCCGCTCCCATGCGCGGCCCTTTGCCGAACTGGAAAATGCCTGGCAGCGTTACCTCAGGCGGCTCAATCGCCGCTTGTTGGACCAACGCCCGCGCGGGACAGTACAGAGTTCCCTGAGCTGATGATGTGATGAGCAATGACAGAAAATACACAAAAAGCGGCCCCTCGCAGTTAGGAGGGGCCGCTTTTTCTTTTATAAATAGTCCGTCACGGAAGGGACGGATACTGATTGGTTCAGTCGGAACTAATGTGTATGCGTGATACGTGAATAGTTGATGCGTGGCACGTGAGGCGCGCTGGACTCCGTCGCAAGTCAGCAAGTCACGCAACAATTCCCAAACGCTCATTCAGCTCGGCCAGGATGCGTTTGGCCGCGACGGGAATCACCGTGCCGGGACCAAAGATCGCGGCCGCGCCGTGTTCGCGCAGGTATGCATAATCCTGAGCGGGAATCACGCCGCCGGCCACCACCATGATATCGCCCCGACCCAGCGCGGTCAGCTCCTCGACGAGTTGGGGCAGGAGCGTCTTGTGGCCCGCCGCCAGGGAACTCATGCCCACCACGTGGACGTCGTTTTCCACGGCTTGCCGGGCCACTTCGGCCGGCGTTTGGAAGAGGGGGCCAATGTCCACATCAAAGCCCAAATCCGCAAAGGCCGTGGCAATTACCTTGGCGCCCCGATCGTGGCCGTCCTGGCCCATCTTGGCCACCATGATGCGCGGGCGGCGGCCCTCCATCAACTCAAATTCATCGGCCATGGCGCGTACGACGGCGACTTCGTTCGCATCGCCGAACTCGTTGCTGTAGACGCCGGCGATGGAGCGCACGGTCGCCTGATGGCGGCCCCAGACTGTTTCCAGGGCATCGGAAATTTCGCCCAGCGAAGCCCGGGCCCGGGCCGCGTTGACGGCCAATTCCAGGAGGTTACCGTGATTATTGGCCGCGCTCTCGGTGAGGGCGAGCAGAGCCGCTTCCGCCGCGGCATTGTCCCGCTCGGCCCGCAGGCGTGCCAGTCGCGCAACCTGGGACTCGCGTACGGCCGTGTTGTCCACTTCCAGAATATCGATGGGGTCTTCCTGCTCCAGGCGATGTTGATTGACGCCGACGATGGTCTCGCGTCCCGAATCGATGTGGGCCTGACGTCGGGCCGCGGCCTCCTCGATGCGCATCTTGGGCAGGCCGCTCTCCAGCGCTTTGGCCATGCCGCCCAACTCTTCCACTTCCTGAATATGGGCCCAGGCGCGCTTGGCCAGGGCGTCGGTAAGCGTCTCCACATAATAGGAGCCGCCCCACGGATCCACCACTTTTGTGATGCCCGTTTCGTGCTGCAGGTAGAGTTGGGTATTGCGTGCGATGCGGGCCGAGAAGTCGGTGGGCAGGGCAATCGCTTCATCCAGTGCGTTGGTGTGGAGCGATTGGGTATGACCCAGCGCGGCGGCCATGGCTTCCACGCAGGTGCGCACCACGTTGTTAAACGGGTCCTGCTCCGTCAAGCTCCAGCCCGATGTTTGGGAATGGGTGCGCAGGGCCATGGACTTGTCATTTTGGGGCTTGAACTGCTTGACCAGCTTGGCCCAGAGCAGCCGGGCCGCGCGCATTTTGGCGATTTCCATAAAGTAGTTCATGCCAATCGCCCAGAAGAAGGAGAGGCGCG
>JAGRCP010000077.1 GCA_020433455.1 Caldilineaceae bacterium | reverse complement strand
GGCGTACCTGGGGATCTGAATAAGCGCCTGCTGCCGGTAGAAAAAAGCGCGCCAACGCCTGATGTCAGGCGTTGGCGCGCTTTTCGTTTAATCCCTGCTTTGGCTATCCGCGCCCATATTCCCACATGATCGCGGCCGCGTACTTGATCCCTTTGATATAGTGCTCCAGGTCGATATTCTCATCCGGCGCATGGAGATTGCAGTCGGGTTGGGCAAAGCCGGTGAGCACGGTGGGCATCCACACGTACTTGAGGATAACGCCTTCCGCGCTGACGCCGTTGACGACGGGCGGCGCGCCGAAGACCCGCTCAGCGGCGCGGATGACGGCCTGGCTGATATCTTCCTTGACGCTGATCTTGTAGGGCGGCTCGGGCGTGCCGCCGCGGATAATCACCTCGATGTGACCAAAGCCCTGATCGATTAAGTGCTGCTTGAGGCGCGCCACGGCCTTTTCCGGGTCGATGAGGGGCGGCAGGCGCATGTCCAGCTTGGCCCGGGCTTCGTTGGGGACAATCGTCTTGCTGCCCTCACCCTGGTAACCGCTGGTCAGCCCCGCGATATTGCACGTAGGTTCGTAGGCCCGGGCTTTGAGCGCGTCTACGCCCTCCCGGCCCAGGGCGAATTGATCGATGCCCCATTCCTGCTTCAGCTCATCCAAATTGAGGCGTGCGGCATTGGCTTCCAACTGCTCCATCTCCTCATCGCCCAACGCCCACAATCCTTCATACCAGCCCGGAATGAGGATGCGTCGCTGGTCATCCACCAGCGTGTTGAGCGCACGCACCAACTCCCACGCCGGTTGGGGCAGGAGCGGAGCGTTGAGGCTGTGAATGTCGGCGTTGGCCCCCCGGGCCACCAACTCCACAAAGAGCACGCTTTTCAGGCCCAGATCGATGTCCGGGACCATGGCGCTGGGATCGACGCCGCCGTCCAGGCAGTGCATGGCGTCGGCGGCCACCAGTTCGGGCTGGGCCTCGATGAGGGGGCCCAGGTGGATCGAACCGATCTCCTCCTCGCCTTCCGTAATAAACTTGAGATGCACCGGCGCCTGGCCCGCGGTCTGGAGCCACGCTTTGGCCGCCTTGGTGAAGGCCAGAACGCCCGATTTGTTATCCGTCGCACCCCGCCCCCACAAGCGCCCGTCGGCAATCTGGCCGCTGTAAGGCGGATAGGTCCATAGTTCGACCGGCTCGACCGGCTGCACGTCATAGTGGGCGTAACAGAGAAGCGTTTTTTCGCCCCCGGGCGAAGGCACGTGACCCATCACGCAGGGCGGTCCGCCTGGCGTAGGGTAAGCCGTGGCGTCCAGGCCGTCGGCATGCATCATCTCTACGACCAGTTGGGCGCATTCTTCCAGCCCGATTTTCTGTGCGCTCACGCTCGGCTGCTGCACCAGCCGCTGCAAATCGGCGATCGCCTCGTCCCGGTGTGCGTCGATCCAATCAAACACCGCCTGCAATTCGGGATGATTTTCCTGCATAATTTTCTCTCAATTCCGTTGCGGCTCGTGCGGAGCCCGTTCTTGTCAACTGCGTCCCGGTCAAATCTCAATCACCCGATCTGCCGGCCCGTGCTCGCTCAGATAGCGGCTGAGGCGGCGGCCGCCTTCCGGGGTGACGACCATGGTGTCGATAATGCGATATCCCTCCAGGCCGGGACGGTAGATGCCCGGTTCGTTGGAGAAGACCATGGTCGGCGCAAGTACGGTCGCGTCGCCGGGCGAGAGCCAGGGCGCCTCGTGACCCTCCACGCCCATGCCGTGACCGATGCGGTGGCGAATAAAGTCGCCGTAACCGGCCTCGCGCAGCGCAGCCCAGGCCGCTTCGTTGACTGCGGCGCAACTGTTGCCGGGATAGAGCGCCTGGAGTGCGGCTTCATCACAGGCCCAGGTTGCTTCCAGGCAGCGTTGCTGATCGGGCGTCGGTTCGCCCACGACGTAGGTGCAGCCGCTCTCGGCGTGGTAGCCGCCCACTTTGACGCCGATGCCCACGATGAGCGTATCGCCCGGGCGGATGACCGTGGGCCCCGGCTGGCCATGGGGCAGCGCGCCCCGGGCTCCGGTATGGGCCGTCAGCGCGACCGCGCCGCGGTAAAAGCTGATGAGATCGGTCAACTCCCGGCGCATTTTGGCCGTGGTTTCCCGCTGGACGATTTCCACCACATCCAGCTCTGTGATGCCGTTGCTTAGTTCGTCGGCTACGGCTTGCCGGGCGATTGTCTGACCGTAATCCGCATACTCCGAAGCCAGCCTGATGAGCGCCACTTCCGCTTCATGCTTGAGATAGCGCATGGGCGCAACAACATTATCTATGACCAGCCCCGGTTTGGCGCGCTGCATGGCCAGAAAAGCGGCATGTCCGGCGTGGTCAACGCCGATGCGGTCATGGGGGATTTGCTCCATCATCCAGACGGGGGCAGGCGTTTCGCCGGGAAATTCCAGATACCAGCGCACATGGGGAATCCAGCTTTCTTCTACGTTTTCCCTTTCCAGCAGGGGCACGTAGAAGGTCGGCTCATCACCGCGGGCAGGGATGTAGAGGCCCAGTGGACGCTCATTGGGAATGTGGAAAAAGCCTGTGGCCCACATAATGTTGGCTGCATCCAGCAGGAGAACGCCTTCCAGATCGCGTTGGGCCAGCGCGGCTGCGATGGCCTGCACGCGGTCGCGATAGTGGACGACATCGAGCTGAACGGCATGCCGTTGGTCGGCGGAGGGCTGCATGTTCATGCTCCCCCGCGGCCCGCGGCCGCGTCGGCCGGCGTGACCGCGCTCGCGCCCGCTTCATCCAGGGTGATGACTGCGCTGACGGTTCCTGCCCGGGGCGCGCCCGCGCTGAGCGTCAGCTCACACGGCAGCTCGGCCGCGCGTATGGTCCAGGTGATTGCCTGGTTGGACGCGGGCCAGTCATAAAAGCGCGAGTAGGCCATGGGGCGACCGGCGCGGCCAGCCAGATGGCCCGCTGATTGTCGGGCTGCACCCTGGACAAACTCGACGGCTGATGCGGACGAGAGCGTGACTTCCACCGGCGGCGCGGCTTTCATCAGCAGAGCCTGGTCGCTCAGATTGGTGGCGAGAAAGCCGGTATTGTCGATCACGGCCTCAATGCGATAGAGCGCCTCCGCCAGGGGCGTGACGGTCACATTGCGCAGGCGCAGGCGGGGTGCGGCCCCGGCGTGACGCAGGGTAAAGCGACAGTTGATCCGCGCCATCTCCTCCAGATATGCGGCCGGGGGAGGATTGCGGAAGGTGTAGATGCGCTTCCAGCCGCCGATTTCCACCGCTCCGAGTTGGGGATGCTCGAAAGGCGTCCAGGGCATAAATCCGTCGCCGTCCAGCAGCTCATCCTGCCATTGGAGCAGTTTGAGCATTTCGCCCTCGTTAAAGTTTCGCAGCGGATAAAAGTCGTCCCGCTCTATGCCCGCGGCCTTAAAAATGTCCCATAACTCGGTGCTGAAGGTGGGGATGCCCAGCGCGCCGAAGCTCCAGTCGATGGAGGAGCCAAAGCGCTTATGGCTTTTGTCGGGCGTGAAGTCTTCATAGACGGAGATGAGGGGATACCCCGTTTCGTCAATGCCCATCTGCCCGAGTTGATCATAGAGATATTTGTCATTGCCCGCGAATTGGGTGTCGGGAAAGGTGAGCCACGGCCGCAGGATGACGCCTGAGTGGGTGTGATAGCACTGTATCCCGGCAATATTGGGGTGGTCGAGAATCCAGCCCACGATAGCCGCGACTTCGGGCTCGCTCAGCGGGTACTCGCCTGAGCCGTACTGGCGGCTCTCGGGCTCCCAGTTGGAGGGGAAATTGCGGTTCATATTGCCGTCCTGGGGCCGGGGAATGACAAAGTCGCCGCCGTCCCAATCCACCAGACGACCCTCGGGAATGATGCGGTAGTATTCGCCGCCCGTCTCATCCGCTTCCCGGGGGATCATGAGGCGATCATCCTGGGGGCTGATCTTCCATTCGCCCGCGTCATCGCGCAGGCGCATATCGAGGATCAGGCCGTCGTCGTTCATATCGGCGTAGTGGAGGCCCGGGCCGAACTGTTCTTCCCCGGGCAGGTAGCGGCCGTTGCCGATCCACTCGTAGAAAGGCATGGTCTGGATAATCTCTGCACCGTCGGGATTGACCCGGGGGACGAGGTAGAAGACCTGCTCATCCATGAGGCGCGTGACCAGCGGGTCCTGGCCGTATTGGCTAAGCAGCGTCCATGCGGTATAAATCACAACCGACGTGCCGCTGATCTCTTCGGCGTGGATGTTGGCGTCAATATAATATCCCGGCTTTTGATCAGCCGGCCCTGTTTGGGGGTTGGACAGTTCCAGGAGCCAGATGGTGCGGCCCTGGTGACTTTGACCGATGGCGTGCAGGGTTGCGAATTGAGGATAGGCGTCAACCAGATCGTGGAGGAGTTCAGTCAACTGGTCGTAAGTGAGATAGTGGTCCCAGCGTAGATGACGGATAGATGGTGTGTGCATGTGAGCTTCCGGTTTGGGTGATAGAGGGATATGCGGCTGCTGACGGTATTCGGCGTTTGCGCGACGTCGCAAGATAGGGTAAGCTGTCAATTGTTAACAGTTAGTTATTGCGTTGCTGATGATTATACTCGCATTATCGACGGGTGTCCACTTTAGTATCTCGGTCTCGATCGGTGAGAAAAACTCCCCCCAGCCTAAAACTTAGCGTTTGTTGCGGCTGTTTGCTGGTCTGACCTGGTTTTGTTGCGGTTTGTCGTAACGTTAACGTAGCTGGACATAACAGAGGAGGTATTAACCCATGCATGAGAAGTTGCGAAATAGCCTAATCCCTGCCTTACTTGTCTGTTGTTTTGGTCTGCTTATGAGCGCCTGTGCTGCGCCGTCGGCTCCCGCGACGCAAAGCGCGGGCGAAACCGATGCCGCGGCATCGACCGCGTCTGAAGAAACATCTGACGGGGCAACCCGGGTGGTTGTGGCCCAATCCGTTGATTTGGATACGCTGGAACCGTACATTATCAGTTCCCGGCCCGGCACCAACATATACGGTCATCTCTTTGTAACCCTCTATCAGGATCCGGGCACGGGCGAACTGCTCCCCTATGCAGCAGAATCCTATACGGAAAACGAAGAGGGAAATGAACTCACGTTTAAGCTCCACGAAGGCTTGACATGCCACAACGGCGAGCCGTTAACCGCCGAGGATGTGGTCTACTCCTTCCAGCGTGCAGCCAATCCCGAGAACGCCTTCACGGGCCACGTCGCCGGTTACGTGCTGGACGCGTTGGGCTATGTGGACGCGCGGGTCGAAAGCGACCTGGAAGCGACCGTGATCCTGGAGCAGTTCAATCCTTTGGCGATTGGCTTGATTTCCGACGTGTGGCTCCTGTGTAAAGATACGTATGAAGAGCTGGGTTTGGAAGGCGCATCTACCCAGGTAGTAGGCTCCGGGCCCTATCAGTTTGTGGAGTGGGTCAAAGACGACTATCTGCTCCTGCAAAAGTGGAATGATTTCACATTGAGTTCGCCGTTCTTTGACGAAATCGAATGGAAGGTGATTCCTGAATCTTCCACCCGCACGGCTGAATTGATCGCAGGCAACGTGGATATCATCACCAACGTGCCGCCGGACCAGCATGACGCGGTCAACAACAGCGGTAAGGCCGCCATTGAGGGCGTGGCGGGAACGCGGCGCATCTATGTGGGTTTTAATCAGCGCGACATTTACGACGACACGGAAGGCGGACGCGCCATCAAGGATCCGGCGGTGCGCGTCGCACTCCAATACGCGGTTGACGTGCCGACCATCTGCCAAACGCTTCTGGCCTTTGACTGTGAGCGGGCCAGCAGCATGGTCAATCCGCCCAACGACAACCCGAACCTGGAGCCCTATCCCTACGATCCCGAGATGGCCGAGAAGCTGTTGGACGAAGCCGGCTATCCCCGGGGCGATGACGGCGTGCGCTTCGACATTGTCTTCCAGGCCGGACAAGGCCGCTACCTGAACGATGTCGCCGTGGTGCAGGCCATTGCCCAGTACCTGACGGATGTGGGCGTCAACGTTGACTTGCAGATCATGGACTTCAACGCTGAATTTGTGCCCGCCCTGCGCCAGCACGATGTGGGCCCCCTCTACTTCGTGGGCACCGGCGGTTCTACCTGGAGCGGCATATCGGACGTTGCCGACATTTCAGAACCCCAGGGATCAACTAACTATACTGAGTGGAATAACCCGGAATGGTTTACCCGCTGGAGCGAACTGTCCGGCACCCGGGATCCTGAGCGTCAGCGTGAGTTGCTCAACGAAATGTTGGAAATTTTCTATAATGACCCGCCCTGGCTCCTGCTCTACTTCCAGCCTGACTTCTATGGCGTCAGCGATCGCCTGGACTGGACGCCCCGCCGGGATGAGGTGATTAACTTGACGAACGCTACCCTTTCACAGTAGATTTTCAGCGAGAGCGAGAGCGGGAAGACTTACGTAAACAGCCGTTTTTCCGCTCTCGCCTCACTCTAAAAATTTTCGACTCAAGCGGATTTCATATGGTTCACGTGGGAACACAGTCCGCGTAGGCCTGTCATATGAGACTCTGTTGAGCCAAACTTTTCCAATGTCCTTTATCGGGTAACGGATATTAGGTTGCGGAAAAGCTGTTACTATTCTTTTTTATTTTGGAGGAGTATTGTTATGCATTATCTGGCACGGCGGAATTGGTTGGTCGTCTGCGCATTGATTGCGTTGCTGGCGCTTATGGCCGGCTGTGCAGCGCCGACCGCATCCGACACGAGCAGCGAGACGTCAGCCCCGACCGATGGCGAAACCAGTGCGGACAGCAGCGACGCGACGCGCCTGATTATCGCCCAGACGGTTGATCTGGAAGGGCTGGAGCCGTCAGAGGTCAACTCCCGAGCCGAGTCTAATGTCTTTGCCCACATGTACGGCACCCTCTACGAGATTACCGATAGCGGCGCAATTGAGCCGTATCTGGCCCAGGCTTATCAGGTCTCGGAAGACGGCACGGAATATACCTTCACGCTGAATGAAGGTCTGACCTGCCACGACGGCGAGCCCCTGACCGCGGAAGACGTCGTCTATACCTTCCAGCGTGCAGCCGATCCGGAAAACGGATTCACCGGCAATACGGCAGGCTTTGTGCTGGATGCGCTGGGCTATGCCGATGCTCGGGTGGACGGCGATCTGGATGCGACCATCGTCATTAATGCCTATTCGCCTATTGCTCTGGGCCTCATCTCCGAAGTTTACATTCACTGTAAAGATTATTATGAGAGCGTAAGCCTGGAAGACGCCGCCCAGAATCCCGTGGGCTCCGGCCCCTACAAGTTTGTGGAATGGGTGAAGGACGATTACACCCTTTTGGAAAAATGGGATGAGTTTACCCTGCGTGATGCGACCTATGACGAGCTGGAGTGGCGGGTCATCCCTGAGGCTTCCACCCGAACTGCCGAACTGATCGCTGGCAATGTGGACATCATCACCAACGTGCCGCCGGATCAGCACACCGCCATCAACAACAGCGATGCGGCGACGGTTGCAGGCGTAGCCGGCACGCGGCGCATGTATGTGGGCTTCAACCAGCGCGATATTTTTGACGATACGGAAGGCGGGCTGGCGATTAAGGATCCGGCCGTGCGCGTCGCGCTCCAATACGCGGTTGACGTGCCGACTATCTGCCAGACGCTTCTGGCCTTTGACTGTGAGCGGGCCAGCAGTATGGTGAATCCGCCCAACGACAACCCGAATCTGGAACCCTATCCCTATGATCCCGAGATGGCCGAGCAGCTCCTGGACGAAGCCGGCTACCCCCGGGGTGATGACGGCGTGCGCTTCGACATTACCTTCCAGGCGGGTCGCGGCCGCTACCTGAATGACGAGGCTGTGGTCCTGGCCATCGGTCAATACCTAACGGATGTGGGCGTCAATACGAACGTGGAGATTCTGGACTGGAGTTCCGAATTCGTGCCTGCCCTGCGCCAGCATGACGTCGGCCCCCTCTACTTCGTGGGTACCGGCGGCTCTACCTGGAGCGCTGTCTATGACATGGCCGACCTTTCCGAACCCACCGGCGCCACCAACTATACCGAGTGGCAGAATCCTGAATGGTTCTCTCGCTGGGCCCAGCTTTCCGAGACGCAGGATGCCGATGGACAAAAGGCGTTGGTCGATGAGATGTTGGAGATCTTCTACAACGATCCGCCCTGGCTTCTGCTCTACTTCCAGCCCGACTTCTACGGCGTAAGCGATGGCGTGGACTGGACGCCGCGTCGGGACGAGCAGATTAACGTCGTCCCCGCCAAGCCGATAAACTAGCCTTTCACCTCCCGCAGGAGCGTTTTGCGCTGTTTGACTGACGCATGCGGTTCTGCGGTATACTCTCCTTGTGGACGAGGGGGCACGAAAGTTAACTTTCGTGCCCTCTCGCACATAACTACTATCCCCTCGCGTACTCAGGATGGACGCCCATGGGAAATTATTTAATTCGACGCCTTTTACAAACCGTCATCGTAATCTTTGGCGTGACGCTGCTGACCTTTTTCAGCCTGCATCTTGCAGGCGATCCGACGCTCCTCTATGTTTCCGAGCGTGCGTCGGATGCGGAAATTGCAGAAACACGCGCCAAGCTGGGCTTTGATAAGCCCCTCTCCCGCCAGTATATTGACTTTGTGACTAATGCCGCACGGGGCGACTTCGGCAATTCTCTCCGTACCCGGACGCCGGCCTTCGATCTGGTGATGGAGCGGCTACCGGCAACCATAGAGTTAACCCTCTTTGCTATGTTTGTGGCAATTGTCTTTGCTGTGCCCATCGGCATTCTTGCCGCTATGAATCGGGGCACGGCCCTGGACGGCGGCGTTATGCTCTTCGCTATGTTCGGCCAATCCATGCCGAGTTTCTGGCTGGGCATCATGCTCATTCTCATCGTGGGGCTGCGATTGGGCTGGCTGCCTATCTCCGGCCACGTGCCCGTGCTTCAGCCCCTCTTTGAGGGTCACTTTATGGTCGCATTTGAGAATATTCCCGGCGCGATCAATCACCTTATCTTGCCAGGCGTCACCCTGGCGACCTTCTCGTTAGCGCGCAACGCCCGCCTAATTCGTTCTTCCATGTTAGAGGTGCTCTCCCAGGATTATATAACGACGGCCAAGGCTAAAGGGCTGCGCACGTGGACCGTCGTGGGGCGGCACGCTTTTCGCAATGCATTGATTCCCTTCATCACCATTGTGGGGCTGGAATTCGGCTTTCTGCTTAGCGGCGTTGTGGTCATCGAGACGGTCTTTTCCTGGCCGGGGGTTGGTCGCCTGGTTTTCAATTCCATCAATCAGCGAGACATCCCCGTGGTACAGTCTGCCGTCATCTTTTTCTCGCTGCTCTTCGTCTTACTCAACCTGCTCGTGGATCTCGTCTATACGACGCTCGATCCGCGCATTCGCCTGAGCTAACGTCATGGCTAATTCCGCTTCTCTTTCAACAACCGATGACGCCGTTTACGTCACTGACCGGGAAATCCGCCTGTCGCCGCCATGGTGGCGTAAGGCGGCCAGAAGTCTTGCCGCAGCGAAATGGCCCATTTTGGCCATTGTCATTTTGCTCAGCCTGATGCTGCTGGCTGTTTTTGCCGAACCCCTGGCTCCTGCGGATCCTAATCGGCAGAATCTGATCCGCCGTCTGCAACCGCCGCTCACCCAGAACGAAGACGGGGGCATGGAGTACTGGCTGGGCAGCGACGGTCTGGGCCGTGATGTTTTGTCGCGCCTGATTTACGGCGCGCGCATTTCTATCCTGGTGGGCGTCATGGCGGTGGTCGTCGGCGGCATTCTGGGCACTTTTCTCGGCGTAATTGCCGGCTATGCGGGCGGTCGCACAGACGATATCATTATGCGCATTGCCGATATTCAGCTGGCATTTCCCTTTATTCTGTTGGCCATTATGGTGCTGGTGGTGTTGGGGGCCGGAGTGCTCAACCTCGTCCTCGTATTGGGCGTAGGGCAGTGGGTCACCTATGCGCGTATCGCACGGGGCGAGACCATCGCGCAGAAGCAGAAGGACTTTGTGGACTCGGCCCGCTCCATCGGCGTGGGGCATCGGCGTCTGGTGCTGCGGACCATCATGCCCAACATTCTTGCGCCGATTATCGTCATCGCTTCGTTCAATGTGGCCAGCGTGATCCTTTCCGAAGCGTCGCTCTCCTTCCTCGGCCTCGGCGTACCGCCGACTATTCCGACCTGGGGCGGCATGTTGGCCGAAAGTCGGGATCAGCTGTTGGGCGGCTATTGGTGGCTGGCCGTCTTTCCCGGCGTCGCCATCATGTTGACCGTTCTCTCTCTCAATATCCTGGGCGACTGGATGCGGGACTTCCTGGACCCGCGGCTGCGGGGCCGATAGGTAAATGGCTCCCTGAGGTTTCGTGGGGTCAAGCCGCCGAATGAACTCGGCTTCTGCTACGGGAAACGTGCTGATGAAGCACGTTGGTCTCCGCTGGACGAACCGGCTTTAAGCCGGTTTCCCGTAGCAGGCTGCGGTTTCAACCGCTGCCGCCTGTTTTGACGCGCGTCCCGTGAATATTTGATGCGTGATGCGTGGCGGCGCGTACCGCCACGCATCACGGATTACGTTTCAGCCCGCATGAACTCCGCTTCCATGAACTCCGCTTCTATCCGCTATCCTTCAAATCGAGCGCACAGCTCAACGCAGCGCCCTGCTCCGGCGACGTCTGAGGCCGATAGCCGCTATCCTCCAGCAGGCGTGCGGTAGATAGCGGCGTGCGAGTCTGTTCAGGCAGCATGCGCACGTCGGCCGCTTCGGCTGATTCCGCCCACAGAATTTCCACGCCCTGCTGCTGAAAAGTTTCCGCCATCGTCCCGAATGAAACCGGTCGCCCATAACTGAGGTTGTAGACCGGATATTGCCAGCGTTCGGCGACCAGCAGCGCGTAGAGGCCCTCGCCCACATCACCGGCATAAGTCCAGTCGCGGATCACGTCCGCGCCCCATACGGTGACGGGCTGGTCATTGCGTCGCGCCTCCAGCAATTGCCCCGGGGCGCTCATGCGGGGACGAGCCGCGGACGTCCGCTCCCCGGGACCGTAGATTGGCCCCAGACGCACGGATGCGATGCGCTTGCCGTGGAGCGCAGCATAGCGCGCGGCCAGAAGTTCAGCGCTGCGTTTGGTGACGGCATAGAGAGAATCAAGCGCCGGCGGCGACTCTTCCGTCAGTACGCCCATGCCGGACTGGCCGGTGAGGCCGTAAACGCCGCTGCTGCTCACCACCAGCAGGCGGGCGACGTCGGCCGACGCTACGCTCGCGTCCAGTACATTGATCACGCCGCCGAGATTCACGTCCACAATCTGGGTTGTTTTGGCAATCTCGTCCTGGGGGGAAGGCGTTGCGGCCGCCCCGTGAATGATGTGGGTGATGCCGAACTCGGTGATCACGTTGCGGACCGCAGCGCGGTCTGTCACGTCCAGCGTGATGAAGCGGATCGCCTGATTCAGCGGCGCGAGAAAGCGACGAATCGCGCGGTCCGGCGGATGCAGGTCCGCGGCGACGATTTCCACGCCCGCACGCGCGGCCAGCGTCCGCATGATGTTGATGCCCACAAAGCCCAGCGCTCCGGTGATGAGTAGTTTCATGGGAGGAAAAGGGGTTCTTTTGGAATGGTTGTGCGGTTGCCCTGAGGGCGCCGGACTCCAGTCCGGCGATAACGCCAAGCTGGAGTCCAGCACTTTCAGGCAATGACCCGCAATCGCGATTTTATCGGCGGACGATTACGAATCGTAGACTGCGCTTTGGCGGGGTCAAGTCCCTGAATCAATGCCGAAGCGCGTAAAGAATTCCGCCATGGAAACGGCTTTGCCGCTTTCGCTGCTTTCAATTGCGGCAAAGCAGAGGGCCAGCGTGCGCAGGTGATCCTCTCCGCTGCATTCCAGGGGCGTTCCCTCTCGCACGTGATTGATAAAGGCCGTAAGCAGCGCGCTGCTGTCGTCATAGAACGGCGTACACGGCTCCAGGGCAACCGGGCGGAGCGCGGCGTCCTGCGTGCGCGCCATGGCCAGGTCGTCGAAGAGCTGGCGCTGGATGATGATGCCCTGGTCACAGTCCGTACGCCACTCGAATTGCAGTTCGTTCCACCCGCCGGTCCACGTTCCCAGGTAATTGACTTCCAGCCCGTCCTCCAACGTGAGCAGGCAGCTTACGTTGCTGTCATGGGCGTACATGCTCCAGGCCGGATTCCAGGTTCGGCAGCTTACCGTTTCGACTTCCCGATCATAGCAGAAACGGATGAGGTCCAGATGGTGGATGCTCTGCTCCAGCATCATGGGGTGCTGCATGGTGAGGGGATACTTGTTCAGGCGCGGCGCACGGCCGTCCCGATTGCGTTGATAGGTGAATTGGCCAAAGCCGGGCATGCCCAACTCCTCCGTGCGGACCAACTCCCGCACCATGCGCGAGACCGCCAGATAGCGGAAGTTCAGCCCCACGGCTATAGGCAGGCCGGCCTGCCTGGCGGCCTGCACGATCTCCACCGCTTCGACCAGATCCAGTGTCAGCGGCTTTTCCGCCAGCAGGGGCAAGCCCGCGGCAAAGATCTGCCGCGCCTGGGCCAGATGCCCGTCCGGCGGCGTCACCAGGAGCACCGCATCGCTCGTTGACGCCTCCAGCGCCGCAGTCATGTCGGTGAAGAGAGGCGTATCAGGATATTGGGCCCTGATCGGCTCCAGTCGCGCCGGGTCCACATCCACGATTCCGCTGAGAGCAACGTCCTCTCTGGCGGCGATGATCTCCGCCCACATTCGTCCCCGATTGCCGAGGCCGACCTGCAGGATGCGGAAGGGCGAATTGGCGGTCATGCGATTGTCCTCATGAACCCGTCAATTCGTGCCACCGCCTCGCGAATCCGCGGCATGGGCTGAAGATAGCTGATGCGAATGTACTGGTCCGAGTCGTCACCGAAGAGGCTGCCGGGGAAGATCATCACCTCGGCTTCCTTGAGCAGGCGCAGGCAGAATTCGGGTGAAGGCATGCCGGAGCTGGAGACGTTGGTGTAGATGTAAAAGGCCCCGCCGGGATGACCGTAGGTGAAGCCCAGGGTGCTGAGGGCGTCCATGAGGTACGCGCGGCGCTCGCCGTACGCTTCCAACATGGCGTCCACCGCGTCCTGCGGCCCGGTGAGCGCGGCCAGCGCGGCAAATTGCGCCGGCGTATTAGCGTTGATGCTCAAGGTGTGACGTGGCTCGACGAGCATGCGGGTGAAGGCTTCCGGCGCGGCCATATACCCCACGCGCCAGCCCGTCATGGCGTAGGATTTGGAGAAACCGTTGAGGGTGATGGTCCGCTCTTTCATGCCGGGCAGCGACGCGGCCGCCAGGTGCTCGGACCCGGGATAGATGAGTTTGGCGTAAATTTCGTCGCTGATGAGGATGAGATCGTGTCTGATGCAAATATCCGCGATTTCGCGGATGACCGCGGGCGGCGTGACCGCGCCCGTGGGGTTGTTGGGCGTCACCAGGACCAGGACCTTGGTGCGCGGCGTAATGCGCTGCTCGATCTCACCGGGCATGAGCGCAAAGTCGTCCTTTTCATAGGTGGGCACCGGCACGGGAACGCCGCCGCACAGGGTTACTGCGCTGTCGTAGGTCGTAAAGCGGGGCGAGGTGATCAGCACCTCATCGCCGGGATTGACCAGCCCCAGCATGAGGAGCATGATCGACTCCTGAACGCCCGCGGTGACGATGATCTCGTCCATGCCGTAACTTAGATTGTACTCGCTGCTCAGATGCTCAACGATAGCCTCGCGCAGTTGGGGCAATCCGGCAGGATGGGTGTAATGGTGCTGATTTTCGTCGATCGCGCGCTTGGCCGCGGCCGCAATGTGGGGCGGCGTGTGAAAATCCGGGTCGCCTCGGCCCAGGGCGATAACGTCGTTCAGGCCGCCGGCCGCTTCCAGCATTCTGGTACGAAAGGAAACGTCCTCTTCCTGGATGCGTCCGGCTAGCGCATTGAGAAGCGGTGATTGTGTCATGGGTAGCTCGTATCTGGTGATAGTTGTCGGTTTGCGGGTCGGCGCCTTTGGCAACGACCCGCAAACCGACGGCATTTGTTGATGATTAGACCATGCGCTTGCCGGCCAGGAAGGTCATCCCGACCCGGCTGATGGCGTCAATGTCGGCCAGCGGATTGCCGTCAACTACGATCACGTCGGCCTGTTTGCCCGCTTCCAGCGTACCAATCTTGTCGCTCAGGTTGCTGATCTGCGCGGCGACGGCCGTCGCACTGCGAATGGCGTCATAGTTGTCCCGCTTTACGCCCAGTTTGACCATGAAGGCCATCTCCGGCGCAACCACATCGTGGCCCACCACAGGGCTGCCGGCGTCGGTGCCGAAGCCGATGGTGACGCCCGCCTTGGCTGCGTTGATGAGGCCGGCATAGCGGCTGGAATCGGCTACGGCCTTTTGGCGCTCGGCTATTTTCCACTCGGGAATATTGTACTGACGCGCTAATTCCGTTTGGCTCTGCATCACCAGCGGCGCGAAGGTCGTAATGATGGGAATTTGCTTGTCTACCAGCAATTGGATCGTCGCGTCGGTCATGCTGCCGCCGTGCTCGACGCAATCTACGCCAAACTCGGCGACCCGACGAATGCAGTCGTTGTAGGTTGCATGCGCGGTAATGGGCAGGCCGTTGCGGTGGCTCTCATCAATGACCGCGGCCAATTCCTCATCGGTAAACTCCAGCGTATCGTGGCAAGCCATGATTTTGATGAGGTCCGCGCCCGCCCGCACCTGCTCGCGCACGGCCCGGCGCATTTCGTCCGCGCCGCTGGCTTCGCGGCAGCACCAGTAGGTATGGCCGCCGGTCTGGATGATGGACTCGCCGGTGATGAGCAGGCGGGGACCGGGGAATATGCCCTGCTCTACCGCCTGCTTGGCGAAAATGTTGGCCTGATTCATGCCCAGATCCCGCACCGTGGTGACGCCTGCGCGTAAGCTGATGAGCATGTTGCCTGCCGACTTGTACGCACTGATCTCCGGCGTATCGTCCAGGGATTGCCGCGCCAGATCGTGGATGCCGTCCCACGCCAGGTGCGCATGGCTGTTCATGAGGCCGGGCAGGATTGTCCCGCCGGTCTCGACTGCGTCATCGGCGCGCTCGCCCAGCTCTTCGGCCGGTCCGACCGCGGCAATTTTGCCGTCGGCAAACTCTACGAACCCGTCTTCGATTACCTCATCCCCCACGCATGTGAGCACGCGTCCGCGCAGGATGACGTGCTCTGCGGGCAGGTCAAAGAGGGGTTTAATCAATTTTTGATAACGCCAGGCTGGTGGTTCAGGCATGGGAAGCCTCCATAGTTGGTTGATTGTGTTGGACGGATTGGCGCAGAGCGCCTGCTGTACAAACTTGCTTGATGCGTGACAGGCGGCCGCAAGGACGCGCCTCTACAGGATTAACTCACTTTGAACATGCTCTACCAGCTCGCGTGCAATCGTCTCCCACGCTTCGGTAACCGGCGCACCGGCCACATGGGGCGTGAGGATGACATTATCGCCCGCGAGGTCAAAAAGCGGGTGATCGGCGGGCAAGGGTTCATAGCGAAAGACGTCCAGCCCCGCTCCGGCGATTGTGCCGTCATTCAGGGCCTGGACCAGCGCGTCTTCATCCACCAGCCGCCCGCGGGCCGTGTTGATGAGGTACGCGGTGGGCTTCATGAGCGAGAGTTCACGCGCGCCGATATGCTTATCGTTGCCGCCGTCGCCGGCCTGGAAACGATGATGAAGCGTCACGAAATCGCTCTCGCTCAGCAGGTCATCCAGCTCGCGCCACTGGACGCCGTAACGGGCTTCGGTGGCGGGATCCAGGCGATTGCGCTGGGTGTAGAGCAGCTTCATGCCAAAGGCTTGCAGCCGCGCCGCGGTGGCGCGGCCAATCAGACCCATGCCGATCAGGCCTACGGTCTTGCCGTAGAGCGTGCCGAAATCCTCCAGGCCGATCCAGTTGTAGGCGTACTTGGTCTGGTCTGTCAGGAGCGGCTCGCTGCGATCGTCCAGCCACGCTTGCGCGTTGGTCTGCTGAATGACCCAGGTAAGATGACGGCTCAGGGCCATGATGAGCATGACCGCGTGTTCGGCGACGCCTACCAGGGCCGTATTGGGCAGATCGACCAGCGGGACGCTGGTTGACGCGATCGATGCTTGGCCCGTATCCAGGCGTGCAATCAGGCGCAGGCTGTCGCCTGCTGCGCCGAGCATCGCGTCCGTCACGTCGGCATTTTCGGTCAGAATCGCGTCAACGCCCGCGGGGTCATCGACCAGCGTCCACCCTTCGGGCAGGGCGGCCCGGACGGCGTTGATCTGTTCGGCGCGGATTGCCGGATCGGCAAGATAGATGGTTGTCATGAACGGTCCCTCACTCCTTGAGTCCTAATTCGGTCAGCGCCCGGGCCGCGCCGTCCAGATTCGTCAACTTCATGCTTGCGTAGTTGGGCGAGAAAATAACGCCCTCGCCGCCGGCTTTGTAGGTGGCAAGCACGCTGCGGTAGACGATTTCCGGCGTACAGGTCGCCTGATCCGCCTGGACCCGGGGCGCGTCTACGCCAATGCCCATGTAGACCGGAACTTTGCCCTGCACGCCGCGCACGGCATCCGCGCACTGGCCGCCCACATACGTCTCCGGATCCAGCCCGGTCTGCACCAATTCGCCCCATGCGGCTTCATTCAAGCCCAGGAATTTGTACATGAGGGGCGTCATCTCTTCCGGCGTCACGTCGCGCAGGATGGACTTGTGGAAGTCGGTCATCTCTTTGACGTAGATCTGGCCGGCCTGGTGTTGATAGGTAATAGGCTTCACCCAGTCGGCATAGCGGGTCTGTTCGGCCCATGGCCACTGCGCCTTGCGGAAGGGGTTGAAGTGATTGCGGTTCCAGACGTTCAGCCCGAATTCCAGATCAGGATCGCACCATTTGACGAGGCCGTAGAGTTCCCGGTCCAGGTCCTTATTGCGCTCCAGCCAAAAGCGCTCCCATAGCAGAATTTCGGGATTACGCAAAAGTACGCGCAGGAATTCAATAAGCGAGCCGTCTACAAATTCATCGCCTTCCCGGGCCTGCTCGAAATAGTCGTAGACCTCGAAGTAGGCTTTGCGGATCGCCTCGGGCTCCAGCCCGCGCTGCATGGCGGCGCGTCGGCAATGCTCGCAGAAGCAGCCCGGCGCCTGGCCCGCGATCATCTGATCCAGGGGGCTGCGGCGTTCGTTGCACCACATAAAGCCGTCAATGTCGTAGCTGCGGCAGTGATCCTCGACCATGGAATGCCACCAATGCCGATAGTCAGGGTTGTTGGTGCACGGCTCAGAGGCATAACGGCCGAAGAGGTCAACCTCCAAAAATTGGGGAATGTTGGGAATGTTCACATTGTTGACCGAGCCGTGACCGGCATATTTGAAGAGCGGCTCCATCAATTCGGGCATAATCTTCATGCCCCGCGCGCGTGCGGCCGGAATGATCATCTCCAGCACGTCAATCCCGCTCACTTCGGGGTCGGTGGCCCGGAAATCCTTGATCGCGGTGTTGGCGTAATACTTCTCGTGGGGATGGATGTATGCGCCGCCCTTCATGGTCAACGGCTCGGCCACGCCGTGATCCGGCCAGCCGTCCAGTGCGTGGGAGATGCTGCGTCCCGCCTTGAGACCCAGCCAGGAGACCGTCCCCACCATCAGCACGTTGACGCCCACCCGCTCCTGGAGCGTTTCCAGCACGGTATCGACGCCTTCATCGATAAAGCTGATGGGGCTGATTTGGATGCCGACAAATTTTTCTTTACTCATTTGCTACCTGTTTCTTTGCGTGTGTAAGGCCAATGCAGAAATTAAATGGGTTAGCCGGCGGCTGCCCATTAACGTTCACTGGCCTAAGCGAATGGTTTCTCCTGTTGCGGAAGACGCGTAGATCGCCAACGTAATTTCGAGGGCGGCTAATCCGTCTTGCGCAGTAACAGCAGGCTCTTTATTTTCCCGGATTGCTTCAACAAAGGCGGCCGCCTGGCGCGCAAAATTGTAATGCGCGCCCAGCTCATGGGACCAACGTTCGGTGTCATGATGCTGTGGGCCGTCTGCGTTGCTCATCGTCGCCCAGGCGCGGGTGCGCGCCCGGGCCATCCCGGCCGTGCCGAAGACTTCCGTCTCCCAGATGGTGGGCGCGGCGGGGTAGGCGGGCGCGCTAGTGGTGAGCGTGGCCATCGCGCCATTGGCAAAGGTAAAGAGGGCCGCCGCGGCGTTTTCGACCTCCCCGCCTGCTTCAAAAATGCGCGTTTGGGCCGTCACCTGGCTGACTTCGCTGTCCATCAGCCAGCGCAGCCGGTCGATGCCGTGGATCGCACTGTACATGAGCACGCCGCCTCCGGCCGCCTCCTTCGACTTCAGCCAGAGCGGCAAATGGCTTTCCCACTGCACGTTCATCGTCTCCCGCGCCAGCATGGGTTGACCCAGATCGCCGTTACGCAGCCATCCGTGGACCAACTGCATTTCTTCCCGGAAGCGATGCACAAAGCTGATGGTCAGCTTGACGTTGCCGGCGCGGCAGACGTCAACAATGTGGCGGGCGTCGGGCATATTGGTTGCGATGGGCTTCTCCATCATGACGTGAATGCCGCGTGCCGCGGCGGCCTCGGCCGGCGCGACGTGGAGGTTGTGGGGCAGGCAGACGGCGACAATATCCGGCCGTGCGTCAAGGAGCGCGTGCCAGTCCGTGAAGACGGGCGCGCCGAACGGCTCCGCCACTTCCTGCGCCCGATGGGCTGCCAAATCTGCGACGCCGCATATGCTGACGCCTTCGACAGAGTTAAACCCGATGGCCTGGCGCTCGCCGGCCTGCCCCGCGCCGATAATTCCGACTCGTAATGACATTGGTTATTTCTCTCCTAATCTTGGATCCAGGGCGCTGCGCAGACCGTCTCCCATCAGGTTGAGCGCCATGACTACGCTTAAAATTGCCAGACCGGGAAAGGTGGAAATCCACCACGCTTTGCCCAGCACTTCGCGTCCTTCGGCCGTCATGAGTCCCCACTCGGGCGTGGGCGGCTGCGCGCCCAGTCCCAGGAAGCTCAAGCCGGCGCCGACCAATATGGCGTTCCCCACCTGCAAGGTCGAAAGAACGATCAGCGGCGCGGCCACATTGGGCAGAATGTGACGCAGGATGATGCGCCAGTTGCCGCCGCCGATGACCCGGGCCGATTCTACATAGAGCGATTCCCGCACCGATAGTACGCTGCCCCGGGTCAGGCGGGCGTATTGGGGGATAGTAGCGAAACCTACCGCGATCATCACGTTTTGGATGCTCGGCCCCAGGGTGGCAATGATAATCAACGCCAGCAGCAGGCCGGGAAAAGCCAGCATTGCATCCATTACGCGCATGATAATATTATCCGTCAGCCCGCCGTAAAAGCCCGAAACCAGGCCAAAAAAGGTGCCGACAATGGAGCCCAGAACTACGCTGATGATGCCGAGTAAGAGTGAGATGCGTGCGCCGAAGATAACGCGGCTGAGCACGTCGCGCCCCAGGCGATCCGTTCCGAACCAGTGGGCCGCGGAGGGCGCCGACCGGGCCGAATCGACCGTCTGCAGGGGATCATAGGGCGTGATGTGGGGGGCGATCACCGCAGCGACGGCCCAGAGGGTCAGGACGATTAGACCCAAAACTGCGCCCTTGTTACGGGCAAAGAGCGTCCACTGACGGCGGGCGCGCGAGGTAGAGGGGCGAGCCGGTTCGTCGGCCCTGCGTACATTGGGCGCTGAGGATGCATAAGTCATAAAAAAACCTTAACGGGAGTTGCCGTAGTGGATGCGCGGGTCGATCCACGCATAGGAAATATCGACCAGTAAGTTAACGCCCAGATAGATCACCGCCAGAAAGAGTACGATGCCCTGGACCAGCGGATAGTCCTTCCACAGGATTGCGCTGACGATCAGGCGACCCAGACCCGGTCGGCTGAAGACCGTTTCCGTGACGACCGCGCCGGCCAGCATGCCGCCGAATTGAATGCCGAGGATTGTTACCACCGGAATTAGCGCATTCTTGAGCGCATGGCGACCCACGAGCAGGCGTTGCGGCAGTCCCTTGGCCCGGGCCGCGCGTATGTAATCCTCGCTCATGGTTTCGATCAGGCTCGAGCGGGTCAGGCGGCTGATGATGCCCGCGGAAACGAAGCCGAGCGTCACGGCCGGCAGGATCAGCGCCTTGAAGCCGCTGCCGCCGGCCGGCGGCAGCCACTTGAGCTGAAACGAAAAAATCAAGATGAGAAGCAGGCCCAGCCAAAAAAGCGGCATGGAAACGCCGAGGTAGGCGATTACCATGCTCAGGGTGTCGATCCAGGTGTTTTGGTTGAGCGCAGCCAGAATGCCCGTACCCATGCCGACGACAACGGCGACGACCAGGCCGGCCATGCTGAGCTGAAGGGTATAGCCGAAGCGCTCTGCAATTAACTGGGTTACAGGCTGACGCAGGCGAATGGAGTTGCCCAGATCGCCGCGCAGCGCGTGGCTAATGAAACGCCCGTACTGCACAACCAGCGGGTCATTCAGGCCCATCTGCGCCCGCAGCTCTTCCAATCGTTCCGGCGTAACGGATCCGCTCTCCGCGCCGGCCAGCATGAGTTGGGCCGGATCGCCCGGCAGGGCGTGCATGATCATGAAAACGATCAGCGAGATGAGAAAAAGCACGGGGATCATTTGTAATAAACGATTGCCGATATACTGCAACATAGCGAATCCCTCAGTCTACGCTCGGGAGTCGGGCCCCTTTTTCAAGCCCGACCCCCTTATGTTTTAGACTCTTGCGGAATGCAGGCGGTTGACTGATGTGGGAAGCCTGCCCGCCGCTCGTTACGGGTCACGCATCAGTCCTTGAACCGCCTGCTATTCCGGTCTTCCCCTAATCCTGAATATATGTATTGTGCAGGTAGAAGTAATTTCCCTCGGATGCCAGCTGGAAGTCCTTCACCCCGTCATTGAGGCCGTAAAAAACCGGCTGGCTCAGGGTGGGCAACACAGCCGCATTTTCCATGATGATCTGCTGGGCCTGGGCCGCGAGTTCACAGCGCGCCGCCATGTCCGGATTCGTGCGCAGTTGGCTTACCGTTTCGTCCAGCGTCGCGTCTACAAAACCGGTCCACGCCCAGCCGCCCGGCTCATCCCAACGGGAGTTCCAGACCATGTCCAGAATCATGGGATCGGGCGAACGCTGACGCTCATAAATGAGGTCAAAGTCCCGGGCGTTGACGCGTTCCAGCTGTACCGGACCGGGGACCAGCTCCAAGGCCAGATCGACGCCGATTTCGCGCCACTGGGCCTGGATTGCCTCGCCGATCTCTTCATGATGCAGCACGGTCCACCGCAGCGTGAGGGGCGTGCCGTCTTCTACGCCGGGGACGCCGTGGGCTTCACGGATGCCGTTGCCGTCTTCATCCCGATAACCGACGCTTTCCAGCAATTGCTTGGCCTGTTCCGGATCGTATGGGTACATCTCTTCTACGCCGTCCCAGTAGCAGGGATGGACGACATTGAGCGGGCCGTACGAGACGAGATAGGTGCCATCGTAGAGGAGATCATTGGCCGCCGCCTGATCGGTTCCGTACTCCAGGGCTTGCCGCACTTCCAGAATGTTGAGCGGCGCGTTGCGTACATTGATGACCATTTGTAGTCCCGTGCCGGCCTGGTAGCCGGTGATGAACTCGTAGCCGTCCTGGTCGCGATAATCTTCAATGTAGGCTGTGGGCAATTCGCGCGCGATGTCGGCGGCGCCCGTGCTGACGACGCTGCCGAGCACTGCGTCTTCGCCGATAAATGAAATGGTCACGCTGTCAAGGTAGGCCGGCCCCTCGTGGTTCTGAATGGAATTCCAACCGCCGTAATCTTCCCACTTGCGGAAGACGATCCGATCATTGGGCACCCACTCCTCCATGAGGAAGGGGCCCGCGCCGACCAGATGCTTGTCGAAGTTTGCCAGTCCGGCTTCCTCGGCTGCGGCGGGCGACCAGATGGGCATACGCCGCAGCGCGTCCAGCAATGTGACCCAGATCTCGTCATAATTGATCTGTACGGTAAATTCATCCACGACCTCAACCGAAGCGATGGGTCCCAGGTCATTGGCCATCTGCGCGGATTGGGTCTCGGGCGCGCGCACGCGCTCGATGTTGTATTTGACGGCTTCGGCGTTGAAGGGCGTCCCGTCCTGGAATGTTACATTATCACGCAGGTGGAAGGTCCAGGTCAGCCCGTCTTCGGACGTCTCCCAGCTCTCGGCCAGCGCGGGCATGTAGCTGCCGTCGGGCATCTGCACCAGCAGCGGATCGGCTACAAAAGAATCGAAAAGCCACGTGGGCTGATACGGGTCAATATGGCCGTCCAGCGAAGCGGGTTCGCTGCTGGCCGGAAAAGCGATGACCAGATCGCCGCCCTTTTCCCCCGCGGCGGCCCCGTCGCTGCCGCTTTCCGTCGCTGCCGGCGCAGGTGTTGATGCACAGGCCGCCAGGGCCAGAGTCAGTACGAGCATCACGCCCGACAAAAATATTGGGGTCCAGCGTCTTACATTCATGGTTGCTCCTTTGAAACAGCTAATGATATGTCAGGTGACACGATATCCGGACGGTTGAAGCCGTCGCCTAACAATGAAAAAATCTTTTCAACGACGTCCCTTATCGCCGGTCCACCGTCACGCGGCCGCCCTGCAGGACGGCCTTGATGCGGGCGGGATCGTTGAGGATGCCTATATCGCGCAACGGATCGCCGTCAACCAGCAGCAGATCGGCGGCCAGACCGGCTGCAACGGCCCCCGTAACGTTTTCGATGCCCAAGGCGGTTGCGGCAACGGACGTCGCGGCTTCGATGACGGCCTGATGCGGCAGATCGGCCTCGGCCAGATGAATCATTTCAAAGGCTAGATCCCCGTGGCGAACGTGGGGCATGCCTGCGTCCGTACCTGTCGCGATCTGCACGCCGCGCGCATGCGCGCGGGCGACCGTGTCGTACATTGCGTCGGTGGCCATGGTCGTCCAGCGCAGGAGCGCTGGTTCTTCGGGTATGTCGCCCAACTCTGCGCGGCGGGCTTCAGGACTTAAGGTGGGAATCAGGAAGCGTCCTCGTTCGGCAAGCTGGTCAAGAAGTTCATCGGTTAAAAAACGACCATGCTCGAAAGTGTCAACGCCGGCGTTGATGGCGTCCTGTACGCCCCGCCCGCCGTGACAATGGGCAGCGACCTTGCGTCCGTTGTTGTGGGCCACCTGGCAGATAGCCGCCATCGTTTCGTACGTCATCTCCGGTGCGCACTGGCCGCCGGCGGCGCGAACGTATTCGCTGAGGGTAGCGTTGATCTTGATCAGATCGGCCCCGCGCAGAATCTGCATGCGCGCCGCGCGCCGGCCTTCGTCCGGGCCGTCCGCCACCGCGCCGATGGTGTTGAGCAGATCGTTATCAATGCCGGGCCGGGCGTATTTTCTGGCATCCATGTGTCCGCCCGTAGAGGTAATGCCGTGGCCTGCGGCCAATATCCGGGGACCAAATTGTCGCCCTGAATTGATCTCATCGCGCAGGGCAATGTCGATCCAGTCGGACGCGCCCACATCCCGAATGGTGGTTACGCCCCGCTCGACCTGGCGGCGGGCGTGGCGGGCAGCCTTGAGCGTGGTGGTTGGCGTCAGCTCCGACAGGGCGATCAGGCGCCAATCCTCGTGGGGATCGCCGCTGTGGATCACGTGCGTGTGTGCGTCGATTAGGCCGGGCATAACCGTCAGCTCGCGTGCATCGATTACCGGAAGGTCATCTTCCGGTGAGAACTGGCCCCACTCATCGATGGCCTGAATAAGGCCGTCTTCTATGAGGATGCCCTGCTTGCGCCGAACCGGTTGCGACGGCAATCCGGTAATGACATATCCAGCCTGAATGAGGAGTTTCATAGGGCTATTGTCCGATAGGTATCAAGAACGGGCGAGCGGAAACTGTAGTATCTGACATGGTTCACCTTTTAATTTCGTCACTGATCGGCAATTATTATGCTTGTAGCCTCGGATCAAGCAGATCACGCAGCCAGTCGCCTACCAGATTAATCGCCAGGATTGTCATGGAGATAGCCAGGCCGGGAAAGGTCGCAGGCCACCAAATCCCGGCTGAAATATAATCGCGCCCATCAGCCAGCATTCCGCCCCAACTCGGCGTTGGCGGCTGGACGCCCAGCCCTAAGAAACTAAGGCCGGCCTCAAAAGTAATCATGTTTGCGATCTCTACTGTCGACAGGATGATCATGGGCGTAATCACGTTGGGAAGAATATGTCGCAGCATGATGCGTGACGTTGATACGCCGATGGTTTTGGCCGACATCACGAACTCCCTCTCGCGCACAGAAAGAGTTTGGCCTCGGATTAGTCGCGCATAGACTGTCCAGCCATAGATCACCAGCACCAGGATCAAGTTGCGTAGCGACGATCCCAGGATCATGACCAACGTTATTGCCAGCAGCAGATATGGAATTGCCAGCTGAATGTCAATTATCCGGCCGATCACATCGTCAATCCAGCCCCCCTGATATCCTGCAAGAAGGCCGGCGGCCATGCCGATGATTGCCGCTATTCCTACTGACGTAAATCCGACAAGCAGTGAAACGCGCGAGCCATAAATAATGCGACTTAAAATATCGCGTCCCAGCTGATCGGTTCCTAACGGATAGCTCCAATTACCGTCAGCCATCCAAGCCGGCGGCAGCAGCCGAAGTTCCAGATCCTGGTCAAGGGGATCGTGGGGCGCCAGGTATGGTGCGCCTATGGCAGCCAGAAACACGAACATCACTATGATTAACCCAAAGAGGCCCGCCCGATTTCGAGCCAGCGTGCGAGTAATTTTTGACCAGTGGGAAGGCTGCCTGTTTTCCGCCGCGCTTGTCTTCCCGGCAAACTTCGGCAGGGATGCTTCATTCATAGCGAATCCGGGGATCGAAATAGACGTAGGTTATGTCTGTGATCAGGTTGACAAAGATAAAAATAACTGAAACGACCAGGACGGAAGCCTGCACAAGCGTAAAATCACGATTTTGAATGGCTTGGATTGTCAGTAGACCAATACCCGGCCAGGCAAAGATAGTTTCGGTTATCACTGCACCCCCCATAAGCGTACCGAACATTAAGCCGACAATGGTAATTACCGGCAGCGCGGCGTTACGTACCCCATGGGTGACGACGACGGATCGTTCGCGTAGCCCTTTTGCCCGGGCTGTAGTCATATATTCCTCTTGCAGCACATCTAACAGGCTGGAGCGCATAAGACGCGCGATTCGCGCCATGGGATAGGCCCCCAATGTGACGGCCGGAAGAATAAGATGCCGCCATGAGCCTGCGCCCGACGGCGGCAGCCACCTGAGTTCTACGGAAAAAACCAGAACGAACATGATGCCAAGCCAAAAAAGCGGAATTGACTGACCTAAAAGCGCCAGTATCATCCCAAAATTATCAATCCAGGTATTGCGGCGTACAGCAGAGAGAATCCCCACCGGCACCGCTACAATTAGCGCGAAGAATAACGAAGTAACAGCCAGAAGGGCTGTCGCCGGCAGGCGATCCAGGACCAATTCAAGTGCAGGGCGTTTAAAACGAAGCGACTCGCCCAAATCCCCCTGCAGGGCGGATAGCAGATAACGTCCATACTGTACAATCAGGGGATCGTTGTAGCCGAGTTCAGTTCGCAACGCTTGAAGATCTTCTTCGGTAGCAGCCGTGCCGGCCAGCATTTGTAGAACAGGATCGCCGGATAATTGCACCAGAATGAAGACAACAATGCTGACGCCCAGCAAAACAAAAATCGATTGGAGAAGACGGCGAATCAAATAGTTCAACATGGTTGTAATCTAAATTTGTTTCCTTCCCGAAGCTCGAATGCTCGGGAAGGAAACAAATGTTTTCACTCCCGAAGAACTTTACTCGACAAAGGTTGCGTTGCGCAGATCGATAATTTCGTCCGGGCGCGGCTGCCAGTCCAGATTATCGTTGACGCCGTAGATAAGATTTTGCAGATACAAATAGATCCACGGCACTTGCTCGTTGGTGAGGTAGGCGTCCAGGTCGCGGTATATCTGCTCACGTTCTGAGCGATCAACTGTACTGATTGCCTGCTCAATATCAGCATCAGTCCGTTCCGTCCAGCCGTATTGATTTAGTCCTTCAGAATAGAAGTGAGTACGGAAGAGATAGTCAGGATCCATGATGAGGGGAGCCATGGAGAAGAAATGCATGCCCGACAATTCCTGCGTGTGAATACGTTCGACCAATGTGCCGATGTCGCTGCCGTTCATATTTAAGGTGACGCCCACGTCCTGCAGTTGACCGGCAATGGCCTCGGCTACTTCTTTGTCTTTCAGATAGCGTCCGATGGGAAACCAGAAATCGACTTCAAGTCCGTCGGCATAACCGGCCTCGGCCAAAAGTTCACGCGCCTTGTCGGGATTATATGCATAGTCGGTCAACGCATCCGCATCGTAGCCCAACCAGCCGGGAATGATGACGCCCTTCATCCGCGTGGCATGACCATCCAGTATAATATCGATAAGGGCGTCCTTATCTACGGCGTAGTTAAAGGCCTGCCGCACGCGTACGTCATCGAATGGCGGCTCGAAAGGATTAAACTCGACGAAAACCATGCGCAGGCTTGGCACTTCGGCAACCGATGAACCTTCTGCTCCGTCAACCCGCGCCGTCAATTCAGGAGGTACATTGGCAATGATGTCGGCATCGCCCGTCTCTAACATAGCGACTCGGGTGGATGCTTCCGGTGCAGGCTTGAAGACAACTTGGTCAATGGCCGGTGCGCCGTTCCAATATTCTTGATTGGCATTTACGACAATTTTGACGCCTTGGTCCCATTCCGAAAATGTGAAGGGCCCCGTACCTACAGGAGCTTGGCTAAACCCGTCCGAGCCTACTTCGGCATGATATTCCGGCGGTAATGCATAGAGGAAAGCTAACGTCTCTGGAACGATAGGGTTCGGCTCTGCCGTGATAATATCTACGGTATAATCATCAACCTTCTCCATCGCCTCCACATATTGGAAGAAAACCGAACCTTCGCCCGCGCTGTTGTTATATGTGTTGATCGAATAGATTACGCTGTCCGCATTGAACGGCTCACCATTGTGGAAGAGTACATCGTCACGTAGTGATATACGCCAGCGTGTCGGCTCCACAGGCTCCCACCCTGTAGCTAACCATGGTATCGTTTCATTCTCCGGCGTGTGATAGACAAGCGGATCCATCATTGTGTGCTGGACATTAATAGACGTCTTGTTAATATCCACACTCGGGTCCAGGCTAACCGGTTCAGGTCCCTGTACAACGGTAATGGAGCGACTCGCTTCTGCGGTATCTCCCGTTGTACTGTTGCCGGCAGGTGCAACAGACGCACAACCCGCAGTTGCAACCAGCATGATGAGTAATGCAATTAACGGCCGGTATTGCTTACCAAAATATTTCATGGTTTCCTCCTCTTGAAACGAAGACCATATACAGAGAAAGCGCTTACCTTTCTGCCATTCATCTAATAAGTTCCGGCGAAGTTTTGGGTCATTCGGATCTTATGTGGTTGACAAAGGCAAAGCCGTTTGGCGCTTGAATTCTCCAGTAGGGCGCGCACGCAAGGGGCGCACCCTATCACATGAAATCCCAAAGAGCCGAAGTTTTTTACAATTGCTTCTGCCGATTACCTCTGAATCATAGAACGTGCCATACGTACGGGTACTCGATTAACGGTTTCCCCCCCTCCGGCGTCACGATAAGATTATCCTGTAAGAACATGCCTAATCGATCTTCATCGACCATCAATCCCGGATGCACGTTGAAGACCATATCTTCCTGGAAAACGTCCGTGTTTTCGATTAAGCCGTAGGGCGGTCGGATGACATTAAGGCCGATAGCATGACCGTCCCATATGCCGCGCTCCGTAACGTCCCAACCCTCTTCTGCAAATACGGCTTCAATCGTGCGGGTGACGTCGCCGCCTGTTACGCCGGGCCGCAGCATCTTTTTTACTTCTTCTATTGCGTTGAGCGACGTATCGAAGTAGCGTTTTCGGCGCGCTGAGGGTTCGCGAAACGAGTAAACGCCGGCCAGCTCAATCCAGTAGCCATCGGGGCCGGAAAATTCCAATGAGACATTAATGGCGTCGTCTTCCTCAATGACCCTGTCCGTCGGCGGTCGGAAGTAGGGCTTCACCCCGGTGGAGAGGTGTGCAATGCCGTCGTGGCAGCCGCGCAGCGCTAAATGCTCCACTGCTTTGGCCATCACTTCGCGTTCAGTAAGCCCGGGGGCGAAGGTCGCTTTGAGGACATCCTGGGCCTCGGCAATATAGCGGGAAGTTTCTGCCATCATCGTCAGTTCTTCGGCGCTCTTTATCGCCATAACGGCATCAACGGAATCTGTGGCGTCCATGAATTCAGCCTCAGGCATGAGCTGAGCGAGACGTTGCATATCTCCATAGGTCATGACGTGGTCCATACCGGCAATGCCCACGCGCCCGGTAGGCTTGATTTGTTCCGATAAGACATCCGCTACGGTTCTGATCATGTCCTGGGTCGGGTGGACGTTCCGTATCCAACTGACGCGACCTGACCAGTAAGATTGAGAGCCGGCGCCGAGTACCAAACTCGGATCGTTACGGCGCGGGAAGATAGCGAAACCCTTTCCGCCCCATAGCCGCCAATTTGAAACGTACCGGACATAACCACGCTGCATGGCCTCAGCATTCCCGGCCAGAAGCAGTACATCGTAGCCGTGTGATTCCATCGTCTTCCGTAAAGCGGTATAGCGTCGGTCGCGCTCTTGATCTGTTGGCATATGCTTGTTTAACACCCCTAATTTCCTGTGGCTGTTCGATAAACTCGTTGTAATTTCTCTACGGCGCGTTCAATGTCCGGTATTTCCGCCAAATAGGAGATGCGCAAAAAGCCCTCGCCGCAGGGACCGTATTGGGTGCCTGGGAAGACGAGAACGCTTTCTTTTTGAAGGAGTTCTTCAGCAAATGCGCTTGACGTCATGCCCGTCGCTCGAATATCGGCAAAGACAAAGAAAGCGCCGGCTGGGTGTGGAAAGGGCACTCCGGCCGAATGCAAACTCTCCATTAACGTTTGGCGTCTTTTGCCAAAGATGCCGACGATTTCGTCGACGCAATCCTGTGAACCTTGCAGCGCCGCCAGTGCCGCGTATTGGCTAGCCGTGGGCGCGCAGATCGTAAAAATATGATGCGGTTCTTGCAGAGCCGTCATCAGCGCCGTCGGTCCTGCAAGATAACCGACCCGAAAGCCCGTCATGCAATAGGTTTTGGAGAAGCCGCTGATAATGATTGTGCGCTCACGCATACCCGGCAGCGTGGCGATACTCGGCGCTGTGGCCCCATCAAAAACGATGCGTTCGTAAAGCTCGTCAGAGACGACAATTAAATTGTGACGCTGAGCGATTTCCGCAATGCGTTGTAGCGCCTCGCGAGAGATAACGCCGCCAGTGGGATTATTGGGTGAAACCAATACAAGCAGTCGGCTGCGAGGGGTGATGGCGGCTTCAATGGCTTCGGGCTGCACTTCGAAGTCATTTTCAGCATAGGTCGGTATCCGCACGACGGTCCCGAATGCCAGTCCTGTTGCCATCTCATACGCCGTGTAGTAAGGATCCGGTAATAAGACTTCATCCCCCGGGTCGAGCAACGTCTGCATGACGACTGAAATAGCCTCCTGCGCCCCGGCCGTAACAATTATTTCGGTATTCGGGTCATAGATAAGGTTTCGCTCATTGGCCATTTTTTCCGCTATGGCTTCGCGTAACGTTATTAAACCGGGTGGCGGTGTGTAATTGACGTGGCCGGTTTGCAATGCGCCAACCGCGGCCTCCACAATGTGCGATGGCGTCGGCAGGTCCGGGTCGCCGCGTCCGAGGGTGATGAGGTTCGGGGTGCCGGCCGCCAGGCGCACCATGCGCGTAAACGATGTCTCAGCCCCTCCCTGAAGCGCCTGGATTTTTTGTGATAGCGTCGGTTGTAAATGGTCTTTGCTCATGTATATGTTATCCTGTCGGCCAAAAAGGGAATTTTACAGAATGCGGCAAAACGCGATAGGGTCTGTCCGGCATTAACCTTGTGAATTCCAGGCGAACTCGCCCGGGTAACACATCGAAACTTCTGTAGGCTATTTTGGGGACAGACCCTTAATGAAAAAGAAGAGATATGCGATTGGATGAATCTTGGCGCCATTACGCCGATGAATGTCGGTAACGCAGTTTTTACCTTCTGCCGCTATCGACATGCATATCTAACTTTATTCACACCGAAACATTTAACTGTTGACAGTTAGCAAGACTTGTAAGCATAGTATTTCATACATCGTTTTTGCTGTCAACCATCATCTCTGTTATTTGTTACAGGCGGACGCATAGAATTCTGGGCGTGGTTCAGAGCGGGCCGAAGCCGTCTTCGCCTTATCCGTTCTCCCGTTCCCAAATTATGGAATCGAAGTCAGCGATGTGTGCGATATAACCGCCCGGGTTAATGGGCATTCGTACGCGCCGGCTAACGAGCAAGCCGTCTACGGGCGAGGTGCAGGTTTCCCTTACTTCGCTCGTTAGCGGATCAATTACCCGCCCCAGTACTTGCCCCTTCTTTACCATCCCCCCCAATTTGATGCCTTCCGCCTGGATATAGAAGCCGCCGGAGAGTGAGCGATAGACAATATAGTTCTCCACCATGACCTGACGCTCCGGAAGTTTCGGCTCTCCCTCAATCATCTTAAGATGCTTAAGAATATTGAGCAGGCAATCCGCGCCTTGATCCACTGTGAAGTCGATCATGCCGCCGCCGCCTGCTTCCACCACGAGAGGGACAATGCCGTTGATGGCGCATTGGCCCGAAAGCATTGACGGGTTGATGGGCCGCTCCCGCCACCAGGTGACCGGCGCGCCAAACGCCATGGCCATCTCCCGGATCTTCTCTTTCATGTCGGTGAGGAATTCACTGGTGATTTGGTTAGAAATATCCGATGCATCCGTCCCGATACCGTCAGCCAGCTCGCCTGAAATTGCTAATGCCGGGTCCGTGGGAAAAGCTTGCGGAAAAGCAACCGGCAACTCATCGGACGATCCGGTCCCGTCATGCATATCGACGACGTAGTCGCAGCGACTGATGATGTTTGTCCAGAGCGCGTGGGCCATCTGTTCCGTAAGCCACGCATTCACGTCTTTTCCGGGCCAGACCCGGTTCATATCTAACATGTCCACCGGATTGACGCGTAAACCGGCGCTTTCGATGGTGCCGCCGAATTCGATGGTCATGGGGCTGGCCAGGGGAATGCACATGACCACGCCGTTGAGCTGCTGCGGATCGATTTCCAGCATGGCCCGCCGAATGATTTCCGCCCCCATGGGCTCCCAGCCATGCATTGTCGATTCCAGACAGAGTGTAGGTCCGTCTCCTGCACCGTTGAGTATCTGGTATGGGATGCGAACTTCCGTTCCGCCGGCCAGATAGCCTACGTGCAGATAGCCAAAGCCGCGTTCGCCGGGTTGTACTTTTGTCTCACCTACTTGAATTACATCAGCCATCCTGCTAAACCGCCTTTCAATTCTCTGGATACAATCTTATATTGGATAGAAGTAGTGGCTTGGAATCGGCCTTTTATAACCACCGCGCAAACCAATCCAGGTAACGCTCTAAACGGAAGACGCGGTGCCAGGGACGGCCGCTGCGCGATAATTCATGGGATTCATTCGGGAAACGCACCAGCTCGGTGGGCACGTCTAATCGTTTTAGCGCCATAAAGAGCTGCTCGCCCTGTTCAACGGGACATCGATGATCCAATCCCGAATGGATGACCAATGTAGGCGTACGGATGCCTTCGACATACTTCATGGGCGAACGCTCAAGATATGGCGTTATATTTTCCCATGGCGGCTGCTTATCAAATTCAATTTGATCGAGCAGGAAGCCCATGTCGCTGGTTCCATTGAAGGAGTAGCGGTTGAACATGCAGCGGTCAACGACGGCGGCATTGAACTCGGGATGGCGACTGGCGATCCAGAGAGCTGAGTAACCGCCGTAGGAACCGCCTGCTACGGCCAGCCGCGCGGGATCGAGAAAGTCGAAGCGCTCCAATGCGGTATGCAGGCTGGCCAGATTGTCCTCGTAGTCGAGATCGCCCCATTTGCCGCGCGTTGCTACGGAGAAGGCTTCCCCATATCCGTGATTGCCGCGCGTGTTGCAGTGGAGTACCGCATAGCCGTGGGCCGCATAGAGGTGAAACTCATGACAGAAAACGCTGGCTCGCATGCCGCCCGGTCCGCCGCCCGTGTAGAGAATTACCGGATAGCGTTCTCCCGGCGCCTGATTCACCGGCGGAATAAGCCAGGAATCGATGACGACGTCGCCCGAAGGCGCTGAAAAACGGATCGGTTCGGTCATCTCCAATTCGTCCAGCAGTTCCTGGTTTACGTCGGTGAGACGACGCAGACCCGCAAAGCCCTCATCGTTTGGCTCCAGCACGAACAGGTCGCCGGGGTTCATGTCGTCGCCGATGAGCAATACGATTCGTTCCTGGCTGTGATCCATGGTAAAGGCAAAGACGGAATGATTTCCCTGCGTTAGCTGCCGCACCGCACCGCTCCGGCGTTCAACAATGCCTAAATCAACCGAGCCCCCTTCATTAATAAGGACGTATAGCTCCTCGCCGTTTTGTCGCCATCTGGGGCCATCATTGCCGCCGTATCGGCGGAGGTCGTAATTACGCGAATAATCGCCCAGCGCACGGTCAAAATTACGCGTCGTACAGTCAGCCGTACCGTCGGCTACATTGACTAACCAGAGCATCTGATTGCCGTAATGACCAATGACCGGGTCATTGTGACCGCCAACCGCCAGCGTCGTGCCGTCAGGCGACCAGGCCAAATCATTGCTGCGCATCTCTTCCAGGCCAAATAGCTGGCGCAGCTTGTAAGGCGCACTGCCGCTGATATCCAGCAAGTAAATATAACTATTGCGCACGGCTTCTCCGTCCGGAGCCAGATTGCCGGTCGTGGCTAACATATGGCCGTCCGGCGACCAGGCAGGGGCGGAAAGATCGAACGCTCCCTGCGTCAACAATACGGGGACTGCATCCGGCTCGCCCACGGATACGAGTGCAATATGGCTGCGATAGTCGCCGAGATAGCCGATGGTATCCCACTTCCAACGCAGACGCGTCGTTACCAGTACGTCCCGATTGAATTTGTCGTAGAGATCATCTTCATTCGCTTCACGTTTGCTGTTCCGGAATTCCAACCCTACCGCGGGATCGACGTACGTTAAGAAGGCAATCCGCGTGCCGTCAGGCGACCAGGCGGGCGCCCGCACGCCGCCGAGTAAATTCGTTAAGCGCTGGGGCTTTCCGCCCCCTGCCGACACGAGCATGAGCTGCGCGCCGCCTTCAATAACGGATACGGAGCTTTTGGGGCCGGTCGAAGATGGGGTTGCGTCAGGCTCAGGCGATGCCAGATAGGCAATCATTGCGCCGTCAGGCGACCAACGCGGATAGATATCCTGTCCCGGACCGTTTGTCAACCGGCGCGTGGCGCCGTCTGCTATCGTTGTGATACAGATCTGCGCCCTGTAGCTGTTGCTTTCTGCATCCGTCCACGTACGCACCCATGCTACCTGCGTCCCGTCAGGCGATATCTGGGGATCGTCCGCCATAATGAAACGAAAAAGGTCCTGGGCGGTTAAGAGACGTTTAGAGTTGGAAGAAGACATAGAAATACCCTGTGAGTGTGGATTGTAGGCCTTACTTGCTGATCGGCAATCTGATGAGAAACAGGTAATTGCGCTTTATTGACTTCGCCGCGTGAATTGATCCAGCCATTCCAGATAAGCATTTAGCCGGAATACCCGATGCCAGGGCCGGCCGCTACGAGAGAGCCCGTGACTTTCGTTGGGAAAGCGGATAAGCTTCGTGGGCGCACCCAGGCGCTTAAGGACCTGGTATAGCTGCTCGCCTTGCTCCACCGCACAGCGATGATCTTGCGCCGAGTGAATAACGAGAGTCGGCGTCGTCGCGCCACCGATATAGCTGAGGGGGGACTGGGCCCGGTAGCGCTCGCCGGTTTCCCAGGGCGGGCCGTTATCGAATTCAAACTCCCGCAGGTGGCCGATGTCACTTGTACCGTATGCTGAGTGACGATTAAATACGCTGCGGTCGGATATGGCCGCGCAGAAACGATCTGAATGACCGATGGCCCAATTGACTAAATAACCGCCGTAGCTGCCCCCTGCGATGGCCAATCGTTCGGGATCAATAAAGTCGAAGCGCGTGCAGGCCTCCTCCAGACAGCGCATATTATCCGTATAGTCATAGGTCCCCCAGGCTCCTAAAATCGCGGTGCAGAACTCCTCACCATATCCTTGACAGCCCCGGGCATTGCAGAATATTAGAGCGTAGCCGGCGGCGGCCAGCAGTTGATAGTCGAAAAAGAAGTTGGGCGCCCGCATGCCGGCCGGGCCGCCGCCGGTGTAGAGGACAGCGGGAACGCGTTTATGCGGCGGCCGGTTCACGGGCGGTAAAATCCAGGCGTCAATCATGACGTTATCGCTGTTGAACCGGAATTTTTGCGGCTGTGATAATTCGATGTCATCCAGCCAGCTTTGATTTACGGCTGTGAGGCGCCGACAGGCATGCGTCTCGTTCAAATTAAACAGATAAATGTCGCCCGGATTGAGCGGCTCGCGTATGAGCGCGGCCATGACTTGCCCGCCTGCATCAAGGCTGAATGCGGCGATAGCGCCGTCGCCGGCGGTTAGCGGCAGCGCACTGCCCGAATCGACATTAATGCGTATGACCTGTACTTCCCCTTCCTGGCTGCGCAGCGCGAGGACATCGCGGCTTTGCGGCAGCCAACGTATTCCGCTGTCTCCGGCATAGCGACCTACATCAGTATAGGCGGCGTGACCGAGCGTCCAGTCATGCTGCGCGGTGACGCAGCGCTTGGCGCCGTCATCCACATTTATCAACCATAGTTGTTGGTTGCCGTAGTGCCCCACTGCGGGATTATCGTGGCCGGTCAGGGCGATTTGGCTGCCGTCCGGCGACCAGGCCGAGCGGGTATGCCGGATATCCTCCAGGCCGGCAAGCCGGCGCGGCGGGCGGTCCGGATTAGCGACATTCAGGATGTAGAGATGGCGTTGACGCGTTGTATCGGCATCTGGCTCCAGATTGCCGATCGCGGCAAGCCGGGTTCCGTCCGGCGACCAAACCGGCGTGTGTAAATCAAATTCTGCGTCAGCGAGCAGGGTAACGACGGACTCTTTGCGGAAAAGCCGACTGACGCAGATTACCGCGCGGCGCAGGTTGCCTACATAGCCGATGCCGTCCATCTTCCAGTTCCGCTGTCGAGCTATCAATACATCCCGGTTGAATTCGGCATAAGGATTTTCTTGATTGAAAGCAACGTCCGGCTTATTCAGACCCAGCACCGGATCAATCCGCGTGACGCCCGCAATGCGTTCGCCGTCCGGTGACCAGACCGGCTCCTCGAAACCGTGTGACAGGTGCGTCAGCGTACGGGGAACGCCGCCGCTTGCCGGAATAATGCAGAGTTGCGGGACCGTCGCTTGTGCGACTCCTATTGGCCGCGTCGTCAGATAGGCCAGCCACTGGCCGTCCGGTGACCAGCGGGGATGCGTTGCAAGACCGCCGTCATCAACCAGCCTGTCCGCTTTTCCCGTGATTGCATCGCTGATGCAGATGGCCGAGCGATAATTGTTGCCCTCGACATCGATCCACGTGCGGACCCAGGCGACTTTTGTCCCGGCCGGGGATACCTGGGGATCGTCGGCCATCTCTGTGCGTAGCAAATCACGCGCAATCAGCCTGCGCTTTTTCATCCTATCCGTCCTCTACGTCTGTTGACGCGGATCGAGGATATCGCGTAGCCAATCCCCTAACAGGATCACCCCCAACACAGTTAAGGTAATTGCCAAACCGGGCAGCGTGGCCAGCCACCAGGAAGTCGCTAAGTGGTCGCGTCCTTCCGATAACATAAGGCCCCATGTAACCGTCGGCGGCTGAACGCCTAATCCCAAAAAGCTGAGTGATGATTCGGCAATAATCACTGTGGCGATCTGTAATGTTGCCAATACAATGACGGAGGCGACGATATTCGGCAGTATGTGACGCAAAATAATCTGTAAGTCGGTTTGACCGATACTTCGGGCGGAATCGACAAATTCACGTCTTTTGACCGAGAGCGATTCCCCGCGAATGACCCGGGCAAATGTGACCCAGCCGGTTACGCCCAGTACGGTGATTAGGGTGATGAGGCCTGATCCGTGACGCGGTCCCAACACCCCGACCACGGCCAGCGCCAGCAATATGAAGGGAATGGCCATAAAGGTGTCCAGCACGCGGGAGATTATTGCATCAGTGGCGCCGCCGACATATCCGCTGACCAACCCCAGCGCGACGCCGATCACAACGGAAATCGCGACGCCGCATATGCCCACGATGAGTGATACGCGGGAGCCGTACATTAAGCGGCTCAGCACATCGCGGCCGAGCTGGTCCGTACCGAGCAGGTAGGACGGATTCGCTTCGCTGTACCAGAAGGGGGGCAATAGGCGCGAACCTAAATTTAATTCGGTTGGATCATGAGGCGCCAGAACAGGCGCAAAAACCGCGGTGACGACGGCAAGCGTTACTAAAATTGCGCCCAGCATTCCTACGGCGCTGCGTCGCAGGCTGGTAAACCAATGCCTCTTTCGTCGCGGTGCAATTCGATCCGCATCATCTATCGCAGCAGTTGATTTCATGGCGTCTTTTTTTAGTGCATGACTCATTTTATCGATACCGGATTCGTGGATCGAGGAATGCGTAAGAAATATCGACGAGCAAGTTTGCCGCCATGACAACAAAGCCGAAGACAAAGACTCCTGCCTGGACGACGGCCAGATCGCGCACGAGCACGGCATTCAGCAGAAGGCGACCCAATCCCGGCCAGGCAAAGACTTCCTCGACGATGACGGAACCGCCTAGTAACCAGGCTACCTGTAGCCCCAGCATCGTAATGAAAGGGATCAGCGCATTGCGTACGCCATGACGGATCAGGATCGTCCATTTGCCCACGCCCTTCGCTTTCGCCGTGGTCATATACTCCTGACGCATGACTTCCAGCATGCTTGAGCGCAAAACCCGGGCCAATGCCGTGGCGATGCCGCTGCCCAACGTAATTGCCGGCAGAACGATGGAGAACGGTTCCAGCCGGCCCGATACGGGCAGCCAACGCAGTTGTACGGAGAAGATGAGGATCAGCATGATGCCGATCCAGAAATTGGGCATTGCGCGTCCTAGTGTTGATCCTGTGGTAACAAAAAGATCAATGGGCGTGTTTTGATAGACCGCCGCTAAAATTCCGGCGGGGATCGCAATAATCAACGCCACGATCATCGAGGCGAGCGCCAACTCCAGCGTGGCGGGCAAGCGCTCCAAAACCAAAGGCATAGCTGCGGTTCGAAAGCGAAAGGAATCGCCGAAGTCGCCGCGCAGGATTAGCCCCAGCTGGCGGAAATATTGTTTATAAAGAGGTTGATCGAACCCATAGGCCGCACGCACTTGTGCGATTTCATCCTGTGTAGCTTCCGGCCTTACAAGATGGGCCACGGGATCGCCGCCGATACGCAGCAGCACAAATAGGATCAGCGTTAAGCCAATCAGGGGCGGAATCATTTGGAGAAGACGCGAGAAAATATAGCGAGTCATGGCGGGTCACAAGTGTGCGGTGAATATTGGAAGATTAGATGAAGCGGATCAGGCGCTTCGGACGTAAATAGCCTGTTGAAGCGCCCGATCTTTCATCGTAACTTTTTGCCTTACTTTTACCGTACAGCCTCCGGGAGGTTTCTCGCTGGAACCGGCGCGTTTTCCGCGGATCCTCCCGGAGGGGCTTGTCTAGCTGCCGTTATTCTATTTTCGCATCCCCCATCCAGAGGAAGCCGTCCAGAGGCGGATTCCAATTCAGGTGATCGCTCAGGCCTACGGTGTCGTACATCTGATAGAGGTAGATGTACGGGGCATCTTCGTTAATCAGGCGCTGAATTTCAAGATATTGCTCAGCGCGGGCTGCCGGATCCATATTGACGGCCGCTTCGCGGATGAGTTCATCGACGCGGTCGGCATTCTCGCCGCTCCATCCGCTTCTTTCCCGGCGGTCGGAGCGTTCGGACAGGACCGTGATCCACGGGTCGAAGAATGAATTCCCCAACGAATCCATGTAGAGTTCTTCGTTTTTATACGGGAAGTATATCTGCTCGCGGAAGGTGGTCACATCCATTACCTGCAGGTCGATATTCAGGCCGACGGCCTCCAGCATGGCGGTAATGGCTTCGGCGACCTCTTTCTGGTTCAGCCATGATGTGCTGGAGTTGAAGGTAAGCTCTTCTCCGTTATAGCCCGCCTCCTGCAGCAATTCCTTAGCCCGTTCGGGATCGTAATCGCCCGTCTGATTGACGAACTCGTCACTCCAGCCCAGCGTTGGCGGCGTCACGCGCGACAGCACCGGAATTCCCATGCCGTCGATCAGGTCGATTAGCGCCTGACGATCGATCGCGTAGCTAATGGCCTGGCGCACGCGTATATCCTCAGTCACGCCTGTCCAATCCGGATTCTTCTCTGAAGGACCGGTACGCAGCGCCAACAGCATGACCTGCGTAGTCAGGAACTGCTCAATGCTGGTGCCTTCGTTATTGTTGACGCGATCCCAATCCTGAGCCGGTACGCTGATTACCAGATCAACATCGCCGGTGAGCAAGCTGGCAACCCGAGTGGAAACTTCGGGCATTGAGCGCCAGATCAATGTCTTGATTTCGGGAGCGCCCTGCCAATAGCTTTCGTTCGCGGACATGGTAACGTGGTCATCTTTCGCCCACTCCACGAACTGGAACGGTCCCGTGCCTATGGGCGTATACTCTGCGCCGCTCTCAGCCTGGGCCATCCCCTGTTGCGGCGCCTGGATGCCGCAGCCGGTGCCGGACATCTTGCTCAGAAATGCGGGTTCAGGCGCTACGGTTTTAATCTCGACTTCATACGGGCTCAGGATATTGATTGAGTCAATGAATGTCCACTGGCCGTGGGTGATCATCGTGTCGTCTTCGAGAATGCGTCGATAGGTCCACTCTACGGCATCGGCATTGAACTCTTCTCCGTTGTGGAACGTAACGCCTTCACGCAGCTTGAAGCGCCATGTCGTGTCGTCAATGTTTTCCCACGATTCCGCCAGCCACGGTTCAAATTCGGCCGTCTCCCGATCCCGCCATACCAGGCAGTCAAAGATGTTCATATGAATCCAGGTCGCGGCAATGGCCCAATCCGTCGGCGGATCGAGTGAAGTGGGGAGTTCATTCATTCCAATGACTACAGTTCCGTTATCCGCGGCGATTTCACTGCTTGCATCCGCCTCGCCACCGGCTGCGGTGGTCTGCGCATCCCCCGCCGGTGCGGAAGCCGCACAGGCCGATAGAATCACCATAACAATCATGCTGAGGAGGAATAGCATAAAGTTCCGACTCAGTTTAATGCGTTCCAGCATAGTGGTTGCCTCCTTGGACATAAATCCTACAGAAATCGGTTGTGCAAAATCCTGCACGGCGTTGCGCGGCCGAATATGAGCGAATATCCGAAAAGCTGATTCGGTCTATCGTATCCGAGCCGACGGCGCTTTATGCGGGATCATAGCCATAGTCTCGGCGTGCGCTTTCGCGCGTGATATAGCCCAGCTCCAGGTCCCTCTTGATGAGCGCAGTTTCTCGTTCGCTTACAGGGCCGAAGCCGCCACCGCCCGGCAGATAGAGGTCAATTTCATCTCCCGGCAGGAAATCAATGGGGGGAAAACGCGTAATTAGCTCACCGTTCATGCGGACGGAGCCTACCTTGCCGGGGCTGCCGCCTTTAATTCCGGGCGGTTCGCAGTACATCTTGTCGGGCCGAATGCGTACGCTCATCGGTTGATCCGCAATGCTGCGGAAAGAGATCGCCTGGCCGATTCCGCCGCGCTGCCGTCCTGCGCCGGCCGAGTCAGGTAACAGCTCCTTGCGCAACATAAGAATGGGCGCCTGCACCTCCATAATTTCCGTGGCGGTTACCGAGCTGTTGTGCGGAAATGCAATAGGGGGGAGCCCATCCATTGCGCGCATTGCTCCGCGGCCGCCATGGGGCAGAATGAAGACCGCGAAGTTGCCGTAGCCGGGCAGGTCGCCGGTGACGCTGAAGGGCCAGATGGATCCGCTTCCGGCCTGGGCATGTTCGCCGAGAATAGGCCAAATCGCGCCGAACAGCACCTGGTTAATGTTGTTGGTGACTTTGGCTCGGGCGCGCACGGGGAAGGGAAAGGTGCAGTTGAGGATGCACCCTTCGGGCGCCGAGACGTGAATCGGGCGGAAAAGTCCTTCATTGTTCGGGATGCGCGGGGCTAATGCGCACTTAAACGGATACATGGTGCCCGCGTGGGTGACGTTGTAGACGCAGTTAATCGCGCCCAGCCGCGTCTGGGGAGACGTCCCCGTATAATCTACATAGATGTCTGAACCGCGCACCTCCACCGTAGCGTGAAGATGGACGATTTCAATATAGCCGTCAATATCCAACCCGAACTCATAAACGCCGTCAGGCAGGGCCGCGATGCGTTCACGGATAAGGGCTTCGGAACGATTATGAATCTCGTCAGCCAGCGTCGTGATGTCGGGCAATTCGTAATCGGTCAGGAATTCCTGAATGCGGCGCGCGCCGATTTTGTGCGTACCGGCAATCGCCCGCACATCGCCCAATACCATTTCGGGGACGCGGCAGTTGGCGGCGATAATTTCAAAGGCAAGGGCGTTTTCCTCACCCCCTGCGTAAAGCTTGCAGGGAGGCATGCGCAGCCCCTCTGTAAAGACATCGTACGATTCGATATCTCCCCGATGACCGCCTACGTCGGATACGTGGGCGATTGTGCCCATAAAAGCGACGACCTTTCCCTGCCAAAAAACCGGCGTAACGATAATGTAGTCAGGTAAATGGCCTGCGCCCAGCCATGCATCATTCGTAAAGAGGACATCGCCTTCTCGCAGCGTATGCGCGGGAAAGCGTTCAAGCATGGCCCGCGTCGTGCGCGGCAGGATTACGCAGAAGTCGGGCGGGCTAAAGCTGGATTGGCAGAGGGAGGAGCCGTTCTGGTCCAGCAGCACGCAGGCAAAGTCCCGACTTTCACCCACGATCGTGGAGAAGGAGGTGCGCACCGTAGCATTGTCAATTTCGTCCATGATGCTTATAAGGCGCTGCCACTGGATTTCTAACGTTACCGGATCGATCGTCGTGGTCCGGTCAGAGGGAGATGAGAGATTATTGTTCATGAGTTCCATACATATCAGATGAAAAGGCTGAACCGTAGTTTTTGCGGGACCAATGGCTTGCTTGAAAATTCGGGATCGGATTCAAATTTTGGCCAGGGCCTTTGGACAAGCGCCTCGGGCGCAAAATTGATTTGAACTCACGAAGTTCTTACTGGCCGGAAAAAGGTCGCGTATGGTTGAAGCGGGATGGCTTTGGGTAACCTCCTCTCGTATCCATTCCCAGAGATTTTTAGTGGGATTTAGGTCGGAACCGGCGGGCAAAGGGGCCGCTTATTCTGTTCGCGCGTAGTGCCGCACTTTGTCCCAATCTAGCTCAACGCCAAGCCCGGGAGCGTCGGGCGCCTTGAGGAGGAGTCCATCCGGCGCAAAGGGCGTAGCCACAATGGTGTCCATCATGGCCGTTGCCGGCGAAGGCCACGTGACGCAGGGGATGGCCGCGGCGAGATGGGCGGCCGCGACGCCGATTAGGTCATAGTAAATGGCAATCGAAAGCGAGAGCCCTGCTGCGCCAAAAATCGTGCCGATTCGGTAAACGTTCGTCAGGCCGCCGTGTTTGTTTATCTTCATCAGTGCGATGGATGCCGCGCGCTTCTCTACCACCCGAATGGCATCTTCCGGAGGATAGATGGCTTCGTCCGCCATGATTGGCGTGTTAAGGCGGCGAGCCAGCTCGGCGAGATCGCTCATGCGGGCAACCGGCTGCTCGATCGCGCCCAGCGAGCCGATGCGTTCCATCGCGGGCAAGGCCTGGAGCGCCTGGGCAATGGTATAGCCGGTGTTGCCGTCAACCTGAATAACCGCCCGATCTCCCACCGCCTCGGCTACCGCCCGATATCGGATAACATCCTCCTGGGGGTTGAGGCCGATTTTCATCTTCAGCACCGGATACGCGTGTTCATCTAACTTCTCAACCGCTTCGGCCGCCATTTGATCAGGCGGTCCAAAGTGAACGAATCCCATCAGATCGACTCCCTCGCGCACCTTGCCGCCCATAAGCTGATAGACCGGTACGCCCAGGGCTTTGCCCTTCAGGTCCCATAACGCCATATCAACGCCGGAATGGGAGCCCCAGTGATGGGGTAAAACGGCTTCCATGACGTGGTTGAGGCGCACGATATCAAACGGGTTTTCCCCGATCAGTGCGGGGGCGATATGCGTGCGAATGTTGGCGAGCATGCCCTCTGCCGTTTCCCCATAAAAGGGAGCGTCCACCGAGACTTGACCAATACCTGTGACGCCTTCATCGGTGTGGATTTCGATGAGCAGCGTTGTGGCGGAGTCGAGGCTGCCATATGCGGTCGTCAATACGCTCGCGCGGGGGATATCAATCGCGGTAATGGTGAGATGTGAGATTTTCATAGAAGGCGCTCGGCTGTCTGTCTGGGTTATGGTCGGCGGATGAAGGGTATAACTTGAAGGCGCTAACGCTAAACTTGTCGGTCCTTCAAGGCGATGAAACAACAGTCAAGAGTCAACTGTTAACGGTTGACAAATGTTTGTGCGTATAGTATTATCACATATCATGTTGGTTGTCAATAGGTGTTTTGGGCGGTTTTTTACATTGCGCCTAAAGTTGCTCTCGTCCGTCTGCCCGTCCTAGCCATCTTCCGCCGCGGTTGAATTGCCGCATAGTACACAGACAATATCTCATGCCTGCTCAGTTAAATCTCTCTTCTGCCGAATTAGCTTTTTCCTTGTCATCAACGTCTCGTCGCGGTCGCTATCGCCTGGGTTTTGATATTGGCGGCACCTTCACCGACTTTGTGCTGATCGAAACCGATAGCGGACAGATTACCAGCTACAAAACCCTGACCACGCCGCAGGATCCGTCAAAAGCGGTTATCGCCGGCTTGCAGGAATTGCTGCGCAACGCACAAGCTGCCGGTGATGATATCGAAACGGCTATTCATGGTACGACCCTCATCACCAACGCGCTTATCGAGCGGAAAGGCGCCAAGACGGCGCTTATTACGACGAAGGGCTTCCGGGATATTCTGGAAATGGCCAAGGAGATGCGGTACGATATATATGATCTCCTCATGGTTTTGCCGGAGCCGCTTGTTCCTCGCCTGCTGCGCTACGAGGTGGCCGAGCGGGTGGATGGCCGCGGTCGGGTCGTCGAGCCATTGGCGGTGGCGGATTTGGTTGCGCTTAAGCCCCATTTGGAAGAGAGTGATATTGATGCGGTTGCCGTTTGTTTTCTCCACTCTTTTACGAACCCGGAACATGAGCAGCAGGCGGTTGCCTGGCTCAAAAATGAATTGCCCGGGGTGAGCGTCTCGGTATCATCCGAGGTCGCGCCGGAAATTCGTGAGTACGAGCGCATGTCTACAACCGTCTGCAATGCCTATGTGCAGCCGCTGACTGAGCGCTACCTCACGCGCCTCCAGCGGGATCTCGTTGACAGCGGTTTTCGCAAGCAACTCTATTTGATGCTCTCCAGCGGCGGCATCACCACGGTGGAGACGGCCGCACAATTTCCCGTGCGCCTAATCGAGTCAGGTCCGGCAGCCGGCGTCTTGGCGGCTGTCTTTTATGGCGAGAAGACGGGGGTGTCCAACCTGGTCTCTTTCGACATGGGCGGCACAACTGCCAAGATGTGCGTTATTAAAGACGGCCGGCCGATTATGAGCGATGACTTTGAGGTCGCCCGCGTCCATCGCTTCAAGCGAGGCAGCGGTTTGCCGGTGCGCGTCCCAACGATTGAGCTAATCGAGATTGGCGCGGGCGGGGGCAGTATTGCGCGGGTTGATGAATTGGGCCTCCTTAAGATCGGTCCCGAATCCGCCAGCGCGGACCCGGGGCCCGCATGTTACGGTCAGGGCGGCGTCCAGCCCACCGTGACCGATGCGGATTTGTTGCTCGGCTATTTAAACCCCGAATACTTTTTGGGCGGGCGCATGTCCCTGGGCCGGGCAGCCGCCGAACGAGCGGTACAGAGTAAGTTGGCCGAACCTCTGGGGATGAGCTTGATTGAGGCGGCGTACGGTATCTACCAGGTTGTCAATCAGAATATGATTTCCGCCACGCGCGTTCATGTAGCTGAACGCGGCGCAGACCCGCGCAAGTTTACGCTGATCGCCTTTGGCGGGGCAGGTCCGGTCCATGCGCATCAGATCGCGCGGGAACTCAAAATGCAGGGGTATATTTGTCCTGCCGGCGCGGGCGTGGCGTCTGCCCTCGGCTTCCTTACCGCGCCTGTCGCGTTTGAGTTCGCACGTACCCACATCGCCCATCTCACCCAGGAGAAGTTGGAAGACCTGGACGTCATCTATGCTGAGTTGGAGCGGGAAGGCCGCGCGCGGCTGGCTGAGGCCGGCGTGCCTGAAGAGCAGATGAGCTTTGTCCGGAAAGCCGACCTGCGTCATATCGGACAGGGTCACGAAATTGTGGTGGAGTTGCCTTTCGATCAGTTGGCCGATGTCGCGCTCGATGACGTATTGCGTCCCCTCTTTTACAGTGAATATGAGCAGATTTACGGATATGCCCACCGTCATTTGGGGGTTGAGATCACGACCTGCCGTCTAACCGCAAGCGGTCTCCGGCCGCAGATTAATCTGGAAAAAGCCGAGACGGCTACGGAGAGCCTTTCCGCCGCCCAGGCGATTAAGGGAGAACGACCGGTCTATTTCAGGGAACTCGGCGGCTTTGTTGATACTCCCGTCTACGATCGGTATCAGCTGCGCGCCGGGATGAATTTTGCCGGTCCGGCCATTGTTGAGGAGCGGGATTCTACTGCCGTTATTGGTCCCGATGCGGATGTGCATGTAGATATCTATACCAATCTTCTCGTGACCCTGAAATACGAGTAAATCCCATGTCCACCCAGCGTTATCGTTTCGGTTTTGACATCGGCGGCACCTTTACGGATTTTGTGCTGGTTGATGTCGTCTCAGGTGAAATTCGGAGTTACAAAACATTGACGACGCCCCGGCAGCCGGCCCGGGCCGTGCTCGAGGGTTGGCATCAGTTGCTGGGTGAGGCAAATGCTGCGGGCAGCGAAGTCGTGTCCGCCATCCATGGGACGACGCTTATCACCAACGCCCTCATTGAGCGTAAAGGCGCCGTGACTATCCTGCTCACGACGCGGGGGTTTAGCGACGTGCTCGATACCCAGCGTGAGATGCGTTACGACATATACGATCTCCATGCGCCGCCGGTAACCCATTTGGTTCCTCGACCGCTTCGCTTCGAGATTGACGAGCGGCTGGACGGCTTGGGTAACGAATTGGAACCATTGGATGTCACGAGTCTTGAGCAATTGTCGGAAACGCTTGAGAAGGCCGGCGTTACCGATCGGATCGAAGCGATTGCTGTTTGCTTTCTTCACGCTTACGCCAATCCTGCTCACGAACAGGCGACCTGCGACTGGCTGAAAGCGCGCTTTCCCCAGGCAGCCATCTCCGCCTCCTCTGCGGTCGCGCCCGAAATTCGTGAGTATGAGCGTATGTCCACTACTGTCTGCAATGCTTATGTGCAGCCGTTGACGGAGCGCTATCTTGCCCGCCTTTATCGCGAGCTTACTCAGGCGGGATTGGAGAAAGATCTCTACCTGATGCTCTCCAGCGGCGGCATTACTGCTTTGAAAACAGCCGGCGAGTATCCGGTGCGCATGATTGAATCCGGCCCCGCGGCCGGCGTGTTGGCGGCTGTTTTCTATGGTGAAATGTTAGGGGAGTCCAATCTCGTTTCTTTTGACATGGGCGGCACAACGGCCAAAATGTGCGTGATTGAAGACGGTCGTCCGGCCATGGCCGACAATTTCGAGGTCGCGCGCGTGCATCGGTTCAAGCGCGGCAGCGGCCTGCCGGTGCGCGTGCCCACCATCGAACTGATCGAGATTGGTGCGGGCGGCGGCAGTATTGCGTACGTTGATGAGTTAGGCCTGCTTAAGGTCGGCCCCGAATCGTCCGGTGCAGATCCCGGACCCGCCTGTTATGGTCAGGGAGGGGACCAACCCACCGTAACCGATGCAGATCTGCTGCTTGGGTATCTGAATCCGCACTATTTTCTGGGCGGGCGCATAACCTTGGATCGAGATGCCGCTGCGCGGGCCGTTGAACGCCATGTGGCTGAGCCGCTTGGCGTGTCCATAACTCAAGCCGCGGCAGGCATTTATCAGGTTGTTAATGAGAATATGATTTCCGCTACGCGGGTCCATGTTGCCGAGCGCGGCGTTGATCCCCGCGGGCTTAAGCTGATTGCCTTTGGCGGGGCGGGGCCGGTTCATGCGTATCCGATTGCGCGTGCGTTGAAGATGCAGGGGTATATTTGTCCGCCCGGCGCGGGCGTCACGTCTGCGTTGGGCTTCCTTACCGCTCCGGTCGCTTTCGACTTCGTGCGCACCTTTATTGCGCAGATTAAGCCGGCGACGCTGGCCGAAATGGACGAAATTTATGCTGAGCTGGAGGCCCAGGGGCGCTCGACCTTGCTCAAGGCGGGTATACCCGCCCAGGAAATCGAATTTACCCGGTCGGCAGATCTGCGGCATATGGGACAGGGACATGAGATTTCCGTTGTTCTTCCTTATGCGCGTCTGGCTGATGTCGATCTCGATGAGGAACTGCGTCCTTTTTTCTATGCCCATTATGCCGACATTTACGGGTACGCCCACCGCCATTTAGGGGTAGAGGTGACCGCCTGCCGTTTGCGGGCCAGCGGGCCCGTGCCGCATATTCGCCTGTCCAACCCGGATATGTCTGACGATGCAGTTGCTCCTGATCTGTCTGCTGCGCGTGCGCTCAAGGAGACGCGGGCCGTTTACTTTGATGAGCTGAACGATTTTGTCGAGACGCCCGTTTATGATCGTCATCGCCTAACCGTTGGTATGCGCATTGCCGGTCCGGCTGTCGTCGAAGAGCAAAACTCTACTGCCGTGATCGGCCCGTCTGCAACGGCCGTCGTAGATAAAACCGCTAATTTGGTTGTAATTTTAGATTATTCGGAATAGATTGCGCCGGCGAATTGGGCCGCCAAAGTTTTTTCGTCCAAGTGAATATTATTTTTTCATTCCTTCATCATTTATTATCTGGAGATTAGAGTGTCTACCCGACTTCGATTCCTGGTTGTTATATAAAATCGGACGAATGTCTGTTGTGGGCATTGAGACCTTTATTTTTGATATTTTGATATGTTGTGAGAGTCGGGTTGGAATGCACGTAACCAATACCTCCTCTCATTTTATCTGCAGGCGAGCGAATTGCTATGGAATTACAAAATCTTACCCCCATTGAGCCGCGGACCATAAAGGCCAACGTCTTAGAAATCCTGCGCCAGTCGATTATTGACGGATCGTTGGCGCCCGGCACTGAGTTTAATCAGGCGCAGATTGCCGAACGCCTCGGCATTAGTCGCGGTCCCGTACGCGAGGCCATGGCTCAACTCGAGCAGGAAGGACTTATTGAGAGCACGCCTTACAAGGTAGTCGTCATCACGCGCATGACGCGGCGCTATGTGGAAGAACTCTATTCCGTACGCATAGCGTTGGAGGAGTTGGCCGTCGAGCGCGCGATTGAACGGATTACTGATGAACACCTAGCCTACTTTAATGAAATTATCGAAGAGATGCGGCGCGCGGCGCGCCGGGACGATAAAACCCGGATGCTTGATCTGGATCTGCATTTTCACGAATATCTTCTGCAGATAGCCGATCATCACTTGGCTTTAAAGCTGTGGCGGGTCGTGGAAGTCGGCGTGCGTCGCTGTTTGCACACGCGGCACAAGATTTACACGTTCCTGGATGAGGTAGTCGGCAGTCACCCGACGCTGGTTACGGCGCTGGCGGAGCGCAATCTGGAGTTGGCGCGTATCGCCCTTAACGAACACATCATGGAATCACTTTCACATATTTTGGTCAACCTCCCGCCGGATGATGCATCAGAAGAAGCGTAAATCAGTTATGAATCAATATGTCGCTGATCCTGTTGCCCTGGAAATTCAGTGGCAACGCCTCATCAGCATCATGGATGAGGTGGATAACGCTACCGTGCGCACCTCGTTCTCGACTATCGTCGGGGAAAGCCGTGACTTTGCCTGCATACTCGTTGATCAGGATGGTTCGTCCCTGTGTCAATCGAGCTTTAGTCCGCCTAATTTCTGTGTGGTATTGCCGCGTACGGCTAAGGCGCTGCTTGCCAAGTTCCCCTTACACACGCTGCAGGAAGGCGATGTGCTTTGCACGAATGATCCGTGGATCGGTACAGGGCACCTTCCCGACTACGTTGTATTGACGCCGGTTTTCGTCGGCGGCGCCCCCATTGCTTTTATCGGTACGGTAGCGCATTTGGCTGATGTGGGCGGTCATCGGGGCGACATTGAGGCATATGACGTCTTCACGGAGGGCATACGCGTGCCGCCGGCCAAACTCTATCGCGCCGGCCGGGAAAATGAACTGCTCTTCGAAATTATCGGCAACAATTGTCGCGTACCTGATATGGTATTAGGCGACCTGCGCGCCATTGTCGGCACGCACCAAATCGGCGTTCGGCGGCTTCAGGAGTTTCTCACCGACTACAACATGGACGACATTGCCGAACTCTCGTACGAAATTCATACCCGCTCAGAGCGGTTGATGCGTGAACGGATTGAGGCGCTGCCCGACGGGGTTTATGAATTCGGCCTGGATATAGACGGCTACATCGAAATTGTTCATCTTCACGCAAAGATCGAAGTGCGCGGCTCGGATATTTATGTGGATTACAGCGGCACCTCGCCCCAGACGCGATTGGGCGCAATCAATTGCGTCTACAACACAACCTATGCGTCCACCCTCTATCCTTTCAAGTGCGCGCTTGTGCCGGGCATCCCTAACAACGAGGGCCTCTTTCGCCCGGTCCATGTGACGGCTCCCGAGGGCTGCATCCTCAATTGCACCGATCCTTATCCTGTGCAAGCACGGGCAAAGACGACCAATAATATCAACCAGGCGCTCTTCGGCGCCGTCTGGCCTATATTAGGAGAACACGCCCAGGCCGGAAGCGGCTCGATTTGGCCCTTTAGCGTGAGTGGCGAACTGGAGGGCTATGGCGCATTTTCAGTTCATATCCTGCCCCACGGCGGTCGAGGAGCGATGCGCAATATGGACGGGCTGCCTCCCATCGCTTTTCCTCACAACAGTTCCGTCACCTCAACCGAAATTATGGAGACGGAAGCGCCCATTCTGATGCTGCACAAGGAGTTTTTGCCTGATACAGCCGGTGCAGGACGAAGTCGCGGGGGAATTGGTCAGGTCATCACTTTCCGTAATATCGGAGATGAGTCAATTGCTGCACGCGTTCGGCCTGACAAAATGTTTTGTGAGCCGCCGGGCATCGACGGCGGACAGCCGGGCAAAGTGGGGGAAGTACGCTTCAACGGCGAACTCATTACCCGCTTTCCGTCATTGGAATTTAAGCCCGGAGACGAGATTGAGATGCGTATGCCCGGAGGCGCAGGTTTTGGTCCGGTAAGCGAACGCCCGCTTGAGAGTGTGCGGCGGGACATAGAGATGGGCTACATTACGCTTGCCCACGCGGCGAGCGAGTACGGTTTCGTAGTTGAGAGCGACGAATTGCCATAGGATTTCGCAGCGGAGAACTTCTTGATATGACGAGCAATATTGCAGGCGACGTGACGGACATTGATCCCATTAGCCTGGAAATTCAGTGGCAGCGTTTAGTGGCCATTGCCGACGAGATCGATACGGCTGTTATCCGAACTTCCTTTTCTACGATTGTGGGAGAGAGTCATGATTTCGGGTGCGCCATCATGGACGCCTCAGGCGCAGGCCTTACGCAAGCCCAGTGGAGTCCGCCCCAGTTCTGCACCATGCTGCCGCGCACCACGCGCGATATGCTCAAGAAGTTTCCGGCTGCCGCGCTGGAAGAAGGGGACGTTCTGGCAACCAATGATCCGTGGATTGGCAGCACCCATCTCCCCGACTATAACCTGGTCTCCCCCGTTTTTCATAAGGGAAAACTCGTTGCATTTTTGGGAACTGTCGCCCACGTTTCGGATGTAGGAGGGCACTTGGGGGATTTAGAGGCGTCGGATATGTTTATGGAGGGCACGCGCCTCATGCCCAATAAGTTTTATGCCCGAGGTCAGGTCGTCCCGATTGTCGAAGAATTTATTGCCGCCAACTGCCGCGTACCGGAAATGGTATTAGGCGATCTTCATGCTATCGTCGGCACTCACCGTATCGGCATCAAGCGGATCCAGGAGTTTCTGGACGATTATCGCCTGGATGATATCGAGTCGCTTTCCCATGCGATCCAGGGGCGATCGGAGCGCGCTCTGCGCGAGGCCATCGCCGCGCTGCCTGACGGCGTCAGCGAGTATGAAATAACGGCTGACGGCTATCTGGAGCCTTTTACCTTACGCATTCGTCTAGAAATCCGCGGTTCCGATCTGTACATGGACTTTGCCGGCAGTTCGCCCCAACAGTGGCATTCGGCTATTAATGCGGCGTTTAATATTTCCTATTCAACCGCCGTCTACCCGATTAAGTGCATGCTGGCTGCGCATATCCCTAATAACGATGGGCTGGTACGACCGTTGCATATTACGGCTCCGGAAGGCTCCATCGTCAACTGCACCTTTCCGGCCCCGGTGAAGGCCCGGGCCAAGGTGATCAAGCATATTCCGCCGCTCATCTTCGGCGCCTTGGCGGACCTCCTGCCGGATGAGGTAATTGCCGCGGCCGGCGGCATTTTCCCCTTCCATATCGTGGGCCAGGACGCCCGTTATGGACGATTCGCCGTCCATATGCTGCCCCATGGCGGGCTGGGCGCGACGCAGGATGCGGATGGTCTTCTTCCCGCTGCTTATCCCCACAACAGCACCGTTACGCCGACGGAGATTATTGAAAAACAGTGCCCCATTGTTATGACGCGTAAGGCCATGCTGACGGATTCGGGGGGAGCGGGAAAGCGCAGGGGCGGACCGGGTCAGGAAATTGCGCTGCGTCATATCGGCCGGGAGCCGATCATGTTGACGATTCGGCCGGATCTAATGAAATATCCTGCTCCTGGCCTCCATGGCGGAGACGCTGGAGCATTAGGGGACGTATTTTTCGAGGGCGTCCGGCTGGAACGTTTTGTCCCCATTCAGTGGCAGCCGGGCGAAGAGGTTGTGCTGCGCGTGCCCGGCGGCGGAGGCTACGGCGATCCCCTGGAGCGAGAACGCGCCGATGTACAGGCGGATGTTACCAGTGGCCTGGTCAGCCTGGAAGCCGCCCGCGATATATATGGTCTGGACGTTCGATTTGATCCCGAGGAGTTACAGCTGGAGGCGATTCGAGCGTGTGTAGAGAACAGATTTGCAGATTGATTCATTGAAAGCGAGATATTTATGGGTGAATATGCAGACCTCGCCGAACGTGACCGTCGCTTAGCCCGAACGCGTTCGGCCATGGAAGCCGCCGGATTAGATGCGCTAATCGTTGTGGGCAAAGGTCATTGGTGGACAGGGCGGGGCTATATACGCTACTTCACAGATTTTCACATCTGGGGCCATGATGGGCTGCTTTGCATTCCGCTGAACGATGAGCCGTTTATGGTCTTTTCCAGCTATGCTGTCGCCGAGCGAATCGCGGCTCGGGGATGGGTGACGGATGTTCGGGGTGATGTTTATCAGGCTCCGCGCTTGGTAGAGATGATGCGGCAAAAGGGGGTAACCCGCGGGCGTATAGGAATTGCCGGACGGCGTTACATCCTGTCGGCGGGCAATTACGATATTTTGGCCGATGGGCTGCCGGAAGTCGATTTTGTAGATGCCGACGATCTGATGGATCGCGTGCGTTCCGTTAAGAGTGCGCTGGAGGTGCGACAGATTCGTGAACATTGGGTGTTGACCAAAGCGGCAATGGAGCGCTTCGTGGAGGCGATAGAACCGGGCAAGAGCCAGCGTGAGCTGGCTGCCGAGGCATCGGCCGTAGCTTTGGCCGGCGGTGCGCGGGATATGCTGGTCTTTATCGGCGAACGACCGGATGAACTCGATCCGCCCCGCGACGTTCCGGTGCGGTGTGACGATATCTTACGCTATCATATGGAAATCTGCGGCGAGAGTGGTCACTGGTCGGAGATTACTGTCAATTGTGCATTCCGTGAGCCGACGGATATGGAATATAAGCTGGTAGAGAGCGAATTGCGCGCGCTGGATGCCATAACGCCAATGGCAAAACCCGGCGCTCGCCTCAGTGAACTGGCTTCACTTTTTGAGGAGACGCTGCGTGCTGATGGTTGGGATATCGGTTCACCGACGACTCACTTTGACTTCCATGGACAGGGCATGGACACCATCGAACGTCCGTGGCACGCGGCAGAATCGCCTTGGGGACAGTCGCAGGATTGGGTGTTGGAGGCGGGTATGGTCTTTTCCTATCATCCGCGCCGTATCGTTGAGCCGGCTCCGGGCTGGTCAACCGGTATCAATGAAGATGTGTTGATCACCGAGCAGGGGCTGGAGCGCTTTGGCAACGGCTGGAGCCATCGCTGGCGCGTCATGTGATGACGGAGGTTCTCATGCAGATTCCGCTGGTCGATTTGAGGTGGCAGCATCGCCTTGTGCAGGATGAGCTGAACGCGATTTTTCAGCGCATTCTGGCCGATCCGTATGCTGATGATTTGACGTACGCGCGGGAATTGGAACCGATGCTGGCCGCGTATTTCGGCGTGCCGGAAGGCTGTGCGATTACGGTCCAGTCCGGAACGTCCGCCCAGTTTCTGGCTCTGAAAGCGTTGGGCATCGGGCCGGGCGATGAGGTTATCACCGTGCCCAATAGCGACCTGCCCACAACTTCGTCCATCAGCCATACGGGGGCGACTTTTCGGCTGGCGGATGTGGAGGCGGCGACCCACAATCTCGATCCGGCCCTGATTGAGGCCGCCATCACGCCTTCTACCCGCGCGGTTGTGCCCGTACACATGTTTGGTCGCCCTGCTGATATGACGCGGATCCGCGAACTGGCGCATGCGCGCGGCTTGCTCGTTATCGAAGATGCGACCCTGGCCCTGGGCGCGGAACATCGGGGCGTTAAGGCGGGATTGTGGGGTGATGCAGCTTTCTTCTCTTTTGCGCCGCGCAAAGTGTTGGGTGGATTTTCCAACGGGGGGCTGGTGTTGACCCGGGATCCTGATGTTGCGCATCGGGTGCGGTTGCTGCGAGGTTATGGTCAGGACCCGTCAATCATGGAGAAGCCTATCCACGAACGTCATCAGCAGAACGGCATGGCGGGCATTGCCGAAGGGTATAACTTCAAGCTGGATGGCATTCAGGCGGCTGTTGTTCTGACCAAATTTCCTTATCTGCATGCCTGGGGCGAACTGCGCCAGGCCGTGGCTGAGCGCTACGCTGCAGGGTTGATCGACGTTCCGGGCGTAACGCTGCCTGCCCCGATTGGGGAAGACCGTCATGCCTGGCGCAACTACGTTATCCTGGTTCCGCCGGCGAAACGCGATGCAATTCGTCATTATCTGGCGCAAAACGGCGTGACGACATCGGTTATGTATGCGCCGCCGATTCATCTCCAACCTGTCTACCGACATCTGGGCCTGGGCGAAGGAAGCTTTCCCGTCGTCGAAGCGCTGGCGGATTCTCTCCTGGCCTTGCCCATTTATCCCGGGATGACGGAGGAGCAGGTCGATTATGTGGTTGAAAAGTTGCGCGAAGCGTTTCTGTTGGATACAAAACTCTGATTTCACCGTAATGATGGAGAATTTATGATCCGTACGAATATCAATGACTTAGTCGAGCTGGCTGTTACCGGTTTTATCAGCCCGCCTACGCTGGACCGCCAGCCCTATCGCCCCGACACGGAGGGGCATGCGGCTGTGCATATCGGCATGTCCGGCATCGTGTATAACGCCCGTGTAGGCGATCCCGCTTATGGCTGGGAGGGAGATCACGTCGAGCCGGGCGTGAGCCTTGCCCACCCCGACAGCGACGTGGATCATGCCATGCACTACCTCACCTGCGTGGGCAATGAAGCCGTCGTCATGAGCGGGCCGGCTCTGGGCGCCAGGGGCATTATCACCGGCGAACATGCACGCCTGCTGATTGACTTTGCTCCAGACATTTTGGAGCAACTTTGTATCGGAGACCGCATCCTCATCAAGACTTGCGGTCGGGGCATGGAGCTGCTGGATTTTCCGGGCGTGTTGGTCAAAAAGGCGGGCCCCAATCTGATCAAGCGCTGGAATTTACGCAAGGGCGATAACGGCAAATTGCAGGTTCCCGTCGTCGCAACCATTCCGGCTCACATCATGGGCAGCGGCGCGGAGCTGACGCCCGAGTTTGTGGATCAGGACCTGATGACCGGCGACCGGGCCGCGCTGGCCGAGTTGGGGATCGACAATCTGAAGCTGGGGGACCTGGTCGCGGTGATGGACACGGACCATCGTTATGGCCGGGGCTATAAGCCCGGCGGCGTGACCATCGGCCTGATCATGCATGGAGATTCAGCCTGGAACGGTCATGGCCCCGGCTGTCAGGATATCCTCGTTTGCGCCCATGGCGAGATCGAGCCGGTGCTGGAAGCCGGCGCAAATATTAAGGAAATATTGGAGATATAGACAGCAGTTGAAGACCAGTTTATGCGCCGTGTTTTGTTCTTTTTCTTTTGGCGCGCAAGGTTGATGATCGGTAGTTTTCCTTCTTCAATCTTTTACTTCTTATAATTAACTTACCGGAATTGATATGCTTAACACAAACCTATCCTCATTGGTAAAAATTTCCGTACTGGGCGAGATTTCCAATCCCGCCATGCCGGGTTTGCCGGCAAGTCCGTATTTTGTATCCGCCGAAGGCAATCCCCTGCTGGTGCCCGCGTTCGGGGGGTTGGTCTACAACGTCCGAATCGGCGATCGCGCGCTGGGCTGGGCGGGTGAACTCATCCAGCCGGGCGTTTCCATCAAGCACGGCAGCGGCAACGTCAACACTGCATTGGGCGTTTACGCCTGCCTGGGCAATCGGGCGCGCGTCATGAGCGGGGCCGCCCAGGGCGCGGCCGGTATGGTTACCGGCAAGAGCGGCCGCTTTGCCGAGCACGTTATCTGTCATTTTGACGCCGCCGATATGGAGCGCATGGCGCCCGGCGACAAAGTCCAGGTTCAAGCCTACGGCGTGGGCATGAAGCTCACCGATTTCCCGGATATAGAGTTAAAAAGCTGCTCGCCCGAATTGCTGGAGGCCCTCAGCCCGGACGTGAACGGCGACGGGAAGCTGGTTGTCCCCGTGAAGGGCGTCGCCCCCAGCGTGCTGGCCGGCGCCGGCGCCGGCCTGGGCAGCGAGAACGGCGCACTGAATCTTCAGACTTCGGACCCCGCAGCCTTTGCCCAAGCAGGATTGGACGATCTGCGCTTCGGCGATATCGTCGCGGTCACCGATTGGGACAGCCGCTACGGTCACGGCTATCGGCGCGGCTCCGTGGTCATCGGCGTGGTGTGCCAGGGCGGCAGCTTCCGCAGCGGGTACGGGCCGGGCATTGCCGTTATAATGACCAGCCGCAATCACAGCATCGAGCCGGTGAAGAGCGACGGCGCCAATTTAGCGACCCTCATGGAAGCGGCGGCCGCATGAGTCGCCTGCTGGACGGGAAGATCGCATTGGTAACCGGCGCCGGCCGCGGCTTTGGCACGGGAATTGCCCAGGCCCTTGTCGCGGCCGGCGCAAGCGTCGGCGTCAATGATCTGGACTCGCCGGAACTGGATCAGGCCGTTGCCGAAATTGCCGCTTCGGGCGGTCAGGCCATCCGCTGCCCTGGCGACGTCAGCGATTTTGCCGCCATGGAAAACGTCGTGCAGCAGATTGTTGCACGCTGGGGACGGTTGGATATTGTCGTGAGCAATGCCGCAATTTTGCCCTTGATCTCATTCGAGGAGACGACGCCGAAACTGTGGCACAAAATTTTGGGCATCAACCTGACCGGCGTATACAACACAGTGAAAGCAGCCTGGCCGTGGCTCACAGTGCAGGGCGGACATTGCATTGCCATTGCCAGCGGAGCCAGCGTGCGCGGTTCCTATAACGAGGTTGCCTACTGTACGGCCAAGCACGGCCTGGAAGGGTTTACCAAGGCGCTGGCCATGGAAGCGGAACCGCGTCATATTGCCGTCAACACCATGGGCCCGGGCAAGATCATCAAGCCCACATCCGTCTCGCGCACCGAATTCGCCCAATTCTCCCAGGCGGAACAGGCGCGCTACGCGGACCCGGCTGAGCTGGGCAAGGCGTTTGTCTGGCTGGCCGCCCAACCGCCGGCGCGCTTCACCGGCCTGCGTTTCGATGCCGGTCCGCTGGCCGATACGATTGCCGCCGAAGGCTATGATTTTGCCTTTGCGCCGGAAAAAGCCACGCTCTATGTGGACGACTTTGTCGCGCGCCAGAGGCGCCGCCAGGAATAGGCAAGGCGCATTCGAACCTAAACCGATAACCATCAACAGGAAGAGGAATTCATTCAATGGACGTTACCCAAATTAAGCATATGACCTTCGCCGTACGCGATGCGGAAAAGTCGTTGAAAGCATATAAGCGCCTGCTGGGCGTACCCCAGGCGACGAAGATTCAGGAATTCGCCAAAAGCCGCAACAAGGCCGCGGTCTTTGATCTGGGCGGAATTGAATTTCAGATTACTGAATCTATGGATCCCGACGGTCGATTTGCCGCCTGGATCGATCAGCGCGGGCATGAGGGCCTGCATCATATCTGCTTTGCCGTAGAGGACATTGACGCCGCATTGGCCGAGGCCCAGGCCAATGGCGCAACCCTCAAAGAATGCTCTGCCTGTAAGGTGACGGGCAGTCATGTTCACCCCGAAGGGTGGGTCGCATTTCTGCAGGACGAAGTCAGCGGCATCGAGATCGAATTTATGCAGGTTTATAAAGAGGGCGAAGGCGGCGACCGGCCCCAAGGCGTCTAGTGAATCCCGGCGGAAATAAGCTGATGGTCCCTACCAGAGGTAGAAGGCTCTGATTTTCGCCGTGGCATTCACGCCGAACTGTACTGGAAACGAGTATCGTGATGACAAACTTACGCGCGAAAGTGCTGATTACTGAACCGAAATACGCGGATCATGTGGCGACGGTTGCTTCCGATTTCCCCGATTTGGAATTAATTTGCGCCACGGAAGATGCGATTGCAGGAGTGTCAACAGTTGATGATGTGCAGGGACTGTTGGTATTGGCGGGAAAGGTTGATAGCCGTCTGCTTGATGCGCTGCCGGGCTTACGCGCGGTGGTCAAGAATGGGCGCAACTATCAAAATGTGGATGTGGAGGCCGTGCGCGCCCGGGGGCTGACGCTTGCCTGCGTGCCGCGCAAGGGCCCCAATTGCGTGGCGGAACTGGCCATGACGCTGGTCCTGGCGCTGAGCAAGGATTTGGCCGTCTCCCATGCCGGCGTGATCGACGGCGCCTATCGCTATCGGGGGATGACGCCCGAGTTGACGGCGGAGCGCAAATTCGCCTTTCACTGGATGCGCAACGTCAATGTGCGTGAAGTGACGGACGCCACATTGGGCATCATCGGCATGGGCGAGATCGGCTGTGAACTGGCTCGCCGCGCCGAGGTCATGGGCATGCGCATTCTCTACCATAAGCGTACGCCCTTCTCGCCCGAGCTGGAGCGGCGCTTCTCGGCCCACTATCGCGAGTTGGATGCGCTGCTGGCGGAAAGCGATTACGTCTGCATCGCGCTGCCCCATACGCCCGAATCGGATAAGCTTATCGACGCGGCCGCGCTGGCGAAAATGAAACCGGGCGCCTGCCTGGTGAACATTGCGCGCGGCGGCATCGTGGATGAAGAGGCGCTCATCGCAGCGCTGGCGAGCGGGCAACTGCGCGGCGCGGGGCTGGATGTTTTTGCCTATGAGCCCCTGCCCGCGGACAGTCCAATTTGCGACTTGAATAACGTGATCCTCACGCCCCATATCGGCGGCGGATCGGGCACAACGTGGGCGGATGAGCTGCGGAAGGCGCTGACGGAAGTGCAGCGCGTCCTCAACGGTGAAGCGCCCCAAATCGACGTGAGCGTGCCGGCATGACCAGATATACAGGAGATTACACAACCCAGCAGATCCCGCTCCAGTATGTGGCGATTGAGCCGCTCCACGACTTGACGCGTGAACTCCTGCGCACCAGCGGTCTGACCGCAGAAGACGCGGATATTATTGCCGATGCGCTCGTTACCAGCGAATTGCGCAATTTGCAGGGCCAGGGCCAGGGCGTGCGCCGGGTCAAGGCTTATCTGGAGCGCATCGATCAGCAATTGTTGGACCCGACCGCACCCTTTGAGGTGATCAAGGAGTCGCCTGCTTTAACCTTCGCCGACGCGCATAACGGTCCCGGCACCGTGGTGGCCGTCAAGGCCATGCGCCGGGCCGTGGAAAAAGCCGGCGTTTGCGGCATCGGCGCAACCCTGATGCGTCACAGCACCCACTTCGGATCGGCCTCCTACTCGGCGAGCCAGGCGCTTGCCGCCGGCTGCATCGGCGTCAGCATGACCAACGCCGGACCGGAAATGGCGCCCTGGGGCGGGATTGACCCCGTGCTGGGCACCAATCCCTGGGCGGTGGCCATTCCCACGGGCGACGGTCCGGACGATATGCCCATTATTCTGGACATGGCCATCACCATGGCGGGGAAGGGCATGATGCGCTGGCTCATGCGTGACGGCCAAAAGATGCCGCTCTCGTGGGCCATCACCCGGGACGGCCGCTTTACCGACGATCCGGCCGCGGCCATGGACGGCACGCTCCTGCCCATGGGCGAGTACAAGGGCTATGGGCTGAGCCTCATTACCGACGTCATTACGGGCGTGCTGGGCGGCGGCGGCTTTGGTACGCTCCCCTATGCGAATCCCGCGCATCAGGACGTGAGCCATCAGTTCATCGCCTACGCTATTGACTGGTTTATGCCCCGGGCTGAATTTTATGCGCGCCTGCAGGAGTTCATCACCATGATCAAGCAGAGCGCCACCCGGCCGGATGTGGCGGAGATTCTCCTGCCTGGCGAGTTGGAATGGCGGCGCATGCAGGAGAAACGGGCGTCCGGCGTGCCGCTGGATCCCGAAATCTTTTTCGAGTTGCGTGATCTGGCTCAAGCGCGGGATGTGGCGTGGCCGTTTGACGGATAACGGATGGGAAAACCAATCGTGGCCGGCGTTTTGCGCCAAAGCTTCTTTTGATTTCAGAAACCGACTAACCGGGCGCTGAACCTGTTCGCCCGAGATCTGTATGGAGTAATTTATGAGTAACGTATCGCCCGCGGGGCGGGCCGTAGCGGAGCGAGTCCGCAACCTTACATTTGACCCGTTCACTGCATCTTCAACCGTCGCTACGTCCGCGGACGTACGCGACGCAGTGGCGGAGGCCATGGCCGAGCATCGCTGCGATCATTACACGCGACGCCCCGGCATTGCGCCGCTCTGTCGAGCCGTCGCCGCGGCACTGGACGCGGCGGGCGTTGCCGTCGATTCCGATGAGGAAGTCGTCATCAGCGGCGGTCCCTATGAAACCCGCTATCTCGTCTTGCGTGCGCTGGCGACGGGCAAAACGGTTTGTCTCCCTGCCGCGCTGGTTGACGCCTATCGCCTGCCCGCCCAGGTCGCGGGCGCGACGTTGATCGAGTGGGATCCCGCCACGCCGTTCGCGGGCGAAGCGGGCATCTGGATTTGGCATCCTGCTGTCGGTCCCCTGCCTGAAGAGATTGCCCCCGATGCGGTGGTTCTGGCCGATGTGCTGGACGCCTCTGCGCCCGCTCCGTCAAGCCTGCGCGGTTTGGCTTCCCTGCATGACGCCGGGCGTCTGTTGATCCTGGGGGCGTTTGGTACAGAATCCGGCCTCGCTGCCTGGAACGTCGCCTGGTTTGCCGGCGGCAAGCGCTTGACGGCCGAAGTAGGCGCCCTCAAGCAGGCCATGACTATTTGTACGCCCGCGCCGGGACAATATGCCGCCCTGGCGGTGTTGGAAGGAGTAACCGCATGAGCGCTCATACCCAGCAGGAGATTCCCGGCGAGCCGGTAGATCTGACTGAATTGCGCCGCGTTGCCAACGATGGGACGGCCTTGCGCTACGCCCTCATGGAGCTGGCCGCGGAGACGCCCGACGTCATCGCCCTGGGGCGAGGCGATCCGGATATGGACACGCCCGAGCACATCATTGCCGCCGCGCAGGAGGCCGTACGCAGCGGTCTGGCCGATCGGCCTGCGCCGCCCAGCGGATTGCCCGAACTGCGCGCGGCAATCGCCGAAAAACTGCGCCGGGATAATAACATTCCCGCGGATGATGATTGCGTGCTCGTCACGTCCGGCGGTCAGGAGGCCCTCTTCCTGATCATGCAGGCGTTGCTCAATCCGGGGGATGAGGTGCTCGTGCCCGACCCCCGCTATACCAGCTACGATCAGGCGATTGAGCAGGCCGGCGGCAAGATGGTCATGGTGGGCACGGAGCCGGAGGACGACTTCGATTTGTTGCCCGCCGCGGTAGAGGCCGCGCTTACGCCCCGGACAAAGGCCTTGTTGATTGTTTCGCCCAACAATCCCACCGGCGGCGTGGTGAGTGAAGAGAGCCGCCGGGCGATTGCCGAGCTGGCCAAGCAACACGATTTTATCGTCATCAGCGATGAAATCTACGAAAAATTCGTCTATCCGCCCGCCCGGCGTCTGAGTATGGCCGCGCTGCCCGATATGTTCGAGCGCACCATCACCCTGAACGGCGTCAGCAAGGCCTACTGCATGACGGGCTGGCGCGTGGGCTATGTTGCGGCTCCGCCGGACTTCATTGCTGCATTGACCGCACTCAAGACGGCGACCACCGGTCCCACGGCTGCCGTCGGCCAGTACGCGGCCCTGGCCGCTATTGCCGGTCCCCAGGACGCGGTTGACGCCTTCTACGCGATCTATGCCCAGCGACGCCAACTGCTCATGGAGGGGCTGACTGCGATTGGTCTGACCTATAGCGAACCGCAGGGCGGCTTCTTCGTTTACACCAATGCAGCATCCAGCGGGCTGAGCGCCTTTGAGCTTAGTTATCGTCTGCTTAAGGAAGGGCATGTGCTCATCTTCCCCGGGACGGCTTTCGGCGAAAAATGGCGCGATTGGCTACGCATCAGCTACCTGCAGCCCGCTGAGGAGTTGCAGAAGGCGCTGTGGCGGATGGAAGCGGTTTTGGGACGCCTGAAGCGCGAAGGCTAGAAGACTTTATTCATCATTATCATCGGAAGTGGAGTTCATTTTGTCGTTAGACACCCTAACCGGATTGCTGCAAGACCTCATCCGGATTCCGTCGCCGAACCCGCCGGGGGAAACGCGGGCCGTAGCTGAGTTTTGCGAGCATTTTTTGCAAAAAGCGGGCTTTACGACCCAACTGGTCGCGCCCGACGAACGGGCCTGGAGCGTCATCGGTGAGATCGGCAACGATGACGGACCAACCATTATCTACCATGCCCACATTGACACGGTGCCGCTGGGCCGCAATGCACGCTGGTCCTACGATCCGTTTGCCGGCGAGATCGACAACGGCCGCATTTACGGCCTGGGCAGCGTGGATGATAAAGCGCCCCTCGCGGCCATGCTCTACGCCGGTTCCTTCCTGGCGGAGCGGGCGGATGACCTGCACGGACGGTTCGTGATCGTCTGTGCGGCGGATGAAGAGGTGGGCGGTCAACTGGGCACCAAGTGGCTGGCCGACAACGGCTACTTGCCCCCGGCGGACTTCGCCGTAGTCGGCGAACAAACCCACAATCGCGTGGCGACTGCCCACAAGGGCGTGCTGCGCGCCGCCTTCCACGTGGCCGGGCGTACGTCCCACGCCACGGATCCCTGGCGCGGGCGCAACGCCATCAACGGCATGGCGCACCTCATTCTGGACATCGAGCGATATCAACGCGACGTTCTGGAGAGCCGGCCCCATCCGCTGCTGGGACCGGCCAGCATCAACGTGGGCCTCATCGAGGGCGGCGTGGGCAGCAACGTAGTGGCAGATCACTGCACGATCCGGGTCGATCGGCGCATGATCCCGGGGGAAGATCCCCGTGTGGTCATGGACGAACTGCGTGCGCTGGCCGCGGGGCGTCAAGCTGAGGATGATGAGCGCACGTATACCGTCGATAGCTTTTTGGTAAGCAATTGGTTTGAAACCGATGCTGAGAATGAATATACTCAGCGCTTTCTCGCCATTAGCGCCGAATTAACCGCTACGCCTGCTGAGCCCATCGGCTATCTGCCCGGCAGCGACGCCAAACACCTGGTTGACGTTGTGACCGGCGGCATGGTGGTCTTCGGCCCCGGCTCTTATCAGGTTGCCCACTCTACCGACGAATACACGGACGTTCAGGAACTGGCGGCAACCGGCGCAATCTTACGGCGATTCCTGGATCAAACATTGTTTCAGTAATAGATACAGCTTTTTTGCAAGAGATTGAGGGCGAAATCCCTGAATCTCTTGCTTTTATGATCTCCCTGCGCAAGCAAGCATGGGTGATTATTATTTCTCATACAAAGTAAGGAAACCCTTTTATGCTTGATATTGCCATCAAAGGCGGCACTGTCGCATCGGCGGACGGTCTTTTCCCGGCTGATGTCGGGATTGAGAACGACCAGATTGCAATTGTCGCACAAACCGGCGCATTGCCGCCGGCTCGCACCGAGATCGTAGCGGATGAGATGTTGGTGATGCCCGGCGTCATCGACATCCACTTTCACGTGCGCGCGCCCTCTTATCCGGAACGCGGAACGTTCGTCACTGAGAGCAGCGCAGCCGCTGCCGGAGGCGTTACGACCGTACTGGAGATGCCCATCAGCAACCCCTGTTGCGCTACGGTGGATGTGTTTGAAAGCAGGAGGCGACTGGGAGAAGCGGAAAGCCTGGTCAATTTTGGCCTCTACGGCGCGCCCGGCCTGCTTCAGCAGGATGAAATCCTCGGGATGGCGGAAGCCGGCGCCTGCGGGTTCAAGATTTTTACCCATGCCATCCAGCCCGGGCGGGAAGATGAGTTTGAGGGGCTCTGCCTGGAGGATGAGTCGGAACTGTACGAGGTGCTGGAAATGGTCAAGGAGACGGGGCTTCTCGTCTCTTTCCATGCTGAAAATGAGCGGTTGATCCAGCTTTTCGGCAACCGTATCCGCCGGACCGGACGCACCGACCCCGCGGCATTTGTGGAGAGCCGACCGCCGGTTGTCGAAGCCATGGCCGTGGCGGAGCTGGCCGTACTTTGCGACGCGGTCAACACCCACGTGCATATCGCCCATGTCTCCAGCGCGGCCGCGCTGGATGTGCTGCGGCGTGCGCAGCAGGCGGGCCTGCCCATGACCGGTGAAACCTGCCCCCATTATCTTTTCTTCACGGCTGAGGATATGGACCGGCACGGTCCCTTTGCCATGATCAAGCCGCCCTTGCGCAGCGAAGCGGACCAGGCGGCGCTGTGGGGCGGACTGCTCGACGGCTCGTTGAGCGCCATCACCACCGATCATAGCCCCTTTACCCTGGCGGAAAAGGAGCGGGGGCTGAACAATATCTGGCAGGGGGCGATTGGCGCTCCCGGCGTGGAGGCCCTGCTTCCCGGCGTTATGACTGAAGCCCTGACCGGCCGCTTGACGGTGGCGGATGCAGTGCGCTTTCTTTCGTCGCAGCCCGCGCAGCTTTTTAACCTCTATCCGCGCAAGGGCGTCATCCGGGTCGGGGCCGATGCCGATGTGGTCGTCTATGACCCGCGGCCCAGCGGGACGTTTGATTCGAGCAAGTGGTTTTCCAAAGCGAAGGCCGTCGAACGGCTGTACAACGGACGGTTTGTGCAGGGTCGCGTCCAGACCACCATTATCAACGGCATCATTGCCTATCGCGATGGGGTGATCACGGCGGAGCCGGGAACGGGTCGTTTCGTACGACCGTAGAACCGACGATCTTTTCCGGCCAATAAAAAGGGACCGGCTGCCGTGCCGGTCCCCTGTGTCGCTAATACACCTTCGGCCTTGTCAAATGCCCGCCTGGGAGCGCCGGACTCCAGTCCGGCAAACCTTGCCAAGCTGGAGCTTGGCAGCAGAGACACGAGGTGCGGCTATTAGTCGAACGTGCGCTGGGCGCAGGGTTCTTTCGCCGCACCTCGTGTCCGTACGGTTTTCCCATTACGCCTCACTCGATCAGCTTCGCTTCTTCCCCAAAATTCTCAAAGATCGTCGCCGCAAATTTGATGCCTTGCAGATAGCGCGTAATGGGCATATTTTCGTTCGGCGCGTGGAGATTGTTTTCCGCGGCCCCGAAACCGCTGAGCACCGCGGGGTGGGGAACGCTGACCATGATAACGCCCTGGGTGCTCACGCCCATCACCAGCGGCTCTTCGCCCCAAACCGCATCGGCGGCGCGGATGACGGCCTGACTGATGTCCTCGGCTACAGGCGTCTTGTAGGGATTTCCTCGTGCGGTGTGGACCGTGATTTCCACATCGTCAAATCCGTGCTTCTCCAGATGGGCCTCCAGCTTGACGAGTTGATCGATCGGCTCCAGCTTGGGCGGACAGCGGAAGTCCAGCTTGGCGACGGCTTCCGCCGGCACGATGGTCTTCATGTTTTCGCCCGCGTAGCCGGCTGCCAGCCCCGCGATGTTGCATGACGCGCCGTAGTGGATGGCCTTGAGCAATTCCAGATCATCATCATAGGGGAAGTCTGCGCTCAGGCCCAGTTGGCGCGCCAGCTCAGCCCGGTCGAAATGGGCTAATTCCTGACCCAGATAGTAGAGATCATCCTCATCAGGCGGCAGCAGGTCATCATACCAACCGTCGATGAGAATGCGTCCGTCGGGGCTAAAAATGGTGTTGAGGCAATGCACCAGTCGCCAGGACGCGCTCTTGCTCTGCAGAAGCTGGGCGCGGCCGCTCCAGAAATCAATTGCATGGCTCTTGACCCGCAGCTCTACGGCCAGGATTGCCTTGATGCCCAGATGAATTTCCGGCTTGAAGGAAGTGCGATTGACGCCGCCGTCCAGCCCGATGCTGGCATCGCACGCGCAGAGTTCCGTGTGGTCCGCCACCCAGGGCGCCAGATGGGGGCTGCCGACTTCTTCTTCGCCCTCAAAAAAGAAGATGAGATTGACAGGCAGTTCGCCCCGCATAGCCTGAAAGGCCCGGGCCGCGCGCACAAAGGCCAGAACGCCCGATTTGTTGTCCGTCGCGCCCCGCGCGTAGATGACCCCGTCGCGGATCGCGGCGCTGAAGGGGGGATCGATCCACTTCTCCAGCGGTTCGGGCGGCTGGACGTCATAATGGCCGTAGCAGAGCAGCGTTCTGGCGTCCGGGTCCGCGGCGGCCAGCGTGCCGTATACAATGGGCGGTCCGCCCGGCACGGGCAGGATGCGCGTATCGGCAATGCCGTTGTCGAGCATTTGTTGCTTCAGGAGCGCGGCGCACTCGTCCAGCCCGATCTGCTGCGCGCTGATGCTGGGCTGGCGCAACAGCGCTTGCAGTTCTGCGACGCAGGCATCTTCTTGCGCGTCAATCCAGGCGTAAATATCTTGCATAGAAATAACTCCGGTGGTGGCGGCACGGCCGCGGAAGATCGTTCGGTGGCGGCCCTGCTTTAGTTTGAATGGGGATGACGAAATTATAGCACAGAATCGGAGATAGGATTCGTTCGTTTGGGGCATGGTGCATAGCCGCAAAGGCGCCCGCTGCTCACGGCGCTCCATCATTTATCTTGCGCACCATTACCGTGACCTCTTCGCCTTTGTAGAGAAGATGATCCGTAATGATCCAGCCCAGCCGTGCGTACAGGCCGCCGTCTTTTGCATAGGTTTGCAGCCACAGCTCAGGAATCGCCCGGCGTTGGGCGAGTTCTATGACCCGGTTGACCAGCGCCGCGCCGATTCCCCGCCCCCGGACCTGGCGGGAAACGTAGACCCCGCCGAGCCAAAATTTCCGCTCCGGAAAAATCGTCATCTCCCGCAGTTTGAGCTGGGCCGTGCCCAAAAGAGCCCCATCTTCACCGATGGCGATGATCTGAAGGGGAAGAATCTCCCGGCTCGTCTCACGGCGAAGACGTCTGTGGATGGCTGCAACCGAATTCTCGGGGTTCTTGCGCCCCCATTCTTCAAAGTACCATTGTGCGATGACGGGGGTTACCTCGGGGCGATCGGCCAAAAATTGGATTTGCATTCGTTTACCTCTCCGCACCTGATTATTTCAAAGAGTCACCCGCTTGATCCCATTGTAAGGAAGAGGATAGAATGTAGCCAATCAACGCCCTGCGGAGGTATCCGCGTCGATACGTCAAATTCGCTCTACCCAGGGGGGTCTGTCTCATGCCCGATTCATCACCCAAAGCAACGGTTCAATCCCAATTCGGCCCTAACGCGGCCAAGTACGCGACCAGCCGCGTCCACGCCAAGGGCGCCAGCCTGGCCCGGCTGGTGGAATTGCTCCAGCCTCAGGCGGAGTGGACGGCGCTGGATGTGGCCGCCGCGGCAGGCCACACGGCCTTTATCCTTGCGCCCCACGTGGCTCATATGTTGGTCACAGACATCACGCCGGAGATGCTGGACGTGGCGGCCGGGCTGGCCGCGGAAAAAGGCATCGATAACGTTGCGTTTGAAATCGCCGACGCGCAGAACCTGCCCTTTGCCGACGAACGCTTCAATCTGGTCACCTGTCGCATTGCGCCCCACCACTTTGCTGACGTGTCCCGCTTTGTGAGGGAAGCCTGGCGCGTGCTCAAGCCCGGCGGGCTCTTTGCCGTAGTAGACAACATTGTGCCGCCGGGTCCGACGGGCGATTTCGTCAATGAATTCGAGATCCTGCGCGATCCCAGCCACGTGCGCTGCCTGACCCTGGGGGAATGGTGCGATGAATTGGCCGCGGCCGGCTTCGGCGCGATCACAACCGAAATCGCACCCAAGCGCATGGCGTTTGCGCCGTGGGCCGTGCGTCTGGGCGCGACGCCTGAAACCGTAATTGCCCTGCACGGGATGTTGGCGCATGCGCCCCAGGCCGTACTGGAGTTTTTGCAGCTTCAAGGCGAGGGTGATGATCTGACGTTTGAGTTGAGCGAGGCGATTGTCATCGGGCGCAAGAATCCGGCGGCATAAAATTAGAGGCATCTATACGGGCCTCTCCGGGAGGGGTAGCGGGAATACGCCGCTCCCAGGGAGAATCCTCCCGGAGGCTGTGCAGTAACAACCGAAGCCAGGAGTCAATCATGACCGAATCTACCCAGTTTTCCGCCGTTGATCGCAACCGCGTGAAGCGCGTGCCCGAGCGCGGCCAGTATGAAAAAGAAGACGTCTACGCTATCCTGGACGCGGCGCTCATCTGTCACGTCGCCTTCATTCAGGATGACCAGCCCTTTGTAATCCCCACACTCCACGCCCGGGACGGAGACCGGCTGCTGCTCCACGGGGCGACGACCAGCCGCTTGATTAAGCATGTCGCCGCGGGCAACGAGGTCAGCATAGCCGTGACGCTGGTGGACGGTCTGGTTCTGGCCCGCTCGGTCTTCCATCATTCGGTGAATTATCGCTCGGCAGTGATCTTTGGTCGGGGCCGGCAGCTGGACGATGCGGGGAAAATGGATGCACTGGCTCGCTTCACCGAGAAGTTGGTTCCCGGTCGGTGGGACGATGCGCGCCTGCCCAATTCCACCGAACTCAAGGCCACGGCCGTGGTCGCTGTACCCATCGACCTGGCGTCGGCCAAGGTGCGCACCGGCGGGCCCAAAGATGATGCCGAGGATTACGCGTTGCCCGTCTGGGCGGGCGTCGTGCCCATGACGACGCGCTATCTCCCGCCCGTCACGGATCCGGCCATGACCACGGATGCGCCCGTCCCGCCCTACGTGACGGATTTGATCCGCATGCGGAATGGGGGTTGATCCCTTCATGGGCCTTCTTGTTTGTCACGCCGCATCGAATCGTGTATCGTACCCGCACAGGCACGATTTGACTGCACCATACTCTATTTCTGTTTTCTGATTTCCATCCTCATTCTCAAAGGAGAGAGCCCCATGGCCGAGAAGTTCAAGGTCACTTATGCCACCCTATCCGCCGACAACGAAGACCTGCAATCGTCATTTGACCATGCGCTGGAGACGGTGCGCAATGAATGGCTGGGCGCGGATGCGCCCATGTTTATCGACGGCCAAAAAGTCTATACCGACGCCAAGCTGGAAAGCTACAGCCCCATCAATACCGATGTGCTGATCGCTACGGCGCAGCAGGGCGACGCCGGCCACACGGATCGGGCCGTGGCCGCGGCCAAGCGCGCCTTCCCGGCGTGGCAGCGTACGCCCTGGCAGGAGCGCGTCGCCATTATCCGCAAGATTGCCGACCGCATCAGCCGCGACATTTTTGAGCTGAGCGCGCTCATGACGCTGGAGGTAGGCAAGAGCCGCCTGGAAGCCTTGGGCGAGGTGGAGGAAACGGCCGATCTCCTGCGCTATTATGCCGACGACATGGAGAAGAACGAGGGCTATGTCCGTCGTCTCGGCCGTCTCAACCCCGATGACGAGCAGGAAAATAACTATAGCATTTTGCGCCCCTATGGCGTCTGGGCAGTAATTTCGCCTTTCAATTTTCCCATGGCCCTGGCCGGTGCGCCCATCGCCGCGGCCTTGGTTACAGGCAATACGGTCGTCTTCAAGGGCGCGCCCGACACGCCCTTCAACGGCTGGAAGACGGCCGAACTCTTTGCCGATGCGGGCCTGCCCCCGGGCGTCTTCAACAGCATCCTGGGGCCGGACAATACCCTGGCTCAACGCATCCTGGATAACCCGGACGTGGCCGGCTTTACCTTCACCGGCTCCTATCCCGTGGGCATGAAGGTGCTTGAGGCCGCACACCAGGGACCGATCCCGCGTCCGACCGTTATCGAAATGGGCGGCAAGAATCCCACCATCATTTCCCGCCATGCCGATTTGGACATGGCCGCCACGGGCGTCATGCGTGCTGCCTTCGGCCTGGACGGTCAGAAGTGCTCCGCTTGCTCCCGGGTCTACATCGAAGAGCCGGTTTATGCTGAGTTTAGAGCGCGCTTGCTGGACAAGACTGAGGGCATCCTTGTGGGCGATCCCGCTGAACGGGAGCCATTCATGGGCACGGTCATCAACCAGCGCGCCTACGACCGTTTCAAGGACGTGGCCGAGAAGGCAAGTCAGGACGGCGTCATCGTGACCGGCGGTAAGGTGCTGACCGAAGGGGATTTTGCTAAAGGCTATTATGTCACGCCTACCATTATTGAGGGGCTGCCTGAAGAGCATGAGTTGGTGCGTAACGAACTCTTTCTGCCCGTGGTGCACCTGACGCCCGTCGCCTCCCTGGAAGAAGGCATGGCTTTTGCCAACGACACCATGTACGGCCTGACGGCCGGCTTCTTCAGCGAGAACGCTGAGGAAGTGGAGTGGTTCTACGACAATATACAGGCCGGAACCACCTACAGCAATCGGGCCGCCGGCGCGACCACCGGCGCATGGCCCGGCATCCAGGCTTTTGGCGGCTGGAAGGCCAGCGGCGTCAGCGGCAAAGCCATCGGCTCCTTCTACACGCTGCCGCTCTACATGCACGAACAGAGCCGCACGGTGATTGGGTGAAACGTAACGGGTGACGGAGCGGCCCGCGCCGCTCCGCTACCCGTTAATCATTCATCATTACCCATTCACCATTCACAACTACCCATTAACCATTCCAGGGGGCTTCCCATGCGCGCCATCGTCTTCCCCGCTCCTGAAACTATCGCTCTGGAAACCGTGCCCGATCCCGCACCCGCACGTGATGAAGTCGTGGTGCAGGTGGATGCTTGCGGCATCTGCGGAACCGATCTCCACATCTACCGCAACGAGTACATGTCTGATTTTCCCTTGATTCCCGGCCATGAATTTGGCGGGACGGTGGTGGAGATCGGGCGGGATGTAACCGACGTGGCGGTGGGTGATCGGGTCGCCGTGGATCCGAACCTCTATTGCGGTCGCTGCGACTTCTGCCGTAACGAGCAGGCCAATCATTGCGCAAACTGGCAGGGCATCGGCATCACCCGCAGCGGCGGTTTTGCCGAGTACGTGGCCGCGCCGGCCCGGGCCTGCTATCATCTGCCCGCGGCGCTGGATGCAACGCAGGTCGCCTTTATCGAACCCCTGGCCTGCGTCGTTCATGCGCTTAGGCGTTTCCCCGTTCACCCGGCGGATCGGACGCTCATCCTGGGCGCGGGACCCATGGGGCTGTTGCTGGTCCAGGCCCTGCGCCACAGCGGCGCATCCTTGCTGGCCGTCACAGAGCGGCAGCCTGCCCGCCTGGCCCTGGCGCAAGAGTTGGGCGCGACCGTGGCCGTCCCCGCGGACGCGGATCAGAAGGAGCGACTGGAGGAACTTTCGCCCCGGGGCTTTGACGTCGTGATTGACGCGACGGGCCTGCCTCGGGTTATCGAAAGCGCGTTTGATTACCTTGCGCCCCGGGGCCGGTATCTCCAGTTCGGCGTCACGCCCATGAACGCAGAGATTCGCCTGCGGCCCTACGATCTTTTTCACAAAGACTGGACCATTGTGGGCAGCTTCGCCCTCTGCTACACCTTTCAGCCGGCCATCGACTGGCTGGCCAATGGCGTCATTGACGTTAGCCGTCTGGTCAGCCATCGTTATCCGCTGGAGGAGTTTGAGACCGGCTTCCAGGCGTTCGCCCGGGGCGACACGCTCAAAGTTCACATCACGCGTGATCCGGCCGGCTGAGCCAGCGTCAGGCCGTAGATGCCGCGGGCGCCTGCTTGGCGCGCGGCATCAGCGCACGCCCGCAAGGTTGAGCCGGTGGTATAGACGTCGTCGATCAGGAGCAGCGTGCGGCCGCTTACCTCGGAAGCCGCGGCAAAAGCGGCCGCGACGTTCTGCTGACGCTCTTCGGCGTTGAGGCCGACTTGCGGGCGCGTGAACTGATGCCGTTCCAGCCAGTCCGGCCGGCAAGGCAGCCCCACGCGTCGGCAGAACGCTTCCGCCAGCAGCTCCGCCTGATTGTAGCCCCGTTCCGCCCTGCGCTCTGCGTGCAGGGGAACCGGAACCACGACCTCCACCGCTGGATCCAATCCACGCCACTCCGCTGCCATGAAGGCCGCAACGAGATAGCGGGCCAACGGGCGCGCGGCATCGGGCCGCGCCTCGTACTTGAAGGCGTGGATCGCCTCGCGCAGGGGCGAGGTGTGGAGCGCTGCGCTGCGCACCATGGTCAAGGCTGTCGAACGCTCTTCGGCGCAAAGCGGGCAGGAAGTCCGGGGATGCGTTGTGCGGCGGCCGCACCGCGTGCAGATCGGCGCGGTGACCGGCTCCGCGCGTTGGGCGCAGGCGGAGCACAATGGGGATCCGCTGTGACCGCAGGCCACGCACGCGGGCGGGAAAAGGAGGTCCAGGGCGTGATTGGCAAGCGTGCGAAGACGGAAAACGAGGTCGGGGGAAACCTGTTGCATGGGGAGAATCCGTTGGCGTTAGGTTAAGGCATTAGACAAAGGTATCAGGCAAACAGGCGAAGTGCGATCATGGCTCCGCCTTGGGTCGGGAACCAGGTCTGGAGCAAGTCATTGAGAAATGAACGCAGGTCATCGCCCAGGATTAGCAGGATAGAGAGCAGAACAATGGCGAAGAGGATAATAATGAGCGCGTATTCCACAAAGCTCTGCCCGCTTCGGTTTGACGGCATATTTGACATGTTCGGCGCTCCTTTCATGACGGATGACGAATAACGGCCCACTTCCCGCGCGAACAAGACTCCCTGCTGTTGTATCATATCTCTCTTGGAGTGCGCAAACGCCCGATGTTATAATCCGAGGGCAAGCCGCATCTGATCTGTGATTACAGGGGGCTACATTGGCTACCGTTTCTGAACTTTACGAACTGCAACAGACCGACACCATGTGGGAGCAGGTGCGCCGCCGCCTCATCACCATCCGCAAAAATTTGGGCGAGAGCGAGGAAGTTTCCGCAGCCCGCTCCCAGACGGATGCGGTGGAGAAGGCGCTCCATGAGTGGCAGGGGCGCCAAATCGACGCCGAGCTGGAATCGAAAACCCTCAAGGAGCGCATTGCCGATACGGAGAAGCGCCTCATGAGCGGCAAGATAACCAATCCCAAGGAACTGGAGTCGCTGCAGGCCAGCCTGGACGCCCTGCGTCGTCAGCGCGTCGGCGTGGAGGATAAGGCCGTTGAAGCCCTCTTGCAGGTGGAGGAAACGACCAAAAGCCTGGACGCGGCCGAGCAGCGCTACACGGAACTCAATGACGCTTGGCGCAACTCACAACAGGAATTGACGGCCGCGGAAGAGAAGATGAAGCGCAATTACGTCATCCTTAAGCGCAGGCGCGAAGCCGCGGAAGCCGCCATGGACAAGGAAAGCCTGCGCGAGTATGAGCAACTGCGCAAGCGCAAGGGCGGCGTTGCCGTGACCAAGGTCGAGAACGGCAATTGCGGCGCGTGTCACGTCTCTCTGCCCACGGGAACGATCTCTGCACTCCACGGCCGGGATCGCGTCTACTGTCCCAGTTGCGGGCGTCTCCTCTATCGCCCCTGATTTCTACATTCCTACACAAAATCAGCGTACGACGCCTGCCGAAGGTCGCGCCGCGGGGCTTCCTCGCTGAACCATATCGGAATCGTATCGCACTCCGCCTTTTCCGATTTTCCACTGGTTGACAAAGCAGCCGTCGCAATGGGCGTGTCCCGCCCGGGGTATCGGCGCGGCCATTGCCAAAGTCTCTGTCGCCCCCCTAATTCGACCGAATACCATGCGGCCGCCATGGATCGGCTTCATGCCTCACCTCTTCACGCATCCGGCGGGAACCGCATGAATCCCGCAAAGCGCGACTCTTCTATATCAACGCCAGGACCAGCGTCAGCGTCACCGAGCTGAAGAGGGTGGCAAAGAGCACCGTCGTGGTTACGAAGTCGGGCAGCAGATCGTGCTCCATGGCGATGAGGGTGGTAAGCACGGCGGCAGGCATGCCTGCCTGGAGAATGCCCGCGCCTCGCTCTACGCCGGTAATGCCGAACGGCGCGGCCAGGGCAATGGCCGCCAGGGGCCCGATCACCAGGCGCACGGATCCGGCCAGCGCGCCGTCCAGCGATATCCGCACCCGGCCCATTGCCGCAAGCTGCACGCCCAGGGTGATGAGCATGACGGGGATAAGCGCGCCGGACATCAGGGTGACCGCGCGGTCGATGAAGAGGGGCGTGGTCAAGTCAAAATAGTTCACAATCAGGGCGGGCGGCAGGGCCAGAATAGCCGGGGTGGTGAAGGCTTTCCATACGGCCTGCAGGCCGCCGCCCCGGTACCAGTTGGCGGCCATGACGCCGACGATGAAGCCCAGGGAGAGGATGACGATGAAGTAGAGGGATGCGGCCACAAGCGCCTCTTTCCCCATGCCGAACTCGATGATGGGCAGGCCGAAATTGCCCACGTTGCCGAAGACGGCCAGAAGCACATAGGCGGCGGTCATAGGCGGGGCAGTGCGCCGTATCGCCAGGGCGATCACCAGGGCCGCGGCAACGGTAACGAGCGTCACGGCCAGAATGTAGAGGGACATGCGCAACGCCAGGCCCGGTTCGATCTCAGCATCTTTGAAAATATTGTAGATAAAAGGCGGAACCAGGATGTAGTAGGCCATGCGCGACGGAGACCGCGCCTCAATACCCAGGCGCGGTCCCGCAATATATCCGATGAGCACCAGGCTGAAGACCGGCGCCAGCGTGTTGAAAAAGATAGACAGTAGTTGACCCACAACAACCCTCGCCTGTTGATTGGGGCGTGGATATGTGAATATTTGATGCGTGAGGCGTGGTAGACTCCGCCATGAATCACGTATCAAAATGCTTGGCTATGGCCGTGCGCCTAACTCCAGCGGTAACTCCATTGTCGTACCATTGCGGATCAGCGTCAACTTAATCACCTGACCCGGTTGGGTATTAAAGACCAGGTAGCGGTTAAGATCGCCAAAATCATTGACTGACCAGCCGTCGATGGCGATGATGAGATCGCCGCCCCGACCGCTGGACGGGTTGGCGGCAATCAACCCGGCACGCGCGGCCGGCCCCTGGCTCGTCATGCCCAAAACGTAAGCCCCCTGAGTTTGGGGCAGGTTGTAAATGTTTTGTTCGGAGAGGGAAACCTCGTTATCGAAGCTGGCGCCCAGATAAGAATAGGTGTACGCGCCGTCTTCAATCAGGCTGGGCGCCACCTGGTGGATTGCGGCCACAGGAATGGAAAACCCTACGCCGCTGCCCACCCCGGTAGACGAAGCAATGGCGGCATTGAGGCCGATCACCTCTCCCTGCAGGTTGAGCAGAGGTCCGCCCGAATTGCCCGGGTTGATGGGCGCATCGGTCTGAATTACTTCAGGCAGGGAATAAGTCGACCCGCTGCTTGAGCGCTGAGACGGCAGGCTGCGGCCCAGTCCGCTGACAATGCCCAGCGTCATGGACCCTTGTTCGCCGAAGGGGTTGCCGATGGCGACGGCAAATTGACCGACCTGGATATCGCCCGGCGGGGCCAGAGGCAGGGGCTCTATGCCGTCAGGCAGGGAATCCACCTGAATGACGGCCAGGTCGCTATCCAGGTCCTGACCGACCAGGCGCGCGACGCGACGTTCGCCGTTGGCGAAAACGACTTCGTACTGGCTACTGCCCGAGATAACGTGATTGTTGGTAATGATGTATCCATCACGGCTGTAGACAAAACCGCTGCCGCTGGAGGCCGGCGGCGTGAGAATGTAGACGACCGCGGGATTGGCCCGCCGGTAGAGCGCCATCAATATCTCTTCCAGGCCGCCTTCGGCCAGGGCGGGAATCGATTGGGCCACAAGTGCAGGCGTAGGCGTGGGGGCCAGGATCACGTCCGTTGCGCCGGCGCTTTGCGGCGAAGGGGGCGTTGTCGTCTGGATGAAGTCATCCAGCGCCGCCGACATATTGCAGCCCATCAGGAGCAGCGCAAATACGAGCGACGCCCCCAGAAGATAACGCATTTTTGCATGATTTGTGTGCATGAGAAGAAAGCTCCTTTTGTCTAACCTTCTTGTCATCTTATACGCTTAATGTTAAGCCAGTATGTGTATATTGTGAAAAGTTCTTTTGATTTTGGATGACTTTGGGAAAGCCCTAAAAAGGCGAAAATTGGGCGATTGACAAGACTTTGAAAATTCGTTACAGTTGTTTTGGCAGGGTTTGCACGCAACAGATGCGAGCGGTTCCTCTTTAGTAATCAACTGCGAAAACTCAATCTATAAAACGACATACCCACAGTATCGGAGGCGCAATGTCAACTGTACTTCGTCCTGACGGTAAGGCGCTGGTCGTCGCGATGGATCACGCGCGGACCCACGGCGTGATCGAGGGCCTGGAAAATCCCGGCAAGGTCATCGACACGGTAATCGATGCCGGCGCCGATGCCATTATGACCAGCTATGGCGTGATCAAGCATTACCGCGATCGGCTTATCGGCCGCATTCCCACGCTCATGCGCCTGGACGGCGGGCCGAGCCTCTATCGGGAGGACTGGCTGGCCTATACGGAATGGAAGCTCCTGCACACGGTGGAAGACGCCCTGATGCTGGGCGTGGACGGCGTCTGCCTCATGGCCTTCGTGGGCATTCCCGTGGAGTTGGAGACCTTCAAGATCGTTGCCGACGTGAGCCGGGAGGCCATGAAGTGCAGCCTGCCCGTCATGGTGGAAGCGCTGCCCGGTGAAAGCCCCCGCATTCCTGATGCCAAGGATGCAGGCGCCATGGCTTCGGCCGCACGGCTGGGCTTTGAACATGGCGCAGACATCATCAAAACCTACTACACCGGCTCCACGGAAAGCTTCCGCAAGGTCATCGACAACTGTCCTGTCCCCACCCTGATTGCCGGGGGCGCCAAGATGGATACCACTGAGGAGACGCTGGAAGTGGTGTACGGGGCCATGCAGGCCGGCTGCAAGGGCGTCGTTTTCGGCCGCAACATTTGGCAGAACCCCCATCCCCACAACATGGTCACCGCGCTCAAGATGATCATCCATGACGACGCCACCGTTGCCGAAGCCATGGAGGCGTTTGCATAAATCAATTAATGGAGAATAGATAATTCTCAATGGTTAATGGTTTGTAGTGTACATTAATCATTCTGCATTATTTATTCTCCATTAACCATTAGAAAGGAGTCTGCTCCAGCCCATCTCTTTCGTTTTGCTTTGGTTTTTTGTTCCGCTCCCCATTCCTCAGATAAGCAAAGGAGAAGAGTTCCATGAAACAGTCTCGGCTTTTGTTACTGCTGTCCCTGCTGCTGATTGGCGTGTTGGCGCTATCGGCCTGCGGCGGGACGACGACGCCGGCCGATAGCGCCGGGTCCTCCGATACGGCTGCGTCTGATGCCGACAGCGGAGAAGCTACGCCCGTCGGCGACGAAGGCCTGGCCGCTTCGGTCACCACGGCCAGCGATCTGGCTCCGCCCATTGTGGCCGAACCCTGCGGCGATGATTGTCCCTACACAGGCCAGACCGTAACCGTCATCGTCAATACCGCAGGCGAAAAAGGTCCCATCTCCGGCCCCATCTACGAAGTGCGCGATGAATTTGAGGCCGCTACCGGCGCGACTCTGGAAATTGTCGAAGTTCCCTTTGCTGAACATTTCCCCAAGCTCATGACCGACCTGACGACCGGCTCCGGCCAGTACGACACGTCGATTGCCGGCGCATGGTGGCTGGGCGATCTGGTGGAGGGCGGTTTCATTCTTCCCTATGACGATATGTACAACGCCGAAGGCTTCCCCGAATGGGACTTTGAGGATGTATTGCCCGGTCCCCGTTCGCTGCTGGAGTACGGCGGACAGAAATATGTGGTCGGCAACGATCACGACGGCCAGGTCATGTACTACCGGCGGGACCTGCTCGAAGATCCCGATCACCAGGCCGCGTTTGAAGCCGAGTACGGCTATCCGCTGGCCGTGCCGGAAACCTGGGCCCAGTTCCGCGATGTGGCCGAGTACTTTGACGGCAAGGACCTCAACGGCGACGGCCAGCCCGATGACGGCCTGACCATGCACCTCAAGGTGGCCAATCAGGGCATGTTCCACTTTATGTCTTTCTCGGCGCCCTTTGTCATCGGCCCCGATAACCCCAACCTGTACTGGTTTGATCCCGAAACCATGGATGCCTTGGTTGACAGCCCCGGCCACGTACGCGCCATGGAAACCATGATCGACCTTGTCCAGTTCGGTCCCGAGGCCATGATGGCCTGGAACCTGGGCGAAAGCTGGGACCACTTCCTGCGCGGCGAGGCTGCGCTTACCTTTACCTGGGGCGATCTGGGCGCTTTGGCCCAGGAAGAAGGCAGTCAGGTCCGGGGTCTTACCGGCGCCGCGCCCATCCCCGGCACCACCGAGTACTATGACGTGACCGCCGGCGAGTGGAAGCAGGTAGACGGCGTCAACCGGGTGGGTAATACTACCGGCGGTTCATGGTCCGGCGTCATCTCCAAGGACTCTGATGCGCCTGAAGCCACCTACTTCCTGCTGGCGCTGATGGCCTCCAAGCCCAAATCTTCGGTCTATGCGGCGCGCGGCTGGGATGGCGTGGACCCGGGTCGCTACAGCCACTTCCTTCCGCCCAACGGCGATGCCTCGATGGACGACTATCTGGCTGCCGGCTGGGATGAGCAGGACATTCAGGACTACTCCAACGCCTACTACGAAAATTTCAACGCTGAACTCCAGTTCCCCTATCTGCGCATCCCCGGCGCGTTTGAATACTGGACCTCCCTGGATATCCATCTGTCGGAAGCGGCCACCGGCCAGGCTACGGCAGAGGAAGCCCTCCAGGCCACGGCGGACGAGTTCGAGCAGATTACCGACCGCCTGGGCCGGGACATGCAGCAGCAGAGCTACGTCTCGTCTCTCGGTCTCGAATAGTCTGATAGTCTGATTGGATGGAACGCGGAGGGGGCGATCGTCGCTGGCAACGGTTAATCCCGTCCGCGTTCTTTCTCCTTTTGTAAGGAAGGCATATATCTGTCATGAGCGCCCAACTCGATTCTCCCCCGCCCGCTGCGATCGAGCCGGTGACGCCGCGGGTGCGCAAAGACCGCACGGGCGCCTGGTTTCTGGCCCCTGCCGTGGTCTGGATCATCCTCTTTACCATTTTTCCGCTGCTCTTCGCCCTGTATAATTCTTTTTACAGCTTTCGCTTCGGGCAGCGCAACCAGTTCGTTGGCCTGGACAACTTCGGCCGCCTCTTCACCGATCCCAACCTGCGCAACGGCTTGCAGGTGACGCTGTGGTTCGTCCTCGTCACGGTAACGGTGGAAATGTTGGTGGGGTTTGGCCTGGCGCTTCTCCTGAATCGGGAGATGCAGGGCAAGAATATCCTGCGCGCCATCATGGTGTTGCCTCTCTTTGCTACGCCCGTGGCCATGGGCTATCTGGGCATTACCATCTTCTTTGAAACCAATGGCCCCATCAACGATACCATTCGCGCTTTGGGCGGTCAGGGCATCCCTTGGCTATCCAGTCCCAAATGGGCGCCCGTCTCCATGATGATTCTGGAAGTCTGGCAGTGGACGCCCTTCGTCTTTCTGGTCTCGCTGGCCGGGTTGCAGGGCCTGCCCCAGGATGTCTATGAGGCTGCGGAAGTGGACGGCGCATCGGGCCGGCAACTCTTCCGCAGCATTACCATGCCCCTTATGGCGCCTACGCTCTGGCTCATCCTGCTCCTGCGCATGATCGAGGCGTTCAAGGTTTTTGATATTCCTACCAGCCTTACATCGGGCGGACCGGGACGCGCGACGGAAGTTTACAGCCTCTTCACCTATCGCACGGCCCTGCGCTTCTTCGACCACGGCTATGCCGCGGCTCAGGGCTTTCTGCTCCTCTTTATCGTCATGTTTATTGTGACCATCCTTTACGGCCGCATCAGCGAACTCTACGAGTAAATCCCAACGGAGGCAGATTGTCCGGTTTCGTTTCTGTTTTCGTCGTGGTATTTACGCAACCATGCAAGAGTAATCATCATGCGCACAAACTCACTTTCGCCCGTGCAAAAGGTGCTCTTGACCGGCCTCATCGTCATTGCGGTCGCCTGGGTGCTCTTTCCCTTCTATTGGGCCTTTGTCAATTCCATTAAAAAGCCGGCTGACACCTTCCGCTCTGTCTGGATTCCCTGGGTGCAATTCCAGCCCACGTTGGATCACTGGCGGCAGGAACTGGACACGCCGGAAATTCGCCGTGCGCTGCGCAACAGCACCGTCATCTCCGTGGGCGCGGCGACGCTTTCCGTCGCGCTGGGTACGCTGGCCGCCTACGCGCTGGCCCGCTTCCGCTTCAACAGGCCCGACAACAGCTTCTTTACCACCTGGTTCCTTTCCCAGCGGGTTATGCCCCCGGTGGTAGTCGTGATTCCCTTCTTCCTGATCATGCGTCAGGTCAGGCTGTTGGATTCAGTCTGGGCTTTGGTTTTGCTTAATGCGACCTTCCTGCTGCCTTTTCCGGTCATCATCCTGAGCCAGATGTTTCGGGAACTGCCCATCGAACTGGAAGAAGCGTCCCTGGTTGACGGCGCCTCCCGCCTGCAGGCCTTCTTTCGCGTGGCATTGCCTTTGGTGGTGCCCGGTCTGGTGGCCACGTGGATCATATGCATGGCTTTTAGCTGGAACGAATTTCTTTTCGCGCTCTCCCTCACATCGAACAAGGCCATCCCCATGCCGGTGATTATTGCCGGCGCAGAACATACGCGGGGCGTTCAGTTCTGGTTTGTGGGCGTTCGCACCATGCTCACCATGCTGCCGCCCACCATCTTCGCGCTCCTGGCCCAGCGCTACATCATCCGCGGCCTGACCCTGGGCGCGGTGAAGGGATAACGGCTTATGTCCGGCAGTGATCCGCTGCTGGTCGGCCTGGATGTGGGCACGACCAATATCAAAGCCATTGTCTTCGATCTCCATGGCAGGGTGGCGGCCGAAGCGTCGGCGCGTACGCCTACTCACCATCCTCGCCCCGGCTGGGCTTTCTATCGCCCGGATGAATTGTGGGACCAAACCCTGGCTACGCTGCGCCAGGCCGTAGCCCGAACGCCCGACCCCCGGCGCATCGTGAGCGTGGCCGTCGCCAGCATCGGCGAGACCGGCTTCCCTCTGGACGAAGCGGGTAACGCGCTTTATGACGGCCTGGCCTGGTTCGATAACCGCACGGAACCCCAGGCCGGGCAGATCGAAGCAACCGTGGGCGCGGACGCCGCCTTTGCGATTATCGGCCTTCCCGTCTCCTCCATCTTTGGCCTTTGCAAGATGCTCTGGCTCAAGCAAAATGAGCCGGACGTTTATGCCCGGGCCCGCACGTGGCTGAACACGGCCGATTATATCGCCTATCGCCTCTGCCGCGTGCCCGCCACCGATCGCTCCCTTGCCTCCCGGACGTTGGCCCTCAACCTGGATCGTCTGGCTTGGGATGAGGACCTCATCCGCGCGGTAGAAGTTGATCCCGCGTTATTTGCGCCCTTGACGCCCAGCGGCACGCCTTTGGGTCCGCTTGACGCGGACGTGGCGGCAGCAGCCGGTTTGCCTGCGTCGGTCACGGTTGCGGTGGGCGGCCACGATCACATCGTCGGCGCAATGGCTTTGGGCATCAATCAGCCGGGCACGCTCCTGGACTCCATGGGCACGGCCGAGGCGCTCTTCATGCCCCTGTCCCGCCCCGTCACCGATCCCGCTGCCGGCCGGCAGGGGTACGAAATGGGCGCCCACGTGAGCGGCGGCTACTACGCTATTCCTTCCTATCGTACGGCCGGCGCCTGCATCGAATGGTTCCGGGATACCTGCGCGCCCCAGGTTGATTTTGCTACGTTGGATGCAGAGGCGATAACTGTCGGCCCGGGCGCGGCGGGCGTGCGCTTTTTACCCCACCTGCGCCTGCCCCATTCACCCCACAACGATCCCAAATCCCGGGGCGCCTTCATCGGCCTGAGCACGGACGTGACCCGGGGCGCGCTCTATCGGGCCGTGCTGGAAGGTCTGGTTTTCGAGATGCGGGCTACGCTGGATCCCCTCTTTGCCTATGACGGCGTTCCGCCCATTCAGCAGATCTACGCCATCGGCGGGGTTACGCGCAACCGGCTCCTCATGCAGATCAAGGCGACGCTCATGGAGCAAACCATCTATGTAGCCGAGTTGGCCGATGCCACCGCTCTGGGCGCGGCCCTGCTGGGCGGTGTGGGCGCAGGCGTCTACCGGGACATCGCCGACGCCGCGGCCCACGTGGACGCGCCGGTTACGTCCGTGGAGCCGATAGCGGCGTGGAGTGAACTCTATGCGGGCATCTATCGGGATGTGTATCAACCCCTTTGCGCCGCGTTGCAGCCCATCAATCACGCCAATTATCCGTACAAATATCGCGAGTAAATTATGAATGACCCGCTACTGTTGGGTGTCGATCTGGGCACTTCTTCGGTCAAGGTTATTGCAGTAACGCCCCGCGGCCGGATCGTGGCAAGCGGCTCGGCCGAATATCCCATTTTCCATCCCCAGCCCACATATTCCGAGCAGCGGCCGGACGATTGGTGGCGCGCAGTTTGTGCAACCGTACGCTCCGTCACCGGCGAGCTAGCCGCCGACCGCATCGCCGCGATTGGTCTCTCCGGCCAGATGCACGGTACGGTGCTGCTGGATGAGGAGAACGGGCTGCTGGGCGATGCCGTTATCTGGCCGGATCGACGCAGCAGTCGCCAGGTTGATGAGATCACCCGACGCATGGGCAAAGCGCGCCTGATCGAGATCGCCGGCAGCCCTGTGGCGACCGGCTTCCAGGCCGCGACCGTAGCCTGGCTGCAGGAAGAGGAGCCGGATCGCTGGGCGCGCACGGCCAAAATTCTGCTGCCCAAAGATTACCTGCGCTGGCGGATGACGGGGCGCTTTGCCGGCGACCCCAGCGACGGCTCGGGCGCGCTCCTGCTGGACGTCGCGGCGCGGGACTGGTCGCCCGTACTGCTGGATGCGCTTGCGATTGATCCGCGCCGGTTGCCGCCGGTGCAGCCCTCCGTGAGCATCGCAGGCGAACTCCAGCCGGACGCCGCAACCGCGTTGGGGTTGCCGGCCGGTCTGCCCGTGATGACAGGCGCAGCCGATACCGCGTGCAGCGCATTGGGCGCGGGCGCGGTCCGTCCCGGCACCCTTCTCCTCACCCTGAGCACGGGCGGCCAGCTTGTCCTGCCCGTGGCCCATCCCATCGTCGATCCGGCCGGGCGCATCCACACCTTTTGCAGCGCATTCGAACCGGATAACGGCATGGGCTACGCGGGTTGGTATCAGATGGGCGCGATCCTTTCCGCGGGTATGGCCCTGCGCTGGTTGCGGGACAACGTCTTCGTACTCAGCGGGGGGGGCGCCTACACGCGTATGAGCGCCTGGGCCGGGGAGTCGCCCCCGGGCAGCAATGGTCTCATCTTCCTCCCCTACCTCGCGGGCGAACGCACGCCCCACATGGACCCCCTGGCCCGGGGCGCGTTCCTGGGCCTGACCCTCAGCCACGGGCGCAGCGACATGGTGCGCGCCGTCATGGAGGGCGTGACCTTCGCCCTGGCCAACGCGTTGGCCGTCCTCACCGAGCTGGGCGCGCACCCGGCCGAGATCGTCCTGGCCGGCGGCGGCGCAAGCAGTCCCCTCTGGCGACAGATCGTGGCCGACGTCTTCGGCCTGCCCGTGCGTCCCTTGCAGGTCGCGGAGCAGTCGGCCGTGGGCGCGGCCCTGCCGGCCGGGCTGGGCGCGGGCCTGGTGGAAGCCGCTTCATTTGCAGATGAGTGGGTTAGCTACGGCGAGGTCGTACAGCCCAATCCCGCCACGCAGCGCTTCTATGCCGGGTGGATCGAGCATTTCCGCGCCGGGTATGTGAATAATCGGGGGTTGTTTGCAGCGCTGGGCCGGGCATGAGAGAAGAGTAAAAGCTCTTTCTGTCTATGATCTGTGCAAGCTTAGTTGAGGAGCATCTTCTTCCCTAATAATTATGTTGTCCATGCTTTGGTCGCTGTGGTATTTTTTAGATAGCTGCTTGACTTTGTAAGTCAATGAATCAAAAAGTGCCCATTGACGTATGATACTATATATAGTATCATACGGGAGCGAACTATGAGTAAGTCAGATAAACTTCTTCAGAGAGTTCGCAATAGCCCCAAATCTGTTTCGTTTGCGGACTTGGATAGCCTCTTAATCGCCTATGGGTTTGAACTGCGACGTTCACGCGGTAGTCACCATATCTATTCACACACTGAGTATCTTGAGCTTCGCATAACGGTGCCGTTCAAGCGGCCGCATGTGGGCGCGACCTATGTGAGGTGGGTGCTGGCACTGATTGAACAACTCGAAAATGGTTGATGTTGTTGATTGTAGATCTGGATTGAAGCAGAAAAAACAGCGATGAATAAAACATTAAATTATTATCTTTCTCTCCCTTATCGCATCGAGTTAGTGCGCGAGGACGAAAATACGTGGTTTGCCCGCGTCCCTGAACTGCCGGGTTGCATGACAGAGGGGGAAACGGCTAAGGAAGCCGCCGATTTGATTCAGGAGGCAATGGCATTGTGGATCGAGGTCGCACTTGAGGATGCCCAGACGATTCCTGAGCCGCGTCCCCTCGAAGAATTTAGCGGTAGGTTTGTGGTGCGCATGACCAGATCGTTGCATCGTGATCTCGCAGTAGCTTCAAGCCGCGAAGGCGTAAGCCTGAATCAATATGTGACGACGGAACTGGCGCGTGCTGTCGGGCGGGAGGCGTCCATGCCTGCGCATGGGGCGGACGCATTATCGGTCGGCGGCGATTTGATGGCTACGCCGCTAAACCTGGAAGCGACAGGAGCCTAGGAAGATGCAACCGTTTTGTCAAATAACGGCCGGTAACGTATTGCTCAAACTTTACTTCCTCACTCAGCTTTTGTCGACCATGAGTCCGAAAACCGACCCCTCCGGGCTGCGGTAGAAAAGCCTATATCGACCGCAACAACCTGACGCCTCGCGCCAACCAACGAACCCGCCATGAATCTACATATTCGCCCCGCGACTGCCGGTGACTTCGTTCTCCTTTGCGAGCTGGCCGCAGCAGTCCATGCTTTGCACCGCGCACGCCTTCCCCGCATTTTTCAAGCGCCCGAGGGTCCCGTTTGGGACGAGGAGCGCTATCGCGCCTGGCTCGATGATGAAAATGTTGTGCTCTTCCTCGCTGAGATCGACGGCAGGCCCGCGGGCTACGCCTATGCCGTACTGCGCATTGCGCCTGCTCTGCCCATTTTTACGCCTCGCTGCTACGCCGTGGTGGAGGACATCGGCGTAGCAGCCGCGGCCCAGGGGCAAGGCGTAGGGCGTTCCCTCATGGAGCGGGTGCAGGCGTGGGCGACGGCCCAGGGCGCGACGACCGTAGAGTTGAACGTATACGAGTTCAACCAGGGGGCGCGCGCCTTTTACGCGGGGCTCGGCTACGCTACACTTAGTCGCAAGATGAGCAAGACGTTGGAGTAGTCCATGACCATTGAGGAGAAATCCCCATGCCCCGTAAATCGACAGTTTGGACCGTTGCCGATATGCCCGATCTCGGTGGAAAACTGATCGTCGTTACCGGCGCCAATAGCGGCATCGGTCTTGAAGAGACCAAGGAGTTTTCCCGCCGGGGCGCGCAGGTGATCATGGCCTGCCGTAATCGGGAGAAAGCCCAGGCCGCGCTGGATGCGCTGGAAGCGGAAGTCCCCGCTGCCCGGGCTCAGGTCATGCCCCTTGATCTGTCCAGCCTCGCCTCTATTCACGAATTCGCCCGGGCTTTCAAACAAGCCTATACCCGGTTGGACATTCTGGTGAACAATGCCGGCATCATGATGACCCCCTACGGGACCACCCAGGACGGCTTTGAGCTTCAGTTAGGGACCAATCATCTGGGCCATTTTGCGTTGACCGGTCTGCTTTTGGATGCGCTGCTGGCTGCGCCCGGCTCACGCGTGGTGACGGTCAGCAGCATGGTTCATACCCAGGGAAACATGGATTTTGACAACCTCATGTATGCGGACGGCGCGGGCTACGGTCCGACCCGTGCGTACGGCCGCTCCAAGCTGGCGAACCTGCTCTTTGCCTATGAGCTGCAGCGACGCCTGACGGCAGTTGGCGCGAAGACAATTTCCGTGGCCGCGCATCCGGGTTTGGCCGCTACCAATTTGTCCACCCATCTGAGCGAGCGAAATTGGTACATGCGCTTATCGGTGAGCATTCTGCCGTTTCTTGCCCAAAGTTCAGCCATGGGCGCGCTGCCCGTTCTTCGCGCCGCAGTCGATCCCGCGGTCCAGGGCGGCGACTATTACGGCCCCGGCGGCTTTGCGGGCATGCGCGGCTACCCGGTGCGCGTCAAGTCCAGCGCTGCGTCGCATAACCAGGCGGATGCCAAACGACTTTGGCGCGTTTCCGAAGAGCTGACGGGCGTGCGCTACCTGGACGAACTTCCCGCCGGCTGAATAGGCAGATAAACACCCCATTCAAGTTCTCGATCTGTTATTTTGGCCGGCGCTCCCGGGCTCCGGCTTGCAGTTGCGATCTTATGCGCGGGCAATCATCAAGTCATTTCTCGACGTCCATATATCCCGTGCTCCATTCGGGGCGACTGTTCGTTTTTCAGCCGCCGCAGGGGACTGGATCTAACGCCTGTCAACCTTCCACTTTGCCCGAAAAAGTCGTGCCGTCAAGCTTCTTTTGCCGAAACCAAAAGAGCGCGATAGCGTAATGGATGAAGGACATACCTGTCCATCATTATGCGTTCTTTCCTCAGGGTCGCGTTATCGAACATGAGCTAGCGCCTCATTGTAGGACTTACCCTGACTACCCTGACTACCCGGATTATGGAGAAGATATTGTGAAGGCAGTTGTTTATGATCAGTACGGCGGCCCCGAAGTGCTTCGTATTACCGATGTTGAGAAACCCATTCCGGGGGATGGGGATATTCTGGTAAAAATCAACGCGGCGTCCATCAATTCGGCCGACGTACGCCTCATGCGCGCCGATCCATTCCTGGCGCGGCTTAATAATGGCCTGACAAAGCCAAAAAAACGGATTCTTGGCCTCGACATCGCGGGCACGGTTGAAGCGGTTGGCCCCGGCGTTACCCTCCACGCCGTTTCGGACGCCGTATTTGGCGATACGTTTCAGGACGACCTGGGCGGATTTGCTGAATATGTCTGCGTCAATGAAAAATCAGTTGCAAAAATGCCCTCCGATTTGAGCTTCGAACAAGCTGCGGCCATTCCTCTGGCCGGAATCACCGCGTTGCAGGCCGTCCGGGATGCGGCGGTAATCCAACCCGGCCAGGCCGTCCTGATCCAGGGAGCGGGCGGCGGCGTCGGGACATATGTCGTCCAGATCGCCAAAGCGTACGGCGCCACGGTGACGGCCGTTTGCGGGCCGAATAGCCGGGAGCTGGTTGCGTCTTTGGGCGCCGATCGCATACTTGACTATACTGTTCAGGATTTTACCCGCGAAGAGGCACGCTATGACGTTATCTTCGGCATCAATGGCTACCATTCCTTGCCGGAATATAGGAATAGCCTGAAACCGGCCGGTATCTACGTCATGGTGGGCGGCAAGAACAAACAGATCTTTGATGCGCTGCTTTTTGGTCGATTTCGCTTCATGTTTGGCAGGAAGCGGGTTGTCATGCTCACAGTTGACGACAGCAAAAGACAGCAAGACCTGACTGAGCTTTGCGCCCTGCTTGCCGCTGACCAACTGAAGCCCGTCATCGACCGTACTTTCCCCATTGACGATGCGGTCAACGCGTTTCGTTATGTGGAAGAAGGACACGTCAGGGGCAAGGTCATCCTCACAATTGCAACAGCGTAAAATTGTTAATTATGATGGAGACAACGTCCGGTCGTATTCGCAGGTGAGAACCACATGCTCACGTTATACGCGCCTGACGGCGAAGCGGCTGTAGCAGGGATTAGCTGCTGGCGCTCCACCTATTCGACCCAGGGCGAGGGGTTTGCGCTTGCCTTCTGGTCTGATCCTGGAGCAGTGGGGATGGCCGACTTGCCTTCGTTTGCCGTCTTCGCCGATAACGCCGCGCTGGGGCGCATGGTGATGACACGTTTTAACCAGCATTTTACTGGCTACAAGGACCTCGGCCTGGCAGATGCCGCGCCCCAACAGGCACGTTTTTTGCAACAGTTTGATGGCCCGCGTCTCCACCGCGTTACCTGCGCCGCCGACGGGCTAAGCATCGAAATCGTGTGGCGGGATGTCTTGGATGCCGCGCTGGAGCACTTTGACAATCAGAGCGGTTCGGCGCGTTTTGATGTGGTGACGGTGATCTGCCCTTGCCGCGCCGGAACGATTACCGTTAACGGCGTTCCTTTGCCGGGTGAGGTGCGCCTGCCCGAAGGCGAGAAGACCAGTTCAGCGTTTCTAGCCTTTTCAGAGACCTGGATCGCCCATGAATGAGCCGGACGCGGTGATGTGTGCATGCAGCAGCTACATGCTATTCGATTGGCTCGTCAATTCCCGCGTCTCCAAATCATACAGCCCGTAGGCCGCGGCCAGCACTTCGATGGGGTGGCGGCTGGGCAGATCGGTGCCGTGCTCCAGTTGCCAGCGACAGGTCTCCGAGTCGCAGGCCGTCATGGTGACGTCATCACCCTGCTCGCGCACGAACTGAAAGAGTTCCTCGCCTACATCCATGCCGATCTGGTACTTCTCCGTCTTGTAGCCGTAGGTGCCTGCGATGCCGCAGCAGCGCGCGTGGCTTTCAGGGATTTCCAACTCGGGGATCAGGGCCATGATCTCCAGCGCGGGCTTGCCCACCCGATGGGCCCGATATTGGCAGGGCGCGTGATAGGGCAGCTTCAGGTTGATGGGCCGGAAGTCGGTCCGCAGTTTGCCTTCTTCATGCAGCTCCCGCAGCCACTCGAAGATGTCCCACACGCCCATCTTGAGCGCGGTTACGTCAGGGCTGTGCATGTCCAGCAGCTCGGGCGCCTCCTCCTTGAGCGTGAGGGTGCAGCTGGTGCTGGTTCCCACGATAGGATAGCCGCCCCGGGCCAGGCCGGCCATGGAATTCACGTTGCGCTGATGATAGCCTTCCGCCGCGGCAAACTCGCCGTTGCTGAGCATGGGCAGACCGCAGCAGTTCTGGGGCGGCACGATGACCTCGTAGCCGTTATGCTCCAGCACGGCCACCGCGGCCTTGCCGATAAAGGGCTCGTAGTACATGGTTGCGCAGCCGTGGAAGTAGACGACTTTTTGGCGCGCGTGCAATCGCTCCTTCTGCGTACGCTTGAACCAGGCTCCGAAGCTGCCGTCCGTGCTCCAGTAGGGCAGGGGCGCCTGGCGGGCGATGCCCATGACCTTTTCCGCCAGGAAGCGGCTCACCGCATTGTGAAGGCCGAAGTTGGCCAGCCGCGGCGCGTAGTGACCAATCCGCCCCATTAGCTCATTGCGCCCCAGAAGGCGATTGCGCAGGGGGATGCCTTTTTCTTTGGCTATCTGGGCCCGGGCCCGCGCGTTCAGTTCCGCAATCTTCACGCCCGTGGGGCAGACCTCGTTACAAACGCGACAGCCCGAGCAGTAATCCACCGCCTGGTCGGGCGTGTCGGGCTGGCCGCTCTCCCGGAAGCGTTGGGCCTGAGGCCCCGAGTATTTGGGCCCCGGAAAGAGGTCCGTCACCGCGGAGACGGGGCAGTAGCTGGTGCAGATATTGCACTTGATGCATTCGTCCAGCGAAGGGCCGACGGAATGCCAGGAGGTTGTGTGCATGGCTCACCTTGTGATGATTGAAGAATAAAGATTGAGGATTGGAAGGGCGTCAGCCTTGGGGTTTTCCTGACGGTCTGTTTTTATCCGAAAAGGCGCTCCACTCAATCTTTATTCTTTCAGTAGGTTCATCCCCGTCGCAATCGCCAACCCTTCCAAACTTCTCTCCGCCAGGGGATCGCATCCGGCCAGCGCGCCGCCTACGACGTGAAGATTGGCGAAGCAGGGCGCTCCCTGTGCATCCACGGGCTGGAACGCGGCGTTGACGCGTACGCCGCCCTGAAAGACCGGATGTCCGTCCGGGGCCAGAAAGGCGGGTCGGAACCATTGGCTGCGCGATTGGGGCGTGGTTAAGGGCAGGTCGAAGACGGTTTCCCATATCCGCCCGGTGTGGTCGCTCATAAAGCCGCCGCCCAAAATGCCGCCCGTGGCCAAAACAAAGCGTTCGGCGCTGTGCCTGAGGGGCCGGGCGCTGGTTTCGCTGGCCACCCAGCGAATGACGCCCTCTTCGGCGTTCATCTCGATCACTTCCATGCCCGCCTCAACCCGGACGCCCCGGGCTTCCAACCCGGCGCGCAGGGTGTTGAAGAGGCGAATGCCCGGCACGCTGGGCGGTAAGGTGGGAATCTCGAAGACAGGCGCACCCGCAGCAAGGGCCAACCGGGTCACGACCTGAGCGTGCCGCGCCAGGCCCAGGAGCGCGGGCAGACCAATCCGCTCGCCGGGACGGACGGCCTCGCGCAGAAATTCCGCCAGACGTTCGGTCCGGTTTTCATCGTCCAGTTCCTGGGCCAACTGCACCGTGTTGGCGTCTCGCCGGTCGCTAAGCAGCTCATAGGGCAGCTTGACCGCGCGTGCGGCAATCCCCTGGCGGGTCAAATTTTCGGCGATGAGTTCGGGATAGAAGTCGCGCAATCTCTCGAAGCCGACGATAAGCATGGGGGCGTCGTCGCTCGCCGTGCCGGCCGACTGGGCTGCCGGGGCCAGGAATGCCGGCCGCAACGCACCTGCCGGCGACGGCAGCAGCAGATTCTCGCCGGCCGCTTCCGCACCGTAATAGGGCAGACCCAATTCCTCGGTGAGGCGCATAAATTTGTCCAGCCCGTCCTGTACCGCAGCCGGCCCCAGAATGGTATAAGGATGATTTGCCGGCAGATCGGCCAGACGTTCCAGCGGACGGCGAACAACCGCGTCACGCGCCTGGGGCAAGTAGCCCAGAACGTCAATAGAGCCTGCACCCCAGTGGAGCGCGCCCAGTCCTTTGGCGATGACCTTGACGCGATGGCCGGATTGGACCGCGGCATAGGCGCTCATCAAGCCGCTGAGACCCGCGCCCATGACCAGGTAGTCGATCATGCCGGGGCCTCCGTTTGCTCGTTGGGCGTGGCGTCGTAAAGGTAAAAATCGGTCAGCGGACTCTTTTCGCCCGTCTGGGGCAGGTGATCCGCATTCATGAGATTCAAGTAAATCAGCTCGTCCAGCCGCTCCTGCTTGAGCTGGCGGCCCCACAAAATGGGCGTGACGCCCTTCCAGCGCTCTTGCAGGAAGTCGCGCAGCAGAAGATTGGGCTGTAGGCCCGCCTCATCGCGCGCGGGCCTTTCATCCGCGCTCAGGTTGTGCCTGGGCGACTGGAGATAGGCGACTTCCCAGGCTGCATCCCGCTCCGTGCCCTCTTTTGTTTCTTCTTCTGTGGGACCGGCTCCTTCAGCCTGGCGGGCCAGTTCGTGGAGAATGCCCACGGCCCGATAGGTGCAGAAGCCGCCTTGACACGGTCCCATGCCCAGGCGTACGTCCCGGCGGATGTCGTCCAGCGTGACGGTAGGATTGCGCTTGGCCGCATTCTCGATCATGGTACGAGTGACCAGCTCGCACTCGCAGATTAACTCGCCCTGGAGATGCTCTTCCTCAATTTCATGGAGGCGATGGCCCAGCCAGTAGTGGCCCTGTTCCGCGCCCGGAACCTGGGTGGAAGCCGTACGGCAGGGTTGGCGTTCGCCCAGGTAATCGACGGCCAAATCCACCGTTTTCTCGGCCATGAGGCGAAAGGTGGTCCACTTGCCGCCGGTGATGGTAATGAGGCCGGCCACGCCGTGACCACGCTGGTGATCCAGCAGGGCAAACTTGCGGGTCGCGTCTCGGCTGTCGCCCGTGTAGTCCTCCTGGTAGAGGGGCCGCACGCCCGCCCACGCCCGCACCACCCGGGCCCGGCTGATGCCCGGGACCAGCTTCTCACCCTCGTCCAGCATAAGCTGCACTTCCCACGGTTCGATGCGCAGGTTTTCGGGATCGGCTACCCGCTCGTCCGTGGTGCCGATGACCGCGACCGTATGCACGGGCACAATGATGTCGCCGTCCGCGGGCATTTTGCAGCGGTTGATAACCGTGTTGACCAACCGGTGATTCATGGCCACCATGGTCCCCTTGCCGGGGATGACGCTGATGGGAATGCCCACCATACCGGTAATCCTGCCCGCCCAGGCGCCCGTCGCGTTGATGACCATGGCCGCGTGAATGTGGATCTCTTCGCCGCTCACCGCGTCCATCACCCGCGCGCCCACAACCCGCTTGTCGCCGTCGCCGCCGGTCACCAGCAGGCCGGTCACCGCGTGGTAGGTGAGAATTCGCGCGCCGGCCTGACGCGCGGCCTGGGCCGTAGCGTGGGTCGCCAGGAAGCTGTCGGCCGAGCCGTCAGGCACTTCGAAGACCCGGCTGATGCGGGGATTGAGGAGCGGCTCCCGACGCAGGGCCGCGGCCACGGAAATCTCGTTACAGGGTACGCCGGTCTCAGCGCAGCCCTGTACGAAGAGATCGGGGAAATCGCCTTCATCTTCCGGCGTGACGACGAATAGCCCGCCCGTTTCCTCAATGCAGTGGGCATGGGTGTGGCGCAGGGTGCGGTTTTCCTGGATGCACTCGACCGCGCTCTGGGGGTCTTTGACAACGTAGCGGCCGCCGCTGTGGAGCAGGCCGTGGTAGCGTCCGGTGGTGCCGTGGGTCAGGTCCCGACGTTCAACCAGCGCCACAGCAAAGCCGCGCAGGGCCGCGTCCCAGGCTATGCCGGTTCCGGTTGCCCCGCCGCCGATAACGAGAATTTCGGTGTTGATACGTTTCATGATCGTAATAGAGATGGGGTGAGAAATGAGAACGAAAAAAAAGAATCAGAAACGAATCGTAGGAAAGGGGAGATACCTACAAATTGAATGTGCGATCTAAGCTTATCATACGTTCGTGATAGAATGAATTCTGACAATTTGGTCAGACGGTCACGAGCCAGGGGTAAGGAAACGGAATGAGATTACGCTTATTGAGCCTGCTCTTTTTGGTTGCGCTTTGGGGAACGGGCTGTAGCGGCGCGGCCGCGCCGGTCGCTGCGCCTGCTTCTACCTCATCCTCCGTACCGACAGAGACGCCTGCTCCCACGGCAACCGCTACGCCGGAAGCGGAGGCGGGCGTCAAGCAGTTCAGCTACGTGGTGGAAAATGCGATTCCTCATGACCCGGCTGCCTTTACCCAGGGGCTGGTTTACGCCGACGACATTTTTTACGAGGGGACAGGACTGCGCGGCCAATCCACCCTGCGCAAGGTGAATCCGGAGACGGGCAAAGTGATTCAGGGCGTGCGCTATCCGCCGGATATCTTTGCCGAGGGCGTGGCCGTGCTGGGCGACAAGATTTATCAACTCACCTGGCAGTCCAATCTCGGTTACGTCTTTGATAAGGAGACGCTGCAAGCCGAAGGACAGTTCAGCTATCCCACGGAAGGATGGGGCCTGACGCATGACGGCGAGCGCCTGATCATGAGCGACGGTACGGCGACCTTGTACTTCATCGATCCTGAGAGCCTGGAGATAACCGGCCAGGTTGCGGTGACCGACGATGAGGGCCCGGTGACCATGCTCAACGAGCTGGAGTACATCGACGGCCGGGTGTACGCCAATATCTGGCAGACGGAGCGCATTGCAATCATTGATCCCGCAACCGGCCGCGTAACCGCGTATATCGATCTGGCCGGCCTGCCGGATGAGGAAGCCCGGACCGAATTGATGGGCCTTCATGGTCTGGCCAATGAGGCCGCGTTGGCGAATTTCCTGCGAACGCAGGGGACGCTCAACGGCATCGCCTACGACGCGGCAACCGATCGCCTCTTCGTTACGGGGAAGCTGTGGCCGAAGATCTACGAAATTGACCTGGTGGAGTAGGGGGCGGACAGCTTACCCTTTTAAGGAGGCGTGTCCTAAACGCTGAGAAGACGGAGGAACGGCGACGAATTTATGGATATGCAGACATATGCCGCATTTGTTTTGGCTACGGCGCTTCTGATTTTACTGCCGGGGCCGAGTGTACTGTTGACCATCGCGCACAGCATCTCGTTTGGCTGGCGACGCGCCCTTGCGACAGTTGCCGGGGGGACCGTCGGGGTCGCTTTTCAACTCCTGATCGCTGCTATTGGCCTTGCTTCCCTCCTGAATACGGTTGCCGGTGCTTTTGATTGGATTCGTTGGGCCGGGGCCGCCTACCTGGTATACCTCGGGATTATGCAGTGGCGGAATGCTGATGCGCCCCTCGCACTGGATTCGCCTTCCGGAAGCGGGACGAAGCTGTTTGTCCAAGGCTTGACCGTCACGATCCCTAACCCCAAAAGCCTAATTTTTATTGCGGCGTTTTTGCCCCATTTTATCGATACCACACGTCCTGTCGGCGTGCAATTTATGCTGATTGTGCCGACTTTCCTGGCGATTACATTTATCGTTACGTCCATCTGGGCAATCACCGCCGGGAAAGCCGGCGGCTTGCTCAAGAGCCGCCGTGCGGTTCAATCAGCCCAGCGCGGAGCCGGAGGCTTCATGATTGTCGCCGGGCTCGGCCTGGCTCTGGCGCGGCGCAGCATCTGACAGGCAGGACGCCCGCGCTTCTCTGCGCGTCCGATGCCGAACAACAATTGTTACTCTGATTGGATCGTCCTCAATTTTCCGGACCTGACGACTGACCGGCGAAGGGCCTTGCGGCGCTTTTCTTCGTAATTTCGCGGGCTGCGCTGAGAGCATGTCCTCGCGACCGCCCCTAACGTACCTGCGTGAGATTCTTATCATAAAAGGAGTATCCAGTATGGAACGCAAAACCTATCGACTAATGGGGGCGCTTGTCCTCATCTTGCTATTGGCTGCATGCAGCGCGCCGGCCGCGCCGGCTGCTGAAGCCCCCGCGGACGCCGCACCGGCCATCGCCCTGGCTGAGCTGTCCGATACGGTAGACCCCCAAACCGTTTCCGACGTCAAGGACATGGATGGCGTGGTGGTGTTAGACGTGCGCGAGCAGTGGGAGTATGACGAAGGGCACATCCCCGGCGTCGTGCTCATCCCCATGAACGAGGTGCCGGCGCGCCTGAGCGAAATCCCCACCGACGGAACGGTTATCGTCACCTGTCGCAGCGGCAACCGCAGCGGTCAGGTAACCAGCTTCCTGCGCGATCAGGGCTACACCAACGTCCACAACATGCAGGGCGGCATCGTGGCTTGGGAAGCGGCGGGGCTGCCGGTAGAATAAGAAAATCTTTTTAGTTTATTTTCTACCCCATGAAAAGCGCTATCTGATGTGAATCCCAAATGCAGAAAGCGCTGAAACGAAATTTTGCTGTTGGCGAACGACTTCAATCGGCTATCTGAAAGGTGATCTCGCTACGATGAACGAGTTGCGCCAAAATATGGTCACCAAGCGCTGGGTGATTATCGCTACGGAACGAGCCAAACGGCCCAGTGAACTGACGCCCCTTTCGACGACCGATCCGACTGCATTGCCTGCTTATGACGCCGATTGCCCCTTTTGCCCCGGTAATGAGGAACTGGACCTGGAGCGCTTGCGCCTGCCTAAGGCCCGGAATTGGCAGGTGCGGGTGGTGGATAATTTGTATCCGGCGCTCCAGCCTGACGGCGAGAGCGTCTACACGTTTGACGGCATTTACCGCAGCAGCAGCGCAATCGGATACCATGACATCGTGGTAGAATCGCCGCTCCACAATGCGATTTCCGCGCTGCGTCCGGCGGCGGAACTGGTTGAGGTCTTCACTGCATTTCAGCAGCGCAGTCGGGCGATAGCCCAGGACGTGCGCATGGAGCACGTGGTCTGCTTCAAAAATCACGGCAGCATGGCGGGCAGCTCCATGCACCACCCCCACGCCCAAATTATCGGCCTGCCCATCGTCCCCACGGATATCCGCGCCCGGCTGGAGGAAGTGCGCCGCTACTACGAAAACACAGGCGCTTGCGGCCTCTGCACCATGCTGGACCGGGAGCGGGAGGACGGAAAGCGCATCATCATTGAAGGCGAGCACGCGACAGCCTTTATCCCCTACGCCGCGTTTTCGCCCTTTCACATTTGGATTGTGCCCCATCGGCATCAGGCCCATTTTCGGTACGCCGATCCCGAGTCGTGCGCCGGCGTCGCGACCGTCCTGCACGGCATCCTGCGCAAGCTCTATAAGGGCGTAGGCAATCCTGACTTCAATTATGTTGTGCGCACGTCTCCCGTCAAAGAAGCTCATCCCGAATACGTTCATTGGTACGTGACGGTGGTGCCCCGAGTCACGCGGCTGGCGGGTTTCGAGTTGGGCGCAGACATGTTTATCAACCCCACGCTGCCCGAAGAGAGCGCGGCGTTTCTACGGAGCATAGATAGTACATGAACGTCACCGAGCACAACCGCAAAGCCTGGGACAAGGCCGTTCAGGAAAAAAGCGTCTGGACCGTGCCAGTAGGCCCGGATGAGATTACCGCGGCACGCCGCGGCGAGTGGTGCATTCTCCTCACGCCCGAGAAGTGCGCGCCCCGCACCTGGTTTCCGGCTGACCTGCAGGGCGTGGACATCCTCTGCCTGGCAAGCGGCGGCGGACAGCAGGGCCCGCTTCTGGCGGCGGCGGGCGCGACCGTTACGGTTTTCGATAACTCGCCCGGCCAGCTTGCCCAGGATCGCCTGGTCGCCCGGCGGGAGGGATTGACGATTACGCCGGTAGAGGGAGACATGGCCGACCTCAGCGTTTTCGATGACGCGCAGTTTGACCTCATCGTTCATCCCTGCTCCAATCTTTTTGTACCCGATGTGCGCCCTGTCTGGCGCGAGGCCCATCGCGTTCTGCGCCCCGGCGGCCGGATTATGGCCGGCTTCATGAACCCGGTTTTTTATCTCTTTGACGCCAAGCTGGCTGACAGAGGTCAGTACGAAGTGCGTTATGAACTGCCCTACTCGGACGTTGACAGCCTGCCGCCCAAGGAGCGGGACGATTATATCAAGGAACTAAGCGCGCTGGAGTTCGGTCACACCCTGACCGACCAGATCGGCGGTCAGCTTGACGCAGGCTTCCGGCTCGTCGGCTTCTATGAAGACCGCTGGACGGGACAGGCCCTCTCTGAGTGGATGGAACCCTATATCGCTACGCTGGCGGAAAAAGGATAGGGCGCGCCCTATTCTCCTATCATCAAATTGATTTGAAAGGCATTCTATGACCACCTGGCAAACCTATCTCGATGAAAATCAGGCGCAATTTACCGAGGAATTGCTCGATTTTCTGCGCATCCCCAGCATCTCTTCCCTGTCCGAGCATATGCCCGATATTCGCCGCGCGGCCGAGTGGGTGGCGGACAGGTGCCGGACCGCGGGGATGGAAAACGTAGCCGTTCTGGAAACGGGCGCGCATCCGGTGGTCTATGCGGATTGGCTCCATGCAGGCGATGCGCCCGTCATCCTCGTTTACGGTCACTATGACGTTCAGCCCGTGGATCCGCTGCCGCTTTGGAACAACCCGCCTTTTGATCCGACGATTATCGACGATCGGGTTTATGCCCGGGGCGCAAACGATGACAAGGGCAACATGCTGCCGCCCATCCTGGCCGTAGAGGCGCTTTTACAAACGGAGGGCGCATTGCCCGTTAACGTGAAGTTTTTCTTCGAGGGTCAAGAAGAGATTGGCAGCCCTAATTTACCCGACTTTCTGACCAGACACAGGGAAATGTTTCGTTGCGACATGGTGATCAGCGCCGACGGCGGGCAGTGGAGCGAAGATCAGCCTGCGCTTATGATCGGCCTGCGCGGGCTGGCCGGTCTGGAAATCGACGTCACCGGTCCCGATCACGACGTTCATTCGGGCAGCTACGGCGGCGCGATCCAGAATCCCATTCACGCACTGGCCGCGCTGCTGGCTTCTATGCGCAGCGCCGACGGTAAGATCCTCGTTGACGGCTTCTACGCTGACGTGCAGGACCTCACGCCCGAAGATCGGGCGCGTATAGACGCCATCGACTTTGACGAGGCGCAATTCCTGGCCGGCGTGAACGTGGACGCGGCTTTCGGCGAGCCGGGCTATACCACGCTGGAGCGGCGCTGGGCCCGCCCCACGCTGGAGGTGAACGGCATGTGGGGCGGCTTCCAGGGCGAGGGCAGCAAAACAGTCCTGCCCAGCACGGCCCACGCCAAGATCACCTGTCGTCTGGTCGCGGACCAGAATCCGGTCGAGATTATCGAATGCATCACCGCGCACATTGAGCAGCACGCGCCGCCCGGCGTCCGCGTCACCGTGCGCCCGGGTGAGAGCGTCGCCAAGCCTTACCTCATGCCCGCTGATCATCCCGGCAACCAGGCCGCGCGGGACGTGCATCTGCAACTCTACGGCAAGGAGCCGTTTTACGCGCGCAGCGGCGGCAGCATTCCCTTTTGCAGCCTTTTCTACGATGCCCTGGGCGTCTATACCGTCAACTTCGCCTTTGCCTTGAGCGACGAGCGTCAACACTCGCCCAACGAATTCTTCCGCCTGCATAATTTCCGACGCGGCCAGAGAGCCTATGCCATGCTCTTCCAGCGTCTGGCTGAAGAGGATGCGTAGCCTGCACCAAGCGGGAAAGGAACACGGCCGGATTTACCGGCGCTCCTTTCCCGCTTGGTGAGAGCCTATTACTTTATCGATAGACAAAAGGCAGATAGATATCCTGCGCGGTCGCGCCCGCCTCCGGGACAATGCCATAGTAACCGCTGTCTAAAGCATACGCCCCGCCTTGCTGTTCACCCGCTTCGGGTTGCCCCAGAATGACGGTCAGCTGATACGCGCCGCCTGCCTGACTCTGGACTACCTTGGCTCTCCCTCCCGCCAATAGGCCAAGCCCCAGCAGGACGATCCAAACGAGTAGAGGTACTGCTCTTCGCTCCAACTATGTGAACAGCGTCGCCTGAAGAATGAGTCGGTTAAGCAGACTCTCTCTTCAGGCGATGCTATCGTTGGATCATGGGCAGGAAAATTTGCGCATCAATGTCTCCCGAATCAACCCCGTAACTCTCACCAATCCGATAAGGGCCGTTGCGCTTAACGGCGCCGTTGACCCCGACTTCATCAATGTAGAAGACAGTGACCGAAGCCTGTAGCGCCGCGCTGTATTCGGTCAATTCAAGCGAATCGATAACCAGAGATGCGATCATCTCCTCGTTTAGTTGTGCCAATCCGTCAGATGTCTCGCTCTGAATATTGAAACCCGCGTTACCAACCTCGGTGGCCGTCTGCCAGATAAACGTCACCTGATCACCGCTTTGCGTACTTGCAACATAAGAAATGCTCACGGCAAGCGGCGCGTCATTAATTCCAAAATTTACACTGGTTATGTCGGCTGTTTCTAATGTGATGCTTACGCTGCTATCGACCGTCCCATCGTTGCCTGTGTTGTCGCAACAATCTTCGCCGATATTAAACCAGCCGCCGGGCAAGCTCGACGTACCTGCCGGACTGCCCACATTCGTACTTTCGTCCGAAATGCCCAGTCGGACGGTGTAATTGCCGGGGGTAACGTCAGAGAACGAATAGGTTCCATCTGCATTAACCGGTACGCTGGCCGCCACGTTTCCACCGCTGTCAACCAAGGTGGCGTAAATTTGGCTGCCGCCTGGGCTGCCAATACCTGTACCGTTGATATTGGCATTTCCATCGTCATCCTTGAAAACCGTACCATTGATATTTAACCCAGAGAAGGGCATGTCAACCGTAGCCGGTCCGGATTGGGCTCCGGCGGAATCGATGACGCTATAGGTGAATTCAACCGTCACCGCACCGTCGTCCGGATCGACGGTCAACTTGGTTGGATCGAAATTGTCAATTTGCTGACCGGCCGTTACCGGCACGCCGTCGTAATAGAGCGTGCCGGAGGTGGGTAGCGTATCGATCACAATGGTCGTAGGCGTACCGTCTTCCAGGTCGGATACATTCAGCGCGGGAACCTGTACCTGAGTCGTTCCGCCCGGATTGAGTTGACTCGGTTCAGAGACGTTGTTGGCGACGGGCAGCTGCTGAATGCCGAAATTTACCTCCTCCGGCGTGCCGTAATAATCGCCGGCGGCAATCTGCGCTTCTGTCGGATTCCCGACGCTGACTGAAGTAACGATACCGTCTACAGTACCGTCATCTCCAATCGTGTCACAACAATCCTCACCCGTATTTTCCCAACCCGCGGGCAGAGGGGCGCCTGAATATGGACTGCCGACATTGGCGCTCTGATCTGAAGCGCTGAGGTTCACGGCGTAATTGCCCGCTTCAACATTAGTGAATAGATAGCTGCCGTCAGCATTGACCGGTACGCTGGCGACTACGTTGCCCGACGTGTTAACCAGGACCGCATAGAGTTGGGCGCCGTCAGGATTGCTGAGCCCCGTCCCATCCACGTTGCCGTCTTCCAAACCATTGGCATCGTGATAGACATTGCCCCTGAGGTCCAGGCGACATACGTCAAAGGCTACATAGGGGTCGTCAAACTCGATCTCGGCAGTAGCGCCGCCCTCAATTGCATAAAAATAATAACGTACGGTATAGGTTGTGCCGTGGGCGACCGGATAGGAGGCAACCCTGCGATCCCTGCGACCGGCCGGATAGGTGCCGCCGCCTGCATCGGTTGCTTCCACAAAGGTTTCCAAATCGGTGAAGTTATTGCCGCCGTCGGACGAGATGCTGTAGGTGATGGAGAAACCGGGCCCCGTATCCGCACGATTCAAGAAGCCGACCCAGTCAATATAGGCGTATGCATAGCTTGAGTCTGTGGTAAAGGTGACCTCGATATACTCGCCATTGGCTTTGGCCTCCTCCAATGTCGTTGATGAAACATCGGTTACTAAATAGGATTGGGGGCCGGGCCAATAGGTCACCGTCACATTGTTGGGGATAAGATTGCTGACATCCGGTCCCGGATTATTGACGATTCTTGTGATATTAAAGTTGTTGTCGTCGGCAAATTCCGTTTTTCCGGAATGCATGAACCAGGTGCGCTGAATCAGCGTCGATATAGGATAGGTCCCGTCACCGCCAAACTCGACGTCGTAGCAAATACCTTCATCGACATCAAGAATGCCGTTGCCGTTGTAATCCGTATCCACAGTGTCTGGGATGCCGTCGCCGTCGGTATCCAATTGCTTGACGCCAAAGTTTGCGTCCGCGATATCGGACGCGCCCATGGTCACGGAAATCAGGCCATTGACCGTACCGTCACTCCCCAGGCCGGCGCCCAGGTTCTCCCCCGTGTTGTACCAGTTGGGCGGCAGGCTTGCCCCAATACTGGGCGGGCTTCCGATCTTGAAGGTTTCGTCATAAATACCGAGCTGCAAAGTATAGCCGCCCGGATCGACGTCCGGTAACGTATATGTTCCGTCTGGCGCTACCGGGACGCTCTGCACGACAATGCCTGAAGAATCTAGCAACGTTACGTAGAGTTGAACATTGCTGACCTTGCCGATACCGGCGCCGTCAACTTGATTATCCGTTAGCTCGTCCAAATCTTCGTATACGTTTCCGCTGATTCCTACCCCGCTTTGGGCATAGAGAGCGGACGGGTTGTGTATGCTCAAAGATAGACCGAACAAAATCATGCCCAACATTAAGCGAATCGTCACGATCCTGAATTGCTGTTTATTGCTTGTGCTGCAATGGTTAGAACGCATTGTGTGCCTTTCCTTATCATGAAAAATCGCCCGCTTTAGCAAGGGATTACAGAAAAGGCGCTTCCGTAAGTTCCCCCTTGTGCATGTAAATCGCAAAGCAGTCGAACTTTGTATGGATAATGCTTCCGGCACATATCTCCAGATACGCCTGTTGGGCTTATATCGTGTTACTTTAAAAAAGTGTAGGTTTTAGTACTACAACGAGACTTTGGTCT